>JAXHSW010000229.1:0-4623 GCA_034190295.1 Cyanobacteriota bacterium | reverse complement strand
TCCTTGAAAGCGGATAGGATTGACTCAAAGGATTTTTTTTATTTATTATCCCCTTAAAAGGGGAGGTTTTAAACCACAATTTTTCGATAATAATTCTGAACCAGAACCAGATATCGCTTTGTTGCAACGAAAGCAAGATTTTTATCAGACTCAACATCCTCAACCAGAAGATATATTTCTCCTTATAGAAGTGTCAGATACAACAGTTAAATATGACCAAGAAGTAAAAATTCCCTTATATGCTGAGAATAATATTGTTGAAGTTTGGTTGGTGAATCTGACTCAAAAATGTCTGGAAGTTTATAGACAACCTACTGCTAATGGTTATCAGACTGTGCAGACTTTTCAGCGTGGTGAAACTGTAACAATTCAAGCTTTGCCTAATGTAACTTTTACTGTTGATGAAATATTGGGAGATTAACAGAAATTTTCAACATTAATTACCCAATACTATATAAGTTTATTCTACTTTGTAACCATAATTTCAAATCAAATCCTGTAGTTTGATTTATATAATTAAAGGTGTTATTTCCTGAAATTACTTGCCAACCTCCCATAGAGCAAGCATTTATAGCTTGAGGCAAATTATCATTTCTAAGTATTAGCAAAACATGATTATACTCTATAGCATTTAGTCTAGCTGCATACTGCCTGAATTTCTTTAGAGTTCCTGAATCTCCCGAACCAATTCTATATTTTGTATCAATTGCATCCAATCCAACTACAAAGTCGCATAATTCGTCATTACCATCTCGAATAGCTTCATGAAAATCATCGCAAGTTTGTCTACAAATTTCTTTAACTATCCGTTCCCAACACATTCCTAATTCTCTGCCCCAATATTGTTTATTTCTAGCTTTAATTTCTTGATTTAGTCCAAATACAAGCATCAAATCATCTGCTTCTAAAGACTCTTGAGTAAATATTTTTGAAGCGAAAGATTGACTGTATTTATGTAAAATTATATCTAAAGAATTATTCAGTTGATTATTATTCATTACAGAGGCTTTTCCAAAACAACTATCGTATCATGTTTGATTGTACTTGCCCAATTTACATTTCTAGGAATATTCAATTTACGATTTTTCAACAATAGATGAAAATGAAATTCTTCCTGGAAACCAATATCACAAGCGATTTCTGTTAAAATACTTGCAACTGGAATATCAACGCCACAAATTTTACTAATCTCACCTATAGAAAAACAATAATATCCTCCCGGTTTTAAACAGGAAAAACAACTTTTAAAATGTTCCTGCATATCCATAAAATACTTGTATACAACTCTTGATCTAAGTTGATTTTGACCTGTAGATGCTTGATATTTTTTACCTAAATAGATATCTTCTATTAACTTATCAAGAAGTTGATAACCAGTTTTACCAAGCTCCTTACATTCTTGCTTTGGTATTCTCTCTGTGCCTATTTCTTGAGAGTATAAATTAAGTCTCTCTTGATTACTTTTCACCATACCTAACCAGTGAAGTTCAAACTTTGAAGCCCACACATAATCTATGGCATTTATATAAGGTGGAGAACTAACTACAGCATCATATTTTATATCCCCTGAAATTGTTCTAGCATCCGCCAAAACTAACTGTTTAACCAGATGAATATTTGTCTCGATCGACGGCTGCCATTCAATAACTGCATCTATGGTTTTATTAGCATATATTTTAAAGTATTTAAACACATCTGAACGAGATAACTTTGGTATCTCTTTTATATGCGATCGCCTAGCTGCTAATAACATTCCATCGTTCATGTTTGATGTTTTTCTGACTGTTGAAGCAAATGCTAACCACAGAATAGGTTGTATAGTTTTTGGAGAATTTAAAATATAATATCTGAGAATTTCTAAACCTTCTTGTACTGGTTGTTGAAACCAAAAATCTTTATTAGCAAAATCAATAGTTTTTGGTGCTTTTTGATGACTATAAGCACTCTTAAGAACTTTATTTATTTCCTCCTCAACTTCCGTTACTGAAAATATACTTGTTTTGACTTGGCAAATTAAACGACTAAGTGGATGATAATCTAACCAATCAATGGATATTCCAGATTTAATTGATTCTATTATCGTAGTACCTCCCCCGGCAAAAGGTTCTAAAACTTTAAACGGAAAAGAGGCATATTTTTGCAGAAACCAACGAGGTATTTCTGGTATTGATTTTGCTGGTTGAAATCCTAAATTATAAATTTTCATTGGGGTACTTCTCTGTAGTGAAATCAAAGTACCTTTCTGTAAATTTTCAGGTATATCTCCATCTATATGTAAATATAAATTTTGCTTTTGTTCCAGTTTATTTATCATAGAAAAATTTAGAGAATAGGGAGTAGGAAACAAGAGTAGGTTTTTGACAATAAAGGAGTCAGACAAGGTAGACAGAGGGGGGAAGGGAGCAACGACCCTCCTGTTTGTAATTCTTTCTCCTCCTGAGGAGGTCTTTCCCCTCCTGGGAGGGGCTAGGGGTGGGTTGACTTCCCCTCCACGGTCGGGGTTAGGGGTGGGTTGACTCCTTCTGACTTAACCATTCTATGGCTGTTTAACAGGATTTGATATTACTCATACTTTTAATTCTATAAAGCTGATAGCTGATAGCTGACTGACCGCTGTTAGCTCCGCATTCCGGAGGAAATGCTTACCTATAATCTCTGGATATCTCTAAATTAATTTATTTCTGATTTAGCAATAAGTTATCATTCCTCATTAAAAATTTGAGAGACAGAGGCGATCGCCAAAATAATCTATAATCATCAACATAATTTCACCGAAAAAAACTATATTCTCTATTCGCTCTTGCCTATTGCCTAAAATCAAAAATTTGTATACATAACAAAATAAATATAGATAATTTATCTGGTCAAAAAAATAATCTCTATCATCTGGAAATTATTATGTATTACTTATTAAAAAAATTGCTTATTTTTAGTTATAAAAATTTGCTCAAAATCTTTTTTACTTCCTAATAAAACTGCTCTAGTAAAAGAAAAACGAATCATCATCGTGTAACTTATAAAAGAGAGTGCTGTACTCAAGATAAATAAGATGAATAAATTGGAAGATAAGATACCTAAATCTAAATTTTTTAAGGCATAGACGAATGCTAGATGAAGAAATAAAATAATCATTGATGCTTGGCCTAATGCACTAAAAATTTTAGCGATCGCCGGAATTTTTTTTACCAAAAATTTAGAAATATCGATACAAAATAGAATAATTCCAAGTGCCAACAATAAACTAATTACTGGCATTCCATAATTAGATCGTTTCATCTGATAACCTACAAAAAACCATTCATCGGGGAATTGCTGAGAATAAAAAATAATTAGCAACCAAGAAATAATAACTGATGGTATAGAAATAAAATAATAGTTTCGTTCACTATAGTGCTTTCTCAAGAGAAACCCAAGTAAAAATAAAGGAACAGCAGCTAAGGCAACATTAGCATTCTGAGGTAGCCAAAATTTAGGCAAAACCAAGGCATTCAAGTAGCTTAAAGCTGTCATAAAAATTATGTAGAATTTTAGATGATGGGGGTTAGCTTTTTTAATTATTAAATTTGCCAGTTGCTGAGTAATAAAAAAACAAGTAATGAACCAAAAAGCAGCAGTTAATCCCCATAAATACACTCCACCCACAATAGGATTAACAATTAACTTAAGAATATCGACGAAAGAAAAATTATCTTTCTGGGGAAGCATTGTTAGTAGTTGTATTGGATAAAGCAGAATAACAAAAGAAATATAAGGCACAATTAAGTGAATTAATTTATTCTTCAGATACTCTTGGTTATTGTATTTTGATGAGTAGAGAAATCCACCGATACAGAAAAAAAGTGGCATATGAAAAATAGAAATCATTTCTCTAATTTCTCCACCGTAAATATGACCAGCAACTACAGTACAAATCCCAATCCCTTTTAAAGTGTCAATCCACTCAAATCGTTTCATCTTAAAATTTATTAATTTTATTAGTACTATCCAGATTTAAAGTATAACATTGCCCTTCAAGCATTGATATCGCATCGGTGTAATTAGATGGGGAGATAGGGAGATGGGGAGATGGGGAGATGGGGGGATGGAGAAATATTTGGTAATGGTTGAAGATGAAACATTTTTGGCGTTAGTAATTTGAGGTATGATCTCATACCAATTTGATAAATGTTTGCTACAAATAGCTAGGGTCGGATCGTAAGAATTTCCTACGGAATGTTCCGCAAACAGCAATCCTGCAATTCTGAATCCACACGGGAATAGATTTAATACCAGTTTTCAGGTCGTAAATTCTCTTTTTCTCTTGGTGCGCGTTCCGCAAGCGTTCTGGCGTCGTCGCGGGGTCGCACCGCTTTGTCAAAGGGATATTTCCTGCAAAATCTTTTTATTGCACTTATTATTCGTAACATTCTTTTTTTACGCTTGGTATCATGTCCGAATAAGAGCGCGATAGAACTCTATTCCGTTTACGCGACCAAAAAACTTTCTCCTTATACTCGGGGTTTCTTCTTCTTTCTTCCCCTCCTGGGAGGGGTTAGGGGTGGGTTCTCCACGGTCGGGGTTAGGGGTGGGTTCTCCACGGTCGGGGTTAGGGGTGGGTTCTCCACGGTCGGGGTTAGGGGTGGG
>JAXHSW010000228.1:0-14214 GCA_034190295.1 Cyanobacteriota bacterium | reverse complement strand
TGGCAATGATTACTATTGGACAATAGTTATTGCTGTGCTGATGAGCGATCGCTTTCTTTGGCAATGATTACTATTGGACAATAGTTATTGCTGTGCTGATGAGCGATCGCTTTCTTTGGTAATTATTACTATTGGACAATAGTTATTGCTGTGCTGATGAGCGATCGCTTTCTTTGGCAATGATTACTATTGGACAATAGTTATTGCTGCGCTGATGAGCGATCGCTTTCTTTGGCAATGATTACTATTGGACAATAGTTATTGCTGCGCTGATGAGCGATCGCTTTCTTTGGCAATGATTACTATTGGACAATAGTTATTGCTGTGCTGATGAGCGCCATTCGGCAGCTTTGCGGCAGCTATATACTTTCATGCAACAAAGCCATTCTTTAGATAAGCTTTTGATGTCGCTCAAAACAGCGATGCTGACTGGACTTCTCTGGGAAGTAGACTTGGCCTTCTTTTGGTCCTGCATGCTTGGCGACTGCCTGCGAGCGTTCCTGTAGCTGTAGCGATGATGACGACTGCTGTTGCTGTGTCAATCATTTGGCGGTTTGGATTGAATCTATCAAGTGACTTGTGGAAATACTTCTTGGCATGGTTGCTAGTTCTCAGGTATATTTAGTTGCGTCCAAGTTGACATCAAAGTTGACATCCGATCAAATCACAAAAGATTAAAATATGAGTCATATCAAATCCGGTTGAATACTTATTACATGAGATGGGGAGATGGGGAGATGGGGAGATTTAAGGGGAGAAAGTGTGGATAGAATTATAAACATATACTGCATAACCAGATTCTATATCAGAGCACAAAAAATTAGAAAAATCTATGCGTCGTGTAGAAATAAAAAAGTTATGGAAAGTCGATCGACGAAAATGGTAAGTTCAGTAGAAGCAAATAATTACTACTTTTTGTATCAACCCAGGAAATTAACCAAAAAAGATGTCACGATTCAGATTCCTGCTGGGTGTAAAATTTCAGACAAGGGAATTCACAGAGACGTGCAGTTATTAACACAACGGAACTTTACATATTGTTGAGGAAGGAATCGATACAGGTGATATCATAGAAACTTACTCTGTGGATCTTGAGAGAAACAACAGCTATCTAAAAAATTTATGTTTGATTTACAAAAAAGGGACCCAAATCTTTCTAAAATATATCGATGAGTTGGCTAAGGGATATTCTTTTCCCTGTGGGAGAAAGCAGGATATTGGGAAAAGAACCTATTACCGCACTCCTACTCACCAAGAAATAAATCAAATGGAGGATTTGGGTATAGAATTATTTTCTTACCGGGAATTTGATGAAATTTTAGCATCTTATTCTCCAGAGAAAACAGTTGAATTTTTTAATCAATGTATCCTTAGCGAGTACAAATAGAATTAATGAAAACACCAGAACTGAATTTAGAAACAGATAAAAGTGTTTCGGAACAAAAACAAATCATTACTTACAGTCCGGACAGTAACATCGACTATCAGTCTCTAGAGGTTGGCACAATTGTCCAATATCGTTTAGCTAATGATTTAGATATATTGCTAGAAACCCATCCTAATGCTTGGATACCTTCTTCGCTCTTTTCTCTAACGATGTGCGAACTGATAGTCGCTGATGATTGCACAGGGAAGGTAGTGATGGATTTTGCTGGTGGCTTAGAAAACTGGATTAACTTGAAGGCGCTACTTCATAGATTTCAACCTCCTTGTTTTTGCATTCAAGGTAGTAGATCGTCGCTTCAAAGTCAAGTGATTTTGGAATTTTAAATGCAGGAACGATTCCGTGAAGTCCAAAAACGGTTACACTCATAACAAGTTGAGCTGCAACGCTCCAAGCGAATTTCAAATGTTGCCAATAGCTCATCCCATGAGATTGAGGATGAAGAGTGAACCATTCCAGCATTCGAGTTAGTATTGATTTGTTCATTTTAACTCCCTTTCATTTGACTAATTTAGTAGATGTCTATCAATCACTAGAAAAATAGGTTTTGTTGCAACTGAAAGGCTAATAACTACTCATAAATTTGACTTAATTAAAATTCTTCATAAATAAGAAAAAATAATTTAAAAATTTGCAACAATTGCATCTAAAACCTTGAAAGAAATACAGGAGTCTTATTACCCCTAATTAAGAGGTTGTCTGAGAAGTCCCATTTGCTACATCCAAGCCCCCTAAATCCCCCATCCTTCAAATGCGCAGCATCTTCTGGCTTCCCCCTTTCCAAGGGGGACGGGAGGGGGATAAAAAAGGGGGACTTTTAGAAGCAAATTGACTCTTGTTCCCCCCAAAGTTGGGGGGTTAGGGGAGCAAAATTAAGTATCAAAAAATTTTTCAGATGCCCTCTAAGAATCATGTCAAACAATAAGGACTGCGTATGGTTAATCTAATGATGACAAAAAAATGTTTTGAACTTCAGATGCCTAATATAATAGATTGCTTATGATAATGCAAGAAGATTATGTACTAAAACGAGTTATGGATGATAACTATTTGAACAAAATTCGTGCTGTTTGTGATGGCAGTAGTGAAGATCGAGAGCTATATGAGTTGATCGAAAACTTTTGTCGGCAACCGGAGAATAGACGTGGGATAGCTTTTGTTCCTCTGTTGAAAAAAATCGAAGGGTTAAAAGGGTTGACGTACTCGAAGCATCGAGATTTTTGGATGATATTACAAGATACTTGGGTAAAGGTTTATCAGCAAATTGCTTCTGACTTTGAGCCACAGGAGCAATCTAAATCTTTACAAAGTAGTTTGGTCACATGGATTAATAAAAAGCTGCGTCTAAAATATGAGGAAAAGGACTTATGGAACAAAGCAAAGCCACTGTCTCTTGATGCTCTTTTGAATGGCGATCGCGATAACAAAAATACTCTGGGGGATTTACTATCGTCCTTAGAAGCAGATCCGATGGAGCAAGCTATTCAGGAAGAAGAACATCAAAAACTAGAGCAAAGACTAAAAAAGTTGTACGCACTCACAGACCATCACCCCAAGTATCCTGAATGCACTATTGGAAAAATTTTTGAACGTTTGTCTAGAAACAACACATGGAAACAAATTAAAGCAGAATTTGGCATCCCACCTAAATTTCAACTTCGCAATTGGTTTCATCGCCAATATCAAAAAATTCGCAAATCTTTAGAGGAGGAATAATTATGAACAATGAAACTTTTGGCATTAAAGTACCTATTACTAGAGGCGATCGCAATTATGCTGAAGAGTTTGCTGCTGAACAAATCAATCAAAACAAAAGAGCAAAAGTTTATTTAAACACTTTGTCTGTGTGTGCGGTACGTAATTTTCTGAATATTGTACAGATAGAAACTGATGTGGAATTAACAGGTGCGTGGAATCCTATAGAACGTGCTTTTTCTGATGTGGCAGATTTATTTATTCCTAATTTAGAGGTTTATCTGGAGTGTCGTCCTGTATTGCCGGAGCAAGAAGTGGTTGTTTTGCCGGAGGAGGTGAGAGAAGACAGAATAGGTTATGTTTTTGTCAAGTTTGATAATGACTTACAAGAAGCGGAATTATTAGGTTTTTTATCCAGCGTTGAACTAGATGAAAATAGGGATGAAATTAATTTAGAAGAGTTAAAACCTTTGGAAGATTTATTAACAGTTTTGTATGATGAACAAATTAACGAAATTAACTCTTATCGGGAACGCTTGGAAAAACTTTTAGATGATGATTGGGTTGAACCTGAAAAGATATTAGTTTCTAGTGGGCGAAGAAAACAGAGTAATGCAAATGCTAATCAGCTATCTAAAGAAAAGCAATATTCTACTCCTTTTATTCAATTAAAAAGAGGGAAGATAATTGAATTAGACGATCAAAAAGTTGCTCTAATGATTGAGATTAAACAAGAAAAAGAAAATGAGGAAATGAAGCTCTCTTTTGAACTACTTCCTTGTGGAGAAACTACAAAAAGCTTACCCTCTGGTTTAGAATTAGCGTTACTAAAACCCTCTGGTAAAGTTATGATTTCAACTACAGCTAAAACAGGAGATAACCAGCTTTTTATTCCTCCTAATTCTAAAAAAGTTGCAATGAGGCTGGAACAACTTGAAAGTAAGAGAAAAAAAGGAAAACTACTTCAGGTTAAAATCACTCTAAACGGTAAAAGTAAAACTGAATCTTTTCCAAGTATTCAACCTGTCGCTTAAATATAGATTATGAATAATTAATTATTTATGGTGCAAAAAATTGAGCTAAACCTAGTTGAACAGATAAATAAAACAACTGGTGAACAAGAATCGTTGAGTGTAGAATTGTTGATTGATAATGAGAATAATTCATCAAAAACTCGCAGGCGATATTTTGTTCATTCAGTTCCTGAAAGTCTTGAATCATCACTTGATAAATGGAAAGAAGCATTAAATCAAATTGTAAACCGTTCATCCCGAAAGGATAGTACAACGGCAATTAAAGAAAATTTATCACAAGTGGCTGACGATGATGATGATTATGGAATTAGTATAGATGATGATAACGATCAAAAAGAGGCTCCTCTCAATTGTTGGGAATCTTATCAAAATTTGACTACTGAATTAAACAATTGGCTGGAATCAGAAAAATGGTCAAAAGTTATTGATTTGTTAACTAAAAATATTGATATATCGGGAGAAATTTCTGTTACTATCCAAACTAATAATTCCCTGTTTAAACAACTTCCTTGGCTAGAATGGAATATCTTTAGAGAGTATTCTGAAGCAGAAATTGCTATTAGTCCGCCAGAATATGAACCACCTCTAGGGTGGGAAGATATTCAAGGAAATCCCCAAATTCGCATCTTAGTTATCTTAGGAGATAACGATAATATTAATCTGGATCGAGACTCACAATTACTCAATGAAGTGAGGAAACATGGCGCAAGACTTGAATTTTTAGAGCAACCTACTTTAGAAGAATTAAAAGCTTGGTTACAAGAAGAAACAGGCTGGAATATTATCTTTTATTCAGGTCATAGTGAGACTAATGAAAATGGTCAAGGTATTTTATATCTGAATAATAATGATCGAAAAGGTATCACCATAGATGATGTAGAAAATGAGCTAAAGTTTGCTATTGATAAGGGATTATGTTTGGCTATTTTTAACTCTTGTGACGGGTTAGGTATTGCCAATAAACTTGCTGAATTACGCTTACCTGTATGTATCGTAATGAAAGAATCAATACCTAACGAAATGGCGATACATTTTCTGGAATATTTTCTGAAATATTTCTGTCACGATCTACCTTTATTTGTTGCCGTGAGAAAAACAAGAAAAGAGCTAGAAAAACAATATAATAACCCCGATAAATATCCGGGAGGACATTCTCTACCTATAATTGTACCAAATCCTGCTGTTCCTTTGCCAACATGGAAAAGTTTTTTATCTGAGTATCAATTACCTCTTAAATTGCGCGTTCCCATTATTATTGGTGTAATTTTAGGTGTACTTGGTTTACCTCTTAGTATTATTTATGAATTTGGCTTTAAAACATTTTTGCAGTATGCCAAATTATACCCACATATGATTATATATCCTATCTGTTTTCTTTGGGCAGCTATTTGGGGTGTTTGCCAAAGCTTCAGTCAAATAATTAATAAATCAATCAATAAGTTTAAGTGGGGAATATTGGGAATGTTATTTGTCTCGATCGCTCTTCTTAGTGTAGAAGTTACATCGCCTAATATGCTACTTTTTGAATTAAGTCCGTCTGCTCAATCAATTATTGATAATCAGGTAATTCTTGAAGTGTCAGCTATTAAAGGTGGACTCGACAGCATTAAAGAAATATCCTCAGAAATTGTTGACACGAGAGATATTATTAATGAAGACAAGATTGTAATTAGGAAACCCATCCTTGAAGAAGCTTTATCTAATTATCTTGAACTGAAAAAAAGCAATAAAATTACTGAGTCACAAGCCATTGGTTTTCATAACTTAATGTATCTTGGATTAGATTACAAAACGACTTGGAAAGGAGGAAAAAATTGGATTTCTATCAGTCGCTGGTTTTACGGTTACACTTTCTGGCTAATAATTTTTACAATTTTAATCTTTTTTGTTCTTTGGGTACAAGTTCAAGATCCAAGAAAATTTTTTAATCAGGTTAAATACTGTGAGTATCTAGTTTTTTCTCAAGCTATGATTTTATTTTGGATACCCTTTAGATTTTATTATCTCAACGAACCTAAAAATCTAATTTTTAACTACAAAAACCTTAATTTTTGGCAGCCATTAGACCCATTTGTTTATGTTACTATCTCTTTTTTATTTTTATCTACTCTTGATAAAATTATACGACAAAAAGAGAAAAATTGGATACTTATTATTATCACGGTAGTTTTCATTGCATTCAATCTCATATTAGGAGCGCAAACAGAGTTACTTAGTCGATTTTTTGGTGTAAATACTATTGATGACAGAATGTGGATTCTTTTAGTCGTATTTAGTTGGTTGTTTATTTATCTATTTTCCAACTATTTAGTAAATCATAATCAGGAGTTATAAGTCAGAATTAATAAGGGTTGTATTCTTAACTTGGCAAAGAACAAATATGTGATTTAAATGCTTAATAACTTAACTGTATTAAAGTTTAAGTCAAAATTAATAAAAATGTGGATAAATTATGAATAATATTTTCACTTCTTTCCTCAATTTACGACAGCCTTTAACGAGAACTGCATTTCTAATAACTGTCATTGGTTTACCCTTAAGTATTGGCTTAGAATTTCGCGATCATAGTCAATGGTTACTTTATTTTAAACTCTACCCTCACTTGATTCTGTTTTCTGTATTAGCCTTTGGAATTGTGCTTATTAGTTTCAATCAAGCCATCAATTTAATAATAGAAAAAAAGAAGTTAATTCAATATTTCTTGCTAAGTATACTAATTTCTATTTTCTTGACATATATAGAAGGTACTTCTGATAATATGCTCCTATTGGAGTTAAAAAATCAAGCAGAATCTACTATTAATGATCCTCCGCAAGAAACAATTGTACAAATCCAAGAAATTCCTGAGAGCATTGTTGATATTAATGAGGTAATTAAAGGAAAGAATTTAACTATTCAGAAATTAACAATTGAAGAAGCTATTATTAAATTTCGAGAACAAAAAGATACTCTTAATCAAGAACAGAAGCAAGGTTACTACACATTAATGAAAAATAGCTTATCTTATTCTACATGGCAAGGCAAAAATAATGTATTCTCCATTAGTAGAGTATTTTATATTTTATCTTTCTTGATCATAACAACTGTTAGTATCATATCTTGTATTCTTCTTTTCATCTATTCAAAATGGGAAGTCCGAGATTTTGACAAGTATCTCAATCTTTTAACCCTTGCATCTGTTGTCTTTATGACTTGGATGCCTCTCCGTTATTATTACAATTTAAGCACTGTCAACCTAATTTTTGGTTCTAGTTATGCAATCGATCATTTTGATGCTTTTGCATTCTTAATATATCCTATTTATCTCACCTTTCTATGTTGGAAAATTTATCAAAACAACCAAGATTTAAAAAGAATAGGCTTAATAATAGTAATCTTCTTATTTTTAACAATAATTGGTCGATTTTTCTCTCAGGGTATTAACGATCTTTTTGGCTTAAATAGTAACTTAACTATTTGGATAGTTTTTTGGATTCCTAGTCTAGTTTATTATTTTTATCAGTGGTTAAAAACAACAAGTAATTTGGAGTAAAACTATGGTACACAAGAACAATAGATGCCTAGCGCGGGAGCAAGATGCTCCCACTGTTTTCGTAACAAAAATAATGACAATTTGACCTCCTGTTCCCTCTCTCAATTACAGCGGTTTTCATTTAGGTAGACCATAGTAGGGACGTTCCATGGAACGTCCCTCCCATTTCTCCTGTCTCCTGTCTCCTGTCTCCTACCGCTACTAAAAGACTTTTTCAGCAAGCCCTAATTAATATCACTAAATCGTTTGGAAAAACTGTCGATCGCCTGCTGTAAATCCTCTTCTGTAAGAGACCGTAATACACTAAAATTAAATGGTTGTTGATTAATAAATTGTAGATAAGACCCACTTAAATATGGCAATGATTGAGATTGATTTATCAGATAAGTTTGAAAAAAGGCTAAACCTAATGTCTGCATAAAAGGATAAGCTAAATTAGGATCTGGACCAATTAATTTAATTGGTAGTTCTATAGAAACTTCCTCTTCTTCTTCTACACCAATAAACGAAAAGTGAGTTGCTGGTTCGCTAATAACTAAATATTTTTCTGTAGTAGTTAAGCTGATAAATGGATAAATTTGCTCTGGAATTGGTGGAGCAAAAATATCTCTAGTACTAGCAACAATCATCAAGGGTATTGCAATTTTACTAATTTTTTCAGGTCCAAATACACCACTACTAATTGGATTTATGGCAATAGCTGCTGTGATACGTTCATCTCGTAAATTGTTAGTTATTTCTGTTGGTAAATTACTGGTTTGACACTGTAATAATAGGGATAAATTAAAGATAAATTTAGTATCTTCAGATTGACAATCTTTTCGTAAATCTTCTAAGTCTAGAGGAGCACCTGCAAGACTTAAAGCAGTATAACCGCCAAAAGATTGACCTATTATTCCCACTTGTTGAAAATTTAGCTGACCTCGCCAAATTGGATCGGAGTCTATTTTTACCTCTAATTTATCGAGTAAATATTTAATATCTAATGGACGGTTAATAAATTCCATTCCATCTACTGGTCTACTAAAACCTGCAAAGATATTTTCAAGTTTTTCTGCACTTGAACCAATATGTTCTGGTACTATTACTGCAAAACCATGAGATGCTAAATGTTCGGCAAGATAGGCAAAACTATTCAGGTCTGAACCTAAACCGTGGGAAATAACTATCACAGGAATTAATTGATTTCCTCCATTTTTCGGCAGATAAATATTTGCTGGAGAAGAGCGGTCGCGATTAGGATTTCTAAAAGTAAAAGATTGTTTTTCCCATGTTATATTTCCTGGTTGCCTTAAATCTGGAAAACTATTAAAATCAATCTTTTTTTCGCTAAGCGATCGCTCTAGAGCTTGATTTTGTAGCTCGGTTACAATCAAGCGTTCTTCTACAAATCTCTTGATTAATTCTTCAGTTAAATTGATACCTTCTTCAAATTCTATTAACAAATCTCCCGGGAAATTTTTCAACAAATTAATAATAGTCAAACCATCTGGTTCTTCAATAGCTAACTGGAAAGCTGTTTGGAGAGCTTCACTACCATTCTTATTTTCTCCAGTTTTTAGGATTTTACCTAATCTTTTCAGCACTTCTTGTCCTGCTGGTTCTTCCATAAATGTGTTGACAATAGTAGGATTAACATCAAAACGCTTTTGAAAAAGTTCTCTTAGTTCTTGTTTTTGCTTTTTCAGAACTGTCTGTATTTCTTTTGTTTCTTTTGTTGTGAGCAACTCAGAATAAAAGGTAAATTCTTCACTAAATTCTCCTTCTTTAGCAAACCTTTCGATAGATTCAATTGGTATTTTTAATTGAAAAGGTGGCAGAGAAACTACTATTGGTTCCGTAAGATCGAGAGGAGGAATAGAAATGATAAGATTTTCGGCAGCAGAGGCAGAAATAGTGGTAAAAATAGGTGATAATATAGTGAATCCAGTGACTAAGATAAAGTAATTTTTAGATATTTTTAGTAGGACTAACTTTTGTTTGAAATTGCCGCTCTTTATCTGCTGTGCTTGAGCTATCTTAGCATCTATAAAATTGAGAATATTCCTGGAAATATGTTTTACTTTTAACCAATCAAATACCATCAAGAACTCCTATTAAACTCAAGTATTAATATTTATTGTGCCATAAAATGCGAATTTCATCTATATGCAGGAATTAGAATAGAGAAGTAGGGATATCGCTCGACAAGCATGATTTTTTTCAACTTAGTATAATAGGAATAAAAAACATTGTTATTCTACAGGCAAAAGAAAAACCGAGAGTTAGAGGTCTGATTCTTACAGTGCTAAAGTGCAACTACAAACAAAGATTTTTCCTTGCAGGATTTGTAAAACTAAAAATATAATAAAGTCTAAAATTCTTACTACTGTTACCCATACCTAATACCATTTCTGAAGAGTAATGCTATCTTTGACTACCATCTCCTCATCTCCCCATCTCCCTATCTCCCCATCCCCCCATTACTTAAAAATATATAGCCAACTTTTTGAGATTTGCTATAATTCATATTGAGAAGGTGTATCATAGTCTACTAAATGAAAAAAATCCATCTGCTACGGTAAAAGATTGGTAAATAATAGTTGAATCAAAATTCTATGCGCTTAGAGCATTTGCAAGCATTTCTTTATGTTGCAGAAACGGGTAGCTTCCAACAAGCAGCGCGAATATGTAACGTCACTCAATCAACAGTTAGCCGACAAGTGCAAGCTCTAGAAAATGAAGTGGGTACTCTCCTATTCCACCGTAGCACCCAAGCCAAACTCACTCTAGCAGGAGAATGTTTATGGCCTTATGCTAAGAAAATTTGCCAAGCTTGGAAAACTGCTAGCCAAGAAATAGGAGAAATGCTTGCCGGAAAACAACCAGAACTTTGTGTTGCAGCTATTCACTCTGTTTGTGCTGCTTACCTCCCCCCAGTTTTGCAAAGATTTTGTCGCCACTATCCAGAAGTAAAATTGCGGGTAACAGCTCTAGGAAGCGATCGCACCTTGAAAGTTCTCAAAGACGGTCTAGTAGATATAGCAATAGTAATGAATAACCGCTTATTTACTACCAGTCCAGAAATGGTAGTCAATGTTCTCTACACAGAACCGATAGAAGTATTAATGGCAGCTAACCACCCCCTCACAAAATACGACCAAATTCCCTGGAGTGAACTTATTCGCTATCCTCAAGTAGTCTTCAAAGATGGCTACGGAATGCAAAGATTAGTTAAAGAGCAATTTGAGCGACTAGGGGCAAAACTCAATGCAGCATTAGAGTTAAATACACTCGATGCTTTCCGAGGAGTAGTACGACAAGGAAACTTAATTGCTCTGTTACCTCGTTCAGCTTTAATAGATGTTAAACTTGACCCCACCCTTGCCATAAAAACAATAGGAGTCACTCCGACTACTTCTAAGGTATCATCTAAGGTATCATCAATAAAAGATTCTGTTTGGAGTCGTGAGGTGGTGGTGGTGACAACTAGCGATCGGATACAAATTCCTCCCATAGAATATTTCTGGAAGCTAGTAAAAGAATTAATTCCACAGCAAATTAATCAAACCACAGCATTGAACGAGGAGTCTGTAGTCAGGAGAATGTTATAGTTGGGGTTGAATTTTTAACTTTAGTATTGACATTGCGGGTGACTGTGGAGTATTAAACTCACTGAACGAGAATCAAAAAATAAATAGCTAATTAACCGGAGAGAAAAATTAAATGAGCGATCGCTTTCGAGAATTACTCAGAACTATTGGTAGTGGACCCCATACAGGGGGAAATTTAAGCCGCCAAGAGGCAGCAGCAGCAATGCAGATGATGTTGTTGAAAGAAGCAAAACCAGTCCAAATCGGCGCTTTTTTAATTGCTCACCGCATTAAACGTCCTACTGGAGATGAGTTGGCAGGAATGTTAGATAGTTATTACGAATTCGGGCCAAAACTGCAAAGTCAACCATCGATGGGTGTAGTGACAGTATTAGGTTGTCCTTATGATGGGCGATCGCGTACTGCACCAGTAACCCCACTCACAGCTTTAATTTTAGCAACAGCAGGGGTGTTTGTTGTGATGCACGGTGGAGCGCGAATGCCGACAAAAGAAGGAGTACCTTTTATTGATATTTGGCAAGGGTTAGGGGTTGAATGGGAAAAACTATCGCTGGAACAGGTGCAACAAGTATTTGAGCAGACTGGTTTAGGTTTTGTTTATCTACCGACACATTTTCCTCAAGCAGATGCTTTAGTAGAATATCGTCGAGATATCGGCAAACGACCACCTCTAGCAACGATGGAATTAATTTGGGTTCCCTTTGCAGGGGAAGTTCATCTGGCCGCCGGATATGTTCATCCTCCTACAGAAGGTATGTTTCGAGGAGCGTTGGAATTACAGGGTGTGAAAAATTATACAACAGTCAAGGGGTTAGAAGGAAGTTGTGACTTGCCTCGCGACCGGACAGCTATTATTGGGGTATCGATGCCATCTGACAAGTCTGCTACATTTGAACGTCTTTTGTTGCATCCTAGTGACTATGGTTGTGGAGGGAAGGAGGTATCATTAGGCTCAACTACGGAGTTAGTAGAGCAAATGCAAGAAGTTTTGCAAGGTAAGGTGAGTCAGTTAATGTCAGCAGCTATTTGGAATGGAGGTTTTTATTTATGGCGTTGTGGAGTTTGCTCTGATATTAAGGAAGGCTTGTCTAAGGCGGAAAGTTTATTAAGTAGTGGTGAAGTAGAGGAGAAGTTGAGAGAAATTCAAGCAAAAGTTCAGTTCATTAATGGATAATGAATAATTACCTCGGGTTTTAACCGTTACGGAATTGAATGTCAGGAAATATTATTTCTTCTCTTGGTCTCATGGATATGGCGAGGAGACCTTTCCCTCCGGGACGCTATGCGCCATTCGTAGTTGTGCGAAGCGCAAACGCCATCCCACCCTACGGTTCGCTTTGAAGATCGAACTCCGTTCCGATCTCCGCGAACGACCGCTTTTTTTCCCTTTCTAGGAAATGCCAATCAAGCTGAATTATTTAATTAATAATTATTCATTTTTCGGTAAAAATATAGTAATATCATGTCCGGATAATTAGCGATAAAAAAAACTTTCTCCTCTTCTTTATTCTTTATTCTTTCTTTCTTCTTTCTTCCCCTCTTGGGAGGGGTTAGGGGTGGGTAGACTCGGTCCGACTGACTCCTGAGGACTCTGTCATTTATTTATAACTGTTCAACCGGACATGATATAAGTACAGCACATTTCAGGTAAATGAGGTACACATAAGGATGTTCATTTCAGTTATCAGTTATCAGTTATCAGTACCCACCACTAAAGCCGGAGGCTACGAAAATACGCTCACTGAATATTTTTTCATCCCCTTAAAAGGGGAGGCGCGTGGACCTCATTTTTTGGTAAAGTGTTTGTAGTGCGGGCATCTTGCCCGCTACAGCATCTTGCCCGCTACAGCATCTTGCCCGCGACTGGTGTACCTTATACAGTTTAACGGAAGTTATAAGTCAAAAGTCATGCATTAAGATTTTAAATGCTTTAAAACAGTTAAGTTTAACATTATGAAATCATCCTTAATTGCGATCGTTTATAGTCTAGTTACAATTCTATCTTTTACATCAAATTTAGATGCAATAGCAATTATAAATCCACCACTAAAATATTCATCAGAATTTACAGATACTAATATTATTTATCTTGCTAATAACTGGTATAAATATACAGCTAAAGATGATTCTTATACAGTTTTTTTTCCTGGTCAACCAGAAGAAGAAAATTTATCTGTTGATACTTCTTTGGGAAAACTTAATGCCTTATTAGTTTTCTATCAATACCCAGAAAAACAACGATTTTTTTCTGTTTCTAGCATCAAATATCCAGTCGATCCTAGTGAATATAATGTTGAAAAAGGTTTAAATGGAGCGCGAGATGGAGCAGCAATTAATTCTAATTCGATAATAATTAGTGAAAAGAAGATTAATTATCAAGGATTTCCAGGTAGAGAAATAATTTTACAGTCAAAAGTAAAGCCTAATTTGAGATTACTTTTAAGAATATTTATCGACCCTAACGGACCAACATTATATAGTTTACAAGTAGTTGCTGAAGATGGAAATTTAGATTTTCCAGAGGCTAAAGCTTTTTTAGATTCTTTTGTTATTAAAAAAGCGGTCAGCAGTCAGCAGTCAGCAGTCAGCAGTAAACGTTTAAGTTTAAAAGGAGATGCGCAACCCCTCCGCGCACCTTCCGGTTTATAGAAACCGGGGATTTAAACCCAAGTAGGGGCGTTAACGATAGTTATGCGCAAGCTTTTGGCCATTTGCGTTCCGCAAAGCTGACGCTTTATATGTTGCGGAGCAAAACGCCCCTACAAGCTGATAGCTGAATGCTTACTGCTAAATTCCTTTCCGTAAGTTATATTTAGAATTAATTATTCTGAATTTTTACATGCAGCGTCCCTACTCCCCTACTCCCCCACTCCCCTACTCCCCTACTCCCCCACTCCCCTACTCCCCTACTCCCCC
>JAXHSW010000227.1:0-14247 GCA_034190295.1 Cyanobacteriota bacterium | reverse complement strand
GGCAAATGCCATTCGCCCCTACTGTCCCACTCCCTTGCGTATCCGTATATCCGTGCCATAATCCGTGTGAGCCACTCCCCTACTCCCCTACTCCCCCACTCCCCTACTCCCCCACTCCCCTACTCCCCCACTCCCCCACTCCCCTACGACCCTACTGCTGTAAGGGCCAATGCCATTCGCCCCTACTGCCCTACTCCCCTACTCCTCACCCCGCAACTCATACAGCTTCATTAAGGGAGTTGTACTAATACCATGCAGCGCAATAGACATCATCACCACAGCGATCGCTATCCATGTCACTGCCTCCGCAACCTCACCATCAAAACCTTTTCCTAGTGCATAGAATAAATAATACAACGACCCCACACCACGAACGCCAAACCAACCAACCAATAACCTAGTTAAAGGTTTATAACCCTGTCCTATAGTAGATATCCATACCCCAACTGGACGAACTACAAACAATAACAGTCCCCCAACCAAAAGAATAGACGGTAAAAACCTTAGCATTGAATCTACCCGTAGTAGCGACCCTAATAACACAATAATAGCCACCTCCATTAAACGTTCAATTTGTTCGATAAACTCCAATTGCCCTAGATGACGATTTAGGTCGCCATAGGAGCGTTGTGTGACTATCCCCGCCACAAAAACTGCGAGAAAACCATATCCATTTACCAATTCTGCCGCTGCATAACTAACTAACAAAATTGCAAGTGCCACAAAATCTTGTAAAATGTCATCAACAGGTCTCATTTTTTGCAACCGTTTATCTATCCAAACAATTGTTTTCGCTATAACTGCTCCGGCAATAATACCAGCGAAAATTGCCCAAATTAAATCTATTGCAACCCATTTGTGAAGCCAGTTTTGCCAATTATTATCTTTTATCCAACGCAATCCAAAATAAACAAAAGGAAAAGCTAAAGCATCATTTAACCCACCTTCTGAAGTTAAGCCAAATCGTAATTCGTTGCGGTCGTTCAAATGAGCAAGTTGAACTTCTGATGCTAATACCGGATCGGTGGGAGCTAAAATTGCTCCGAGTAATATTGCTACTCCCCAATTAAAGTCTAAAAAATTATGAGCAATAATTGCTATGGCAATAATCGAAAAAGGCATTAATAATCCTATTAGTCTGGTTGTTAACCGCCAAGATTTTACTTTTAAAGAACGGTTGACTTTTAGACCGCAACCGAACAAGGAAATTAGTACTACAAATTCGGTTATTCGTTCTAAAAATTGTGTATTTGGTTCAATTTGAATCAGGTGAATTCCATAAGGACCGAATGAAAAACCTACCAGCAAATAAATTAGAGCATAGGATATTGGTAATCTTCCAATCCAACCTGAACCAAGTGTTACGGATAGAATTAGTAAACCAATAACTAGCAGAGATAGAATGTAACTACTCATAAAATTTTACTTAATTTTATTAAGTTTACGAAGGTAGAGGGAAGAAGGAAGAAGAAAGAAGAACCTACGTTTAAAAACGTGGGATTGAAAACAAGGACACAGTATTCCATCGCACTACCTGTCTGGGAATATATATTTGTTTTAAGTGGGCTTTATACTCACAACTAAAGTTTTTAATTATACTCATACCAACTTCTATCTTCCTCCTAACTTCTTCCTTGTAAATATTTATTTTATATTCAACTTAATTATCTAATTTATTTTGGGTTTAAAGATTTACCATTAGTTAGACAAATATTGATTTAAACTACTTGGTCTATACAAGATAGACTACTCTTTTTACACCTATCTAAAGATATATACTAATAGGGGTACATCTGTTATGTGCAAAAATACTTTTTTCCTATATATTTTCTGTAGACTGTTGAGCTGTTGTTTAGAGTTTTTTTAACTCACTCAGAGATGGGAATTGCTAGGGTGAATCTGTTATTTGCAAAAATACTTTTTTTCTATCTATTCTCTGACGGAGCTGTTGCTTTCTGGAGCTGTTATTTGTTGCCTAATATCATGTCAGGTTGAACAGTTATAAATAACGACGGAGGAGTCAGGAGGGAAGAAAGAAGAAGGAAGAAGAAGAACAGGAAAAGAAGGAGAAAGTTTGTCGGTCGCGTAAGCGGAACGGAGTTCTATCGCGCTATTATCCGGACATGATATAAAAGCAATAATTTTTTAGCTTTATTCATGCATTAAGATGCACCAAATTGCTATACCTATTTTTTCAATAATTGATAATGGATAATTGATAATTACCTCTCCCTAAAAACGGATAGGATTGAATAAAAGGAAAAAAATAAATTTTTCCCCTTTCAAGGGGAGGCTTCAAGGCGTGAATTATTTGATTATTTAATTATTTAATTATTAATTATTCGGTAAGTATTTCGGTCCGAATGCTGCACAAACAGCTATTAGCATTCAGCTTTTCCTGCGGAATGCGGAGCAAACAGCTCTCATCAGGGGGTTTTAATGAATATAGGCTGTTTTAGTCAGTTTTTATAGTAAATAAATATAAGTTCTGAGGAGATTAGTAAAGCTTTTATCTCAAACTAAAAGCAATAAACATCTCCAAAAATCCAAAATCAAATCAATTATCGTACAGAAATTATCAATTATTTCCCCATACATGATGGAGGAGATGTCTAATAGCTGATGGCTGTTTGCGTAGCATCCCGCAGGGAATCGTTTGCGGCTGTTAGCTCCACATTCTGGAGGAAATGCTTACCCTATTTTTTCATGCTATAAATCTTTTTTAATAAATTAAACCAAAAATCCGCTCCCATAGATATAGCTACACCACTAATTAGCCAACCCAATACTTTTTTTAATCCTTCTAAATAACTAATTGATTGACTAACTGAGGTTTTATTTGTTTGTTCTTGACCCCAACCAATAGGTAGTTCTAAATTATCTAATGCAGAATTTACCTGATTTTGAATATCTCCTATTTCTAACTCACTTGGATTAGAATTATTATCGATTAATTCCTGGGAATATCTATTAATTGTCGCCCGCATCAAAGAATCTTTTGATAAATTATCCACCATATTTAATGTATCAATATTGGCAACTATAGCAATAGTAATACCAATCAAAAAAGCAACTCCTCTAGCATTACGCTTATAAACACCAGCCGCTCTTTCCATTCCACTATCGAACCATCTCTCAATTTCTTTTTGAAACTGATATAAAGCATTACCTGTTGTTGAAATTTTTGTTGCCGCTTGTTTGGCTAAAATATATAAACTTTGTTGTAAAGATTCAGGCAATAATTCAATCATCTCAATCGCTCTTTGGTGAATTTTCCCATTATTATTTTGCCAATCTGCTTGCACAACTTTTCTTATTTCCATTACCTCTCTCAAAAATTTTAATAAATTAGAGAAGCTTGGTTCCATTTCAGTTACTAAAACTTTTCTTTCATGGGGATTTGTTAATACTTGTTTGACTAAGTTTATTTGACGACTAAATTCTAAATGAGCTGTATCTGGCAAATATTCTAGAGATTTTTCTGTGTATAAATCTAGCTTATTTAAATTTCTATCTAATGTTAGATCGAGATTTGCTAAATTATTTTGATAATCCTGAATATTTTGATTTAGCTCTTGATGCAAATTCTCAAATTCAGCCTGAATCTTTTTCTGTTGACTGCTGTCTTCTATCTTCAAATTTTCTAATATTTTATCAATTTTTACCAAAATATTATCGGTAAAATTTATTAATTTATCCTCACTAATCATTTGCATTAATTCTTGCAGTTTCAAAGTATCAATTAAACTGGCAGCAAATGTATCAGAAGGAATATAAGAAGGAGCAGTTTTTTCTGAATCAAAAATGTTATTAATTCCAGTGACAGTCCGACTGAAATTACCAAGCATCTGAATTATTCTCCGAAATCCTCTTTCTAATGGACCTTTACCACCACTATAGTTAAGGTTTTTAATTAATTGATTTTGATACAGAGAATTAGCTAGTTTTTGTACTTTTTCAATTTCTGTACTAGATTTAGAATTATTTTTGCTGAGATAAGGTTCACCAGCGATTAACTCTTCAATTGATTTTTTTAAATGGGTAGCTCGCCATTGCAAAATTATTGTAACAATTGACTGAATTTCACTAGCTAGTAAGCTAAAAATAAGATAAATAAAAATTAAGCCAATGCCAATATCTAAAATTATAGGTAAGTTCATATTAATTTGATTGATTTGATAGAAGGAAGAAAGAAGAAGGAAGAAGGAAGAAGGAAGAAGGAAGAAAGAAGAAGGAAGAAAAAATGGATGGGGACTTATATGAAATTCGCTTATACAGTAATTTTAAATTACTTCATCTTAATATAGATTTTCTATGATACAAATTCCCGTGCATTAATGCTATACTTGGCTGAAACTTCAGCGATCGAGTAATTAACACAGGTTTAATAACTTATTTCCTAATTATTAGCCAGTTAATGCTAATTATTCTGATGTTTGTCTCTCCCTGTAAGGACATTCTATGCAACGTCCCTACCCACTCCCTTACTCCCCTACTTAAGAAAGTGTAGAAAAGTTTTTGATAAATGGTATTAGACATCTCCAATAATCAAAAATAAAATTAATTATCGCATATAAATCATCAATTATTTTGGGTGTATCTCTTTGCAAAAATACTTTTTTCCTATATATTCCCTGACGGAGTTGTTGCCTTTCGGAGCTGTTGCCTAAAAGCGATAAATTTTTGGCTTTATTCATGCATTATCGTTGCACCCTATTTTTCCCTACTCCCTATTCCCTAAAATAGATATCTCCAGAAAATAAACTTGCCCTTTATTTAGCATAAGCTAGAGTTGTATAACTTCCTCACGAAATCATGGTTCATACCGTTTTTCTAGAAATTTATTCCCTCTCCCTATTCCCTAAAATCTACAATATCTCACAACTCAAATAAGATTGCTATATTATTATTAGCGTTAAGCGTTGAAAATAATAATCATACTTACAAATTGATTTTTGAATTAAATAAATGGGCGTTGGTAATTTGAGATATGATATCTTGTCCGGATAAGAGCGCAAACAAAAAACTTTCTCCCTCTACTACTTCTTCTTATTCTTTCTTTCCTCCTGACTCCTGAGGACTGACTCCTAAATAATTAGGATTAATATCATACACTAATTCACTAACGCCAATAAATGTTTAATAAAATTTTCACCTACAAAAATACCCATATAGATTTACTGATAATTGCCAGCTTATTATTAGCAGCATTATTACTATTTTCTACTAACTTAGACACATTACCTTTGCGAGACTGGGATGAAGGAATAGTCGCTCAAGTAGCTAGAGAAATAACCAGAAAAAATTGGAATTGGCTTTATCCAACTATCAATAATACTCCCTATTTGAATAAACCACCATTAGTACATTGGTCGATCGCTCTTGTCTACAATATCGCCGGAGTAAATGAATTAACCGCACGTTTATTCCCTGCTTTATTCACAGCATTCTCTGTACCCTTAGTTTATGGTGTTGCTAGAGAATTATTTCGCCCACGCACCCCCGCAATTTTCTCTGCTTTAGTCTACTTAACTTTATTGCCAGTCGTGCGACATGGACGTTTAGCAATGTTAGATGGAGCAGTACTTTGTTTTTTTCTACTAATGATTTGGTGTGTTTTACGATCGCGCCGTAACCTCCGTTATTCTCTAGCTATTGGTCTGAGTTTTGCCCTACTTTCCCTCACAAAAGGAATAATTTTAGGATTACTATTAGGAGCGATCGCTCTTTTCTTCCTCTTATGGGATACTCCCCGACTATTGCGTTGTAAATATTTTTGGGGCGGTATCTTACTCGGGATGCTCCCAGTATTTCTGTGGTACACAGCTCAATTTTTCCATTACGGAATAGAATTTTTCCATGCCAACTTTTTCCATCAATCTCTCAAACGTATTTGGCAACCAGTAGGCAGTCACGATGGACCTATTTGGTATTATTTATTGGAAATTCTAGAGTCTACTTTCCCCTGGCAACTTTTCTGGTTTCCCGGACTATATCTGAGTTGGAAAAATCGGAATCTCAGTTGGGGAAAATTAGTTTTGGTCTGGAGCGGAATATATTTATTAGCTATTTCCCTGATGAATACCAAACTCCCCTGGTATGTATTACCTATTTATCCCGCTTTTGCTCTAGCAGTCGGTACTTATCTGACAGAAATTTGGCATCAATTTCCAGTAGATTTGGGATACTTTCGGTTTCCAATTTATCAATATCCTCATACTCAAGGTGAGAGTAAAAAACATCCTAAAGGTATCCCCACTATTTATCACCGTCTAGTAGTAGCCATTTTTGCACTGCTTGCCTTACTAACTTGGGTTGCTTGGCTTTACTTCAGCGGTATTTTTCATCTGGGAGAGGAAAATCTGACAAAACTAGATTTACACTTGCGGTTAATCTCAATAACTATTGCCTTGACAATGACAATAGCAACCATATTATTAAACCAACAAGACCGTCAGTTTTTGTCAATCTTGATTTGGGGAACATATCTTTCACTCCTACTCCTGGTTAACTCCCCTCATTGGAGCTGGGAATTGCAAGAAGACTATCCAGTCAAACCAGTCGGAGAAATGATTCAGAAATATACACCCCCCGGTCAGATAGTTTATTCCTTCGATACTAGAGACCGTCCCTCTTTAAATTTTTATAGCGATCGCCTCATCAAGCGTGTCGGGCCACAAAAAATTCAACAGCAATGGCAAAATACACAACCATATCTATTAGTTAAAGCGTCAAATTTGAATAACCTTACCCTAGAAAATCTTAAAGTTTTAAATACTGTCAAAGGGTGGACATTAGTAACAAGAGAAGGCAAAAATTGAAAGTTCAAAAAATTTGAATAAGGAAGAGTGAGGAAGGAAGAATAAATGGATGAGGACTCAAATTTAAACCAATTGTAAACACCCCCGTTAACAGTAAGGAATTAAACCCAAAATAAAAAGATCAAATTATTATTTATTTTCCACCCCTATATCTATATAGAAAACTTGGCGTTGGTAAAAAGAAGCATGATACCAATTTGAAAAAAGAATGTTACGAATAGTAAGAGGAATAAAAAGACTTTACCGAATAATTAAGGTTTAAAGCCTCTCCTTCAAAGGAGAAAAAAGAAAAACAATTCCTTAGCCTTCGCCCTAGTTGAAAAACTTGTATTATTATATTGCTATCACCCCGGAAATTTTCCACTATGCGGACTGCCTACCAATATAAATTAAGGCCCAACTCCGAACAAATATCCACAATAGAAATGTGGTTAGAATTGTTGTGTCGGCAGCCTTTGGTAATGCCAATTCCAAAACTCAGGGATAATCCAGATTATTACTCTCAAAAAAAAGATTTGCTCAATACCAAAGACAAATTTCCTGAGTACAAGCTAATTCATTCTCAAGTATTACAGGATTGCATAAAACGGGTCATTTCAGTTATCAGTTATCAGTTATCAGTTATCAGTTATCAGTTATCAGTTATCAGTACCGACAACTATTGCCGGATCAAACGAAAATACGCTCATTGAATTTTTTTCATCCCCCTAAAAGGGGGAGGCACCTACCCCAATATTTCGGTAAAACTTGCCTTTGATAGATGGTTTAAGGCAGATAAAAGTGGATATAAATTAGGAAAGCCAAGGTTAAATGGAATTGGGCGTTATCGTAGTTTTACTTATCCTCAAATCAAGCCATACTGTATTGAAGAAAATCAAATTAATTTACCCAAAATTGGCAAGGTAAAGTTGATTAAACATCGACCATTACCTGATGATTTTCAAATTAAAACAGTAACTATTAGTCGTAAAGCTGATGGTTATTATGTGACTTTATCCCTAGAAGACAAATCGGTTCCAGCTTTAACAACTGAAGTGGAACCTACATTAAAAAATACTCTGGGAATTGATATGGGGTTGAAGGAATTCTTAGTAACAAGTGAAGGAGAATCAGTCCCTATTCCTCAATACTATCGAAAATCTCAGCAGCGATTAAAGACTTTGCAAAAACGTTGATCTCGTAAAAAGAAAGGTAGCAAAAGATGGTTAAAAGCTGTCAGAGCTGTGGCTAAACAACATAAAAAAGTAGCCGATCGACGTAAAGACTTTCATTTCAAAACAGCCAATGAATTGTTATCACTCATCTGAAGTTATTGCCCATGAAAACTTAAACATAAAAGGGCAAGCATTGACTCATTTGAGTAAATAAATTAACGATGCGATTTGGGGGCAAATTTCTAACTATTTTAACTGTCAAAGCCGTTAGCGCAGCTCCTCCGCAGGAGGCAAATGCTGGAGGTGAAAACCATAGCAGTGAACCCCAAAAATACCAGCCAAGATTGCTCAAACTGTGGGGAAAAAGTCGATAAAGAATTAAATATACGAACTTATTGTTGCCCACATTGCTGTGTTGTAATAGACCGCGACTTGTTTGCGTAGCATGACAAACGGAAATGCAGCGATAAATGTAAAAAATAGGGCGGTAGGGCCCAGACGTCCTTAAACCACGCGCTTGCCCGATGCAATGGCAGGGCTACGAAACGAGAAGCACACACTATAGCGCCAGCGAGCGTGTGGGAGTATGTCACCAATATGAGATAATCCTTCTGCCACAGCTTTTTGGCAAGTTGTCTCAGCTGGGGAAACTATTGACCTTATTTATGGGTCAACTAGGGTGCTGAAAACTGTTTGGGTTATAAGACGCGAAGTTTCAGGTTGTTGACTATCCATAAGCAATTAAACCTTCTTCCTTCTTTCTTCTTCCTTCTTCAATAACTACTGAATATTTTGATTATTCAACAGATACATCAAGCCCGGCAATTACCGGTAAAACCGGGTAAAACCGTTTATAGCAACGTGACGGTGCGAATCCATCAACGCAGGCGGTCGATACGCAATGCTTTGAGGAAAATCCCCAAAGCGCTATTTTTTGACTTATTTATGGCCTACTCATAGAGTATTTATTTTGCGCTTTCTTTTTCTTGACTAGGCAACCATTAGGGATGACTCAAAGTCGGGATCGAAATAACGCGATACTCAGTTGTCAGTTATTTTGCAACTTCTATCATAACACTATTTTCAGGAAATTGCCAGGGATTCTAAAATCTAGTAATGCACCTCTTTTTCTTGCACCGACTCTAATACCCCATCAAATATACCCAATTGAAAATCAAACTTACTTAGAGAAGCGATCGCCCCTCCAAACAATATGACACTCCCGATCGCCACAACTATAGGTAAATACTGCCTGCTCAAATCGCGACGTAATCTAGCCAAAGGTCTACTTTGCCTTCTCAGCATTTGTCCAATATCTAGCTGTTGGAGAGCCAGAGGGTCCCTGACATAATGGCCACTCCAACTAATTACCAGATGGGAATGACAATATGGACAAGTAAATAACCCATTAAATACTTCTAGTGGTTGTGTCGCACTGGAGCGATTACAAATTGGGCAGGTAACAGAATGACTCTTAGATGTGGGAGCGCTCATACTTAAATTTTTATTCAATCAACGAAATTTTTCACTACTCAGATACATCAAGCCCGGCAATTCCTGTCAAAAGTCGGGAAAACCGTTCATAGCAACGTGACAGCAGAACCATCAACGCAGGCGGTATCTCGCAATGCTTTGAAGAAAATCCCCAAAGCGCCATTCCAATCTCTCGGCATTGAGTGACCGCAGTGCGGACATTTAAAATGCTTTGATGAATTTTTCGATCTGCAATTTTGATTATCTTGCCTATTCTTTTATAGTTTAGCCTTAATTTCTATTCCATAAAAGTCACTTATTCACGAAAATTATTAATCTTCCATTTTTGGAGATAGCCTAGTTGTTTAACATAGGTAAAATTGTATTGCAAGGGGGTAATTGTAATATATTTTTCACGCATTGCCTGGACATCTGTTGATAACTTTTCTACTGAGGAGCGATCGTTGGTTTCTTCCACATCTTCTTGTACTTCTCCAGCTAACCAGTAATAAGTTTTGCCTCGTGGATCGACCCGTTTTTCAAATATATCTATATAGCGACGAATTCCTTGACGGGTAATTTTTACCCCTGCTATTTCTGTTTCTTTAACTGCTGGAATATTTACATTTAGCAACATTACATTAGCTAAAGGTTCATTTTCAATTTTTTTTATCAACCTTTGAGCAAAGTTTACAGCAACTTCAAAGTTTCTAGAGGTATAACTACCAAGACTAAAGGCAATACTCGGAATGTTTTCCACCACTCCTTCCATGGCAGCAGAAACTGTACCGGAATATAAAACATCTGTTCCTAAGTTGGGACCATGATTAATTCCTGCTAATACTAAATCTGGCTGAGTTTCTAGTAAGGCAAATAAGGCTAGTTTTACACAGTCGGCAGGAGTACCATCGCAGGCCCAAGCTGTGATAGTATCATCAAAAATTGACTTGACTATTTCTGCCCGAATAGGTTGATGTAATGTTAAACCATGACCTGTGGCTGAACGTTCTTTGTCAGGACAAACTACAACAACTTCATGGCCTACTGCTGCTAAACCATTAGCCAAACTCCGGATACCTTCTGCAAAAATGCCATCGTCGTTACTAATTAATAGTTTCATTTTTGAAAAATAAAAAAGATTGAAGCAAGAATTATTCGTCAAACACAATTTTATAGCAGTTGAAGCAAAGGGCGCGGACATATCAAAAGCTTAAAACTTAGATAACGCAAGATTTTTCCTTCTCTTCTAGATAACTAATTGCCTAAATAACTAAACGCCTTCTTCTTTCTGCTATTAAACGTTGAAGAGAAAGGCCATTTGGGACTTATTTTTTTAGATTTTATATAAAATACAAAAAATTGTGCAAATACACGAATCTCCCCATCAATCTCGGTAAAGCTATGAACAACTTCATTGACAAATTTTGTTGGAGTGTAGCGAATTACTACTTCTATAGTTTCCCCTGGTTGAATATTAGCTAAAGACTGAGTAAAAGTATTAGGTCGTTCTTGTTCTAGTAAAGCAGCAGTTTTTCCTTCTTTTTTATTATAGATTTTTTTTGCTTCTTCCCGTTTTTTAATAATGCCTTTAATCACGCGATCGCCTATGCGAATTTCCATATCATCTACAGCAGATGTAAGCATTCAGCAGTCAGTTATTAGCTATCAGCTATTGATGATCGGAGGAGTTCAACAATTAATAATTAATAATTAATAATTAATAATTAATAATTACCTCTCCCTAAAAGGAAGAGGATTGAGGATTAAGGAAAATTTTTTTTTGTTTCTCCTTTAAAGGAGAGGCTTTAAACCTTAATTATTCGGTAAAAGCAATTGAGAAATTTGGATAGAATTAAAACTTATTGTCAAATTACGCTTCTTTAAGCTTATAAGAAATTATTCATTATTTGCTGTTTGCGTAGCATCCAGCAGGGAAGTACTGATTCCTAAGAGCTGTTTGCGCAGCATTCTGCAGGAAATGCTTACGATTTATTTCTAATTATTTCTAAAAGTTGCTGGATTATGGCAAAAAATATCATAGTATTTGTCCCTGAGAATAATAGTGAATATTACGCTCATAAATATCTTGTATCAAACTATTAATTCCTCTTTATTATGATTATGGAGGTGAAACTTAAAATTATACAGAAAAAAAAGAAGCTGATAGCTGAATGCTGATAGCTGAATGCTTACCAGCAGATTCATCGGGAAGTGGAAATTGATAAGTTGCTTCTAAAGGAGTTTTATAGGGATTAGTAAAACGTTGTACTACTTCTACTATCGATATATTTCCTGCAATTTTAGCTGTAACATCTGTATGTTCTAATGGAAAAGGTTGTACTGTTCCTGTGGAAGATTTTGCATATAATCCGCCAAATTATGGAGGCGAAATAATTGGTTTTTGAGGTTCTGATTTAAGTTTTTCTGATTGAATAATAACAGGTTTTTGTCGAGGAGAACTTGAAAATATTCCTGCTAAAACTATCCCCGTTAAAAATAAGCAACTTATACCTGCAACTCCACCATTAACGAAGTTAGAAGTCAGCAAGTCAGCAAGTCTGCAAGTCAGCAAGTGTACCCACCCCTAGCCCCTCCGGTGGAGGGGAAGTAGGGGATTTGAGAAAAGCTCCAAAAATATTTCGCCTTAAAAGGCGGGGTTTTAGATCCATGTTATTTTGATAAATAATTTATTGACATGATTTTTTGCTGTAGTTAATTCTGGAGAAGCATTCAAATCATTTAAAATTTCCCGTGCTGTTTGATAACGATTTTTAGTCGCGGTTTTCAGCATTTTATCGATAATTTTACTCAACTGAAAAGAAACAGGAATTTTCAAATAATCTCGCCAAATCCAACTATCCTCACTACTATCAAATAAATCAAAAGGTGCTACTCCAGTAAGTAGATAAATACAAGTTATAGCTAAACTATAAATATCGCTAGCAAAGATAGCTTTACCCCTTACTTGTTCCGGTGCAATATACGCTGCCGAACCAATTACAGTTCCAGTTTTTGCCAAAGCAGTTTTAGATGTAAATTTAGCTGCTCCAAAATCAACTAAAACTAGAGAATATTTATGATTTTTACCTCGTTCTGAGTTAGCAATACGAACAATATTTTCTGGTTTAATATCTCGGTGTATTACTTGATGTTCGTGAACAAACTCCAAAATAGGTAACATTTCATTCAGAAATTCTCGGATTTTAGTTTCACTGAAAACTCCCTCTATTGCCAACTCTTCAGCTAAGTTTTGACCAGCAATATATTCTTGTACTAAATATTGACGATTATCTTGAATTAAATGAGCAAAAAGTTCTGGTATTTGCGGATGTTTACCTAGAGTTTCTAAACGTACTACTTCTTGTTCAAATAATTCTGTAGCTTTCTGAATACTTTTAGTATCTTTAACTGTTGAGAAAAATTGTTTAATTACACATAAAGGTTTTGAAGGTTTGAACTCATCCACAGCTTTTAAAGTTCTGTCAAAACCACCCTCGCCAATAATTTATAAAGCACGATATCGTTCTGCTAATAATAGTTTTGAACCACATTCTTGACACACTTCTGTTTCTGGCAGATTTTGATGTAAACAGTTGGGATTAAGACATTTACTCATAGTATTTCTCCAGTTGAATAATACTGAAATTAAATTTAGATGAGCAGAATATCAATTATTTCCTTATATAAAGTCTTTCCTTATTGCTAAATTCGAGCGTTAATAAAAATAAACACTTATCCTGCTTTTCAACAATTAATAATTAATAATTAATAATTAATAATTACCTCTCCTTGAAAACGGATAGGATTGACTAAAAGAATTTTTTTTTCTTCTCTTGGTCGATTTGATATGGTTAGGTAACCCATCCATCCCACCCTACGGGAAGCTGCGCTAACGACCGCTTTTTTCTGCTTTAAAGGAGAGGCTTTAAACCTTGATTATTCGGTAAATAATTAACCAATGATGATGTTATCTGAGATTTGACACGACCAACTACTATTCCTCCCAGCTTCAAGCTCAATTTATAATTTTCCTGAAAAGTACAAAAAAATTTTTCCCCAAAAATTACTTGAAGTAAAATTGATTCAATATAAACAATGGAGGATTTATGTCAACCTTAAGCAATGCTTTAAATCGAATTGATAAGTGCAGAAAAAAACAATATCCTGAAAGTTTTTTTGCACCGAAGTTCGGGACTAACTCGCGCTGAAATTGATGAAATTACCAAAGACTTGCCAATTAAATTTCCTGAAGCTCTTTATGAGTTATATCAATGGAGCAACAGACCAAAACAAGAAGTAAATGAAGAAAATTATTGGCACATATTTGTTTTGGATGGTTACGATATTTTACCTTTAGCAAAGTAAGCATTAGACATCTCCAAAATAAAAATTAAGCTATAATTTTAATTAAAGTTTTGGATAAAATATACTAATGAATAAAATATTAGAACATATAAATAAGCACCCAAAAGACACCAAAAGAGTTATTGGTATTACTGATAAACAATTGAGGAAATTAATAGAAAATGCTCAGATAATAGCAGGCAAGAAAAAAGCCGAAGCAGCTCAAAAAAAAAGGACTAATTAAACGTAAGCATTTCCTCCGGAATGCTTACCTAACAAGTGATGTACATATATTAAGAAAACAACGAATGGGAGTTTGATGAAAAACAAAAAATTCAAGGAGATAAAGCTGATGAAGGAGTAGAGAGAATAACTACACCAAAAAAGAAACCAAGAAAAAAAGAAATGCCACAAAAAATCAAAGAAGAAAATCAAGAAAAAGCCAAAAATAGAAG
>JAXHSW010000226.1:493-14417 GCA_034190295.1 Cyanobacteriota bacterium | reverse complement strand
CCCTGGGCGATCGCTCATCAGCACAGCAATAACTATTGTCCAATAGTAATCATTGCCTTCCCTGGGCGATCGCTCATCAGCACAGCAATAACTATTGTCCAATAGTAATAACTGCCTTCCCAGGGCGATATAACTGCCGAATGGATGTTAAGAACGCTACTTTCATGCAACAAAGGCTGTTGAAACAGTAAATTATTGCAGTAGTTTTTCCATCGCTTTTTGCGAGTTTTGATAATTTTTTGTTCTGCCTTGCTCTAAAAAGAGATTGGCACTTTGGCGAAGCTCTACTATTGCTGCTTGTATCTCTTGTAGCTCAGAAAAAATCATACCTCGATGATAATAAGCTATGGCATTACTTGGATTGAGTTTTATTGCCTGGGCAAAGTCTTCAATAGCTCGATCGTAGTTTCCTATATCTGAGAAAATTAGACCCCGATCGCTATAAGCAAAAGAACTGTCAGGATTTATTTTTATTGTTGTGGTCAAGTCTTCTATAGCACCATACAGATCGCCACTAGCAGACCGCGCTCTACCTCTGTTTCTATATGCTTCAGCATTTTCAGAATTCATCTCAATAGTTACGCTACAGTTTTCTACCGCTTTTTGATACTCCCCTAAATTCAAGTAACCAATACATTGATTATGATATGCTAGAGAATCTTGAGGATTTATTTCTATTGCTTGTTGACAATCTTTGATTGCTGCTCGATCGTTTGCTAGTTTGAGATAAGCAATACATCTTTTTGTATAAGCATCGGAATAATCTGGTTTTAATTCTATTGCCCGGTCGTAGTCTGTTATTGCACTTTGATAATCTGTAATTTCAAACTGAGCTATACCTCGACTTTTGTAAGCTTGTGCATTCTTGGGATTAAGTTTTATAGTTTGAGTGTAGTCACTTATTGCACCTGCTTGGTCTCCGATCGCCGATCTAGCTATCCCTCGATAAAGATAAGCATCGCTATCTTGAGGATTAAATTTAATTGATTGACTATAGTCTTGAATCGCATTTTTGTAATCCCCAATTTCATCATAAATTAGTCCTCGTTTTTGATAAGCTTGGGTATACTTGGGATTAATTCTTAATGCTTGTGTTAAATCGGTAATCGCTTTTTCATAAATTTTTTGGGAATAATAGGAGTTGCCCCTTTGATAATAGATGGCTGCATTTTTTTTGTTTAATTGCAGTGCTTGGGTATAGTTAGCGATCGCTGCTTGTTGCTCTCCTTGTTTGGCTAATTTTCGACCTTGTTTATAGAGTGCTTGTGCTTTGAATATAAATTGCCACTGCCAGAAATAGGCGATCGCTACTCCTGCTGTGATGATGACTGTTAAACCAGCAATAAGTCTAATTTTTCTGTTGTTTCTGGGTTGAGGTTGTAGCGTGGGAATATCTATTTTTTGAGGTATTGTAATTATTGTTTGTAGTTTTGAGAAAATATTATTCTCGATAGATATTACTATGTTGTTTAATTCTGTTAGCGCTTCTGAAGCTGAGTCATAATGTTGTTTACCTTGACTATTTATCATTTTGTCAATGATATTTGATAGCTTGAGAGAGCATACTTGTAAATTTTGCCAAGGTATTTCTAATCCTAAAGTTTTGTTAGTCTGCTGTTGCTTAAGTAAATCTTGATTAGATAATCCTGTTAGTGCTTGAATAGCAATTATTCCTAGAGCATAAATATCGCTATTTTTATCTAGCTCTTCTTGATTTTCTTCTAATGGTATATCAGCTAAACTATCAGAGTTATTTTGACTACCCTTTTTTGATATTAATAATTGCTCATTTTGTTCTAAAATTCTTGTAATTTCTCTTTTGAAACCAAAGTTTATTAAGATTAATTTTCCATCTAATTCTCGCCGGATTAAATTTGCTGGTGTTATTTTTCCATGAATTTCCCCATGACTATGAATAAAGGCTAAAATTTCTAGTACATCCTTTAATATCTTGATTACTTCTACTTCCGGTAGAAGCTCACCGATAGCTAATTCTTGAGTAAGAGATAAACCTACTATATAATCTTCAACTAAGTAGATATTATTGTTTTCTTCACAATAAGCTAACAAGTTAGGTAAGCCATTGTGTTGACTTAAATGATAGATTTTATCTGCTTTTTTTTGAAATAATGATAATACAACCTCTCGATTTTTTTGCTTAAAATTGCTTAGTCTAATTCCTTTGACTAGGCATTGAGGAGAATTTGGACGATGGGTATCTGTAGCCAGATATGTTTGTCCTAAAATACTTGAATTTATATGTTTGATAAAACGATAGCGTTTATCTACAATTTGGTCAATCTTGGTATCCATAGTTCGATTACAGATTTAGTTTTGATAATGAGGTTTTTCATCTTTTTAGGAGTCAGGAGTTAGAAGTCAGGAGTCAGAATTTCAAAGGTTTTCAGTTTATGTAGGGGCGAATGGCATTCACCCTCCCTGTATGTAGAGTCTTTGCGTAAGTCCTGTTATATCAAATCTGCTTGCCCGTGGAGTGTTATAATACCAAGGGTAAGTGCCGCTACGCGGAAGTCAGAAGTCAGAAGTCAGAAATATTAATTGGTAAGACTTTTAGGATTTTGTAACTGGTCAGTTATTTCCGCCATTCTGCACTAGATAAACATAAATTATATCAAATCCGGATAATTACCGAAAAATTGTGGTAAAAATCCTCTCACTCGCCGTGGAGAAACAAGCGGTCGAGGGATGGCAAGGTCTCGGAGCCATATCCAATCGACCAAGAGAGAAAAAATTTTCATGATCATTCAATCCTATCCGTTTTAGGGAGAGGTAATTATCAATTATCCATTATCAATTATCAATTATTGAATATACCTGTAGTCATTGCGAATGGAACGGAGTGGAAGGAAGCAATCTCAGAAGTTTAGGAGAATACTTCCTATCATCGCCATAACAACTATTCAACCGGACTTAATATTACTCGAACACTGGCGGCCAAATTTCTGATATTGGCAGTTCCCAACCGGGTAATAATTCGGGGATAGTCAATGTATCTTCATTGGTTAAAACTATTGGTTCCTCAGAAGCACGATATACAGTTAAAGTCAAGTTTTTGGGGTCTACTAAAATACCTACTTGACTCCCTAATTCAATAAATCTTTGCAGTTTTTCAGTCAGAGGTTTAATGTTATCGGATGCTGACCTGACTTCGATAGTTAAATCAGGAACGATTTCGGCAAAAGCACGAGGAGCTTGAGGCATCTTGGCAGCGGGAACAAAGGATACATCGGGACCGCGCAAGTTGCCGTCTGGGAGACGAAAACCTGCACCCGATCCAGTAACATAACCTAACGCTCTTGGTATCACCCAGTTTTGCAAGAAAAATGTTAACCGGGCGATAATAACTTCGGAAACGTAGTCTGATAATCCCATGATGATAATTTGCCCGTCAACTAATTCGGTACGGTAGTCTAAATGTGCTTCTGTTAGTTGGGTTTGGATTTTTTCCAAGTCTTCAACTGTTAGAGACATAAGGCATCTCCTGTTAATATTTGAGACTGTTGGTGGAATTTTAACAGAAAATTTATTGGAAATGCAACAGGGAGTTTGTTATTAGTTATCAGTAAAAAGCGATCGCGACTTTCTCTGACCAAAAGAGCGTTGGCGAAGCCTAGCGGCAGCTATCTCGCCTCGGTTATGTTAGAAAAGTTAGCTGCTAATTTTGAGTAATTACTGTTATTGTTCCTGAATCTTTTCTAGTTCTTCCATTACAGCTTGATATTCTTCGGTTTTTTCTAGTTTCTGATATAGATATGCTGCTTTCTGGAAATTTTCAACAGCTTTTACTTTTTCTCCATTTTCTCTGTATGAGTAGGCTAGCGCTCTATAAAATGAAGCGTCTTCGGGTTCTAAACGAATCGCTTCGGTAAAATCAGCGATCGCTTCTTTATATTTTTGCCATTGTTTGAGGTATATAAGTCCTCGAAAGCCGTAAGAATAAGCATCATCAGGTTTCAATTCAATTGCTTTATTGTAATCAGCCAGTGCTGCCTCATAATCTTCTTGACCATAAAATTGATTACCACGCCAATTATAATATTTATGTGCTGATTTAGGATCGAGACTGATAGCTCGATCGTAATCGTTTATTCCTTTCTGCTTTTCTCCCATTTGAAAATAAACATCGCCTCGGTTCTTATAATATAAAGCACAACTGGGTGTCAATTCTATAGCTTTACCGTAATCTGCTAAAGCTGCCTCATAATCTTCTAGCAGAAAAAGTTGATAACCACGCAAATTATAATATTGGTGCGCACTTGCCTCTAGGTTTGAGTATAGTCTGATGGCTTTGTTGTAATCATCTATTCCTTTCTGCTTTTCCTTCAAAGCAAAATAGCCGTTACCACGAATCCTGTACAGTTCACCATTATCAGGTTGTAAGCGTAAAGCTTTTTCTAAATCTTCCGTAAACTTCTGTTTATTTCCTTGTTTCGCGTAAACAAACCCTCGTTGTGCATAAGCAGTAGCAACATCTGGTTCCGCCTCTATAGCTATATTAAAATATTCGATTGCTTGAGCATAATCTTCCTTCAATGCGTATATTTGTCCCTTATAAGTATAGTAAAAGGCATTACCTGGATTAAGTTCTAATGCCTTATTGATATCTGCGATCGCTTCTTCATAGTCTTTCTCTTCCGAAGTTGCTTTTTCATAATTTTCCACATCGACTCTTGCCAAAGTACGTCTGAGATAACCAAGAATGTAGCAATGCTACCAAAAGCAACTGCACTTGCAGCTATGGTTGATAGGACAGACTTTAACTTCATAGATAACTCCTTGTAATGTTTTTGGGAGGATAAGGCTAGGGCTATAATTTCCCATCAAGACTTATTAGTTAAATTCCTGAGAAATTATTCTTGATACCAAACCCGGTTTTCCAAACCTCTTTCTAAATCTTGAAAATCCATTTTGTTCGAGGAAGCTAGGCCAGAAAAATAAGGGATGTATAAGAACCAGATTGAGTATGAGTGTAACAACTTGATTTATAAATTAACAACTACAAATTACAGGTTATTTGTAAAGTAAAATTTGACTTAATTCAGTATAGATCAAAAATTCTATCCTCAGCTATTGTGAAACCGTTCTAAATTCGTAGTATTGAATTTGATATTACCTATTTTCTTGGCAGGCATTGATGCGAGAGAATAATTCCCCTTTCCATAAGGTATCTCTAAGGATTGTACTACTAGGTAAATGACCTGGTAAAGCTTCACTAGAAAAATTAAGTTCTTGGTTATTTATCCAGATTCCTTTTTGTTGCCAACCCACCGTATCACCAAATTTATTAAAAGTATTTTAGCTGTATTCCCCTATTATATTACCTGTTTCTTCATACTTAGATTTTTGAACGCTGAAACCAAACTTTTTCTGGGAATATTCTTGCCAAAGTTGATTAATATTAACTAAATCTTTACAGGAAAAATTTTCAATTTCATCTATTTCTAAAAAAGCTTCAACATCTTTACTATCTTGTTTAGTTACTTCCAGCATAATATCTATAGTTTCCTGATTTGCCTTTTGCCAATCTTGACTTTTTAAATGTTGTTCTAGCCGATCGTAATTTCCGATTAATTCTGGTTGTGGATTTATATTCATTATAAAATCAAATAAAGATATTCCAGCTATTACAGCGAATACTGAACCGATAATAACCTTAACTGGAAACTTACGCTCCTTTGGGCAAATATTTACCAGAGCTTGCAAAACTTCAGTAGCATTTTTATAGCGTTCTTTGTAGTTGTAGCGCACCATTTTTTTCAGAATATTTGCAAATTGCCTGCTAATCTGAAAATTTTCCCAACCAATAATTTCACCAGTATTATCTCTTGGTATTTCTTGAGGATATAAACCAGTAATTGCTTGGATAGCAATAATCCCAAGAGCATAAATATCACTACACAATTTAGGAAAACCATTTGATTGTTCGGGAGCCATATATACACGAGTACCAACAGCAATAGTAGGAGTTGTTTTTCCTTGCTTATTTAAGCTTAAAACGCTGACTTCTTTCACAGCTCCAAAATCAATCATCACCAGCTTATTATCTTCCTCGCGACGCATTAAATTTGAAGGTTTAAGGTCTCTATGAATGATATTATTATTATGAACATACTTTAATATTTCTAGTATTTCTATAAGAAGCTGAATTACAGAAGTTTCATCTAATCGCTTGCCAGGAATTATTTCTTCATCCAAATCATGTCCTTTAACAAACTCTTGAACTAAATAAAATTCACCATCTTCCTCAAAATGTGCTAAGAGGTGCGGAATTTGCTCGTGTTTCCCTAATTCAGATAGAGTGTTTGCTTCTGTATCAAATAACCGTCGTGCTGTCTCTAAAACTTCTGGATGAGGATTTTTCTTGAGTTTTTTGACAACACATTGGGGATGGCCTGGTAAAGCCATATCTACGGCCAAGTAGGTTTCTCCAAATCCACCTTCACCCAACTTATGGATAATTTTATAGCGACTCAGAAGTATTGTATTAATTAGCATATTTAGTATAAATATTGAACATTCCTATTTTGTCTTATGTTTCTCAACTAACTAATCCAGGTTCAATTATCAGTTATCAGTATATTCTGCAATTGAAGATAATTTTTTTCGGCGATCGCGACGCCACAAATGAATCAATTTTAACCCCACAAAATAACTAAATGTTCCACAAATTATACCCATTACAAAACAACCTAAAAATAGAGCTGCTACAAACTTACTTCCATATTTCATTAACTCTTGAAATGAAATAATACTATCAGGCATAAACTCCTCTTGAGAGTTGAGTAATAATCGACCAACTTGAAAGTTGATTGCATAAATTGGTACATAAGTCAAGGGATTACTCACCCAAGTACCAGCAGCAGCAGCAATTTTATGACCCCGGAACAAGGTTGCTAGTGCTACACCTACTATGGTTTGCAGACCAAAAATTGGAAATAGTCCAGCAAAGACACCCACCGCTAAACCCCTAGCAATATATTCTGGAGTTCCCCGCATCCGAATGAAGCGCCAGTATAAATATCGCCCATATCTATACAATTTTGGTGCTTTATCTCTATTTGATCGAGATTTTTTTGTAGTTAGTTTAGATAGTAGTTGCTGAGAAGTTTGTGAGATATTTTTGAACATACTCATACCATTTCACGGAAGTTAAAAATAAGATTTTAGCATATTTCTAGCAAATGATGTACAAGATGAATTTAGATGTAGGTTGGGTTAAGCGGCAGCGCAACCAAACAAAAAAGTTATATCTATTGTTTGTTGTTGGGTTGATCCTAACGGATAAGCTGGCGCTAACGGTTCCTCAACCAAACCTACGGTGAGATTAATAATAGCGATCGCCTGCCAACACTACATAACTCCATACCCAGTATGTTGACGAATCTCAGGAGGATGAAAAGCAAGTACAATTCTATCCTTCGGTACTCCTGCATCAACAAGTTCATCGGTAATACCATCTTCGATACCATCGTGGTGAATCCAAATTTTATCATTTCTGATTTCAGCATGAACAACTGTACCATATAAACGGAGACCATTTTGCCATCCTTCGTTGACTAATAGAAAATGGTTGCGATCGCTACTAACAATTACATAAGTTTTCACGTCACCATAACGGTAAGGGAGATCGGCGTAGTATTGCAAGATTTTGATGAGTGTTTCACGCCATTTTTCCAGGTCTAAGAGTTGACTTGTGGTTTCCATTGAACAATTTCCTCCATCTTGGCATCAAAAACAAACAGACGAAAACCAGGTTCTTCTAACAAAAGTTCTCCAACTTCCTGTTTAAAAAAGGTTTCAAAAATATTGCGCTCGACTGCCAAATATATTTGACGTAATGAGTCTTGCTTCTTGAGTATTCTACTATATAAAAAAAATTGTCCCCATGCTTTTTCAAGCTCATTAACTAGAGAAGCACTCATAAAACTTTTGACTTCAACAGCTATTTTGACAGCACCTCGTTCCGCAGCAATTAATTTTTCAGCACCCATATCAACTAAGACGTTACGAATGCCAATTCTAAGAACCAGTGGATCGTCAGTAATAGTCCAACCATCTTTGATCGAGGCAGTTTTGACAGTATCGTGATGAAAGTCCTTAGCAGCCATTAGGTAGTTTTTCTGTAGTTTGATATTTAATTAATTGTAGGTTGGGTTAAGCGACAGCGCAACCCAACAAAATTTAGCTAGGAGTTATATCATGTCCGGTTGAATACTTAAACTTTGGAGGAAGGAAGGCAGAAGGTAGAAGGGAATATTGGTTTAAAGGGAAAAGGTTTTTTATCACGCTATTATCCGGACATGATATTAGGTATAATATAGAATTATAAACAATTTGTAGGGGTTAACGGCCGTTAACCCCTTCAGTATTTCCAGCTTCCTGCTGATAACTGATAACTGAAAAAAGCTGATAACTGATAATGACTACTATTGCCGCGATCGCTACTGCTATTATCCCCCAACAAGGAAGTGTGGGGATAGTCCGGATGTCTGGTTCTGAGGCAATGAATATTGCTAAAACCCTATTTCATGCACCAGGGAAACAGGTTTGGGAGACTCACCGCATTCTTTATGGTTATATTCGCCATCCCCAAACTGGGCAGTTAATAGATGAAGTTTTGTTATTAATTATGAAAGCTCCTCGTTCTTATACTCGTGAGGATATAGTTGAGTTTCACTGTCATGGTGGAATTATTCCCATACAAAAAGTATTACAATTATGTATTGAGGCAGGGGCACGACTGGCACAACCAGGGGAGTTTACTTTACGAGCTTTTTTAAATGGAAGATTGGATCTGACTCAGGCAGAAAGTGTTGCGGATCTTGTGGGTTCTCAGTCTCCTGCCGCTGCTCAAGTTGCTTTGGCTGGTTTACAGGGTAAGTTAGCTAGTCCAATTCGTCAGTTAAGGGCGAACTGTATTGATATTTTAGCAGAGATAGAGGCTCGCATTGATTTTGAGGAAGATTTACCTCCTTTGGATGAGGGGGGAATAAGTAAAAAAATAGATAGTATTTTGGTTGATTTGTCAAGAATATTAGCAAGTGCAAATCGAGGGGAATTGTTACGCAATGGTTTGAAGGTGGCTATTATCGGACGTCCGAATGTGGGCAAGTCGAGTCTATTAAATGCCTGGAGTCGTAGCGATCGCGCTATTGTGACTAATCTTCCTGGCACTACGAGGGATGTGGTAGAGTCTCAGTTAGTGGTGGGTGGTATCCCGGTACAGGTTTTGGATACAGCGGGTATTCGAGAAACTCAAGACCAGGTGGAAAAAATGGGGGTGGAGCGATCGCGTCGAGCTGCTGAGTCTGCTGACCTTGTTTTATTGACTATTGACGCTAGTGCTGGTTGGACGGAGTTGGATGAAGTTATTTATCAACAGGTAAAACATCGTTCTTTAATTTTGATAATTAATAAGGTTGACTTGGTTAAGTCGGAATTTATTAAGTCGATTTTTTATCCAGAAACTATTAAGAATGTTGTGAGTACGGCAGCGATCGATAATCAAGGAATGGAGGAACTTGAAGCAGCAATTATTAATTCTGTAAATTTGGGTAATTTGCAGGCAGAAAATCTAGATTTTGCGATTAATCAAAGGCAAGAAGCAGCTTTAATTAGGGCGAAAGTTGCTTTGGAGCAATGCTTAAATACAATTAAAAATAATTTACCTCTAGATTTTTGGACCATAGATTTAAGGGGAGCAGTTTATGCTTTGGGAGAGGTTACAGGAGAGGATGTAACGGAATCTGTTTTAGACAAAATTTTTAGTCGCTTTTGTATTGGGAAATAATTTTTCAGAGTTTGACTCTCTACTCTATTTTGTTTAGGTTTTTTTAGGGAATAGGAAATATCCAATAATTATCAATTATCAATTATTTGAACATCTCCCTACCTACCCATTTCCTCATCACAAAGATATATAGCTACATAGCAAACTTTTTGAGATTTGGTATTATCATTTCCCTTATGGGTTTAATACCCCACCGTCACCCGCGGTGCTCAAAATTGTTTGGGATTAGTAGACGCGGAGCGGCACCTCGTTGACTATCCATAAGCAATTTTCTCTCCTGACTCCTGAGGACTGACTCCTGACTCCTTCTTCAATTGGGCCTTTGGGTCATCATCTTCTGTCTGGACAAAGTACCAAAATTTGGCAGATCGAAAAAATTATGAGAAAATTTGTGAAAATTTGTGATAAATTATGATAAAGTTTAACAACAGCTAGGGAAACTAACGAAGTACAAATTATTTAATCAAATTGTGTTTCTGGTAAAGCAGTATCGGAGGGCATCCGAGAACTGAGGTTAACCACCTGAACGACTGGGGACAGTTTCTCCTATGGCTATCTACTGCGCGAGTAGAGATAGTTAAGTGGTCTGAACAATCCAGTAATCCCTGATGCGCGAGTATGGGAGAATCCATTCACTTCAGGGAGTGGAGTATGTCAAATAACATAACAATATCAACATAATATATAAGGATAAAAACAGATGAGTGGATTTATCGGAGCATTTTTTGGACTATTTGGTAAAAAGGACAATAACGAACCAAAGGAAGCTTTTTTCCTAGATTCAGATAGTGCAACTAGTCTTGGTAATGTAGACTTTATGCGGAAATCTAAGTCAGTTAAGAGGAGCTACCCCAAAGGAGCAGGTAAGATTAATATGATAGCAGGAGAGACAGAAAAGGCTGTTTCTTCTATGAAAATGAAAGAAATTTTAGCAGAAATTAAATCTGTTCCCTATTCTTCTACTCCTACTTCTACTTCTAGTTCTACTTCTAGTTCAACACAATCTTCTACATTTAACTCTACTCCTGTAAAACCTCGTACCATTAGTAACTCTAACGATGGACTAGATTTCAAAAGTATGGCTCGCGATATCAAGAAAAAGAGATAATGTAAGCATTTAGCGGTCAGCACTCAGCTATCAGCTATTCCGTTTGTCATGCTGCGCAAACAGCTTTATTACCTTTAGTGGACAATTAGAGCTACGTTGTTCTAGTGCTTCAATTCTTTGTTCAAAAATGTAGTAGAAGTTAAGCAAATACTTGGTTCATTCATTTTCATTGCTGTTTGCGCAGCATCCGCACCGAAGAGCTGACTGCGAATAGCTGTTAGCTCCGGATTCCGCAGGAAATGCTTAGGAGATAATTAGTTTTGCTACATTGAAATGGCAAAGTAATTATTATCAATTTGACTGAAAAATATAGCAATCCAATTTCAGGTTTGAAAGTTTACCGTTGAGTAAGTTTATTGCACAATGGCTAAGTTTCGATATCTACTGAGGATTGCTATATTTTTTTTTAATTCTCTCCTAAACCTAACTGTCCCCAATAACCAGTAAATATCCGACTGCCATCTTTAAGCACATGAATTTCTAGGCGATCGCTTGCCCAATTTAATTGATTTTTCAATTCTGGATTAAATACTCTAACTTGTTGATTACTAGAAGAAACTAGAGAATTAGGAGAATGAATAGCTAAGGTTTCTATAAATGGTCCGTCAATTAAAATATCTAACTGAGATAATAATTCTTGGGCAGCTACTGGAGCATTTTTCGATTCTAATTCTTGTAGAGTAAATCCAGTAAAAGACATGATATTTAAACCATTAGCTTTTAAGATTTTTGCTAATTCTGCTAGTGCTGATGCTTGTAAAAATGGCTCCCCTCCAGAAAAGGTAACTCCCGTATTCCGAGGATTATTTAATATTTTATTTGCTAGTTCTTCAACACTTATTAATTGGTTAATATCAAAAGACCAAGAATCAGGATTAAAACATCCAGCACATCCACGTTTACAACCTTGTACCCATACTACAGCACGACAACCAGGACCGTTTACTTCAGATTCATCAATATACCCCATCATATTCAGATATCCTAATGGAATTTCTACTGGTGTTGTTGTTGATAATTTGGCTGTTAAGTTACTCATAATTTCTATATTAATGCTTTTTTTTATCATCAAACAACCAGGATGTTATTTCTGTTTATAACGAACAGGAATATTAGTATTTTTGTAAATTTCTTCTGCAAAATTTTGTAACTTTTCTGGGCTAATACACTTTAATTTTTGTACTGCATAAGGACGATATTCTGTATGATTTCCCCTGCCATCTAATTGACGTTTTATAGGTTTAGGTCGAGTGGGAGTGTTAAGTTGAATTTCATCTGGTTTGAGATATTTTACTAAATTAATATATTCGACTTTGTTTTGAGTATTCCATTGAGATAAAATCATTGTTTGAATTGCTAATTTACCTTGATATTTCTCTCTAAAATCTTTGATATTTTCCCAGATATCTGACAGATTTAATATTTCAGCGGGTCGATTAATTCCTTGTAGTTGTTTGAGAGTTACTGCGTCTATTTTGATTGATACTCGATCTGCTAAAGCTAAGGCTAATTTAACTTCTGGATTAGTTAAAGTTGTGCCATTTGTTAATACTAATATGGGTTTGTTTGTTAATTTTTTTGTTTCTTGTAGAATCTCTTTTAAATTCAGAGCTAATGTCGGTTCTCCACTGCCACTAAGAGTGATAATATCCACATCCCACGGTGCAAATTTTTGCAGATTTAATAATATTTCTGTGGTAGAAACATAGACTGAGCGATCGCTTATTTTTTGTTCTATTTCTCCTAATTGACAGTAAACACAATTGAAGGAACAGGTAGAAATTTTGCCTATGGGATCTATTCCTAGAGAGCGACCATATCGCCAAGATTTTACTGGTCCGTAGACTGGTATAAATTCATCAGTTAATGTTGTAATCATCATTTTATTTGATTGATTTAATTTTTTTTCTCATATCTATAGCAATCTTATTTAAGTTCCACGCAAAAATATCTTTTAATTTAGGGAACAGGGGTCATTTCAGTTATCAGTTATCAGTTATCAGTTATCAGTACCGACCACTAAAGTATAAGGCTTGAAAATACGCTCATTGAATATTTTTTCATCCCCTTAAAAGGGGAGGCGCGTGGACTTCATTTTTTGGTAAAAGTTTCAGATTATTTAATCTTATCCCTAAAAGGAAGAGGTAATTATCAATTATCCATTATCCATTATTGAAGAATCATTTCATACTGCGATATAAATAATTTTGGATAAAATTCACAAGTCTATCTTTCAGTTTTTTACCTATATTTTATACAACATAAGCACTGAATTTCAATTAATTAGGAGATACTATACTTTTTTCTATTCTAACAAATCATAAAATCTGCATACATATAAGTTCATAAGCAAAATTAATTACACATTCTATTCACTTCCTGTTCCCTCTCTCAACTAGGAAATTCCTAAAAGCACCACTACTTACATATAATTCCTTGATTAAGAAGATAGATATAAGTAGATATTGTTTGAAGTATTGCAGTATACAAATATTCTATTTTTTACATAAATTAATAAATTTAATTCTAGGACTGTAATTTGAAATGAGTTATATTATGTCCGGTTGAATACTGATAAATAAGTGACTAGGGAGTAAGTAGGGAAATTTCAGAGGATAAGTTTTTTTGGTAGTCCTAAAGATGTTAGTTGCTATATCTCTTTAATTATAAGTTTTTTCCACAGCGCTATTATCCAGAATAATATTAGTGCTGCAAGAGCAACTTATCAACTTAATTTAAAATTCATCAGATAATGATGTTGATGCTAGTGACTTCTGAGATAGAAATACTTTATCAATTTTTGGAGATACAGAAGTTTCCTATTTGATGAAGTATATATATTGATGGTTTTAGGGAATAGGGAGCATCGAGAAATTTGCCTAGGATAAGTTTTTTCCACAGCGCTATTATCCAGAATAATATTAGTGCTGCAAGAGCAACTTATCAACTTAATTTAAAATTCATCAGATAATGATGTTGATGCTAGTGACTTCTGAGATAGAAAT
>JAXHSW010000226.1:0-393 GCA_034190295.1 Cyanobacteriota bacterium | reverse complement strand
ACTTTATCAATTTTTGGAGATACAGAAGTTTCCTATTTGATGAAGTATATATATTGATGGTTTTAGGGAATAGGGAAGATGAGTCGGAGGATAGGGAACAAGCAAAAAATACTTACCCCGTCAGTTGCAGGATATTCATCACCGAATATGCTGTATTTAATTTGGAGATATCTAATAGACATCTCCAAAAATCAAATCAATTCTTATCCATAAATTATCAATTATTTCTCCGTGTTCCCAGTTCCAGTGTTCCCTCTTTTCTGAAGATGTCTAATCTAAATTTTCAACTTACTTTCGCATAGATAAACCAATTCGTTTCAACTTTTCATTGATTTCCAAAACTCTTACTTTTACCACTTGCCCAACTTTTACAACTTGCTTTGGATCTTTAAC
>JAXHSW010000225.1:0-14423 GCA_034190295.1 Cyanobacteriota bacterium | reverse complement strand
TTGAAGACTCCTACTGAGGAAGGAGAAAATTAATTGCTCAGGAGCTTGGCTAATTATTGAATCAAAAATAGAAAATTTATTCATTACTGTTTTGACATACGCAACAGTAAGACATCAAACATCTGACAATTATGAATTTGAATACTCCTACTGAGGAAGGAGAAAATTAATTGCTCAGGAGCTTGGTTAATTATTGAATCAAAAATAGAAAACATATTCATTACTGTTTTGCCATACGCAATAGTAAGACATCAAACACCTGGCAATGCCGATTGCCGATCGCCGATCGCTAGTTCAAAGTATTATTTTTTACTATAATTACCGAGAAAATAAATGATTAAAGATTTACAAAATTTTACTGAATTATTTGCTAAACTTGTTTATTGAATATGCTAAGTTCTGAAAATGAGCAAAATTTCTATAGGGAAAGCCGCAGAACTACTTGGAGTAGCAGAAAGCACTCTAAGAAGATGGGAACGTGAAGGCAAAATCCAATCAGAAAGAACTAAAAATGGACATCGCCGATATGATGTTACTACTCTTCTTGGACTAAGAGCTGGAGAACGTAAAACTATTGGTTATGCCTGCATTTCTAATTCTGAGCAAACAGCCGATTTAGATAGACAAATTATGGTATTAGAAGCCTACTGTAATAATCAGGGTTGGCTAGTAGAAATTATCCGAGATTTAGGTTCAGGAATCAATTATAGAAAACGGGGTTTAGTAAGATTAATCAAAATGATCTGCTCAGAAAAAGTAGAGCGTTTAGTATTAACAAATAAAGACCGTTTAGTAAGATTTGGTTCCGAACTAATCTTTACAATTTGTGAGATTTTTGGCACAGAAATAGTGATTATTAATCACTTGTCTGAATCCACAGAAGAAGAAGAATTAGGTACAGATATCTTAGAAATAATCAAAGTTTTTAGTGCTAGGTTATATGGTAGCCGTAGCCAAAAAAATAAAAAAATAGTCGAAAAATTGCAAGAAGCAGCCAATCAAATAAATTGATAGTTATTAAGTCAAAAATTCTCAGTAATCAATACCTCTTTTATTAATGGATAATTGATAATTACCTCTGGTTAAAAGCGTTACAGAATTGAAGATAAGGAATATTATCTTTTTTTTTTCCTTAAAAGGGTCGGCTTTAAAGCATAATTATTTAATTATTAATTCTTCGGTAAATCGACTCGGAAAACTGTATCTTTTGTGTGTTTATAGAAAATATTTTTTTGCTTTTATAAACTGAATTAATGTCCGAGATAATAAATTTTCAAAAGTCATTCATTCAAAAGTAAATAAATATCAATTAACTGATAAAATCTTGAAGGTTTCTCTAACTTGGGTCAATGGTAATAACACCTACACGAATCGCAATCGACGCTATGGGTGGGGACTACGCCCCATCAGAAATTGTTGAGGGAGCAATACAAGCACAAGAAGCTTATGGTGTAAAAGTATTGTTAGTTGGCGACCCTCAGCAAATCAAAGCCTGTATTAATCACAAGTCAAATCAACCTCTGCCAGAAATAGTCCCCGCAGAGGAAATTGTGGAAATGCACGAAGAACCTTTGACTGCCATTAGACGTAAGTCCAAAGCATCAATTAATGTGGCGATGAACTTAGTCAAACAAAAAGAAGCTGATGCTGTGGTATCTGCAGGTCATTCAGGAGCAGCAATGGCCTCCGCCTTACTACGTTTGGGACGACTATCAGGAATCGATCGCCCTGCAATTGGGGCAGTTTTACCAACTATGGTTCCCAAAAAACCAGTGCTGATTCTTGATGTTGGGGCGAATGTAGACTGCCGTCCTAAATTTTTAGAGCAGTTTGCGGTTATGGGGACAATTTATAGCGAATATGTCCTAGGGACTCCCGAACCAAAAGTAGGACTATTGAATATTGGGGAAGAGCCATCAAAAGGAAATGATTTAGCAGTAAGGACTCATCAAATACTGCAAGAAAATAATCAAATTAAGTTTATTGGTAATGCAGAAGGTCGGGATGTTTTATCTGGCAGTTTTGATGTAATAGTTTGTGATGGGTTTGCCGGAAATATATTATTAAAATTTGCAGAGGCAGTGGGTGATGTTGTACTGCAAATGATGAAAGAAGAATTAACACCAGGACTGAGTGGGAAAATAGGTACTGCAATATTACGACCTAATTTAAAACGAATGAAACAAAGAATAGACCATGTAGAACATGGAGGTGGATTACTATTAGGAGTAGGCGGGATTTGTATTATTAGTCATGGTTCTTCTAAAGCTCTCACTATATCTAATGCAATTCGTTCGGCAAGAGAGGCAGTAGAAAATCGAGTAATTGAACGAATTAATTCTAACTATGTACCAGAAAATAATAAATCAATAGTCAGCAATCAGTGATTTTTATAGATATTTTAGGTTGATTAACTGTAATTACAAACCACCAAAAATTATTGAGTAAAAAAAGGTAGTAGACAGCATCAATCTTAACGAAGTCAGAACTCAGAACTCAGAAGTCAGAAGTTATTTTTGTAACGAGGATTTGAGAAAAGCTCCAAAAATATTTCGCCTTAAAAGGCGGGGTTGCGCAACCCAATTCCAATTATTTTGATCGATTTAAAATGAGTCAAAAAAACGCAAAATTTGAAACAAAGAAATTCAGAGTAAATAGCATTGAATAATGGTTATTAGAAACGTAAGCATTCAGCCACCAGCATTAGGAAATGCTTAGATAGAAACCAGTAATGAGTCACGTTCAAAACAATAAAAGCTTAAAAACTGACAGATGACAAATATCGGTATTGCCATGACAGGAAGCGGTTCAGCTACGCCAAAAGTCTCCCTAAGTAACCAAAAGTTATCCCAAATAGTAGAGACTTCTGATGAATGGATCGGCACTCGCACAGGGATTCGTAATCGACGACTAGCAGATACAACAGAATCATTATGTACCCTCGCGACTAAAGCATCTCTAGCAGCGATCGCTCAAGCTAACATTGCTCCTACAGATATTGACCTCATAATTTTGGCCACATCTACTCCAGATGATTTGTTCGGTACTGCCAGTCAAATTCAAGCAGAATTGGGTGCCCAGAAAGCAGTGGCCTTCGATCTGACTGCTGCTTGTTCTGGATTTTTATTTGGTCTGGTCACAGGAGCGCAATTTATCCGTACAGGAGTGTATCAGAATGTTTTGCTGATTGGGGCAGATATTTTGTCCCGATGGGTAGACTGGGGAGATAGAGGGACTTGTGTATTATTTGGAGATGGCGCTGGTGCTGTGGTTTTGCAAGCTTCAGAACGGGACCGACTCTTTGGGTTTGAACTTCGCAGTGATGGTAGTCAGAATAATTGTTTAAATCTTTCTTATCAACCCCAAGCAAAACAAATAATTGAGGGAGTAACTGTCAGTCAAGGTACTTATCAACCAGTCACTATGAATGGGAAAGAAGTCTATCGTTTTGCCGTGCAAAAAGTTCCGGAAGTGATAGAAAAAGCATTATTTAAGGCTAATATGAGTACCGAGAAAATTGACTGGTTATTATTACATCAAGCTAATCAAAGAATTCTTAATTCTGTTGCTAGTAGACTCAAAATTCCCTCAGAAAAAGTTATTAGTAATCTCGAAAATTATGGCAATACTTCTGCCGCTTCTATACCTATAGCTTTAGATGAAGCTGTTAGAGAGGGTAAAGTTAAACCGGGAGATATTATTGCTGCTTCTGGTTTTGGAGCAGGGTTAACTTGGGGAGCAGCAATTTTTGAATGGGGCGTTTAATAATTAATAATGAATAATTAATAATTAATAATTAATAATTAATAATTACCTCTCCTTTAAAACGGAATTGATTGACTAATTATGAAAATTTTTCTTCTCTTGGTCGATTGGATATGGCGAGGAAACCCACTCTTAAGAAAGCCACTCCGAATTAGGGGATAGGGAGTAGGGGGAAATAATTGATTATTTATGTGCAATAATTGATTTTATTTTTTATTAAAGAGGGAGTAGGGAGTAGGGGGAAATAATTGATTATTTATGTGCAATAATTGATTTTATTTTTTACGATCGCCAGATTTCTAATGTAATTTAAGCTAAAATACATTGATGATTTTATACTCTCTATTTCCTCAAGAAGAAAGAAGGAAAAATCTTACGCTGTCTGAGTTTTAAACTTTTTAACTTTCAAACACTTTTCCTTCGACTACTATATAATTTCAAGGCTGAATAGCTGACAACTTTTAGACATAAATCATAGTCAAAATTATCATATCAAAATGACAAAAATAGCATGGGTGTTTCCAGGTCAAGGTTCTCAAAAAATTGGTATGGGAATAGATTTATTAGACTTACCTTCTGCTAAAGCAAAATTTGAGGAAGCTAACGAAATTTTAGGTTGGTCTATTACGGAAATTTGTAAAACTCAAGAAGAAAAATTATCTCAAACTCTTTATACTCAACCCTGTTTATATGTAGTAGAAAGCTTATTAGCAGATGAAATGTTTGCTCATTCTTTTCAACCAGATATTGTTGCAGGTCATAGTTTAGGAGAATATGTTGCTCTCTACGTTGCTGGGGTATTCGATTTTGAGACAGGACTAAAATTAGTGAAAAAACGTGCCGAATTTATGAGTAATGCCACAGGTGGACAGATGGCAGCTTTAATGGGATTCGATCGAGAAAAGCTGGAAGAAGAACTTCAGCAAACCGCAGATGTTGTTCTAGCAAATGATAATAATTCAGCTCAAGTTGTCATATCCGGTACACCAGAAGCAGTCGAAACTTTACTCAGCAAAATTAAAGTTAAACGTGCAGTGAAATTAAATGTTTCTGGGGCGTTTCATTCTCACTTAATGGAGTCAGCATCTACAGAATTTCAACAAATATTAGAATCAGTAGAATTTACTGATGCAAAAATTCCCATAATTTCCAATTTTGAACCAATTGCCACTACAGATGCAGCTACTATAAAAAAACGTCTCAATCGACAAATGACAAATGGCGTGCGGTGGCGTGAAACATCTTTAGAGATGCAAAAAGAAGAAGTAGAAAAAATTATAGAAATTGGTCCGGGAAAAGTTCTCACAGGTTTAATTAAACGAACTTGCCCAGATTTTAAATTAGCAAATGTAAGTAGTTTAAAGGATATTAAATAGCTATCAGCATTTCAGCTATCAGCTATTAGCTTTCCCATCCTAAATGTAAAAAAAAGTCTTAATGCTGAGTGTTGAGTGCTATTAAAGGAGAAAAGCGTTCGTTAGCGCAGCTTCCTGCAGGGTGGGATGGGGAGGTCTCCTCGCCATATCCATGAGACCAAGAGAAAATAAAAAATTTTCATGATTAGTCAATCCTATCCGTTTTCAAGGAGAGATAATTGTTAATTATTAATTATTAATTGTTGAACTCTGCCTTAACTTTATAAACAATCATGGCTAAAAATAATGCACCACCAGTAATTGTTTTTATACTATCATTTTTCCTACTAGCTGGAGGAGGATACTGGTTTTTCTTAAATAAAAATCAATCAGATACTAACAATAATATTGTTAATAATCCATCAGCAAAATTAAGCCTCGCTGAAGCAGCTAATCAAATAGTCTCTAATCTAGATACTTCTCTACCAAATCCCAATATATTAGCAATGGATGGTAGCGTAACTATGGTTAATTTAATCAAGCTAATGGAAAATGCTTATGAACAAAAATATCCTAATACTCCAATAACTTATGGATTACCTGAAGGTAGACCAAATGGCTCTAATCAAGGCATCCAAAATTTACTGGAAAATCGGGTACAAATAGCAGCAACATCTCGTACTTTACTACCAGAAGAAAGCTCTCAAGCAAATATTAAATTAATTCCTATTGCCAAAGATGCTTTAGCAGTAGTAGTCGGAATTAATAATCCATATAAAGGAAGCTTAACATTAGAGCAACTCAAAGATATTTATCAAGGAAAAATAGTTAATTGGTCAGAAGTTGGCGGTGATGATTTGCCGATAAAAGTTATCAACCGTTCTCCCAAAAGTGGCAGCTACAATTTATTTCAAAATGTTGTCTTATTAGGAGAATCTTTTGCTCCAGATAGTTCAAACTTTATGACATTTCAAAGAGATGTCACAACTCCAATTTTGAGAGAGTTGAAAAATAATGGAATTAGTTATACCACAATAGCTCAGGCAAAAAATCAAGCCACTGTTAGAATCGTACCAATAAACGGAATTTCACCTGTAGATCAAACTACTCCTAATAATGATAATTATCCTCTGAGTCGTAGTGTATTTTTAGCAGTACCAAATCAAACAAGTTTAGCAGTAAAAAACTTTCTAGAATTAGCCTTATCCACCAAAGGTCAAAAACTCGTACAACAGGCAGATTTTATACCTTTAGATTGAAAAAGGCAAAAGAGAAAATTGCTGATGGATAGTCTTGAAACCCCACTCCGTTTATTATAACCCCAAACAATTTTAAGCACCGCAAGTGACGATGGGGTATTAAACTCGCAAAAGAAAAGATAACGTAGTTCCGACCTTATGAAGCAAGCTGAAAGCTGTTTGCGCAGCATTCAGACCGAAATGCTTAACCTTCTGCAACAAAAACTGATATGGTAAGGAACGAGTTGGTGTTTGACTTAATATTGATGATGAAATGATGAATCTTAAGACAGAGAAATTATTTTCCCACTGTTGCCTGTTCCCTGTTCCTTGTTACCGAAAAATTATGGTTTAAAGCCTCCTCTTTTAAGGGGATAAAAAGACAAATTTTCATGATTAGTCAATCCTCTCCTTTAAAAGAAGAAGTAATTAATAATTAATAATTGTTCCCTGCTATAATATTATGTCCGGATAATTAGCGATCGAAAAACTTTCTCCTTTTCCTCCTCTTCCTTCTTTCTTGTTGCTTCTTTCTTCCCTCCTGACTCCTGACTTCTGACTCCTCCGTAATTTATTTATAACTATTCAACCGGACATGATATAAGTTATTATCATCAATTAACTTAACCTAAAATCAAGGTCATATCTTGTGGCTAGAAATCGTGAACCAGTCGAGAATTTAATTCTTTATCGCTTATTAAAATGGTCAGTAATAGTTCCTATACTTAGGTTTTATTTTCGGAATAATATTTATGGTGCAGAAAATGTTCCACAACAAGGGCCATTTGTTGTAGTTAGTAATCATGCCAGTGACTTAGACCCTCCAATAGTTTCTGTTTGTATGAAAAGACCAGTTGCTTATATGGCAAAAGAGGAATTATTTGAAGTACCCGTTTTGAAGCAGATTATTACATTATACGGAGCATATCCAGTTAAAAGAGGATCGGCAGACCGGAGTGCTATTCGTTCGGCACTCAATAGTTTAGAACAAGGGTGGGCAGTAGGTATCTTTTTACAAGGAACTAGGACTCCTGATGGTAAAATTACAGAACCAAAATTGGGGGCGACTTTAATTGCAGCAAAGGCAAAAGTACCATTATTACCAGTTTGTATCTGGGGTACTCATGCAGTGAAACGTCAAGGTTTGATAGCTAATTATGTACCACTAACTGTCAGAATTGGAGAAGTAATACCACCTCCAGAGTCAACTAAGAAACAAGAGCTAGAATTAATAAGTCAAAAATGTGCAAATATAATTAACGAAATGCACGATTTAGGACGTTAGGATATTTAGTTAAAAAAGAAATGCAGGATATTAGAGCACAATTGGCCGAAAACTTGGATGTAGCTGAGTGGAATTGGTTAGTACCCCATGTAAAACGTGATGGTGTAGTAATTGTCGGCCAAAATTTAGATATATTAGATGTGGGAGTAGCGATCGCTTCTGATAATAAATCTTCTGTGCAAGACTGGATTAGCCGAGGACTTATTTATAAGCCCTCAGCCGAACAATTGTCAATTTGGAATAGTAATGATAGTAAAAAATTTAATGCTTTGATAGTACAACCTTTTGTTTTGGTACAAGAATCTGATGCTACTCAAGAGGATAATGGACCTACCAGTCCTGCACCAGTATAACCAGTAGTTACCCACAAAATCGCTCTAACCCCATCTCTAATAACTTTTTCAATGGGTTCGGGCGATCGCCCAGAAGGTACAGGCATTGGTTTAAAACTAATGCCTCTACTACCCAAAACAATTTCCCCGATAACTTTGGCACGGAGCATATGGTCATCAGAAGTAACTAAATAAACACTTGTAATACCATGGGACTTTAACTTATCTACCATTGTTGTAAAATTAGTTACGGTATCTACGGCATCATAATCTAAATGTAAGCGAGTTTGCGAAATACCGCTTCTAGAGAATAACCAGTCTGCATATTCTGGGTTAGTGCCAGAAGACACCCAGATATCTAACTGGGGATGTTGGCGAGCAAATTCGGCAGCAAAAGCTTCTCTTTCTATTGCCCCACCAAGTACAAATAAAGCTTGAGGTGTTTGTAAAGTACCTGCAAACTGTTGATAACTAATCCAAAAAGTTAATATAAATCCTATTAGAAACCAGAAAATGCGGGAAATCTTCAATCCCTTGTATAACTTTTTACTTGAAACAACCCTCAACACCATATCTTTAACATAAAAAACCATCTGTAGTGTTACAGATGGAAGTAGATTCTATCAAATAAATATTCAGATAGTATTATTTACCATCCGGAGTAAGCAATTATAGTGCTTGGCGCAAGTCAGAAGTTAGAAGTCAGAAGTTAGAAGGTGCGAAGTAATCCCTGACGCTCGTTTGAGTATTTATAATTGCCCTAACCTATTTGCATAGTGGTATACAAAAGATTTTTTGAATAAATAAAAATCTCTGGCGTTGGTGAATTTAGCTATGATTTTCTTCCTGAGGGAGTAGGGACGTTGCATACAACAACAGACTCTTCCCAACCCAAAATACCCTATAGAATAGTTTTGGACCTCTCGTCATATCAGTTAAAATCGGAGCGGCGGGATTTGAACCCACGACCCCCACTACCCCAAAGTGGTGCGCTACCAAGCTGCGCTACGCCCCGACGACAATTAATATACTATAACATCATATTAAACTTCTGCAACTAAATTATTATATTTTGAGAGATATCTTTTTTAGGCATTTTATGATATTTGTGCCAGTCGAAGAAAAGGGCACGGACATATCAAAAGTCAAACTCAGACAACGCAAGATTTTTATCTCTTCCTTCTTCCTTCTTCCTTCTTCCTTCTGCTGTGTGAGTTAAAAAACTTTTAACATTTGTGCTGCTTGGACTAAACCAGGCACAGCTTCTACAGGCCATTTTCCTTCTCCCCTGCGCCCTTGATTTAAAATGAATTGAACGGTATAACTTCCTGGAAACCCTTCTACCTGCATCCAGAGTAGATCGCTTTCAGCTTCGCAGACTATTCTCTCTTCATCCATCAACTCATCTGACATTTGGCTGATAGCTTTATTTAATTGGTCTAATAATCTGCAAAAATCCTCAAGTTCTCCTTCTGTCAGTTCTATTGACCACTCATTCCCAGCAACTAAACCCTTAAATTTTTCTGCTTCGGGATTCAACCCTAACCGCCAACCAGCGCCACTTTTGACTATTTTTCCCATTTTAGATCGAAATAATTGGGTCGCGCCACCCCGCCTTTTAAGGCGAAATATTTTTTGAGAGTTACTCAAATCCCCATTACAAAAACAACTTCTGTACGTTGCCAATCCGACGGGTCCCCTATCTGACTTGCAGACTTGCTGACTTCTTTATGGCCTTAGCAAATCTGCATCTCCTGGCTGGGGAATAATTGGCGTTCTAGGAGCTGAACGTCCAGAATTATCTCTCTGATATATTTCTGGTATTGCTGGAGGGTTAGGATCGCCACTAAAAATATTCACTAATCTATTAACTAAAGTTTCCCTTTGAGAGCGAGTTAGACTTTGAATAGCTTGACGATCGCCCTCCATGGGATTTTCAGTCAAAGAATTGTTTCCTGGATACACCGATGATTGTAGATAATCATTCGCCCCAAGATAATCTGCTAATGTTAATTTCCAGTCAAATCGATAATTGGGAGCACGACCTTTCACATATAGATGATATCGAATTAAACGTGACACCAGAGTTTCTTCAATATCTACTTCGCCAGTTTCCTGAGATATGTAATTATTTTCTAATGGCAAATCTGGTATCTTCTCATAGACAAATGGCCATACCTCTGTCGGTCTAACCGGGCGTTGGACAATTTTAATTGAGTCTTCAAAATTTTCTTGGTCTGTAACTGTTTTTAACAGATGATGAGCAGAAGGGTTTGCTGTAATTGCCACATCAGGCCATAACCCTTCGATACTAGCGCAAACCACTAATGTGACGATCGTCATCTTGAAATATTTGAGCCACCGCCTCTTGCTCATGGCTATTATCAAATAACTGCTATTATATTTACGGAATAATTAAGGTTTAAAGCCTCTCCTTTAAAGGAGAAAAAAGAAAAAATTTTCACGCAAGGAGAGGTAATAATTAATTATTAATTATACTATTCTACTGCTTACATCACTAATTATTTCTGGCTGCATCAATTCGTCGGACATTTCAACTACAGCACGGATAACAGGTTTCATTAATTGTTCATCCATATTATCAAAATCTTCATAACGACGGCGTTTGGCACGATTAGCTACTTGTACCACAACGCGATAACGATTAGAGGCAGCTCCGATCAGCTCTTCAGACCTACGACTTAGTTCTGCGGAATCAATACTAGATTGCTTTTCTATGTGCATAAATTTTATTAGCCTGTTTGACATTCTCACCGTTAAATCTCGCGATTATAACGGAAGTCCTATTTCTACGTTTACAATAGCATTTTTTCTGTAATAAGTACAGATTATTAACTGTCCAATATATATTTTGTGTTCTCTTTTCTCCAAACTAGGTGGTCAATGTTAATATTTTTAGTTAAAATCCAATGAATCTTAATAAATTTATACTAATACTATCAATTTTTATTGCTTATGTTAATATCAACCCCTTCGACTGTAAAGCACTTTTCTCCGACTCATCATCATCCCCTAAAAATAGTTGCTTTGGGAGACAGTTTAGTTTATGGTTTTGGCGATCATGAAGGTGGTGGATGGGTAGAGAGATTGCGACGACAGTGGATGTTGCCAGACAGTCCTGGTCATGTGCTGTATAATCTTGGAGTTCGGGGAAACCGTGTTTTACAAGTGGAACAACGCCTGGAACATGAGTTTCGCCATCGTGGAGAATTAAGAAATCGTCAACCAGATATTATTATTCTTTCGGTTGGGGTAAATGATTCTGCTAGAGTCCAAAGACGAGATGGACGTTACTATACTGATTTTTCCAAATTTAAAACAATTTTAGATAATTTATTGGATACATCAAAACAACTTTGTCCTGTACTATTTGTGGGAATGGTTCCTGTTAATTTGGATAAAATGCCTTTTCAAGATTGTTTATATTATAGTCACGAGGATCAATATATATATAAAGAGGCGACTCGGTTGGCTTGTTTAAAGCGAAAAATTCCTTATTTAGATGTGTTTGAAAAATGGTTAAGTCGGGGCGAAAATTGGTGGAAATTACGTCTTTGTACAGATGGCATTCATCCTAATGTCGCAGGTTATCAAGCTCTATTACAAGATGTATTGGAATGGGAATATCTGAATTTATTAACTAGCTAAGATATCTACAATTAATAATGAATAATTAATAATTAACAATTATCTCTCCTTGAAAACGGATAGGATTGACTAATTATGAAAATTTTTATTTATTATCCTCTTAAAAAGGGAGGCTTTAAACCACAATTTTTCGGTAAGCATTTCCTGCGGAATGCTTATGCTCCAACAAAATATGAATCAAGAAAGCTGGTTAAAAATATTACGAAAAAATCGAATAATTGCCGTTATTCGTGCCTCAGAAATCGAGATTGGTAGGAAAATGGCAAAAGCAGTTGCTGCTGGTGGTATTTCCATAATAGAAATCACTTGGAACAGTCATCAAGCATCAGAATTAATTACTTTACTCCGCTCTGAATTACCCGCTTGTATAATTGGCACCGGCACATTATTAACTATAGAAGAGTTACAAAAAGCACTCCAAATTGGTTGCCAATTTATCTTTACGCCACATACTAACCCTGCTATGATTCAAACAGCAAAAATAGCAGCAGTTCCGATTATTCCCGGCGCTCTTTCTCCTACAGAAATATTAACTGCTTGGCAGGCAGGAGCTAGCTGTGTTAAAATATATCCTATTTCATCAGTAGGAGGTGCAACTTATATCACAAGTTTGCAAGGACCTTTAGGAGAAATTCCTCTAATTCCTACTGGTGGAGTTACCTTAGAAAATGCTAAAGAATTTATAAAAGCAGGTGCAATTGCTGTAGGTTTATCGGGGAAACTATTTCCCAAAGATTTAATAATTGCTCAAAATTGGGAAGCGATCGCTCGACAAGCTGAGGTTCTGGTTAGAGAACTTTCAACTAACAATTGAATCTGAAGATTAATAGACATCTCCATAAAAGAGGGAGTAGGAACGTTGTATGCAACGTCCTTACAGAGTAGGGGGAAATCATCGATCGGGACTTACGCAGAGACTCTACTTATGGGGAGGGCGCCCTTCGGAGCTTGACGTTAGTCAATGCCATTCGCCCCTACAAATGGTGCTTTAAAAGTCAATTTGCGTAAGTCCTGTTGATGAATAAGAGTGCCATAATTGATTTTATTTTTTATTATTGGAGATGTCTAATCAAAATAATCTACTTCTAAATCACACCATAAATTTTGTTTTAATTAGGTATAAAAAATGAAAAACTTAGTTAGTTCTAAAAAATGGTATCAAGTTGGTAAAATATGTGCAGCTACAGCACTAACTATTACAACTTTTTTCTCCTGGTCAATACCAACCAAAGCTAGTGGATGGGAAAATCTAATTGCCACGAGAATGTTAGAATTACAACAATCAGCGGAACGTTGGATTTCAATTGATTTATCAACCCAAAGATTAATTGCCTGGGAAGGAAATAAAGCAGTTTATGCAGTGATAGTTTCCACAGGTAAAGCATCAACTCCAACTCGCTTAGGTACCTTCAGAGTACAGACAAAATATAGCAGTACCAGAATGACTGGACCGGGTTACGACGTTCCCGATGTTCCTTATACTATGTATTATGATGGAGGAATGGCAATTCATGGTGCTTATTGGCATAATATGTTTGGCACCCCAGTTAGTCATGGTTGCACGAATGTAGCAGTCAATCACGCCAAATGGTTATTTGACTGGGCATCAGTGGGGACACCTGTAGTAGTACATGAGTGAAGGGAAGAGAAGTCAGTAGTCAGGAGTTAGAAAAGAGTTTTTCGGTAACTTTAGAGTCAGAAAATAGGTATAATTCCCGCTATTGTTTTGGGTGAAAATTTACCACTAATTGAATTTCATACATCAAATCACCAATACCGAAAAAAATAACAAAAAATATATGCGTATTCTCGCCATCGGAGATATTCACGGTCATTCCAGAGCATTTGATACATTAATTGCAGCAGTGAAACCACGCTTAGAAGACGTTATTATTACTCTTGGTGACTATGTGGATAGAGGTCCAGACTCTCAAGGAGTGATTAATCGATTAATTGCACTCCATGAAACTGGGCAACTTGTCGCCTTGCGTGGCAACCATGAATTAATGATGATGAGGTCTCGTGATTGTTCGCAATATGAAGCTCGCTGGCATAATTCTGGTGGCAAGAAGACTTTAGCTTCTTATTCAAAATCTGGTAAATCTCAACTACAACATATTCCAGACGAACATTGGCATTTCCTGGAGAATGTCTGTGTAGACTGGTGGGAGTTAGACGAACATTTTTTTGTTCATGCGAATGCTGCTCCCGATACATCTCTGAATGAGCAGTCAGAGTACAAACTTTTCTGGGAAAAGCTGGATAACCCCATGCCTCATTTTTCTGGAAAAACAATGGTTTGTGGTCACACGAGTCAAAAAAGTGGTAAACCTCTGAATATCGGTCACACTATTTGTATTGATACCAGAATTTATGATGGAGGTTGGTTGACTTGCTTGGATGTCAATAGTGGTAAGGTTTGGCAGGCAAATAAAAAAGGTAAGTTGAAAACAGCGTTAATAGATGATTTTGCAACTTGTAAAACTAAGTAATATCATGTCCGGTTGAATAGTTATAAATAAATGATTATAGGCAACAGCTCCGGAAAGCAACAGCTCCGGAAAGCAACAGCTCCGGAAAGCAACAGCTCATCTGCTCCGGAAGGGATGATAAAGGATAATAGGAAACAGAAAATTTTTTCATCACTAATTATTCGGACATGATATAACCCCGACCGTGGAGAACCCACCCCTAACCCCTCCGGTGGAGGGGAATAAAGAAGAAGGAAAAAGAAGGAAGAAGAGAGAAAAAGAGGAAATGAAGAGAGAAAAAGAGGGAA
>JAXHSW010000224.1:0-14433 GCA_034190295.1 Cyanobacteriota bacterium | reverse complement strand
GCGATCGCTCATCAGCACAGCAATAACTATTGTCCAATAGTAATCATTGCCAAAGAAAGCGATCGCTCATCAGCACAGCAATAACTATTGTCCAATAGTAATCATTGCCAAAGAAAGCGATCGCTCATCAGCACAGCAATAACTATTGTCCAATAGTAATAATTGCCTTCCCTGGGCGATATAACTGCCGAATGGATGTTAAGAACGCTACTTTCATGCAACAAAGCCATTATTAATTATTAATTATTAATTACTTAGAGCATCTACCAATGCTTTCAACCCTGCTTCTGTCGTAAAGTAAGTCAAATGGTCGCAAGCAACATCCGGTAATATCCTTGGTTGAGGCGAGCGATCGCTACTCACTTTTTTAATATTTGCTAGATGCACCGCAATATCATTAGGTTCTGTCCCAAAAACCAAACCATCCAGAAATAGGTTGGTAAGTGGATTATTAAGAAGTCTTGCCTTGAATCTTTTTAGGAAACTAGATTGCTTTTTCGATTTTGGCATCGACCGATCTCCAGAAATAATACTATAACGAACGTGAGGATCTGAATTTTCAGCAAGTTTCGCGATAAACTCTGAATCAGGTTGCATTTGATCTAGAGCATTATCGTTTGCTTCTATAAACTTCAAAGACTTAACACCCATATCAGCTACAACCTTTGCAGGCCATGCCATTGTAGGAATCTTATTCAGACCAAAATTTAACAGCACAAATGCTAGATCCTGGACTTGTGGCCAAGGAGAACCTCCATTTGGAGTTCCTAACATCACTAAATGTTGAACAACTTCATTTCCTCCTTCTTGTTCGATAAACCAACGAGAAACTAATCCTCCCATTGAGTGAGCAACAATATGTAATTCTTTGCCATGATTTGCTCCTAAACCTACAGTTTCCAATCGTTTTTTGAGCAACTGCGCATTTTCTTCAATAGTTGTCTGGAGATTTTCGTAGTCGAAAGTTAAAACCAAGTCATAAAGTTCCCGTAGAGGACGTTGCTCCCCATCAATATCTACTTTTGCCCTTTGAACGCTACCAACCATAGTTTCGGTATCGCCAATAATACCATGAATATAGAGGACTATTTTCTCAGCAGAATCAACTTGTTTTTTGACTTCTTCTATATTTTTCTCATAAATCACCTTTTCCCGATTATTTTCTTGCTTCACCTCCGCTGATGCTAAAATCGGATATTCGTATGAAGTTCCTAATTTTTGACTCTTGAGTTTTTTGAAGAAAATTTTAATCGAACCATCTAAACTACGACTGCTTGTAGTTGGTTTAGGTAAACGTTCCAAGGTAATTTCTGTTTTACCTCCGTTCTTCACACCGTGACCGAGAGGCAAGAAAAATTCACCATCGTGACTAATAGGTAAAATGTACTCATCCTCTTCTAAAGTTTGGTCAACTATTAGCTTTAAAGGTGCATCTTTAGTAACCAAGTTAACATCATTGACATTAAATAATTCTACAGCAGCTAATCCTGGATCGCTATTACGACTGGTGGTAAATTGAAACGATTCAATTGCTCCTGGTTCCTCTCTGAGTAGGGGTGGTGTAATCAGATTACCCACATCTCGTGTGGTTTGAGAGATAGTAGTGAGAGTTACTTTTGCTTGCAAACTTGGATGGGATTGTACTTCAACTAAACCATTCATTAGTTTGGCGTTGCAGTCCGATTGCAGTTGTTCAGCATCTCTGGGTTTAACAAGGGTAACTGCTACTTCTTTAGTAATCCAATCGTCAATTTTTTTCCGAGATTTAAGAACAGCACGGGTAGACACTTGCTGCATTAAACTCTCAAGAGTTCCTTTAGCATCTGACAACGATCTTGTCTGTCGAGGAGGTTCTAGTCCTTCTTGCTGTAGTAGATCGGCATTAAAGTCTGTCTTACTTACAATCAGCTTGAAGACATCTCTGGTCTCAGTTATCCCATTGTCGAGAAATTCTTCTGGAATCCCGAAAAGCACCAAACTTTCAAAACTATTGCTCTCATCTGAATTCGCTCCTGAAAGTGCTATTGTACTCTGTTCATACTCTTCGGGGTATTCAGGTTCGGGATAGCTATGTATACGCGCTTCTATTGAATAATTGGTTGAAAGCAAAACAACAGCACAAAATAATTTGTGGTTGCTATGATTTGTGAGCTTAAGTTTGATAACTGGAACTTTCCATTCCCCATCTTCATATTTATACTCTAGATAATATTCAGAACCTGTTGACAAAGATTTGTCTGAATCTTCAGCAACTGTAATATCCCCTTCCTCATCCTCATATCCATAGGTTGCAATTTCCATCTCCACATCAGTAGGTTTAATACTACTCTTGGCACTTTTTAAGTTGAGAATATTAGTCCAACGAGCGATCGCTTCTAAAGCTCGAATTGCTTCCTCAGCAGCATTTTTGCTATAACCTGGTTTTTTAGGAATTGGAGCAACCACAGGAGTTTCGTCTTGAGCGATCGAGTATTGTCCTTCACCCACTAGCAGCGTATAATCAGCTTCTGTAGAATCTTCAACCTGTTCAACATATAGAGATTTTTGACCGGAATTGATTTCTTCTAGAGCTTGCTTTGCTAAATTTATACCGTCTTCTTCTGTCGAATTCCCCTTAATATAAACCTTTAATTTTTCTATAGGCAAATTGGTAATAACCGCCCAATAACTTTGATTTTCATCCAAATTTCCTTGAATTGGAGTAATTTCTACCTGGCTTTTTGCCGTCAATACTTTAGTAACTTTAGCCTCTCCAAGAGCTTTTGATATTTCCTTTAGATCGTCAGGAGTACTTCCTACAGGAAATATAGCTAATAAAGTAGTTTCATTAGCAGATTTAGATGTTTTAGGAATACCCTGTAACGCTCCACCATCAATCTCCCAACCCTTCTCTTTAGACTTTGTGTTGTAGGTTAAAGTAAAGTAAAAAGGACGCTCCGGAATTGCATCCCCTAAAAATGATTCTTTTAAGTCTTCTGGGTTAGTTGCCTCAAGTTGAGGGTCTTGATCTTGAACTTTCCCCTTAACCAAAGCTGCTACATTTCTAGCTAAATCAGAGTAAGATAAACTACCATTAGTTTGTTGTAAACTTTGCAGAAGAGAGTAAGAAAAAATGCCTCTAGGTTCGCCATCATCTCCTTTATATTCCTTTGAATATTGGTAGTCTCGACAAGCTGCTAAAAGAATATGTTTTCCTCTAGGCAAATCTAACCCTGTCTTTTTCTTATCAACTTCTGATGAAGTTAATAGCAAATTCTTAAACTTTTCGTCCTCAGCAAAAATAAAGCTAGATAAAGAGCGATTTCTGGTATCTTCTGGAGCTAGACGTACACCTTCAACGATATCTCGAGTTCCTGCACCTGCATGACAGCAATCAAAAATCACAATAACACGGGGATCTTTCTCTGCTACTTTAGCTAGTAAATACTTGAGTTCTTTATCAGCTAAATCATAACCTCCTGGACTACGACTATCGTAACAAACTAAGGTTTCATTTAAGTTGTCTGGATCTAGATGTAATAATTCTTCTGGGGTCTTTTGTTGCCCCCCATGTCCTGAATAGTAGAATAGGACAATATCATTGCTTCTTGCTTGGCAAAGGTACTGCTGAAAACCATCTATGATTCCTTGACGAGTAGCTTGTTCGTTAGTAAGAATTCTCGGTTCAAATAATTCCCATTCTCCTGCTATTTGGTCTTTGAGATAGGCTTCTATGGCCTTAATGTCATTCTGACAGCCTTTTAATGTAGGTACTTCTGAATCTGGTGCATATCGATCGATACCTACTAGCAAAGCATAAATCTTTTTAGTTGCAGATTCTGAATTATTGAAATTCATCTCAATTCCTCTATTTGTTTTTCTGAGTTGTAATAATTTTAGCCGTTGACATCCTCACGATGCTGTTATGAAAAGACAGCGCGGGATTTCTAAACCCCACTTTGTGAGGTTTGTGTTAACTAGCTATCAGCTTGGACGTTCCGGAATGCTCCGCAAACAACATTTAGCTGGAGCGCTAAAAATTCGAGGGTTCGGCGTCCCCCACTATACTTGAAAAAATTAGTGGTGCGCCTTTTATGGTGGATTAAAACCCCCACCCATTATACACGCCAGATAAGCTGACTGCTGATAGGTGAGTGCTGACTGCTACTTCAACTCATTAATGTTTGTTTTAAGTTCATTTTATCCTAAGTCAAAAATTTATCAAAATTCAAAATTTAGAGGAAAAAGATTTCAGAGAAATTAGCATAAATATTAGCGATCGCAAATCCAGTTTACCTAGACCACAAATAAGTTAACTAGAATATATATATCAAGCTTTTTTCAACTAAGAAGATATGTGGTCTATAGCAATCGGATATGGTATGAAAATCTATTGTAGGGATATTCTATGGAACGTCCCTACTGTAGCCTACTCAAGTGAAAAGCGCTGTCAAATGCTATGAAGCAAGACCAAGTTTTTTGGCCATATTTTTAACTAGCTATCAGCTTTTCGTGATAGTCATGCTGCGCTTGCCAGCATTTAGCTGGAGCGCTAAAAATTCGAGGGTTCGGCGTCCCCCACTATACTTGAAAAAATTAGTGGTGCGCCTTTTATGGTGGATTAAAACCCCATTATACACCCTAGAAAAGCTGACTGCTGATAGCACAGTGCTGACTGCTACTTCAATAGCCTTGTTTAGAGTCAAAACAGTACATGGGGTCATTTCAGTTATCAGTTAACAGTTATCAGTACCGACCACTAAAGCTCGAGGCTTGAAAATACGCTCACTGGATATTTTTTCATCCCCTTAAAAGGGGAGGCGCGTGGACCTCATTTTTTGGTAAATATAGGGAAGCGATCGCCAAGAAAAATATATATAGGACTTACGCAGAAACAGGGTTGAACGACGAAATTTCCTGAGAGCGAAAAACAATAATCAGGGCAATAAACGGGAGTCCTCTTTCAACATTTTTGATAGAAAACAGATAAATAATGAAAAAATCACCTAGTAGAGATCGGATAAAATTTATTTGTAACTAATTAAACAAAGATCGGATTGGTTCTTAAATTATGATGATTATTGTTTGAAAGATTACTTTCTTCATCTTCAAAAAAAATAGTCATATCTGTATTTCCTCTGAGAATATAACCCTTACCTACTTTATTAGTTTGAACATCTGTTTCACTCATATTATCAAAAGTTGTAATTGCTTTCGTAGAATTTGTACTAACTCTTCTGAAACCTAAACTCGCTTTTGTGATTTGTATAGATGAATTATCCATTGATTGATATTACTTACTTTTCTATATTATACCTGGATTTTCAATAATTTTTTAGAATTTTAAATAAAATCTTTGTAAAGGCTTTATTTCAGTATATTCATCTAAGCTTATTCAATTATTCCATAGTATTACAGATACAAATAAAATGATTAATATAGAAGATAAAAAACGAATAGACAGCACTTTGAATGAAATTATTGGTTAGGCAGAGCAATGATTAAACTGAAATTATTGTAAATTTACTGTGTAGATAATACTGTTTTAAACTCTGTAAAAATTCAGTGTTATCTATCAAAAATATTCTCTAGTATGAAATTTTGGACTCAACCTGCTGAATCACTAAGTGGAGCTATATTAATTAGGGTTTGCATAAGGAAAGTCTTTTTGCTCTTTGTAGGAGACAGCTATACTGGAGAAAACCCACCCGCGCGCCCCGACCGTGGAGGGGAATGAGCGAAGAGGTAGGAGCTTAAATTGTCCCAAGATTGTTCTGCCCAACTATGAGCCTAAAATACTAACTTTTTGAGCGTTTTAGACGTGATACCAGGTACTTTTTTCGATACCAAAAAGGCACTTTTCTTTATATGTCAATGCTTTTATATTAGATCGGTAGAGCAATAATTAGGGTTTGCTGAAAAAAAGCTAAAGTGTGGAGACCCACCCCTAACCACGACCGTGGAGGGGAAGTCAGGAGAAATGGGAAATGAGCGAAGAGGTAGGAGCTTAAATTGTCCCTTAATTTTTATGCTCAACTCTTGCACAAAATGTTAACTTTCTGCAGCTCTATTGACCGAAAAGCTGGCACTTTTTTTCAACCTAATAAGGCTAAAACCTTTATATGTAAATGCTTTGATACTTAATCGACAGAGCAATAATTAATCTAAAGGATAAGCGTCCCTTCAACAATTAATAATTAATAATTAATAATTAATAATTACCTCTCCTTTAAAACGGATAGGATTGACTAATAATGAAAATTTTTCTTTATTATCCCCTTAAAAGGGTCGGCTTTAAACCACAATTTTCGGTAAAACCTAAGTCATTTGACAGAAAGATTCTTGACATACTTCCAACGCCCGTGCTTGAGCGACAACGGGGGATTCTCAACCCGCAAAGGAGTTGCAGTTTATACAGAAGTGATGTCCTCCCCCTGTATCCCTCAGTATACCATGTTCTGGCTCTCCCATAGGGCGCTGAATCAAATATTACAACGCGGGACTTCCCCCCAGGAAAGTTAAAATATGAAAAAGAATATATTTGAAGCAATTATCTTCGTGATAGGTTCTAATCAAATCAAGCATTTGTCATACTTATAGTGACTTTCAGATATTTATTAAAAGGAGTGTATCCATGCCATTAAAAGTAGCCATCAACGGATTTGGCCGTATTGGACGTCTAGTTTTCCGTGCTGGACTCAACCATCCCGACTTAATAGAGTTTGTAGGAATTAACGATTTAGTACCACCACCAAACCTAGCCTATTTATTGAAGTATGATTCAACTCATGGACGTTTCCAAGGAGATGTATCAGCTTCAGACGATGGTATGACAATTAACGGAAAATTTATTCCATGTGTATCAGTGAGAAACCCTGCTGAACTACCCTGGAAAGAAAAAGGTGCAGATTATGTAGTTGAGTCTACAGGATTATTTACCACTTTTGAAGGTGCTTCAAATCATTTGGCAGCAGGTGCAAAGCGAGTCATTCTTTCAGCTCCAACAAAAGATCCAGAGAAGGTAAAAACTCTGCTGATGGGTGTTAATCACGATCGCTTTGAGCCTGCCGAAGATACAATTGTTTCTAATGCTAGTTGTACTACTAATTGTTTAGCCCCTATTGCTAAAGTTATTGATGATAATTTTGGTTTGGCAGAAGGTCTAATGACAACTGTTCACGCTATGACTGCTACTCAACCAACGGTAGATGGTCCGAGTAAAAAAGATTTTCGGGGTGGACGTGGTGCAGCTCAAAATATTATTCCCGCTTCTACTGGTGCGGCAAAAGCAGTATCTCTGGTTTTACCACAATTAAAAGGTAAACTGACTGGTATGGCATTCCGGGTTCCGACTCCAGATGTTTCTGTGGTTGATTTAACTTTCAAGAGCGAGAAGTCAACTAGCTATAAAGAAATTTGTGCCGCGATGAAAGCTGCTGCCGAAGGACCAATGAAGGGTATTCTTGGGTATACTGAAGACCCTGTAGTTTCAACTGATTTTACCAGCGACTCTCATTCTAGTATTTTTGATGCAGGTGCTGGAATTGAACTTAACTCCAATTTCTTTAAGGTTGTTTCTTGGTATGATAATGAGTGGGGTTATTCTTATCGAGTAGTAGATTTAATGTTATCAATGGCACAAAAAGAAGGTATCTTAAGTCAATAGCTAACTAGCAATAATTCAATCATGGTAGAGGTATTCCACGCCTCTACATTTTATTCTTCTTTTGTTTCTCTGGTTCATAAGTATAGCAGTTGTCATTACTGTATTTGACATATCAAAAGCTTAAAACTCACAAAGGCAAGATTTTTCTTTCCTTCTTCCTTCTGCTATATCAGAATTTAATATCAAATCCGTTTAATTGGACATAAAAATATTCTTCAATCGTCATAACTACTAAATGTTTGTGATTCTGTCTCCTCCTGACTCGGTCTGACTGACTTCCCCTCCTGGGAGGGGGTAGGGGTGGGTTGACTCCTCCTTACTTAACCAATCTATAACTGTTTAACCGGATTTGATATAATCATATAAAAATAAGTTAAATAAAGTCAGCTTTTATGTCTGAACTACCACCACTGAATACAGAAACTATTCAGGCAATTATTGATGAAAAAATTGATGATAATACTGTTAATCAATTAGTTTGGTATTATCTTGGTTATCGCTATGATGCTACTAATAATAAGTGGGATGCTTCTGGTGTAGAACCGGAGTGGCGAGATGAATATCCAGAACCTCCTAATTTTATTGAATTTCGCCCACCTACTGTAAAGTTGACTCGTTCTATTCCTAAAGAAAATAAACAGTTATTGAAGCAAAAGTTGGGTTTTAAAGGTTATAAAATAGGAGAATTTACTCCTGTGCAAGCACGTCGTGCTACTATGGCAAATTGGCTTTTAAGCTACATGGAAATTAGTAGTCATTGATATTTTTTACTTCAAATTGTGGCGTTATATCATGTCCGGTTGAATACTTATTATATAGTTGAGAGTAGGGGAGTAGGGGCGAATGGCATTCGCCCAGAATGGCATGCATTCGCCCAGTAGGGGAGATAAAATATCAACTAAGGGGAAAGTTGCGCCATTCGGAGTAAGTGTGGCAGCTATATCGCAATTTTCATGCAACAAAGCCATTATTAATTATTAATTATTAATTATTCAAACATTCATCTAGTTTTTCTGAATTTTTTTCCAAGATAATGACATCCAAGCTACTCTCTATTTTGGCTTGTTGAATCCAACCTCGATCTTTTGGTTGTAGTAAAACATTAGAAAAATCTGGGTCAATATTTGAGGGAGTTTCAGTTGAACAAACCTGTAACTCTAACCAAGTTTCTTCCGATTGATTCAATTTTCTAGTTACTTGGAGAATACTACCATTACCAACTGTACCTTTTACTGCTTTATTTGTTGTACTATTAAGTAATTCAATTGGTTCGTGTAAACTTTCGGGAGAGCGATCGCTATGACTAATCAATATAAATGAACCTATATCCAAAGATAAACTTGGAGAAAATATGGAATTTGGTTGTGGGCTAGACTTTTCTGTCTTTGGTGCAAAATTATTACTTTTTGGAGGCTTTGGAGGCTTTACATCCAATGCTAAAGGAATTAAAAAATATGCTAATATTCCACCTAATGCCAAAAGTATCAGAATTCCTAACAAATAAAACCACCCACTTTTATATTCTGAGTCAGATAAAAAATCTCTGGATTTACTCTCCAAAAATTGACTATCTGATGAATTAAGTTTGGCATTTTTTTGTGGTTTTTGTACTTTTACAGGTGGAAGAGACAATTCTGTCATCTGACCTTTATCAGTTATTTGATAATGCACTAAAGCTACTGTTACATTATCATGCCCATTTGTGGTGTTAGCAATTTCTATTAATCTATCTCTGACTGTAACTAGACTTATTTTCCCTTGTAGCAATGGTAATATTTCTGTTTGCCAATATTCCTCTACTCTATCTCTATCGCTTAAACCATCAGAGCAAATTAAGAAAATACTATCTTCATCTATCGGAAAACGTTGTACAGTTGGATGTAAACTTGTAGAAGCAGTAATACCCAAAGCTTGTACCAAAGCACCTGATGCAACTTGGTTGACGGCATCCTGATATAAAGAGTAACCTAATCTGACCTGACGAGTCGCAACATCATCATCTAAAGTTACTTGATAGCATTGAGTCGGAGTAATCCAGTAAGCACGACTATCTCCTACATGAGTGATATAGAGTTCGTGTAGATGAGCGAGTGCCATAACTAGAGTTGTTCCCATCCGTTGACGACCTTGGCGTTGCTCGTTATCGTTACGCTCATAAATAGCATCATTAGCAGCATAAGCAGATTCTTCTAATTTTGTAGTTATAGTCAGAGCATCGCCTTGTTCGGGTATATTATTATGTAATTTTTGGCACAACACTTTGATTGCTAACTCTGATGCTTCTTCTCCCCCTTCTTGACCACCAATACCATCACAGACAATAGCTACTGTTTTATAACTCGGTGGATAGCTAATGGCTGTTTTGCTCGGTGGGTAACAAGAATCTTCATTGTTAGAACGATTAGGTCCGGTATCTGTAGCAGTGGCAATATGAACTTTTCTGATTTGCGATCGCCCCAATATTTCCAGAGCTCGATCGAGTTGTACTATAAGTCGATCGGCATTGTAGATTTCACCTGCAATCATTTGGTGAAACAGTTGTTTCAAGAATTTTTCTACTGCTGGATGAGCATTGCTTGCCCATTTCTGCCAGAATCTACCTAAGTGCTGTAATGTCAAAGATTTTCGATCTGCTTCTAGTTCTAATAAGCGTACTAATTGTCCTTCTACCCGCAGATTTTCTAAATTTAGCAAACTAGAAGCTACTTTTTGCACATTCAACGGTTGCCAAAGTTGAGCCATTTGCCATAACCAATTTAACTGTCGCATTGGTGTAGCATCTTTCCATACTTTAGCTATTTCTGGCATTAAGCTTCCTGAATCGGAATTAATTGGCCCTCCTTCTAAGAGCCAAATTTCTCGAGTCCCTTTTTTTTCTGTTACTGATACAACTCCAAAAACTTGAGGAATATGAAGTCTATAGGGCAATAATCTCAAATATGGTTCTATTTCACCCGGAATTTCTTCGGGCATCTGGGGCGTTTTTTCTGGTTGAATATCCAATAGTATTCGATCGCCTTGAACTTGATAACGATCTACTATCATTTCTCCTGGCCGATAGGTTTTGATCCCTTCACCTATAGCCCACAGGTAGTGTTTTGGCATAGTGTTTTGCATCAGGGGTCCTCGCAGCTTTCGGCCATTTCTTCGAGCGGTTAGATTTATCTTTAATTATTTATATTAGTTGAATTCGGTCTTGTTTCTTGATTTTTCAGCATAATTTCAATATCTATCTAAAAACATATAATTATATCATGTCCGGTTGAATAGTTATAAATAATTAGGGAGGAGTCAGTCGGACCGAGTCAGGAGGGAAGAAGAGGGGGCTTTAAGATATAAGAAGGAGACAGTTTTTTCGGTCGCCTCAGCGGAAGGTCGTTCTATCGCGCTCTTATCCGGACATTATATTACTAAAGTGTTTTGCCGATCTAACTATAAATATTCTTTCAATTATTTAGTTGTACTAGGTTCATTTTATCATATATTGTTTTTAAGCATTTGAGGTCATTCATGTCTAAATATTCTGATTCTAGTGCTTTTAGTCATTTTACCAATCAAGAATCTAATGACAAACAGCCACTTCCTAAGATTGAGATAGATGAGCTGTTAACTCAACTTAAACATTCTCATGAATTATATTATAAAATGACTAATCTGGAAATTTTTGCTCTAGTAGAAACTTTAGAGCAATTTTTTCCTGGTGCTTGGAGTAAATTTATGGCCAATAGTCAGGTATCTATGAAGCAATTTTTGCAACACGACCGGAGTAGAAGAGCGCAAACATAATCCAATAACAGTGATGTTATCAGATTATGATATTAGAGATTAAATTTTAGTATGCTATTGAGCTTCAGGGTCAATGTCTACTCTTGGTAGTCCTAGACTATAGTTATTGACACGACTACCAAGATTATAGCTAATTTGACCTGATTGTAATAGCGATCGCACAAAATGCTCTAGATCGGAACCTATACGACGTAGGTTGTATTCAGTTAAATCTTCCCCACTACAAGATTCTACCAGTTCGTCAAACTTTCGGTAAATCTGCTGGACAGCAGCATCATTCCAGTTAAGTTCGTTATCGGGGTCGATATCGAGGGTTAGTACCTTGTCATCCGGAACAAGTTCATTATTGTCTATAATTCCGGCAAAGATACGAATATGTCTAGTTGTTGACTTTAATGGCATCGATAATTTTTTGTAGAATTTTTGTTACAGTGCTGTCTTAGCAGTTAGTATAGTACCAGATTTTAAATTAAGCGCTTCAATTCAAAATTTCTAGTTAACTCAAAAATCAATACTTAACAGGATTTACGCAACGACACTAATCCATACTAATTATACTGGTTTAATTTAGAATTATGGCCAAATTGTACACTATATGTAGCGGTACTGCGTAAGTCCTGCTTAAGTAGGTAGGCGCTAATAAATCTCACTATTTCAAGAATGCGCGAATGCGCGAATTACCTCTCCTTTAAAACGGATAGGATTGACTAATCATGAAAATTTTTCTTTTTATCCTCTTAAAAGAGGAGGCTTTAAACCACAATTTTTCGGCAACCAAATGTTGATGCACTTCATACCTTTGAGATTGCTTCCTTCCACGGAGTGACCGTCGCTTCGGACGTACTTTTCAATAATGGATAATTGATAATGGATAATTGACAATTACCTCTTCCTTTTAGGGAGAGGATTGAATAAAAGGAAAATTTTTCTTTATTATCCCCTTAAAAGGGGAGGCTTTAAACCACAATTTTCGGTAAATTTTCCTAAGGACCTACTTAAATGGTATATTAATAATTAATTTTCATATTTTTCGAGCATATTTTTGTTTTTGGCCTAATTTTATCTAATGGTGTAGAGTAGGTTATAATTTTTAGTTGAGGAGCAATTTCTGTGGAATCTTATGGTATTTATACCCTAGCTAATGATGTTGTTTTGGATCAACTTGTTGCTTTGCTCAATAGTATTGAGGCCAATGTAAATCAAGATATTCCCGTATGTGTTATTCCTTACGACGAACGACTTGATCGAGTAAAGCAGGAATTAGCTTCCAGAGCTAATGTAACCCTATTTGATAGCGAGGAATCTCTGCAACGCTGGGAAACTTTTGCCCATCAGGTTTGGGCTTCCCATCCGAGAGCAAGTCAGAAAAACTTAAAACCTCCTAGGTGGTATGGGGCACATTTACAGAGAAAGTTTGCTGCTTTTGATGGACCATTTGAAAAGTTCGTCTTTTATGACGGCGATAGTCTAGCGATGAAGCCACTAGATAATGTCTTTGAGAAGCTAGATACCTATGACTTTGTCTTTGATGATTGGGAACATAAAAAGCCGACTCCTGTAGCATCATTGAATATTCCTACTATTGAGTCATCTGGCATCTACCAAGAGACAGATATTCGACCCAAAATTCATTGCGGTAGTTTCTTTGGTTCTAAAAAAGGTCTGTTTGGTGTTGAAGAAATAGAAACTTTCAAAAAGCTCTTGATTGAAAAAAGAGAAGTCGAATGGATCAATGGCGACGGATGGTGGGATGATGTGTATCTGTTTAATTATCTAACTCTCCGGAGCGATCGCCCCTTATCTAATTTTACCCTTAGTCCCAATAGTAAGGACAGAACAGGAAATTGTGCAGATGTAGATCCCTTTGTAAATATTGATAATGTTCTTTACAATGAGCAAGGATTCAAACCTATCCATCGCATTCATTATATGAACTACTCTTCCAAGGATTTTGCTAGTTTGTGCCAGGGACAAGACGTGGATATTTGCTATAAAGATGTATTTTTATATTACAGATTTCTGAAGCAGCCAGAGCAAAGACCCAAGCTGCTAAAGCCACAAAGCCAAATTGAAAAATTTAAGAGGAAAATCACCAAGGTTGGTCAGGAAATGAAAGTATGGTTCTACCGTAAATTTCAGAAATAATACTAAAAGTTTTATATACTCCCTTCCCGGCAGAAGGTTACTTATATTCTTGATTCTTTTTCTTCTGACTTTACCACTGATTAAACCGGTATTCTTAGGGCGAGAAGGGAGTAGCAAGTTTGGTAGAACCAAAATTATTTCCATTAATAATGTTTGGGACATCATATCGCCAAAGGTATACATTTCATCAATCGTTTATCTCCTGAGGTCAGTTATGAACATGGGTATCGTATCTTTCGTTAATTTAAAGAGAAATTTAAAAAGTTTTTACGATAATGCACTAACTATTGTGACATACTCCCACACTAAGCTGGCGCTATAATGTAAGCTCTCTCGTTTCGCTGCCCTGCCATTGCATCGGGCAAGCGCCTGCTTTAAGGACGTCTGGGCCCTACCGCCCTATTTTTTATATTTATCGCTGCATTTCCGTTTGTCATGCGCAAACGCAAACAAGTCGGGGTCTATTACAACACAGCAATGTGGGCAAGAATGAGTTCGTATGTTTAATTCTTTGGGAACTTTTTCACCACAATTTGAGCAATCTTGGCTGGTATTTTTGGGGTTTACTGCTATAGTCTTCACCTCCAGCATTTGTCTCCTGCGGAGGAGCTGCGCTAACAGCTTTGACAGTTAAAGTAGACAGGAATTGACCCCCAAATCGCATCATTAATTGATTTACTCAAACGGGTCAATGCTTACCCTTTAATGTTTAAGTTTTCATGGGCGATAACCTCAGCTTTTAATAACAATTCATATAGAATCCGGTTATACAGTATATGTTTATAATTCTATCCACACTTCAATATTAAATCCCCCATCCCCCCATCTCCCCATCTCCCCATCTCCCCATCTCCCCA
>JAXHSW010000223.1:8239-14435 GCA_034190295.1 Cyanobacteriota bacterium | reverse complement strand
TGGGAATATTTGCAGTAGTAGAAACTGTGTCATTTTCTGCACTTGGAATTATTTGGTTTGGTGTGACTGTTATATTAACTGTAGCGCTAGAGTTGGGAGTATTATTATTGCCGTCTGAAATAGTGTAGGTGAAGGTATCTGTTCCGCTGAATCCTGGTGATGGGGTATAGATAATTTGATTATTGTTAATAGTGGCGTTATTTCCTGCGGTGGTTAAATTATCTACCACAGTAATATTGAGAGATTCTCCTGTGTCGTTTGCTAAGACATCTATATTTATGGGAATATTTGCAGTAGTAGAAACTGTGTCATTTTCTGCACTTGGAATTATTTGGTTTGGTGTGACTGTAATATTAACTGTAGCGCTAGAGTTGGGAGTATTATTATTGCCGTCTGAAATAGTGTAGGTGAAGGTATCTGTTCCACTGAATCCTGGTGATGGGGTATAGATAATTTGGTTATTGTTAATAGTGGCGTTATTTCCTGCGGTGGTTAAATTATCTACCACAGTAATATTGAGAGATTCTCCTGTGTCGTTTGCTAAGACATCTATATTTATGGGAATATTTGCAGTAGTAGAAACTGTGTCATTTTCTGCACTTGGAATTATTTGGTTTGGTGTGACTGTAATATTAACTGTAGCGCTAGAGTTGGGAGTATTATTATTGCCGTCTGAAATTTGATAAGTGAAAGTATCTGTTCCACTGAATCCTGGTGATGGGGTGTAAATAATTTGATTATTATTAATAGTGGCGTTATTTCCTGCGGTGGTTAAATTATCTACCACAGTAATATTGAGAGATTCTCCTGTGTCGTTTGCTAAGACATCTATATTTATGGGAGGGTCGCCTTGAATTGTAGTAACAGTATCAGGGTTAGCTATAGGAGGGGGTGAAACTTCATCCTCAATAATTTCTAAAATTGCAGTACCAGGTTGACCAATAGTTGCCTCACCAGTAACATTGCTCAAACTCAAATTAACAGTTTTATTTCCCTCAATTATAGAATCATCAATAATTGGAATACTGACAGTTTGTTGTGTTTCTCCATCTGCAAAGAAAATATTGTTAGAAATAGGGTTGCCATAATCAATATCTTGAATAGCTGTACCATTGGCAAGGTTGAGATTAGCACTCACTATTCCATCACTCCCATCAGTACGAATTATTGTGACTGTAGCACTCGGAGTATTTTCCGCAACGCTGAAAGTTGATTCGCTAAATTGGAGAATTCCTGAGTTTGATATATCGTAGGCAAAGTTAATATTACTAACATTTTCACCGACAGGAATAGTTACAGAAAATGGAAACTCTTGAAAAGGTAGGTCGGGAGAACGAACTGCTGTGAGAGTATATTCAATATTTGGTAATAAATTGGAGAAATTGTAAACACCTGATGAGTCAGTAATAGTTGTTTGTTGAATCGGAATATCGTTCTCAATTCCACTGAGAGTTACACTGACATTATTGAGTCCAGTTTCCCCAGGGTCGAGAATATCATTATCATTTAAGTCGTCGAATATTGTGCCACTAATACTCCCTGGGTTAACTAGAAGTGCATTACCAAAATTTTGATTGGGAAGATTTTGATTAGGTATAACTGTAACATTTCGGTCAGGGGTAGTTTGAGTGAAACCTGGTTGCTGAACTTCCCGCAGAATATAATCCCCAGGTAGAATATCTGCAATAAAATAGCTGCCGTCATTATTGGTAATAACGCTTGGTTCTCCCGTCTCAAAATTATTATTGTTATTAATATCCAGATAAACCCGAAAACCAGGTATCCCTACTTCACCAGAATTTTGAATCCCATCTCCGTTATCATCTTGAAATTTTATCCCGCTGATACTACCCAACCCCGGTGGAATTTCAATCACATTAGCAGTAACAACATTTGTAGGTATTCCATCCACAAAAAATTCTAAATTTGTCTCAGTACCATCAATACTTCCACTATGAAAAATGTCAAGATTAGCCGTAACATCATCAACTGCTGTAACTGTAACAGTTTGGGGAGTAGTGCCATTTTCTGCATCAAAACTCCGGATAATAGGAATCCCTGCACCTGCACCAATATCAATTTGAGGAGGTGGAGTAATTGTAATATCAACAGAAGTAGTCGGACTACTATCTAAAACTATATTGTAAGTATCAGACTCTCCAGCAGTCAGAATAGTATTGCCATCAGATTCAGTAATAATGACTTCTGGGTTTTCAATTTCTTCGTCATTATCAGTAACGTCAACCGTGACTTGGGATATTTCTATGAGATTATAATTAAGGTCATTACTAATAGCTTGATGAGTAATTCTACCAATATGTTGCTCTCCTTCTACAATATCGTCGTCTATTGCTGAAACTGTTATTGGTTGAGGAATATTCCAGTTTTCCGGGGTAAAATTGACAGAGGTAGGAACAGTCTCAACTTGATTATCTGTATTAAGGTTGATAGTAACATCTGCTGTCGGAGGTGTTGTTAATACTATTTCATAATTACCCAGACCTCCATCTTCTGTCGCAGTTGTTTGTTGAGGAGTAATAGAAACAGCAGCAGTATCATTATCTGTAATATCCACTGTTACTTGGGAAGTTTGAATAGCATTATAATTTTCATCTACACTGATAACTTGATGATTAATTGTTCCGATATGGTTTCCTTCCACAATTAAGTCATCTACAGCAGTAACATTTATTGGTCGCTCTACATTCCAGTTTGTTTGGTCAAAAATAATTGGAGCTATTGGTTGAATTTGGTCTCCTGTATTAAAGTTAATCGTAACTGGAGCAATAGGTTGTGTGGTCAAAACAATTTCATAATTGCCTGTTGCTCCACCCTCCGTTGCATCAATATCAGTAGGATTAATAGAAACTCCCACAGTATTATTATCTGTAATATTAGTAGTAACTTGGGAAATTTCCAGACCGTTGTAATTAAGATCCTCACTGGTAGCTACATGATTAATTGTTCCGATATGGTTTCCTTCCACAATTAAGTCATCTACAGCAGTAACATTTATTGGTCGCTCTACATTCCAGTTTGTTTGGTCAAAAATAATTGGAGCTATTGGTTGAATTTGGTCTCCTGTATTAAAGTTAATCGTAACTGGAGCAATAGGTTGTGTGGTCAAAACAATTTCATAATTGCCTGTTGCTCCACCCTCCGTTGCATCAATATCAGTAGGATTAATAGAAACTCCCACAGTATTATTATCTGTAATATTAGTAGTAACTTGGGAAATTTCCAGACCGTTGTAATTAAGATCCTCACTGGTAGCTACATGATTAATTGTTCCGATATGGTTTCCTTCCACAATTAAGTCATCTACAGCAGTAACATTTATTGGTCGCTCTACATTCCAGTTTGTTTGGTCAAAAATAATTGGAGCTATAGGTTGAATTTGGTCTCCTGTCTCAAAGTTAATCGTAACTGGAGCAGTAGGTTGTGTGGTCAAAACAATTTCATAATTGCCTGTTTCCCCACCCTCCGTTGCATCAATATCAGTAGGATTAATAGAAACTCCCACAGTATTATTATCTGTAATATTAGTAGTAACTTGGGAAATTTCCAGACCGTTGTAATTAATATCCTCACTGGTAGCTACATGATTAATTGTTCCGATATGGTTTCCTTCCACAATTAAGTCATCTACAGCAGTAACATTTATTGGTCGCTCTACATTCCAGTTTGTTTGGTCAAAAATAATTGGAGCTATTGGTTGAATTTGGTCTCCTGTATTAAAGTTAATCGTAACTGGAGCAATAGGTTGTGTGGTCAAAACAATTTCATAATTGCCTGTTGCTCCACCCTCCGTTGCATCAATATCAGTAGGATTAATAGAAACTCCCACAGTATTATTATCTGTAATATTAGTAGTAACTTGGGAAATTTCCAGACCGTTGTAATTAAGATCCTCACTGGTAGCTACATGATTAATTGTTCCGATATGGTTTCCTTCCACAATTAAGTCATCTACAGCAGTAACATTTATTGGTCGCTCTACATTCCAGTTTGTTTGGTCAAAAATAATTGGAGCTATAGGTTGAATTTGGTCTCCTGTATTAAAGTTAATCGTAACTGGAGCAGTAGGTTGTGTGGTCAAAACAATTTCATAATTGCCTGTTGCTCCACCCTCCGTTGCATCAATATCAGTAGGATTAATAGAAACTCCGGCAGTATTATTATCTGTAATATTAGCAGTGATGAGATTGGATTCTGTGCCATCTACCGTAAATGCTACTGTGGGAGTATTATAATTTGGGTCATTACTGTTGGAGCTGTGAGTAATGTTGCCAGGGTGAAGACCTTCCCCTAGAGCGTCATCTACTGCAGTGACGTTAATAATTTGAGGAGTTAGAGCATTTGTACTGTCAAAACTTCGTGTTATAGGAATACCCGGTCCTGCACCGAGGTCTATTTGGTTATCAGGAGCGATCGCTATATTAACTTGGTCATTAGGAATACTATCGAGAACTATTTGGTAGGTATCGGTTGTTAGACCTTCGGTAATATTAGTGTTGCCATTTGTTTGAGTAATGGAAATTCCGGGAGGAGTAATATTATCGGGAATATTAGTTAGGTTAATTTGGGAGAAGTTAAAAGTTGTATCTGTGGGATTAATGGTAATGCTTGGTGCTGGAATTTGTTGGGTAAATCCTGTTGGAGCTATATCTCGAATATTGTATGTTCCTGCTGCGAGGTTAATATTGTCGAATAGATAAAAACCGTTAATATCTGTTGTGGTCTGAATTTCGTTTTCGTCCAGGATGTTGTTGTTGTTGCTATCTATATATATTGTGATTCCTGCTGCTGGTGTTTCTCCTATTCCGTCGTTGTTTATATCGTTGAGTTTTGTGCCGCTAATGTCACCTACTATATTATTGGGAATATTAGTTAGGTTGATTTGGGAGAAATTGAAAGTTGTATCTGTGGGATTAATGGTAATACTTGGTGCTGGAATTTGTTGGGTAAATCCTGTTGGAGCTATATCTCGAATATTGTATGTTCCTGCTGCGAGGTTAATATTGTCGAATAGATAAAAACCGTTAATATCTGTTGTGGTCTGAATTTCGTTTTCGTCTAGGATGTTGTTGTTGTTGCTATCTATATATATTGTGATTCCTGCTGCTGGTGTTTCTCCTATTCCATCGTTGTTTGTGTCGTTGAGTTTTGTGCCGCTAATGTCACCTACTGGTAGTTGTTGCTGCTGGTTGCCAAAATTGACATTAAAAGTATCCTCAATACCAAATACTTCTCCATCATCAATTGTAATTACTGGATTTGAAGTAGTTTGCTCGAAACCATCTTGTGCTACTTCCCTAATAACATAATCGCCATTTGGTATATTGCTAATGAAAAATCTGTAGTTACCTTCAGCGTCAGTAATAGTAGAAGGTTCACCCTCAACATCCAAAATTCCATTATTATTGATATCTATATATATAGTGACACCAGTTAATCCTGATTCACCCTCATCCAGAATACCGTTACCATTAAAATCGTTAAATTTTACTCCACTCAAACCAAAACTGTTACCAATATTAACCGTAGCATTAGGTTGTTGTAAGTTGAGAACTGCTACTACTTCTGGAGTAGTCTGCAAAAAACCCTGCTGTGGTAATTCCCTAACAATATAGTCATTAAATGACAAATTGTTGAATGAGTAAGACCCATCAATAGCAGTAGAAGTTTGCAATTCACCAGAGTCTAAAACACCATTTCCATTAGTATCTAGATAAATTGTAAATCCTGCTAAACCTAATTCTCCTGAGTCTTGAAACCCACTTTGGTTATCATCTGAGAATTTTACTCCACTAATACTGCCTAATTCTTGCAGTTGAAAATTGCCGAAGTTGATATTTGGAATATTTTCGTTTGCTTCTATTGTCACTACCGGGTCTGGAGTAGTTTGAGTCAAACCTGTTTGTTGTACTTCCCTAACTGTGTAACTTCCTGGTGGAATATCGACAATGGTGTAACTTCCCTCACTATTAGTTATAGCGTTTGCTTCGTCTGGGTCAAAAATATTATTGTTATTCTGGTCTAGATAAATTGTAAATCCTGCTAAACCTAATTCTTCTGAGTCTTGAAACCCACTTTGGTTATCATCTGAGAATTTTACTCCACTAATACTGCCTAATTCTTGCAGTTGAAAATTGCCGAAGTTGATATTTGGAATATTTTCGTTTGCTTCTATTGT
>JAXHSW010000223.1:0-8139 GCA_034190295.1 Cyanobacteriota bacterium | reverse complement strand
CTATTGTCACTACCGGGTCTGGAGTAGTTTGAGTCAAACCTGTTTGTTGTACTTCCCTAACTGTGTAACTTCCTGGTGGAATATCGACAATGGTGTAACTTCCCTCACTATTAGTTATAGCAAAGGGTTCATTTGCATCTAAAGTATTACTGTTGTCAAGATCGACATAAATAGTAAATCCTTCTAGTGGAGGTTCACCTGGATCGAAGAAACCATCACCATCAAGGTCATTGAATTTTGTACCACTAATACTCCCACTCTCGGCAATATTAGCAATATTTATATCCGTAAAAGTGGTAGATTCAGAGTCAACCGTAATAGTAGGAGCTGCAATAGTTTGAGTGAAACCAACAGGTAGAATATCTCTAATACTATATGTACCAGGTTCTAAGCTGATATTTTCTAACAAATATAACCCTTCACTATCTGTTGCTACTCTCGGTTCATCGTTGTCTAAAACTTGATTATCATTAATATCGACGTAGATAGTAACTTCTGGCAAACCAGGTTCGTCAAAATCTAAAACACCATTGTTGTTAATATCGTTGAATTTTGTACCACTAATTTGCACATTTGTAGGTGCTTGGTTGGTCGCACTGACCTGTAGGCTAAAAATTTGCGTATCTGTAGTGTCACTGGGGTCGGTGACTGTAAGTTCAATATTGCTGTTACCGATGTCTTCCTCTGTCGGTGTACCTGTTAATGTAGCTGTACCGTTTCCATTGTCATTAAATTGTAACCAACCAGGTATGTTACTGGAGTTAATATCTATCGGGTCTGCGTCTATATCAGTAGCAGTAATTTGATAAGTGTACAGTTGCCCTACTGTAGCAGTTGTTGGCGCTCCACTTGTGAATACTGGGTTGTCATTAACTGGAATGACATTGATGTTGAGGGTATATGTTTCTTCACTACTTACTCCAGTGCTGTCAAATATCTGGAATTCGAGGTTGGTGTAATTATTGCCGAACTCATTATGGTTGGGGATGTAGTTGATGTCTTCAAGAAAACCGTCGTTTGTAAATGTTGACAGTCGTCCTAAGTCTGGTTCTATGATTCTGTCGAATCTACCTATAAAATCTCCATCTGCATCTTGAAAGTTGAAAATTGATGTATTGAATTGAAAAGTTGTGTCTTCTTCTATTGTAATCTCCGCATCTGCTGCTGTCGGGGGTGTATTTGTGTTTCGCTCCCCAGTATTAATATTAATTGTGTATTCTACACTATCAGCTTGACCATCATTAACTGTAAATTTGATTTCGTCGATGTTATTGCCTATAGTATCTGGGTCTGGAGTATATAACAGTTGGTTGATGTCACTAGCGGGGATGGGGTTGGTGACCGATCCATCCTCGATCGCAATACTGCCTAAATTTGGTTCTTGGGTTATAGTAATACTTGCTAGGTTGTCTTCATCTACATCTACGAAAACAAAATTACTTTCTTGCAATCGTGAGCTGACCTCGGTTCTAACGCGAATACTTTGATCTACACTTACGGGAGGATCATTAACTGGATTAACGTTGATAGCGATCGCTGCTTGGTTGCTATTTTCTGCACCATCGTTAAAAATAACCGGGAATGTGGTGTAGTTTTCGCCATTTTCGTGAATGTCTGGGCGATAGCTGAGAGTTCCTACTTGGAGCGCGCTGATGGTTTGACCAGGGGTTAATGGTGAACCTGCCAATAATAATTCCCCTTGTTCAGGTAAATTCACGATTTCGATTTCTGTTAGAGGGTCGCCATCAGAGTCTGTATAATCAAAATCAGTGATACTAAAGTTGTAGGTGGTGTCTTCGTCTATGCGGATATTGCTATCATTAGCTATTGGTGGGGTATTAACAGATTCAATTTGAGCAGCAAACAGCAAATCTTCTGGCAAAACTCCCGGATAACTTACCACAACCTCTTCCTCAAACCCTAAATTCTCTCCAACATTACCAACTTTAACCTCAAGTTCCCAACTATCAGCTAATTCTGCATTACCCACAGGACCAACAGCAGCAGCAACACCCACCCCTGTCAACTCATCGAACCTTCCCACAAAACCTTTCTCAATATCTCCCACAGCTACCTCACAAACATACAAAAATATTCCGCCAGACCCTGTCACCTCACCCCATCTTTTCAACTCTACCTTGTATACTGCCAAACGTCGAGAGATTTATATGTAGGGGCGAATGCCATTCGCCCTCACTGTTTAACTGTTTATAAAAAAAACTAACACAACCGCAATAAAGATAATATTAAATTAATATTAAATTGGCATTGCTGAGGGGGGGGTTAACGCGCGTCAGAAGTCAGTAGGGGCGGCCGAAAGCTTGCGCATAACTATCGAAGGGCGCCCGTACAGAAGTTATTTTTGTCACGGGGATTTGAACCTCGCTCCAAAAATATTGCGCCTTAAAAAGCGGGGTTTTAGACCCTTATGATTTTGATAACAAACAGAGACTATTAACTGGATAATCCAAAATAGTTCTGCTTATTTGTCTGACTTCATCAGGACTTACGCAAATTGACTTTTAAACCACCATTTGTAGGGGCGAATGGCATTCGCCCTCCCCATAAGTAGAGTCTCTGCGTAAGTCCTGTTCATATTTCTCTGATGTGATAATTACAACTTTTGTTCCTGGCAAAACCTGATGCCAATATTTGATAATTTTCTACCGTAGGTTCAATAATGGATAATTGATAATGGATAATTGATAATTATATTATGTCAGGATAAGAGCGCGATAAAAAAAAACTTTCTCCTTTTCCTCCTCTTCCTTCTTCCTTCTTTCTTCCCTCCTTCTTCCTTCTTTCTTCCCCTCCCAGGAGGGGTTAGGGGTGGGTTGACTCCTGAGGACTGAGGACTGACTCCTTCTTCAATTATAACTATTCAACCGGACATAATATTACCAAAAAATGAAGTCCACGCGCCTCCCCTTTTAAGGGGATGAAAAAATATTCAGTTCAGTATTTTCAAGCCTCCGGGTTTAGTGGTCGGTACTGATAACTGATAACTGATAACTGATAACTGATAACTGATAACTGAAATGACCTCTCCCTAAAACGGATAGGATTGAATAATCATGAAAATTTTTTCTTGTTTCTCCACAGCGAGTGAGAGGATTTAAACCTTAATTATTCGGTCAATAATTACCAACATTATATGTAGGGGCGTTAACGATAGTTATGCGAAGCAAATGGCATTCGCCCTCACCGTTTAGTTGTTTCTAAAAAAAACTAACACAACCGCAATAAAGATAATATTAAATTAATATTAAATAGGCATTACTAAGGGGTGGGATAAATATCAGTGGTAAGTGGAACAGGCATCCTGCCTGTCTCTGGCTACAGTAAAAATATCAGGAACGGGCAAGATGCCCATTCCACAAGACACCAAATTAGATAAATATACCGATAAAATCAGGACAAAATCAAATGGGAAGTAAATTTTTATTATCTTTAATCTCAATATTTTTTTTAGGGTTTCCTTTAACATGGGCAAAATCTGCAACTGGATTAACACAAATAAATTCTACAAAAGTTAAACCTCAAAATGAATCTTTTCCCCATTTACTATCACCAACATTACATAATTTAACCAACTCCCATTCTGTTTCTTCAACAGTTATAAAAAAAACCCTACAACTAGCACAAACATCAGATGAATATGACGACCTTTCAGAACTAAACCAAGTAAACTCCGTATCCCAACTCTCAGATATCCAACCTACAGACTGGGCGTTTCAAACATTACAATCATTAGTAGAACGTTACGGTTGTATTGCAGGATATCCAGACGGCACTTACAAAGACAACCGAGCTATGACCCGATACGAATTTGCTGCCGGGTTAAACACCTGCTTAGATAGAATCACAGAATTAATTAGCCAGTCTACAATAGACTTAGCCACTCGCGAAGATATGGCTGCCGTTCAACGTTTAGTCGAAGAATTTACTCCAGAATTAGCTACCCTCCGTGGTCGAATAGATGTACTTGAAGCTCGCACCGCAGAATTAGAAGCAAACAGATTTAATAGCACTACCACAATATTTGGCGGGGAAGTAATATTTGGCTTAACCAACGGTTTTGGTGGTGAAGATATAACTAACGCTTTTGGTGGACGTGGAGACGGAGACAAAAACACAATTTTTAATTATCTAGTACGACTACAAACAGCTACAACCTTTACAGGTAAAGACCGCCTGCGAATAGAGTTGGGTGCGGCAAATTTCAGTAGTAGTAGTTTTGCAGGTAGGCAGTCATTTAATACAGACATGGCAATTTTATCTTACCAGACAAATACCACCGATGAGCTTCAGATATTTAAGTTGGAATATCGTTTTCCCGCTTTTGGCGATCGCGTAGTTTTCACTTTCCGTCCTGTCAACTTCAGCTTAAATAGCGTCCTCACAGCTAACTCCCCATATTTTGACGCAGGTCGTGGGTCTATTTCCCGCTTTACTGACTCTAGTCCCATATTTAAGATAGGTAGATTAGATTCTGGTTTGGGTTTTGACTGGTTAGTTACAGACAAAGTACGTTTACAAGTTGCCTACGGTACGCGGGATAGCGAAAACCCTGGCAACAGTCCTACAGGTCAAGGTGGTATTACTGATGCCGGTCACAGTGCTGTAGGAGTCCAATTTTTAACCATTCCATTTAATAATGTATTGACTGGTGTGACTTATATTAATGCTTATTCAGAAGACGGTTTTCTAGATACCTTTACTGGTAGCTTAAATGCTGATACTTCTGGAGGGTTACGTCTACCTGCCAATATTAATGCTGTGGGTGGTACAGTGCAATGGCGAGTTTGGCAGAAAATAACTCTAGGTGCTTGGGGAGGATGGGTATTTACAAATTATATTAATTCTGATGCTCATGCTACTTCTAATACTTATTTATTTTCTGTCGGTATGTCAGACCCTTTTGGTCGTCAAGGAGATTTATTTGCAGTTTTATTTGGTAAACCGTTAAAATTAGTTGATGGAGATAATGGCATTCAAGAAGATGAAGATACTTCTTATCATATTGAAACTTTTTATCGGTATAAAATTAGCGATCGTATCACAATTACTCCCGGAGTTTTTGTAGTAACTAATCCAGAACATAATGAAGATAATAAAACAATTGTCATAGGAGTTTTACGAACAACTTTCCGCTTTTGACCTTGAAGAAGGAAGAGGGAAGAAGGAAGAGGGAAGAAGGAAGAAGGAAGAAGGAAGAAGGAAGAAGGAAAAATTTAGAATAGCTATAGCATTTCTCAGTAAGTGTGAGGTATACTACAGAATATACCCCCTACTGCCCTTGACAAGGGGAAAGCAGAAGTCCCCCTTTTTAAGCTATCCCTGATAAGGAACTCCTGAAAATCTTGTGGGGAGGGTGGGGAGTGTGGGGAGTGTGGGGGGCAAAAATCTTATCTACAGTTCTCAAAAAAATGTATTTTTCAATACACTTTTCTCCTAAAAAAGTCGCTCCAAGACATAAACATAACTTGTCTATTTTGTCAATTTTTATGTTAAGAAAGATGTTTATAAAGCATAGCTTTTTAAGGGGAATATAGGGGGATAGTTAGTGTACTTCGCGCCTTGTGAAAACTGTTATATATTTATCAATTATGAATAATATCAAAAATAATAGCCTTTTTACAGAAGTAGAAAACATAGAGCAACTAAGGAGTAAAGATGCAACAAAAAAAAGCAAAATATTGGGGAATAAATTCAATTAAGAAATTGATATGTTTGTTTCTCTCTTCTTCTTTTTCCCTTGGGTTAATATCCGTAGCTTACGCTCAAGAAGAAAATTCTAGGGAACCAGTAAAACAACGTAGAATAAACGTACCGTTTTTTGAAGAAGACAGAAAACAAGAGAAAACACAAGAGAGAAAACAAGGTTTCACTGGCTTTTCTGACAGTTTTTTAAGTAATGCTACGGGTGGTGCAGGGGACCCCATGGGTAGCAGTGGAGGTACTGCACCTGGTACTGGTTTGACCATATCTCCAAATGTATCAAATGTATCATCTGATGCAGAATTTTCTAACCCTTCTCGTGGAGCTGGAGTTCCCTCCCGTGGTGAAATGATGAGAGGTTCTCAACCTAATGGTGGTACAGGCGATCGCGTATCACCTCCTCCTTCTATAACTCCTGTAACTCCTGTAACTCCTGTAGCTCCTATGACTGGAGGTGGAGGTAGAGGTATTTTTCAACAGTTACCACCGAGGTAGAAGGTTTACTGAATAATTAATAATTAATAATTAATAATGGCTTTGTTGCATGAAAGTAGCGTTCTTAACATCCATTCGGCAGTTATATCGCCCTGCGAACGCAATTATTACTATTTATCTATTGGACAATAGTTATTGCTCTGCTGATGAGCGCCATTCGGAGTAAGTGCGGCAGCTTAATCGCTGTGCGAACGCAATTCTTACTATTGGACAATAGTTATTGCTCTGCTGATGAGCGCCATTCGGAGTAATATCATGTCCGGTTGAATACTTATTATTAAGATAGTAGGGGAGCGGGGGAGTAGGGGAGTAGGGGAGTAGGGGAGTAGGGGAGTAGGGGAAATAGAAAGATTTACTGTTGAAGCACTCATGATAAGTTTTTTCATCACTAATTATCCGGACATGATATAAGTGCGGCAGCTTAATCGCTGTGCGAACGCAATTCTTACTATTGGACAATAGTTATTGCTCTGCTGATGAGCGCCATTCAGAGCAAGTGCGGCAGCTATATACTTTTATGCAACAAAGCGATTAATAATTAATAATTACTGAAAAATTGTGGTTTAAAACCTCCCCTTTTAAGGGGATAATAAATAAAAATTGTCCTTTGAATCAATCCTCTTCTTTTCAAGGAGAGGTAATTCGCGCATTCGCGCATTCTTGAAAGGACTTACGCAAATTGACTATTAAACCACCATTTGTAGGGGCGAATGGTATTGACGTTCCGCCAAGCTCCGAAGGGCGCCCTCCCTATATATAGAATCTCTGCGTAATATCATGTCCGGATAATTAGTGATGAAAAAACTTATCATGAGTGCTTCAACAGTAAATCTTCCTATTTTCCCTACTCCCCTACTCCCCTACTCCCCCGCTCCCCTACTCCCCTACTATCTTAATAATAAGTATTCAACCGAACATGATATAAGTCCTGACTTTTTCCTCCTTCCAGGAGAAAATTAATCCCGCAAATATGCAACGGCGATCGAGCAAGCTCAATAAAATCATCAATACTAATGACGCTTTGCTCTACACCCTGTAACGTAATAGAAAGTTGGTCGCCACTAATGCGAGTATCATTACCAATCTGAGAAATAGTTAATTGCTCAAAAGTCAGACCACCCTTTAAACCAATAATATCTATTCCGTCTTCAAAATCAACAATGACATCGTCGCCATCACCAAACCTGAACTCAAACATATCCCCACCTGCTCCACCAGTGAGAATATCGTTACCGATCTGACCACTAATAATATCATCTCCTATACCACCATCAACTGTATCATCACCTTTGCCTCCGTATAGCAAGTCATTACCGTCCAAACCTTGAATTAGATCGTTACTTCGATTTCCATAAGTGAGATTATTTGCACTTGTCCCGGTTAAATCATCATCATCATTTGTACCGAAAATCTCACTAGGAGTAATAACCGACTGAGTTCTCTCCCAAACACTTTCCCCCACTTCTCGCCCTAATTCTCGACCATTCAAATCCCCATCATCAAAATGAATACCACCATAAAGACGAGAAATACCAGCCTCATCAGCAGCTTCACTAAAAGTATCCCACTCCAAAACTAGAGGCGCTTGGGGTGTTACACCAGGTTCAAAAAGAGACTCTCCTGCAGCAAAACTGACTGAAGCACCAAAATCTTCACTACCAGTAAACCGTTCCAAAATTTCCGCACCTGCTGCACTGAAAGTACTATGACCAGATACATATTCAGCAAAAGGAGGTGAAGGGTCACCACCAGGTGTTTGATATGATATCATCTCCGGATAAGAGCGCGATAGAACTCCGTGACCTTTACGCGACCAAAAAACTTTCTCCTTCTACCCCTCTTTATATCAAATCCGGTAGCATCGGTGTAATTAGATGGGGAGATGGGGAGATGGGGGGATGGGGAGATGGGGAGATGGGGGGA
>JAXHSW010000222.1:0-14517 GCA_034190295.1 Cyanobacteriota bacterium | reverse complement strand
GTAGGGGGAGTAGGGGAGTAGGGGGAGTAGGGGAGTAATTATAGAACTATCAACATATATTATATAACCGGATTCTATATTAGAGACTGTTTGTAAAGTGTGGGGAGATGGGGAGATGGGGAGTGTGGGAGAAATTAAAAAATATATCAGGACTTACGCACCAAGCGTCATATCTAGTAGGGGTGAATGGCATTCTCCCCCTACAGATAGTGTATGGTCTAAGAATTTGCGTAAGTTCTGTATATATCTTCACCATTACCGAAATATTGGGTTTAAAGCCTCCCCCTAAAAGGGGGATGAAAAAAATTCAATGAGCGTATTTTCGTTTTCTCCGGCTTTAGTGGTCGGTACTGATAACTGATAACTGATAACTGAAATGACCATGCAGGACTACCAATAGTCTAAATAGGCGTTGGTGAATCAAACTATGAATTAAGATATTTGGGCGAGCCGTAAACGAAATAATCTGTAGGGACGTTGCATACAACGTCCTTACCTATTCCCTATTCCCTATTCCCTATTCCCTGTTACCTAAGCACGAGAATCATAGCTAAATTTACCGAAAAATTGGGTTTAAAGCCTCCCCCTAAAAGGGGGATGAAAAAATATTCAGTGAGCGTATTTTCGTTTTCTCCGGCTTTAGTGGTCGGTACTGATAACTGATAACTGATAACTGATAACTGAAATGACCAACGCCTCTAAATATAACAAAGTTTAAATTTATTTAATGAAATATTGAGATTAATGACCGGAGGGATTGATTTATTCAATAAGTAGGTTAATGTTAAATTAGCAAACAATTTGGATAAAAAAAATGATTGAGAAAGAAAAAAATCTCCTACAAAATACTTTGAATAACGTGACTGAAAAACAACAGATTAACAATAACTTAAAACCTCTGGTAGCTGTGTCTGATGATGAGAGACTAAGAAAAGCAGACCCTTTTGAAACTATGAGAGGGTGGAATTATGGTATCCCTGGATGGTATGTAGAACGGTATTGAATAGCGATCGCAACAGAGCAAAGTTTAATTTACTATTTTTTTGATGAAACTGTTCACTCTATATAGCGCTGTGTGCAGCTCCGAAAGGCAACAGGCAACAGGCAACAGGCAACAGGCAACAGGCAACAGGGGGAATAAAAAACCGTTTGCGCAAGCATGACCTAGGAATAATATAAGACTTTTAGCTATTTAACAGTTCTTGTAATTTGTACATAAGCACATTGCTATAATTAGGGTTTGCGCAGGGACTCTACATATAGCAAGGGCGAATGCCATTCGCCCCTACAGATGGTGCTTCAAAGGTAAATTTGCGTAAGTCCTGATTATAATTGTTTCGCTATTTTTCCTTCTTTCCTTCTTCCCTCTTCCTTCTTCCTTCTTCCTTTTTTTTGATGAAACTGTTCACTCTATATAGCGCTGTGTGCAGCTCCGAAAGGCAAGAGGCAAGAGGCAACAGGCAACAGGCAACAGGCAACAGGCAACAGGCAACAGGCAACAGGGGGAATAAAAAACCGTTTGCGCAAGCATGACCTAGGAATAATATAAGACTTTTAGCTATTTAACAGTTCTTGTAATTTGTACATAAGCACATTGCTATAATTAGGGTTTGCGCAGGGACTCTACATATAGCAAGGGCGAATGCCATTCGCCCCTACAGATGGTGCTTCAAAGGTAAATTTGCGTAAGTCCTGATTATAATTGTTTCGCTATTTTTCCTTCTTTCCTTCTTCCCTCTTCCTTCTTCCCTCTTCCTTCCTTTACCATGGCGAACCAATCATTGTAAATGCTGCCCAATAATAAGGATGAGATAAATCTCTTTTACCTTCTCTAGCTAACTCCCGTGGTAGAGGAAGATGCTGATTACCATTTCGGAGTATATGACCATCTTGTAAATGCACCTCTCCCCGTAACATTGCTAACTGCGCTTGTCGCAATGCTGCTGCTTTAATTGGTCTTCGGGATAAATTCTGATAAAACTCAGTCATTAAAGCTAATGTACCAGTATCACTAACATACCAAAGACTTGCCAAAGCAGACTTGACTCCCGCTTGCACTGCTAACCCAGCAAAACCTAACTCTGCCTCTTCATCTCCGACTGCAGTAGTACAAGCACTCAAAACTAATAACTCTACCTGTGCATTATATAAACCTAAGTCGCGTAATTGATTTAAGCGTAACTTCGTATCCCAGAATTGAATATAAGAATTGTCAGCTCCCCCTGGATGAAATTCTCCATGAGTAGCTAAATGAATAATTTTGAATTTTTCTTTGCTACTTTGCTCCTTTAAATTTTTGAGAGTAAATCCTTGATTCAAAAAAGATTTACCAGGCCAAAGATTATTCACGATGGTTTTAAGTTCTATTGGTACTGCAGGTAGAGGAGTTTGCTCGTTATTACCAGGAAATTCAGATGCTCCCATTGCCAAAACTTGAGAACCATTTAATCCAACATAGCTTGTATCAGTTAAAGTAAAACTAGGAATTAATCCCAAACTATATTTTTCTACTAGGAATTGTTGACCATCGTGTAGAGCTGCAATGGGAATAGTTCGCAAACCTCTACCCATAGAAAAAACGATCGTATTAATGTTATGATTTGCCAATTCTTCAGCAATTGGTTCAATTAACCATTGATGTAATTTTTGAGCATTATCTTTATAATTCTCAGAATTTAATTGACTGGGAGTCCTAATCTGATTTGTGAATTCTTTGGCAGTCTCAATCACTTCATCCACTTCACCTTTTTTTTGCGCACTTCTTCTGACAATAGGGTTACCGTTTGGCAAAAACAATTGCAGTTCTAAATTATTGGGTTGTGCAGATACATATATAATTGCTGGTCTGATGCCAATTTTTTCGACGCTACTGAGAGTATCTCGGATATTTGCTGCTGTGACAGTTTTTTTAGTAATATTTTTCCCTAAATAACCAGCGAATTCTCTGCCTCTGTTTAATTCTATTTGTGGCGATAGGGTCTCAGTTAAACTAATTTGATTGTAATTATTGTTGGGAGAAATTTCGGAAGCAGTGGTTGTTATACTTTCTTCTACGACTATAGTTGGTGTTGGTTTCTGAGAGGACTTACCTTGAGCTGGATTTTCTATAGCAACAGTTTGCTCTAAAACTGATGGAATTGAACTGGAGTTAGTATCTTCTACAAGAATATTTGTCTCCGCATTTTCGGCAATCATAAGTTTAGAGTTATTCGGTTGTTCAAATTCTAATGTAGTTTGATTTTGATTTTGATTTTCCACGACTAATGGGATAATTTGTTCTTCTGAACTGCTAACTGAGGATGCAATGTTTTCTACTATCGGGGTTGTTGGTTCTTCTATACTGTTCACTGAGGATGCAATGTTTTCTGCTATCGGGGTTGTTGGTTCTTCTGAACTGCTAACTGAGGATGCAATGTTTTCTACTATCGGGGTTGTCGGTTCTTCTGAACTGCTCACTGAGGATGTAATGTTTTCTGCTATCGGGGTTGTTGGTTCGGGATTATCTACTGGTGAGTTTGATTCGTCGTTGGGGTTTTGAGATACTATCTGTATATCTTGCTGTATATCTTGATTTGTGTTTGAGGGTTCTTCGTTATCTACTTCAGGGGGAATTTGAGTTTGCGGTTCCTCTATATTTTTTGGCTCTTCGACTAATTCTGCTTGAGTTTCGGTAACGGTAGTAGTTTGATTTTCCTCGGAATTACTAGATTCTGTTGATTCTGGTTGAGTGACATTTTGAGTGGTTGATTCTTCCGGTTGAGGTTGGTTTTCCTGAGTTTCTGATGCGGTTATGGTTTCAGTAGACTCAGATGTGGTTTCATCAGACTCAGATGTGGTTTCGCTAGACTCAGATGTGGTTTCATCAGACTCAGATGTGGTTTCATCAGACTCAGATGTAGTTTCATCAGACTCAGATGTAGTTTCATCAGACTCAGATGTAGTTTCATCAGACTCAGAATTCTGTTGTTGAGAGTCTTCTAGTTCTTTGAGTTCAAAACTACTAGGTAGAGAGCGATCGGGTAAAATTGTTGATTTTCCATCTGTAATTGCCCCTACAGAACCATTAATTGTAGCATCTCCGACGATAAAAGGTGTATTTCCGGTACTAACAGCAATATTCCCTCCCACTAACTCTCCTGCGGTAGAAATACTAGCAATATTCTGATTTTGGTCTAAAAAAGTACCTGTTATCCTGAGAGTATCACCTGTAGTAATTTCGACATTGCCTCCACTATTTCCACCTTCTGCTTGTATAGATATGACTTCAATACCATTTTCCGCATTCAGTTTAACTTCTCCTGCATTTCCTGGTGTAGCGCTAGAATTTATTCTACCTATAGTTATACGATCGCCTGCTTGTAGATTAATATTTCCTCCTCCTGTTGTTCCTGTTGTGGTTATTTTTCCTGTTTCGATAGAACCACTACCACTGGTAATATCAATATTGCCAATACTATTATCTGATGTATTTGCAGTCACATCTCCAGTTTTAACATTGCCTTGAATACTGGTAATACTAATACCTGTGGGTGTGGAAATATTGCCAGTGGAAATGTCGCTATTAGCATTTAGAGTAATTTTGGCATTATCTACCCCAGTTATTGTACCTGCACCTATAATTGTTTCTGCTTGAATAGTTGTGGGGTCATTGAATACAACTTCATTTGTACTGTTGTTTTCTGTAGAAGCAATAGTAATATTTCCAGAATTTTCAGATTTTCCAATGGCAACAGACTCAAAACCATTTGCCAAAGTTGCTAAATCTCCTGTTGTCAGGTGTAGGGGGAATTTGCCGTCTGTCTCTTCTATATTTTGAAATCCTCCCAGAGTAATATTTTGATTTTCTGACGCTGGTTGTAAGATGAGTCTCCCATTACTACTTACACTATTTTCTCCACCTAAAAGGTTGATTTCATCTCCAGTAATAGTAATGTTGCCAGTTTCTCGACTACCGCTTGATGTGGATATTCCTCGCAAGTGGAGAGTATTTCCAGCTCTAAGATCGATATTTCCACCACTTTGTTGACCTTCAGCATTAATGCTTTCTGTATCAATATTAGTAGCAGCATTCATCGTAATATTCCCACCTCTAGACTCTCCACTCGTATCAATTTCTCCTGTGGTAATATCTCCCTGTGCTCTAAGATCGATATTTCCACCACTTTGTTGACCTTCAGTCTGAATGCTTTCTGTATCAATATTAGTAGCAGCATTCATAGTAATATTCCCACCTCTAGAGTCTCCACTCGCATCAATTTCTCCTGTCGTAATATCTCCCTGTGCTGTAATATTAATCTCTCCACCACTTTGTTGACCTTCAGTCTGAATGCTTTCTGTATCAATATTAGTAGCAGCATTCATAGCGATATTCCCACCTCTAGACTCTCCACTCGCATCAATTTCTCCTGTGGTAATATCTCCCTGTGCTGTAATCTCAATATTTCCACCACTTTGTTGACCTTCAGTCTGAATGCTTTCTGTATCAATATTAGTAGCAGCATTCATAGTAATATTCCCACCTCTAGAGTCTCCACTCGCATCAATTTCTCCTGTGGTAATATCTCCCTGTGTTGTAATATTAATCTCTCCACCACTTTGTGTACCTTCAGTCTGAATGCTTTCTGTATCAATATTAGTAGCAGCATTCATAGTAATATTCCCACCTCTAGAGTCTCCACTCGCATCAATTTCTCCTGTAGCAATATCTCCCTGTGCTGTAATATTAATCTCTCCACCATTGCTTTCTACTGTCGTATTTGAATTTGCAGTAGATAAATTATTAGTCATCACAAAACCTTGACTACTGGTAATATTAAGTTCTCCTCCTGCTGTATTAATATCTCCAGTATTTATCGTCGTGCCAGAAATATTAACTGCCGCTCCTTGAGTATCGATCGTATTTTCTGAGTCTATTGTCAAAGACCCCAAACCATTTTCGTCACTATCTGCGACAAACGAGATTTCACCTTTTGTCTGAGCAAAGCTTAATTTAGTTTCAGATAAATTGTTTACAGTAATATCATCGGATGCTTGAAAAGTAATATTTGTACTATCTGATATGTTTTCTATTGATGATTTTGATATCTGAGATTCTGTTGACCTTTCCCCTCTTAAAGGATTATCTGCAACCTCAATATTTGTATCTACAATATTAATATTTTCCGCCTTAAATGATAAACTTCCCAACACATCTGGAGAACCTAAATTAACAGTACCATCAAAAATTAAACTTCCTTGACTAGAAACTTCTACTAAATTTTTACTAGAGTTTTGTTCTGCAGATATAGACTGTTCCTCAATCCGACCAATAGCTTCTATTTTGCCAAAAAAGCTAGTTTCTTCATCACTCCAAATAACTATATTTCCACCCTCACCCCTAAAAGAAGTAGCAAATATTTCTGTATTTTCATCTACATAAGTACGAGTAGCACGAGGAACAGTTCCTAAACCTTGAGAATCTCCACCAATTCTAATATTGCCACTACCATAGAGACCAGAAGCATTAAGCTTGGCATTAAATAATCCTACTTTTTCCCCAAAAATATTGATTCTACTTGTATTTGCCAATTCCGAATTTTCTGCCAAAGAAATATCAAGAGAACCAGATACAATCGTTGTACCTAAATCTGTAGGAATCACTCGATTAGAACCTGTCAAAACTACTTCATTATTATCATTAACTCTAACCCCAGTAGCCATTTCCATCACTTCACTATTACCTGTTAAAAGTTCTGGTATAGATAAAGGATTTAAACTGTTTAATTCTTCAGGTAAATCATTAGAACTTTCTCGATCTTCTGTCGCTATTTCTAAATTTAATAAACGTCCTTCTTGACTAATACGGACTAAACTTTCTCCAGGAACTGTAGAGATAGTAATTTCACCACCTGGTGCAGAAATTTTACCTGTATTAATAATTGTTCCCCCCAACAAAGTGACACTTTCTCCTGCTGCAACAGTCAGCTCACCTTCATTTAAGATTACTCCAGGATTTGCCATCGGGAAGGAAAAAGCACTAGGACTTCCTGTTAAAGTATCGTAGTTATTTTCACCTATGCTATTGAACCAACCAGAGTCAAAACCAATACCTGAACCAGTAGTTACGACAAAAGATGCAGGTACGTCCAATCTAGCATTTGCACCAAAAATTATACCCGCAGAGTTCATAATCAGTAAGTTAGAATTACCCCCTGTTACCTGAATTAGACCATTAATTACAGAAGCATCTCCACCAGTAACACGAGTCAGAATATTTTTGATATTTGGGTTAGAGATAAAGTTAACAATTTGGTTTTCTCCCAAATTAAATCTCTCGAAGCTATGGAAAAGATTAGTATTATCTGTTGATTGCTTCCCACCTGTAATATCAAAGCGAGTTGTGGAAGAATCTGGGGATGGTGTTACCGGAGTTACTACTGTATTGGTTGAGTTTTCTTCGGCAACTATTGGTGGAGTAGATGTTTGAGCTGATGCGATTTTAGCAGAAAAAATTTTCCATGAAATTATTCTTAATCTACCATTATTTTCATTGTCATGGAATGGTAGGAGGCCAGCAGCATCCAATACCCAAAGTCCAGTTAGGGGGACAGCTATGAGAATCTGGTAAATTTTATGGATGGGTGCATAGTTCATTGGTTTGTGATTTTTTTTATCGGTTACTTATCATATAACTACTATTTAGTCAATTTTTTTTCCTTTAATTATATAAGTTACATCTAAAAATCAAATCAAATAAATATTATAGAGAAAATTTCTGTTTGATGTACTTTACTTTACATTTCTACTGTAATCTAAAATTTCAGTAACTTGCTTGTAATTTACACTGAAAGTTAGGCTCTGTGTATACTACTTTTGAATGCATGACTTTTAACTTTTGACTTTGAAGGTTAGGCTCTGTGTATACTACTTTTGAATGCATGACTTTTAACTTTTGACTTTAAAAGTTAGGCTCTGTGTATATTACTTTTAACTTTTCAGGACTTACGCACGGACACGCTTATCGAGTGAGTAGGAATGCAATTTACCCCTACATCTGACTTTGAAGGTTAGGCTCTGTGTATACTACTTTTGAATGCATGACTTTTGACTTTGAAAGTTAGGCTCTGTATATACTACTTTTGACTTTTGACTTTAAAAGTTAGGCTCTGTGTATATTACTTTTAACTTTTGACTTTTAACTTTTGACTTTTTTATCTCAACGTTGGTTGAAGACCCGCGCTCTCCCGCAGGGGAGCGACGCAATTGGAAAACCAATCAATGTTGCGGTTTCACACATAATCTGTTAAACTCTAAAAGCTCAAGTAAGTAAACAGTAGATGGTTGAAAAAGCGTACAAATTTAGATTTCACCCAACTCCAGAACAGGAAAATCTGTTGCGAAGGACGTTGGGTTGTGTACGTTTGGTCTACAATAAAGCTTTGGCAGCGAGAACTCAAGCTTGGTATGAAAACAAAGATCGAGTAGGGTATAAGCAAACTTCTGCTATGCTGACTCACTGGAAAAAGCAGGAAGATTTAGATTTCGGAGCAGAAATTAGCAGTGTTCCATTACAGCAAGGTTTAAGACATCTACAAACAGCTTTTACCAACTTCTTTAGTGGACGTGCCAAATATCCCAACTTTAAGAAAAAGCGCAATGGTGGTAGTGCAGAATTTACAAAATCAGCGTTCAAGTGGAAAGATGGTCAAGTATATCTAGCCAAATGTGCTGAACCATTACCTATTAGATGGAGTAGGCAACTACCCCAAAACTGCGTACCAAGTACAATTACCGTAAAACTCGACCCCAGTAGCAGATGGTCAGTGTCTCTGAGAGTCAATGACCCTAGAGATTTAAAGCTCAAACCAGTAACCAAACAAGTAGGTATTGATTTAGGAATTACCAGCTTAGTGACTACCAGTAATGGAGAAAAAGTTACTAACCCTAAAAATATCAACAAATTACAAAAGAAACTGAGGTTAGCTCACAAATCTCTATCTAGGAAAACTAAAGGTTCAAGTAACTATCAAAAAGCTAGGCTGAAAATAGCCAGGATACACGCAAAAATTAAAGATTCAAGACTAGACTATACCCATAAGCTAACCACTCAGCTAATCAAAGAAAACCAATTGATTGTAGTTGAAGATTTAGCAGTAAAAAACATGGTCAAGAATCACAAATTAGCTAGAGCAATAAGTGATGTCAACTGGTCCGAATTAGTTAAGCAATTAGAATACAAAGCTGATTGGTACGGTCGTCAACTAATTAAAATTGACAGATATTTCCCTAGTTCTAAGCGCTGCTCTAATTGTGGTCATGTAGTGGAGAAATTACCTCTAAATATTAGAGAGTGGGAATGCCTAGAATGTGGAACTCACCATGACCGTGACATTAACGCTGCAATAAATATTTTGGCTGCGGGACTCGCAGTGTCAGTCTGTGGAGCGACTGTAAGACCAGAAGGGAGCAAGTCCCGGAAGGCGGGTGCTAAGAAACAGAAAGTCTCTAACAGTGATGCTAGGGAATCCCGCGCTGTCTCGTAGAGCAGCGTCAGGAGGATGTCAAGATGCGTCTCATTGGTTTAACTGGGGGTATTGGTACAGGAAAGACCACTGTATCAAATTATCTGAACAAAACTTACCATCTCCCAATTTGGGACGCAGATATTTATGCCCGCAAAGCCGTACAACCAGGATCATTGATTTTAGATAGTATAATAGAACACTATGGCACTGATATATTGTTACCCAATGGTAATCTTAATAGGCAAAAATTAGGAGAAATTGTTTTTAACGATCGAGAAGAGTTACTTTGGTTAGAGAAACAAATTCATCCTTATGTACGCGATCGCTTCGAGCAGAATATTCAGCAGTTTGTCATACAAAATAATGAACCTGGGTATCATACCTCCGGTCAATACCCCACAGCAGTATTAGTAGTACCATTGTTGTTTGAGGCCAAAATGACTGATTTAGTAACAGAAATTTGGGTTACATACACTTCACCTCAACAACAAATAGAAAGATTGATGAAACGGGATGGGTCAAGTCAAGAACAAGCTTACACTCGAATTAATAATCAAATGCCTCTAGAAAATAAGTGTCAACAAGCAGATGTAGTTTTGGATAACTCCTCAACCTTAGAAATCTTGTTGAAGCAAGTAGACTCAGCGATCGCAACCCCTTCATCACCTGAATAATTGAGCATCTTGCCGCAAATTTTTTTTAATAGGTAAAGACACTGAATTATATCCTGAAAAGACTATATAAATTCTGTATTTAGTAGTAGAAACTCCTTTATGAACAATAGATAACTCCTATGAGTCTCTACCTATTTATTGATATTTCCATCGTAATTTCGACGATTCTATTCCGTAATATCTGCAGCTCACAATTAAATTACTCAACCTCAAATACCCAACTATTTTTCGCTCAAGTTAGGGTTTACTGTAACGAACGAGGTAGTGGACGTGGCGAAGCATAGTGTACAGCGCTATGCGCAACTCAGAAGTCAGAAGTAATCTCTGACTAACAGACATAGGCGTAAAAATCAAAAATAAAATCAATTATTATCCATAAATTCTCAATTATTCCCCTCCACGGTCGGGGCCCGCGGGTGGGTTCCCTGTTGCCTTGCGGAGCTGTTGCCTGTGGCCTCTTTTCTGGAGATGTCCAACAATTAATGACACAATAGTCAAGGTCTTAAAACAGTCCTTGGCTATAAATTATATGGTTGGTTTTTTCATTGTTCTACTTGCATCATTCTGTTTCTGTTTTCAAAATGTAATTGTCAGAGTTTTATTCAACGAACAGACAATTTTGGGCATTTTTCAGACAGGAGGGTTTGTTACTCCCACTCTACAAAATTCATTTTTGCTCATGTTCATGCGAATGGTATTGGTCGTTCCATTGATGGCATCCTTCGCCACAAAACTCTACCCGCACACTTGGCAAAATATTAGAGAATTAGGAAATACTGAATCTCGTCCCCTTTTATGGCGATCGCTTGGTGGCGGGATACTTATGTTTCTTTACTTAGCAATGCTTTATGTATCTATTGGATTAATTGAAACTGGGGTAGCATTAACTCTATTTTTTACTTACCCAATGTTCACTTCGTTATTTTCTTGGTTATTTTTAGGTATTCCCCCTACTCGCTTTCGCTGGATGGTGATGATAGTGGTATTAGTAGGAACTTTTTTGACTATTCCCTACAGTCAGACTGCATCCGATAGTTATAATGCGGTCGGAGTAATTTTCGGTATTGGTTCTGGACTTTCCTATGCACTTTATACTGTAAATGCACAAAAAAGTTTTGAAACCCTGCATCCAGTACCTTTTACCTGGATTAGTTTTGCCACTGCTCTAGGACTATCTGCTTGTAGTTTATTAATTTTGCAGGGAAGTAGCGGTCTTAATTGGATGTCTCTCTGGATTGGCGGATTGTTATCGGCGATTGTCACTTTAGCTGGTCATTTAATGTTTAATTACGGCATTAGTCTGATTGGTGCTACTTCTGCTGCCACAATAGGCTCAACTAATCCTAGTTTAACTGCTATTTTAGCATGGTTGGCAATTCAAGAAACTCTCAATAGTTTACAACTGCTTGGTGTAGTTATTGTCACTCTGGGTGTGTTGTTATTAAGTCAAGAACATCGACTTTTAGTTAAGGAGTAGGGGAGTCATTTCAGTTATCAGTTATCAGTTATCAGTTATCAGTTATCAGTTATCAGTACCTCTGCAATAAGGAATTTTCGGTTGTGCAGAGCGTAAAGTGTGGGATTCGCCTGCGTAGGGCCTGCATATCTAATCTAAAAGCACTGAGATATAAAGTTTTTAGGATTTTTGTCGGGAAAAAAGTGCAAATTTTTCACCCTTTAAGACCAAAAAGTTAGGACGAAAGACAGACACTTCCCAGAAAGATACAGGTACAATTATTCCTCCTACTTTCGAGCAGACCGGAACACACGGACCACACTTCCCACACGGACCACACTTCCTTGACGCACTACCGAATTTTGTACCTCACCAGCATGGGAATTGCTATAACTGAGATAACTACCAAAGTAAGCATTTCCTCCGGAATGCTGCGCAAACAGCTATCAGCATTTCCGTTTGTCACCGCGAAGCAAACAGCTATCAGATGCATGAACATATTCAAGAAATTACTAAGGTTAGCTGAAGACATTTTTTTTATAAATTTTAATTCTCCTTGGAGACTAATTCCTCTTTTGAGCCGATCGTGAGCTAATAACTCATAGCTGATAGCTGATAGCTGACGGCTGAATGCGGGCGCATTCCGGAGGAAATGCTTACCTACCAAACACTTGAGTCAAAGCATCAGCTTTTAAATGATAATTCCAACGACACATTTGTGTCATTACTTTCATCAAACTATAGCCAATCTCTATACCATATTTGAAATGAGAAAAATTGATAATATCTTGACCAGAAGTCCGCTCTTTTTGATGATGATTTAAGAGTCTAATTAGACGAGAAATACTGCCAATAACTCGTTGAAAAGCTGAATCACCAAAACCCCATCTAGTGATTCCCCAAAACTTAGCCAAATGATTAACTTCATCTTGTAAAGGTTGAGCGATCGCCATTTGTAATTCCCCAGTAGAATGAGACATTAACCATATATAAATAGATACGGCACTCCATTCGGAACTTATTCTACTTACTCCATGATTATATATTTCTGCCCGTACATTTCCAGTAGGTTGATAACCATGAACGGTATTAGGTTTTTGCTGTAATTTTTTCCCTGTAAGTTGTTGATAAATCTTGCTAAAAGCAGGGGCGTGTTGTCGTTCTTCTTTTTCCCAAATACCAACTTCAATTATTTTCCCATTTTCATCAGTTACACCTCCCATAAATCTAGCTAATTGAGGATGAGCTGTTTGTAAATAACCCCAACTTTCTTGGGAATAGGAATGAATAGGAGCTTCAATTTCTACGGCGGAGGCAATTACTTGTAAAAATAATTTTGGTTCGATACCAATAATTTGACTATTGTTAATGGCTTGCCAATTAATTTTTTGCCAAGGTCTTTGTTGAGGATTTTCAAATTGTTGGGGTAAGTCTAATAGTTTTTCTGTAAGAATGTCTTGGGAAAGATAGCGTTCGAGTAAATAATTAATTCTGGCTCTGGTTTGTAGATAGTTAGGAGTGGAATGGCAATAACCAGCTAGGTCAAATTGGCTCTGATTAGCAGAATTAATTGTTGTTACTAAGTTCATGGTTTTTCAGTTAAGTTATTTTTTGTGTAATGATTTAGGCAGATGCGAGAAAGTTTTACCTTATCTCTGACAGCTTATTAATAGAAACTGACCAGATGAAAAAGTGTCACTCTTGTGTTCTTGCCTTTCTTAATACCAATCCTAAGCTAACTATTAAGGTGGAACTTAGTATGGAGGTGACAGTTATTTAGTTGTCATAGAAGAGGGTAGACAGTTGTAGTGATTTTTCTAAATTGGCACAGTTGAAATAATTTCAATAAAAATGATTAGCTAGTTAAATTAAATAACCTCGTTTCAAACCAAAATTAATACCCCCTTCCCAATCAGAGGTTAAATAATCTCGAATATTAACAAATAAATGTTCTACCACATCTACATATATAGGATTTTTAATATACCCTTTCTGATATCGGAATTCTCTGTCTGTATTCTTTTGTTTTCTTAATACATATATTTGGTCTATTTTTAATTTTCGTAAATTTACGGCATCTGTTAATTTTAGCCATTCTGCTACTAAAATATAAATGGCATTAGGATTTCTATATTTAAGTTGTTCTGCTGCCGTTGCTGCATCTTGAAGCATAGTTTTATCGTAAGTTATCAGCACTCAGCTATCAGCTATCAGCTATTAATTTATTACTTTTTGAGCAGGAATTAGTATTGATAGATTTAAGGAGAATTAAAAGTATTGGAAAAAAACTGACCTTGAGGAGGGAGAGTGTATATTCATTATTTATGAAACAGCTAAAAGCTGAGTGCTAATAGCTGTTTGCGCAGCATTATGAAGGAAATGCTTACGTTTTATCCAAATAAGTTTTACATTCTATAACTACAGCAGGTACATCCCAAATATGACTTTCTAATTCTTGGGAACCCTGACAATTCATTTGGGCATGAATTCTCACTCCTATGGCAAAATCATTATCTTTTAGTTCAATTAAAGCATGAGGATAATTGAGCATATCCTGATAATTTTCAGACCGAAAAAATATATCTTTGAAAGTACGAGACTTATCAATTAAAGCTTGTGATGAAAATTCACTAACCAAATCTTTGAAGAGATAATAGGCTTTGTTGCATGAAAGTAGCGTTCTTAACATCCATTCGGCAGTTATATCGCCCTGCGACTGCAATTGTTACTATTGGACAATAGTTATGGCTCTGCTGAAGAGCGATCGCCCTGCGACTGCAATTGTTACTATTGGACAATAGTTATGGCTCTGCTGAAGAGCGATCGCTGTGCGACTGCAATTGTTACTATTGGACAATAGTTATGGCTCTGCTGAAGAGCGATC
>JAXHSW010000221.1:0-14533 GCA_034190295.1 Cyanobacteriota bacterium | reverse complement strand
ATGATTTTGTTTGTGATTCAGGCGCTATTTGGAGCAAGTGTGGCAGCTATATCGCTTAAAATTTTATAGCGATCGCCTAAATTAGTAGGCACTATATATAGTGCCTTTGCGTAAGTCCTGACTTATATAAATCAAGAGTTTTAATACTTTGAATTTAAAGTATGATACAACGTAGCCCAGGTAAAAATTTCACCCGTATCAACCAGCGTGTTCAAACTTCCACCTGATATTTCATACGATCAAGAGCAACTGCCCAAGGCGATCGCTTTTAACTTCCGTCACACCAAACTCGGCAATATAGGTCGCATCCTCCTTCAGGAACGCCCTGATGGACAAACCCAGATTCTTTGTGAAGTGGTTGGCGACCCCGACGACCCGATGACAGCCAAGCGTGCAGCTATCTTTAAGCCCATTGGAATAGAGCTTTCCAATCAATTAGATGCAGCATTAGGGGGGAAAGCCCAGCTATTAAATAATGAAGACCCATTACTTGTAGAGCAACCACCAAAATCTATCGAAAAAATTGCCAGTAAATTAATTCCTTGTCTCAAATGTGGCCGTCCCGCAGCACTACTAATATTTGCTGACTATGCTGAAGACATTGGTGGACTGGAAGATTATACTCGTTTGATGTATCCCAAGATTGTTGAGCTTGATGTCCCTACCTGGGTGATTGCTCCACCAGAAGGTACAGGCAGAAATGCTGCAGCAAATACTCTCAAAGTTCATCCAAAACGGGAACCAGTCTGTAAATTAACTCCTGACGAATTCAATCAAAGATTGGAGTGCATAATAGCTGAACACTGTATTTGATAGAACTACTTACTTGAATTTACAGAGTCAACAGCTATTTGGCTAAAACGTTTAAGGATGCAAAGAACATCAAAAAGTTCATTGCCAGGATTACGAATAGCAAACATTTTTGACGTAGCATATTGAGGATTTTCTGTTTTGACTAGCTTGACAAAAATGAAACTGCCACCTGTAACAATTAAGCCATAATTAGGATGTTCAGAATGGGGACTTGCTAAGAGATAAGTTAATAGTTGAGCCAGACCAGCTTCTATAGAGAACTCGGCTCTTTTTGATTCAATAACCATTACCCATAGCTGCTCTTTCATAACAAGAGTATCAATTCGACCTTTAATAATTACATCTTTATCTGCCAACTCTAAATTAATAGATTTCTCAGAACGAATGTGATAGGGATAGAGAAAAAATTTACCGATAAATAAAATGGGATCGACTATTGCCATTCTGACAATATCTTCTAAAAAAGGTGGATTTTGTAATAAGTTAAAATATCCCGACTGAACCTGATTAAGTAGTTCTTTTTCCCCATCAGTAATTTCGGGTAAATCATCTTGCCATTCTCGAAAAAATTGCTCATTTCTGACTAATTGTAAACCGAAGTTATCAATCAGGTAGCGGAGAGTTATTTCTTTGGATTGAATAGTTTGAATCATAATTGAAAAAGGTTATTCGAGTGGATGAGTAGCTTGCTATTGATTATTGCAATTACCAACTACTAAGTGATATTGGGTTTGGATGCTATTTTAGCCAGTGCCGCTTTAGTGATATATATAAATAAAATAATTATTGATTAAATTTAACTTTCTCCCTTATAAGTTGATGACCAACCAAATAATTTCCGTAATTTTTGAGAAGGGTTAAATTTAAAAACACTTGTTTTTCCCCTTTTTACTTGTATATAAAAACTGCCAAAATCTCGTAAACTGACACTCTCTCCCTCCTTAAGACATTGATAAATTTCATCTAAAGTAACATTAATGACTTCTTCCACCACTTGAGTATCATAAGTAACTTGTTGAGAAACACGCTTAATTAATTCTTTTTTGTTAATCGACATATCAGTTAACTATAAAATAATCAACTCCAAATATATCTGATTCATTCATTCATTCATGTTTACTCTTGTTTTATTTCAACAAATTCTTGAGGAAATTTATCACTTAAAGGACAATCAAAATAATAATTACACCAAAACTCAGCCACTTCTAGTAACATCGGAACAGAATTAGGAATTAATCCACTGCCATAACTGGGTTCATAACATTCTACATATTCTCTAGCTAATTTATAAACCCAGTAAGGAAAATCTTGTTCAACGAAACAGCGCAAAGCATAATCTAACTTGAGTAAATAACCACTACGGACAAAATGCACAGTAGTCCAATGAACGTTACGATAATCATCTCCTTGTAAACTATCAATTTGTCTCAAAAATTCCCAGAGAGATTGTTTTTTTTTCAGAAGTAGGAGCTGCTAAATAACTTTCCATTTGAGCAATAGCATCAGACATCACATTGAGGTGAGTTGACCATTCTTCAATACTAAACTGTTCATAGCGTTCAACTTCATTCATTTTCTGCTGTACTTTTTGAGAAATATAGAGAGCAAACTGTTCTGCTGCCGTTTCATTTTCGCTCAGACTTTTGATACTTGTTAAACGAGTAATGGGTATAGCAAAAGTAAAGTCTCCATTATTAAGTTTTACTATTACTTGAAGCCATTTCTTTATTTTGTTAGCTATTGCTTTTTTTGCACCTTTTTGATTCATCAGAGTAGATCTTAACTTGCTCAAATAAGAGTTAATTTTTTATTTTTTATTATTAATTGTTAATTATTAATTACTTAACTTCCAAATCTAAATCAAGAGTTAACTGCCCATATTGTTCCCACAGCTTCATTCTTCGTACCTTCCGCGTTCGGTTCCAGTCGTCCCTGTCTAGTTTAAGATGACAAACTGAGCAGAGAGCTTTTAGATTATCAACTTCACAATTAGCAGGATTATGATCTAAATGAGCCGTAGTTAGTGTAAAACGCTGAGGTTTTGCAATTCTTACAGTGCCATTTTCATCATCCTGCACTTCTTTGTAAAGATGAAATAACCACTCTGGATGATTATCCTTAAGCCATTGCTCAGTGTCTTTTTGAGAGATTCCAGGAGGTCTACACGGTCGCCCGCACCATTCACAAGTCCAATTAGCTCTTTGTTTGATGAAGAGGGCGATTTCGTTCCAGTTATCCGGGTACAAACTTAGATTTATTGGCATTAATTATTTCCATTTATTAGCTTCAATTGCTAAAGTTATCAACCTCAAAAATTTACAACCAAAATATCTAATTTTCTGTTAACAAACCAGACAGATCCAGTAATTTTTCTGACCAAACATTAGCTTTCTGACTCACCTCATTCCGGAGTTCACTATCATTCCAAATACTTGCCCAATTATACTGCCATCGTGCTAATGTAACTTGTAAATCAACAAGTTCAGCAGCAATTTCTACCTCTGTATCAGGAGCAGTCCATTCAATGAAAAATTCACTTTCTTTGAGCAAATTTTCTACCATTTCTTGATTAGCTGTAGACTGACAACGAGATTTAATTCGTGCTAAATTTGAGGCGATATTTCCCAAACGTATAGAAATTTCATCTCTCAAATATCTTTCCTTCATGCGTTTCCAATTTCTCATAAATTTCCTAATAACTGTTCTACAATTTGAGCAACTTGTGTTCTAATAATTGGGTCTTGAATTTCCATTGACCGATTATTTTGACGAGGACGGATATTGATTAGGGATTCATAACCCACCTTTTGTGTAAGTGGATACCAATCAGCTCCCCAAATATCTACTTGCCTACTTCCGTTTTCCAATAATACAGCTTCACAATCCGCGTGTAGTTCTCCACCACCAGCTAAAATGCCTTTTTCTATATCTACTGCCAGTTTAATATAACTATTGAGAGTAGCTAGCATTTCATTAATTTATTCTTTAGTAGCACGGTCTCGGAGCAAATAAATCATTATTTAGTCAGAATAAATTATTAGTATTTTATCAGATGACTACTTTGATTATCAAAAAATCAAGATTGTAATTTTTCTACTTATTTGATACCTCTAAATAATAAATAACAGCACTCCCAATTGGCCAGAAAAAAAGGTGCAAGATTACCGCTTTTCAATTTGCTATTCTACCTGACTCCCCAACAAATTTTTCATAGACTTTAATGCCGTTAAATAAGTATCACGTTGTTTCAGCGAACCATACTCTCGTAGCTGTTCCTTAGTAAAACCAAATCCATTACATAAGTCTTTCAACTGCTGAATACTTCGTTCTTCCACTGGCATATAATAAGCCCCTACAGATTTCGGTTCAGACTTATGACCATTTCCATCACCATTAGATTTAACTATACTTAAATCCTCAGATAAATTCTTTCCATTAGTAGTAGCAGAACCATTAGATTTACCTCCTTTTTTTGACCCATTACCATTAGACTTATGACCATTTGATGTACCATTTTCATTAATATCATCCTCATCAAAATCAACAGTAATCACATCAATTAAACCAGAATTATTACCACCATTAGGTTCATCAGGACGGTAAGGAGTATCAGACAAATCATCAGCATCTGGCAACTCCTTCAAATCAATTGAATCGTAATCCCCTGATCGAATTTTTTCTACCTCTTGCCAAAAGCCTAATTCTAGTTCATCTTCTCCAGCAATCTTAGTGGCATTTACAGCTTTTATAATCTGAATTAAACCAGACTCCAAAGCACCTTTTAAAGTCTTTTGATTCTGATGCCGTTCCTCATTAATCGCGTGTTCATTTCTGAGCTGAACTAACTGACGTTCTAACTCTTCAATCCGAGATTCTAGAGAGTCTCTAGTAGCATTAGTAGTTGAGTTTATAGCCTCTTCAAGTCCAACAAAAAGCATAATTAAATTCTCCATTAATTGAATTGTCAAAAATCTGTTCAGCAATCCTGAGTATTCCTAAAAATTAGTAGCGATTTGGTTGCTGTTGTTACTTATTATAATCTATTAGATTGATTTGAAAACTACTCTAACATTTAACTATTTAATGGGAATAATAGTGACAGTATAACTAAAGATTATCTATCCAGATAAAGGAATAACATTTACTGAAATTAGTCAGACTCAAATCAGGAATAAGGAATAACATTTTCTTTGGACTTTAGAGCAAAAATTCCTCTGCTGTTCTGGAAAAGGTGCTACTAAGAGACTGTGTCTTACTCTCAAAATATGTATTTCAATTGTGACAATAATTCCACTAATTATTTATCTTGGTATTTAGTATGATAATTAGACATTTTGCTCTGTTTTTTTGCTCAATATAAGTGCATAAAAGCGATATTGCTAGCAAATTATTATCAAATTATTACAAGCCCAAGTAATTGAAGAAACCACGGGCAAAGAAGAAGCCAGAAGACCGGGAGTGCCGAGCATAAAGTAAAACTTTCCAGGTTCTTAATAGGTGTCTAGTCAGTAGTAGACAGTAGTTAAAAATACAGGTGTACTACAAATGCTCAAGACGAAAGTTAAACACTCATATTAGGTAAGACCGAACCTACCTAGCTGTTTAGACCATGATTTTCAGTCCACAGTAGTTAGTTAGTTTGTCCAAATCCTCGAAAACTTGGCCAATTTTCAATAAATTTATTTTTGATTTACATATTGGATTAGTGTCTACTATACACTCTACTAGATAGTATATACTAGACAGTATAGTAGATACTAAAATAAATGCTAAAACACTTGTTAAATATATTTTACAGATATGCTAATAGATAAGATACTAGACATACTACTAGATATGTTAGTAGACAAAGTTACTAGACAGTAAAAAACAAGAGGTGTCTAGTAGGTAGTAGACACTCAATCATCACCCACTAGACAGTCAACAAAAGGGCCAATATGAAAGTTACAGAATTATTAAACCGATACAAATTGAAAACTCGTCAGGCATTCTACGATCGCGTCAAGAGCTTAGGCATCGTATTACCAAAAGATGCCAGAGGTCATAGCTATGCCACACCCGAACAAATTAGTTTGTTAGACCAACTTCATGATTATCTGAGAACTCCCGGCACTACATTAAGTGGTTTTGTGCCAGTATCTCAAACAGGTGTCGTGCAGGTAGTAGACACCCCACTAGACACCTCTAATGGGACATCTATTACTCAAAGTAGTGAAAAAAACTTGGAATATCCAGATGAAACTAAATCTCTTGAATTATTGGAACAGTTAGTCGGAGCGATCGCTGCTAATATTCAAGCTAAAAGTCCAATTTGGTATCATGACGAATTAGAGAAAGCAGCAGTTGGGGAATGGTTGCTTTCTACGTCTGAAGTCAAGCATTTGATAGGAGTCAAGCCTTATTGTAAAAAAGGTTCTGATGTTTATATGCGTGGTAGTTGGCAGTTCATAAAGGCAGGCAAAATAGGAGGTGCAACAGGTTGGAGAGTCCAGAAAAACCGGACATGATATGATTAACCAACTTGCCAGGAACGACACCATAGCGACTACTATATGCCAATATTTTGCCATTTAGTTTAGCTTTAAAAATCAAAAAAAAAAGTTAGCTTCAACTGGTAGTTAATATTTAATATTTTGATGAGTATTAGCGCTAATATTCATCACGATAATTCTCCCTAGCCATTTTCTTTGCACGAGATAAATTCCACCTATTAATAGGCATTAAATCTTCAGTTTTTTTCAAAACATCAGGTATAGGTTTTCCCGTCAGAAAAAGTATAGTTTTAGCAATAAACCTACAACAACTTTCAGGTTGTCTCATAACCTGTTCCTCAGCAAAACGAATAACCACCCAATTATTTGACACAAAGAAATCATCCCTATTCTTGTCCTTATCTACATCAATACAATGTGTCGGTTTTTTATCCACTCCATTGTAAGGCTCATCTATCTCAATATCTATATATAAATTCCATCTAGAATCATAATAAATAAAGTCTGGCGTGTAGGGGAATTCTTGATACTTAACAACTTGATAATCAGTCAGTATCTCAACATCAGGAAAATGTTGATTTAAAACTCTAAAAAAACTTTTTTCAGTACGACCTTTAGGAGCATTACTACCAAACAGTAATTCAATATTACTCAGTTTATTAAATTCTTTTTTAGCTATAGGAACTTTAGTATTTAATTCATCAATTATACCATTGTAAGTTTTTAATTTTTGTGTGTAACTGGAAGTAGATGCTCGATAATTACTCTGAGCTTCTAACCATTTCTGTGATTCTAACTCATATTTTTCTAAATTAGTTTGATATTTATACCTCTTGATATCGTACTCTGTTTTTCTTTCACCATAGCTAGTTTTCTCTTTGTTATAAATATAAAATATTAATAAGACCGTAACTATTACTACCAAGATACTCATAGTGGTAGATGCTAACATCATTCCCACAGCCAGCCAAATTATAAGTGTTTTTGTATCAATTTTAGAAGGTAATGGTACTTTAAATGTTGGTTTTTGAGGTTGTTCTTTACTTGGTTTTTCGATAATTTCGGGAGCAACTGCTTCAGGTAGAGCAACTGCTATATTTTGTACAACAGTTGGGATGAGAATTACAGGATATGTTTCTTTTATTTTTTGTGACATATAAATTAATTGATTATTAATTATTTATTTATGAAAATAAATCAACGTATAGCACTAGGAATTTATATAGGATTGAGTTTGTTATTTTTCATGTATACAGGATTAAAAATAACAGCTTCAATTGATAGTAAAAAGGCTCAAAATTTACCCGTTGAAGCTCAAGCTATAATATCCGAAAAGATCATATATTTAGAAGTGCCAAAAACTCCATCAGAAAAAGCAAAAGGATTAATGTATCGGAAGTTTTTGCACCTAAATACTGGAATGTTGTTTACTTTCAACCCCCCTCAAGAAGTCAAATTTTGGATGAAAAATTGTTTGATGCATCTTGACATAATATTCCTGAAAAACGGTAGAGTAAAAGCGATCGCTCATAACGCACCTCCTTGTCTAGCTGAATTATGTGTTGTTTATAGTTCTAAAAATCCTGTCACTCATGTTATTGAAATACGGGGAGGAAGAGCAATGGAATTAGGTTTAGCAGTGGGGGATGAAATTGACATAATAATTAATAATGAATAATTAATAATTGAAGAGCGTATATATAGGGAGATAATCTCCATTTTTAGTCAATAATACTCCAATCTAAGAGACTGTTTGTCAAGCAAATGTTAAGAACAATAGGAAGCTTTTCTGGCTATAAAATAAAAAGTTTGTGCTTCTAAAATAAAAAATATTGGCGTTCGTGATGCTCTCCTATAATAAATAAAAATAGTGTTAGCTTAATATTTGTTTTTGACAAACGCTATATAATAATTATTAATTATTAATTGTTAATTATTAATTGTTTACTAATAGCCTAGAAAAATCAAATTTTTCTCACGAGAAATAAACCACGGAATCGGACCGATCGCGTAGGGAGTACATCCAAAATCAGCAAACCCAGACTTAATACAAACCCTAAAATAAAGTCCAAATGTCCCCATACCCTGGCTCTCAATAGTATCAATCAAAACTACCTTAAATAAATCCCCAAAAGGATGCCTTCCAGTAGGTTCAAAACCCTCAAACATTTGACCCAAAACACCATGGCCACCGGGGACCATCTGACCGCCTAAACCCTTACCTCCCTTAATCCATTGAGCGCCATGCAATCCAGCTTCACCAATTAATTCTAAATAAGCACATCCTCTATCCTGTACACACTGATAATTAAATCCTACTTCCTCACTGCCAGTAATCGATCGCTTAGTAGGAGTAAATCGATGCTCTTTATAGCCATAAGTAAAATCGTGCATTGCTATCATCCCACCAATATTAGGAATATTAAAAAGTTGAGAAAAAGGAATATTGCTTAAACCTGGTATTGAACTAATTGATAAACCCTCCCATCCCTTAAAATTAGAAAGAGGAGTATTAGCAAGATTTGGAATGCCAATTACTGCATATTCCCCTAGATTAATGCTTCCTAGTTTTACGTTTTTTAAGCCAGGTTTATTGATGAATTGAGATAGCTTTTTATTGCCATCATTAGCTCCCAATAATTGATAATTCCCTATCAATTCCTTCAATGCTGGAACTTGATTTAATTTATTATTTTTCAATCCCGGAACAGAGTTAACAAAATCAAATAAAGACTGATTTGAAAATAAACTTAAAGAAATATTTTGAGGATGTTCGCCGCCCAAAAAACTATTAAGCCCCCATAAACTATTTTGTGCGATTTCTGGCATATCTCCGAGTTGCAAGATATCAGCGATAGATGTACCAACTCCCCAGGAACGAGAAGGGTCAAATCCCAATTGCTCGATTACCTCTTGTGGTACTTGAAAACCACCACTGGAAGACAACCCAGGTAGATCGGAAAACCTCATATTTTGTACATCTATAACCGGGGCACCACTCTCATTAATAATAGTAGGAATTTCTTGCGCGATCGCCTCGGATATACCAATAATACCTACACCCAATATTGGAATTAAGGATTTAATTTTCATAATTAAAAATCTGGTTCTTGTTGTTTTTCTACTTCGCTATTAGATATAGTTAAAGCTACATCCTTACTAAATTCTAGAAACATTTGAGTTTCCTTGATACTAAGATTTGACTCAATATTACCTTCTAGAGAAGTTTGAAGAATCTTTTCTCCTGACTCATTAGAAGATATAGAAATACCACTGTTATTTTTTTCAAACAGATACTCATTTGTACGATAAATATCTGTTCCCTGAACAGATAAAAATTGCTCAACACCATCAGCTATTTGTTTATTCACAATATCATCTACTTCTGTAGAAAATTTTATAAATTCTTGAGTCTCATTTTCATCTAAATAGCTCTCTATATTTCCCTCTTTATCTACATGAAAAACTTCACCTCTTTCATCTCCTGCAGTAATTGAAATTTCATTATCTGATTTAGAAAAAAGATATTTGTTAGCTTCATAATTATTAGTTTCTTCAAGAAGTAAAAATTTTTCAATTCCAGAAGCTATAATTTGATTTTGTTGAAAATCAACTTTAACATCTGCGTAATCGACATCAGGAGTATAATTTTCATCAGTCTCTATATTATTTTGTAATTCCATATTAGTGATTTGATAGGAATTTTCATAATCTAAAGTTTCATCCTCTTCAGGGTCATATATTAAATCTGATATTTTTAAATCCTCAGTATTTGTGCTAGTTTCACTATATTTTTGATGTTTGATTTCTTGGCTATTCTGCTCTTTGATTGTATTGTTGCGAGATTCTAATTGTTCAATATCAATCCATGGGTCTTGTATTAATCCCGTTTTCGGGTCTACTTCTACATCAAAATTATTGCTATTTGTACCTTGATGAATATTTGTTTCTACAGATACTTGATTTCTTTTATATCTGTTACTTATTTCCGCATTTTCAAACCAAGGGTCTTCTATAATTTCTGTTTGAGAATTGACTTCTACATTATTAATATTATTACTACTTTCCTCTTTATTAACAATTGTTTCTGTAGATGTTTGATTTTCTTTTTGTGTACTGCTCTCCTGTTTTTCTTCAATCAAATAAGATAATCTGGCGTCAAAATCATCTAATTCTTGTTTTAACTTTTCAGGGTTTAAAGCATCAAAATCAGGAAGATTAGCTAGAGACTCTATTTCAGGAGATATCTCTTTACTCTTATGCAGCTTGTCTACATATTTTTCCCAAGCGTGTTTGGGATTAACTTTTGATTCATAATAATTACTAGCAGCTTGAAAATAATTAATTTTAGCCTGTGAATACTCATCTCTTTCCTTTACATACTCCTCTCTTTCTTCTAGATAAAATGCTCTACTTGCTGCTGACTTACCTTGAAAATTATTAAGTTCTTCAGCACTTGTTGACTTATTTTTTATAGCTTCACTATATTGCTGATTATCGTGTTTTTGGTCTTCTTGAGAAAACTTTAAATCTTCTTTGCTATTTACATACTCTTCACCAGCTTTCATCAAAGAAATTCTAGCAGATAAATACTCATCGAAATATTCAGCCTGCATTCTTTCCTTTTGTCTATTAGAAGGATTAAAATCAAATCTTAATTCGATTTTACCTAAAATTTCAGCCACTTCACTAATAATTTTAGCCGTAATATCTACTCCATCATGGGTGACAGAAGACATACTTTTAGCATTATGTTCGAGTGCAGGTACAACCATTTTTTAAAATAATTAATTATTAAAACTTTTTAGTTAATTCATCTAGTTTAGCTTTAACTTGAGTTGATTCAGACGGTATTTTATCCGGCAATGGGAACAGATTTTTTACATAATCAAGTCGCTGTTTTACTTGCTCTTTCCTGGTTTTATCGTCAACCCAAAGCTGCTGTGAATTACCTCTCAATTTATCCTTAATCTTAGGCCAAACACTCATACTCCACTCACTTAAATCAGCTCCTACTAATCTAAGATTTACATTAATAGGAATTGAACCTTCTTTCTGACGAGAATATCCGGGATTTATCAAGACGCATTTACCAGGAGGAAACCTATTAAATTCAGCAGGCTCAACTAAATGTATTTTGTGAAGATGATCGGATAAATTATTAGAAACACCACCTTTTCCAGAGGTGCGAGATTTACTCTTAATAGAAATAGTTTCTTCCCCTAAATATTCAGAGTAAAATTTTGCACTATTACTATCTTGAGGATTGAAAAAAAACTTAGTTGCCAAACCTCCTAAAATTGAGCGAGAAGCATCCGAGCCGTAAGCTTTTTCTAATTGACCAATATTTTGTAAACCTATCATAGTAACTAACCCATCACTACGGTTTTCATTAGGCCAACGCACTAAATCTGGTAAGTATAAAGTAGGAATTTCATCAAGGCACAGTATTAGGGGATCTTTTCTAGGAGATGCTACATTTTTTGTTACTATTAAATGAATCAGAGCAGCTATTAAAGGAGAAGAAGCTTCTCTCCTTTCCCTATTCAATCCAAATACTAATAATTGCTTACCTTCTAATTTTAATGGAATTGACGTTTGCCCAGTAAAGCAACTAATTAATTCAGGCGCTAAAAAACGACTAAATAATTTACTAGCAGTAGCTATAATACCTGCTACAGTTTTTTCACTGCTAGCAACTTGAAATAATTGAGCAAAAGATAATATAACCCATGGGTTTAATTGGTCACTAGCAGCAGATATTCGTTGTGGAAGTTGCTCTAGAGATAATAATGCTTGAATGGTCATCAAATCGGGAGTTTCCAGACTTTTCGTGAGCATCAACAGAGCGGTTACTAATTGGTCACCAGCTTCGCTAAAAAACTTATCTTCCGTCGCGTTAGAAGCGAGGGATAAATTTCGATTCATTACCGTTGCTAACTCGCGAGCCATAGTTGCATCCGTTTCATCCTTCAGAAAATCCAAAGGATTACAAACTTCACTTTCAGGAAACCCAGGAGCAAAAATTTTAATTTTGTATCCAGATTTAGCAGCAATACCAATGATTTCTGAAGTCTGTTGCGGATACTTAAAATCGTACATGATTATAGGAAAACTTTGAGCGATCGCGCTCATCAACAAAGGGTTTAAGCAGGAGGCCGTTTTACCAGAACCAGGGCCACCAATAACTGCCGTACCTCTTTCAGCAGAAGTTAAATAAATTTGAGCCAATGACTGAGTTTTACCTATATATAGTGAGACCTTATTTTTCTTCTTTTCCTGAATCTGTTTTAGCGCCGTTTTTTTAGCCTTCTTTCTTTCAGAGTTCCCACCCCAAAAAGACCTAGCCAACTTATTTTTACCTTGACCATTTCCTATAATATTGAGAGCTATAAAAGCTAACATCAACCCTATTAGCATCAATCCATTTTCAGATTGAATAAAGTTAATAGCGTTTTGAAAAGGTGCATTTTCTATATGTTGTGAAGTTGTATCAGACACTTTTTTATTCCTAAGAAGAAGATTGGCAAGCAATACCTATTCGAGAAAGGCGGATAATTTGCTCCACAGAAACACCAGATTGTTGCACCGCATCATCCGCAGGCAAACCGCGATGCAGAAAAGTTAGAAAATATTTAGCCTTACCATAATCCCAAGAAGAAAGAGGTATTAATCCATTCCAGCACTGACGCGATAATCCTCGACTGATATCTTCAGAATTTAAGTTATTCTGAGCGAGTGTAAAAATGATGGGAGATTTATCTGTTTTTGATAGGGGTATGGGTAATGTTTCTTGTGGTGGATTCTGTGGAGGTGAGTAAGGAGTAGGTGAGTAGGGAAGTGCAACTACAGTAGGAGCATTATTAATCCGCACGGTAGTATATTCGGGGTTGCCCTCTCCATAATCTACCCGAAAACTGTATAAATTCGTATTGTCTCCTCTACCTGCGGTGACAATAGTCAACAAAGTTGCGGAAGTGCTTGGTAACTCGGGTATGTTTACCGGAGTTATCCGACGTAGATGGATGATCTTGGCTCCACCACTAATATTCCCATCAAAATCTACAATTACTCTACTAGGATCGTCGAGCCAAACTTTCCGAATAATCTCCCCAGTCGGTGAAAAATCTAAATTCAAACCATAACCAGACCAAACAGTAATAGTTGCTCCACCACCTACATCGCCACGAGCTACATCAATAGATATATTACACACTGCTTGAGAAGTAGCTGAATTGATTCCCACGCCAAAACTTAAGCAATAGCAACTGCTAATTAGAATTATTTTTTTGATGATTAAAAACATAGTTTTACTTAATAATTAATAATGAATACTGAATAATTAATAATTGTTAGAAAAGGTGATTATTAATTATAAAATGCTGAACTACTCTAATTTTAGGCGAGGTATACAACATAAAGAATTCAGTCTGATAAAATGTGTCATACCATTTATCAAAAAAAATCTACATTTTATTGAGCAGGGGAGTAGGGGAGTAGGGGAGTAGGGGAGTGGGGTGAAAGTAAAAGTATGAATAATTAATACTAACTAACTAATAATTATCAAGAAAAATATTCTGTCTGTACTAATTACTTAATAATTGAAGTTTTCTCTAAGTATAGCATTAGTTTTTGTAATTGGTCTAATTAAGGAGTGTAAAATTATTAATTGTTAATTATTAATTATTAATTGTTAATTATTAATTACCAACCTGCATTATTAACCAAAACTCTTACAGAAGTACCACTAGAAATCATCCACACCGACGGACGATCTAAGATTTTTTCTAATTCCTTCGACTCAACCTCAACTGTTTGTCGATGCAGCTCCCCAAAAGCACCCTCCAATATTCCTCCTAAAATATTGGTATTCTTATTTGTCTCTACAGAAGAGACGCCACCAAAGCCAGAATATCTAGTAGTGCTATCCGCTCTGTTCAAGAGCTGGCCTACCTTTGATAAACCAGCCATAATAGATAAGTTACGACTTTGCTTTCCTCCACGCTGGCGTTGAGAAACGGCAATCAAAGGATTTCCAGTATTATTCGTTATAGTTAAAACATCCGGATTAATCTCTAGTATTTCTCTACTAGGTGTAATTGCTCCCTTAACTGGACTTTCAGAAAAAAATAGACTAAACTAGGCTAAGATTATTATATATTATGGCTTTTACCTGAAAATGCTTGCCGATGAAAGAAACAACCTTGTCTGCCTTACCGCCATGCTTT
>JAXHSW010000220.1:824-14578 GCA_034190295.1 Cyanobacteriota bacterium | reverse complement strand
CAGGCGTGAGAACCATCTCTGGACTAAATATCGTAAGGTAATTAGTTTAAGTGGACTCAATGAACTAAGAATCCTGCTTTCAGGAGATTCTCCGTGCCTTCAGGTCGGAGAGTATGTCAATCTTGGAGATGTCTTTTTCACTTTTGACTTCCTAATAACTTCCAACTTCTAACTTTTAACTTTTAACTTTTAACTTTCTAACTCCCGCCGCCCCTCCAACGCACGCGCCAAAGTCACCTGGTCAGCATATTCTAAATCTCCTCCCATAGGCAAACCAAAAGCAATGCGCGTCACTTTTGTAAAAGGTCTCAACAACTGACCGACATATAAAGTAGTAGTCTCTCCTTCCACACTCGGACTAATAGCAATAATTACTTCCTGAATATTTCCCTGACTAACTCGCCGCACCAAAGGTTGAATATTCAACTGTTCCGGGCCAATACCATCCATCGGCGAAATGACCCCCCCCAGGACATGATATTCACCTTTATATTCCCGTGTTTTCTCCAAAGCAATAAGGTCGCGGGAGTCAGAAACCACACAAATAACTTCCTTGTCTCGCTGAGGGTTACGACAAATTTCACAAATAGGTTCAGCAGATAAATGGAAACATTTCTCACATAGACCTACTTTTTTCCTCGCATCAACCAATGCTTGAGCTAAAGCTTGAATTTCCGCTTCCGGGCGCTTAATAATATGTAGTGCCAGACGTTGTGCCGTTTTGGGGCCAACTCCAGGCAACATTTGTAATTGTTCAATTAATCTGGCTAAAGGTCGGGTATAAATTTTGGATTTCCTCCGAGAGCGCTACGCGCAAGTCAAAAGTCAAAAGTCAAAAGTCAAAAGTTATCCCTGACTAAGTTTGAATATTTATCAAACAGGATTGGGTCGCGCAACCCCACCTTTTAAGGCGATCGGGTTTTTGGAAGCTTGCTCAAATCCCCTTCCCCTGCTAGCTCCCCTCCACGGTCGGGGCCTGCGGGTGGGTTGGGTTAGGGGTGGGTACACTTGCTGACTTCTGACTTAGTTAAAGTCGAGACCTGCTTTTTGATTTTAACGAAATCTTGGATATTTTCTACTATTTAACCAAAATTCAGGCCCCAAATAAATAAGGGGGCGGGTTTATCTGAGTTACAAAAATAACTTCTGACTTCTGACTTTTGACTTCTGACGCGCGTTCAGGCGATCGCTTATCGTAAACCAAATATTACAATTTGAGAGCTTTTTTTAGATTGAGCAGCTATGGTGGAAAAAGCAGTAATCATCTTAAGTCCATGAGTGAGACAAGAAAAATTAAGAGAAGTATTATTATTAGCCTAGTATTAATCTCTTCAATTTCCTTAAAAGCTTGCACATCTCCTAGAGACAACCGCGAAGTTTATAGAAATCTTGAAGACTGTCGTAGAGAATGGGGAGGAGCAGACAGATGTGAAGCAGTCACAGACGGAAGTTATTCATCTGGACACTATTATGGTCCTCATTATTACAGGTCTGGTGGTAGTATCTACTATTACCAGAATAGTAATAGTCGTTATCAACCTGTTCCTAGTAATGCGGGTATTCTCAAAAGTCCTTCGGGAAGGTCTGGAAGTTCTGTAGGTACAGTCAATAGAGGTGGTTTTGGTAGTAGAGGTGGTAGAGGTAGTGGTAGTAGTTTTGGCGGTAGAGGCGGTGGTAAAGGTTGATATAGCAGAAGGAAGAAGGAAGAAGGAAGAAGGAAGAAGGAAGAAGGAAGAAGGAAAAACCTTGCGAAGTCTTTCGTTTTAAGCTTTTGATATGTCCGCGCCCTTTACTTCAACTGCTATAAAATCAAAAATTAAAATTTTAAAATAAGGCAGAAAATGAAACGGATAAATATTGAACCTCGTACCAACTGGCAGCAGAAATGTGAAGCGGTTGGCTTTCATTTTTATAATATGTATGGGGAACCATACTGGGATGAGACTGCTTGTTACCATTTCACCACTTCAGAAATAAATGAATTAGAAGCAGCAACTCAAACTCTACAAGAATTGTATATTGAAGCGGCAGAGCGGATTATCCAAGAAAATCGTTTTTCTCAATTATCTGTTCCGGAACAGTTTGCGGAAGAAGGAAAAAGGAAAAACCTTGCGAAGTCTTTCGTTTTAAGCTTTTGATATGTCCGCGCCCTTTACTTCAACTGCTATAAAATCAAAAATTAAAATTTAAAAATAAGGCAGAAAATGAAACGGATAAATATTGAACCTCGTACCAACTGGCAGCAGAAATGTGAAGCGGTTGGCTTTCATTTTTATAATATGTATGGGGAACCATACTGGGATGAGACTGCTTGTTATTATTTCACCACTTCAGAAATAAATGAATTAGAAGCAGCAACTCAAACTCTACAAGAATTGTATATTGAAGCGGCAGAGCGTATTATCCAAGAAAATCGTTTTTCTCAATTATCTATTCCGGAACAGTTTGCGGAATTATGTCGCCAGTCTTGGGAACGGGATGACCCCAGTCTTTATGGTCGTTTTGACTTTGCTTATGATGGTGTTAACCCACCGAAGTTATTGGAATACAATGCTGATACGCCAACTGCTCTTTTGGAAACTGCGGTAGTGCAGTGGACTTGGTTGGAGGAAATGTTTCCTGAAGCGGATCAGTTTAATTCTGTACATGAAAAGTTATTGGCAGCTTTTGTGGAAATGAATGGTTTGGCAGGGGAGACTTTATATTTTAGTTGTGAAAGAGAGACTTTGGAAGATTTAGGAACGGTTGAATATTTACGAGATTTGGCAATTCAAGCAGGATTAAATACTCAACATATTTATATAGATGATATTGGTTGGAGTGAAGATTTAGAAGTTTTTTGCGATTTGGATAATCAAATTATTCGTCATTTATTCAAGTTATATCCTTGGGAATGGATGATGCGAGAAAAGTTCGGGAAATATCTATTATTAGAACCGATGAATTTAATCGAACCTGCTTGGAAATTAATTTGGAGTAATAAAGCTATTCTGCCTATTCTTTGGGAATTTTTTCCAGACCATCCGAATTTATTGCCTGCCTATTTTGACTCGGTCAAATTATCTCATCCCTATCTGAGTAAACCAGTTTTTTCCAGGGAAGGAGGAAATATTACTGTTTATTTTGGAGATAGAGAATATCAAACCGAAGGAATATATGAAGATGAACCTTTAATTTATCAATCCTATTATCAACTGCCGAATTTTGATGGTTATTATCCAGTAATTGGTGCTTGGGTTATTGGTGGAGAAGCGGCTGGTATTTGTGTTAGGGAAGATCGGGAAATTGTTACTCAAGATTTGAGTAGATTTGTCCCTCATTATTTTAGTTAGAAACTTGTGTTTTAAAGATATATCAAAAATATTTATTCTTCTTTTTAAATTACATAATTGCTACTTCTATTTTTCTATATGGAGTTGTTATGCTAAAATCTAAACTTTAGAGAGTTACCATAAACTAATAAATCCTGTTATAGATACCAGCTTATGAATTTAATTAAAAACATATATAATAAATTCAACCCATTTAACCCTTTACCTGCTCACGATCCAGCTTATGTAAACTGTAGTGAAGTGAGGGGAGATGATAATATTTTTAGGGAAGTTGGTAAGACTATTATTTATTCAGATGAGCCTACCTGTCAACTTTATACTGGGCATCGAGGTGTAGGTAAATCAACAGAATTATATGATTTGATTGAAGAAAAGGTTAAAGATAATCCAATTGATATCTTATTTATTAGTGGTATTGAAAAGTCTTTAGCTTTAGAAGATTATATTAAACGTACCCTAGAAAAACCGAAAATTTCTCACGAAAAAGGTTCAGTATCATACTTATTAGGTCATCTAAATTGGCAAAGGGAAAGATTTAGAGATGATTTTAATTGCTGTTTAGTTTTTATAGTCAGGAAATACACCTTAAAATATTTAGTGCGTCGTGCCCCAGATTTTTTTGATTGGCGTTCTGGAGTATTTGAGTTTCCTGTAGATAACGAAATTGATTTACTGCAATATTATGTTCCATTTGAACGTTACCTTGAGCAAGAAAAACAAAGGAAAGTATCTGAAGATTCTACATTGTTTACTCAAAATAAATATATAGACACTCAAGAGTATATTTCGTTGTTGGAAAAGCTTCTATTATTAGAATATGAAAATAATGGAGATTTAAAATTTATCTACTCTGTTATTAAATCTAATGTTGATAAATTGGATGACTTTTTTGCCCAACTTTTACAAAAGTGGATAATTGATACTTGTTCTAAAGTTAATTCAGAAGAAAAAGAAGCAATTGTGGGAATAGTAGAAAGTCTGTGTATAGATATTTCTCAATTCCCTCTGGGAAGATTGTCAAATATTTTAGAAATAGCAATTACTGGATTAGAAGCTATTTTAAAATTTAATCCCCGTCAGACTTTTCCTGAGCAATGGGCAACTACTCTTAATAATCTTGGTTATGTTTATAGTAATCGTATTTTTGGTGATAGATCTGAAAATTTAGAAAAGGCGATCGCTTGTTATAACTAGGCATTAAAAGTTAGAACTCGTAAAACTTTTCCTGAAGATTGGGCAACTACGCAAAATAATCTAGCTATTGCTTATACTCAAAGAATAAGAGGAGAAAGAGGAGAAAATCTAGAAAGTGCTATTCATGCTTATTCCCTAGCTTTACAAGTACGAACTTGTACAGATTTTCCTGTAGATTGGGCAAAAACTCAAAATAATTTAGGCAATGCTTATATATATAGAGTATATGGAGACAAAGGAGAAAATTTAGAGCGAGCTATTAATTGTTTTTATCAATCTCTAAAAATTTATACTAAATACAATTTTCCTGTAGATTGGGCAACTACTCAAAACAATCTAGGTAATGCTTACCGAGAAAGAATAAAAGGAGATAAAGAGGAAAATCTGGAAATGGCGATCGCTTGTTTTGAAATGGCTTTAACAGTTTATACGCAACAAGATTTCCCTTTGAAATGGGCAGAAATTCAAAACAATCTAGGTAATGCTTATCGGCAAAGAATAAGAGGAGATAAAGAGGAAAATCTGGAAATGGCGATCGCTTGTTTTCAAAGAGCTTTAACAGTTTATACGAGGCCAGATTTACCTTTACAATGGGCAGAAACTCAAAACAATCTAGGTAATGCTTATCGAGAAAGAATAAAAGGAGATAAAGCGGAAAATTTAGAACGGGCGATCGCTTGTTTACAATTAGCTTTAACGGTTTATACGAAACAAGATTTACCTTTGAAATGGGCAGAAACTCAGAATAATTTAGCCATTGCCTATGGAAGCAGGATAAAAGGAGATAAAGTTGAAAATATTGAGATGGCAATTAGAGCTTTTCAAAATTCCTTGCAAATTTTTACTCCTGAAAATTTACCCATTGAATGTTTAACGGTTAGTCATAATTTAGGTGATTTATACTTTCAAAAAACAGAATGGCAATTTGCTATTGAAGCCTACAAAATTGCTATCTCCTTTAAAGGAGAAACAAGAAAAAATTTTCCTTTTAGTCAATCCTCTTCTTTTCAAGGAGAGTAAGCATTCAGCTATTAGCAGTCAGCTATTCGGTGCGGAATGCTGCGCAAACAGCAAAAAAAGGGGATTTTAATGAAAATAGACTGTTTTAGCCAGCTTTTATAGTAAATATAAATTCTGACTCAATTAGTAAAGCTTTTATCTAAAATTAAAAGCAATAGCTGACAGCTGAATGCTTACCAAGGAGAGGTAATTATTAATTATTAATTGTTGAACTTCTTCCTTCTTTTCTCTTCCCTCTTTCTTTCTTTAAAAGGTGCATTGCAATACACCCTATAACTACTACTTTTAAATTTACCTTCTTCCTTCTTTCCTCTTCTCTTTTGCTTCCTTTAAAAGGTGCGTTGCAACGCACCCTACAACTACTTTTAAATTTACCTTCTTCCCTCTTCCTTCTTCCTTCTTCCTTCTTCCTTTAAAAAGACCTTCTCCAATTAAAGAACTTTTCTAACATATTTTGCTGCCATAAATTCTTGGCATATTTCTGTTTTTTCAACAATAAACCAGCTTTACTATTTACCTCAGATAAAGTCGGATAAATATGAATTCCAGTCAAAGCAGAAACAGGCAACTTATTTGACATTGCCAAAACAATTTCATGGATTAATTCCCCAGCAGAAATACCAACTAAATGCGCCCCTAAAATTTCCCCATTTCCCTTAGTAATAATCTTACCAAATCCAGTTGTAGCTGCCTCAGCTTGAGCGCGGTCTACACCAGAAAAAGGCTGCTTCAATACACAAACATCATCTCCATAACGTTCTCTTGCCTGTTTTTCTGTTAATCCCACCCTTGCCAACTCTGGGTCAGTAAAAGTTGCCCAAGGAATAACTCGATAATTAGCCTTACTAATCGGAAAAAATAACGCATTTGTTAAAGCTACAACCGCTTCATAACCAGCCACATGAGTAAACTGATAACCACCAATTACATCACCACAAGCATAAATTTTAGAATTAGTAGTTTGCAACTTTTCATTAACAAGAATTCCTTGTTTTCCTACCTCCACACCAGCAGCATCTAAATTCAAAGATTCTACATTTGGCAACCTACCACCAGCAACTAAAATCTCATCAACTATAATATTTTTTCCACCTGCCGTAACTACTTTTTTCCCATCCACAACCTCTACTTTTTCCGCTCTAACTTCCTTCAAAATATTAATCCCTTCCGACTCAAATTGTTCCTGTACAACTAGAGCAGCTTCCGGTTCTTCCTTCGGTAAAATTAGACTTCTACTAGAAATAATAGTCACCTCACTACCAAGACGAGAAAAAGCTTGACCTAATTCACAACCTATAGGACCAGCACCAATTATTGCCAAAGAATTTGGTCTTTCTTTTAGAGAAAATACCTTTTCATTTGTCAGAAAACCAGCAGAATTTAACCCATCCACAGATGGAATTGCAGGTCGAGAACCCGTAGCAACAACAAAAGCTCTAGCAGTTAAATTTTTACCATCAACTTCAAAAGTTTTAGCATCTATAAACTTACCTTCTCCAAAAATAACTTCAACACCCAAACCTCTAAATCTTTCTGGTGAGTCGTGGGGTTTAATATTATCTATTACCTGTTGAACATGACCAGTTGCCTTAGCAAATTCAATTTCTGGAGGTTGAGTATAAATGCCAAATCTAGAAGCATTTTTTACTTGATAAGCAACACGAGAAGCATGAATTAAAGACTTACTAGGAACACAACCAAACCACAAACAATCACCACCCAATTTATCCCTTTCTACTAATGCTACTTTAGCTTTAAGTTGAGCAGCAGCAGAAGCTACAACTAAACCCCCCGAACCACCGCCAATAATCACAATATCATATTCAACTGTCATAATATTACCTCTATAAAAATGGGAAATTAAAAGAAGGAAGAAGCAAGAAGGAAGAAGGAAGAAGGGAAAATTTGCTTATGGATACTCAACGAGAGGCTACTTCATGTCTTAGTCTTATAACTCTAAACAATTTTAAGCACTCCCATTGAAAGTCTTACAGGAGTATGTTTTTAACAAAGAGGCGAGTCATCACTTTTATTCAGTATAAAATTTCCACAAAAATGTACTTTATTTATACAATAAATGACTCAAAACTTCTCCCTCTCCCCACACTCCCCACACTCTTTTAAATCAAAGGTAAAAAACCTACCCTTGTCAACCATTGACAGTGGGGTATTAAACCCGGTACAGAAAATATGATTCAGAGTAAAACTATCTACTAAAAGCAAATTAATAAATAGCTTGAATACAAAAAAAATACGATATTTAGTAGTATTAATTAGTGGGGAATATCCCAGAAAAGCAACTCCGCATCTTCAAACTCTTTCAAATCTCAAATCCAATAATTATTTATTTAACCCTCAAAATCTTAGTCAGGTCTGAGAAACTACTGAAGATTAATTAAGAATCAATAAAATCAACAAACTATTAGACATCTGTTCATTAATTGATAATGGATAATTACTTCTGGTTAAAACCTTTGCGCAATTGAATATAAGGAAATTTGATTTCTTCACAGGAGTCGATTGGATATGGTTAGGAAACCCATCCATCCCACCCTACGGTTCGCTTTGAAGAGAGAACTCCGTTCCGAGCTCCGCGAACGACTGCTTTTTTCTCCACGGCGAGTGAGAGACTTTAAACCTAGATTCGATTAATTATCAATTATCAATTATCCATTGGTAAAAATCCAAAATAAAATCAATTATTATCCATAAATCATCAATGATTTTTCCCTATTCCCCTATTCCCCTATTCCCTATTCCCTCTTTTGATCGAGATGTCTATTAAATACACCCTCTCAATTTTACACTTGTTTTACCGAAAAATTGTGGTTTAAAGCCTCCCCTTTTAAGGGGATATTAACGCGCGTCAGAAGTCAGAAGTTATTTTTGCAGGTGGGGATTTGAGCCCCGCTCCAAAAACCCGATCGCCTTAAAAGACGGGGTTGCGCGACCCAATTATTCTGATAAATAAAAATTTTCCTTTTATTCAATCCTATCCGTTTTAGGGAGAGGTAATTATCAATTATCCATTATTGAAAGTGGGTGTTGTAGTTGTATCATCTGTAGGATTACCGAAGAATTTTCGACTAATCCAATAAGTTAAAATATGAGATAATAAACCAAAAGGTCCGGCAAACAAACAAAGAATAATTGAGTGGACAGTCCAAACACCAGTACGTTGTCCTTCCCAATAAATCCAACGACCGACAAATAAATCCATGACCAGAAAATGAATCCATCCTGTTGCAGCAGCAGATTCTTCTCCAAAGAATTTAGCAATATCAGGCAAAGTAGGATTGGATAAAGCAGCAGCAGATTCAGGGGTAATACTACTAATAAGTAAGTAAAGATAAAGAAAGGCTAATAATACAAACGGAATAAAAGATTCCATGATTTTGCGAGTAACTTTCCAGTTAGGCAAAAATATTATTAATGCCCAAAATGGTAAGACAAATAAGTTAGCACCGTTGAAAATTAGATCGATTGTCATTGTTAGTTATTGACTCCAGTAGGAGTAAGAAAATGTTGAAAGAACTTTTAAATAAATGTTATGCCATTTCGGCAAAAATGTCTCTAGGGGCGATCGCTATAATTATCATTATTGGCATCTATAATTTGCCTGGAGTTGCAATAAAGTTAAAGAATAGAGCATTTTATACCGATAATCAGACAAATTCCCGACAGAATATATTAACCAAAATAGAAGATATGAACATTAGCATGAAATTAGTTTCCGCTAATAATAGATTTGCCTTTCAACTATTTTCAGAAATTCAAAAATCCCAATCAAAAGAAAATATTTTTATCTCGCCGAGCAGTATAGCGATCGCTCTATCAATGACCTACAATGGTGCCGAAGGAAAAACGAGAGATGCTATGGCTAAAGCATTAAATTTTCAGGGAATGAGTTTAGAAGAAGTTAATCAGGCAAATAAAGAATTAGGTATTTTATTAAATAGTTTAAATCCAGACATTAAATTAGATATTGCCAACTCAATATGGACGAGAAAAGGGATGTCTTTTGAGTCAAAATTTATGCAAAGGAATCAAAATTTTTATCAGAGCAAAGTAAGCGAAATAGACTTCGAGCATCCGAAAAGTCCTGAAATTATCAATAATTGGGTTAATGATATTACTAATGGAAAAATCGATCGAATTATCGAAAAACTAGAGCCTGATGCAGTAATGGTTTTGCTAAATGCTATTTATTTTCAAGGCAATTGGGAGCAAGAATTTTCAGAAAATTCCACAAAAGAACAACCATTTAATCTATCGAATGGAACAAAAAAGCAACATCCAATAATGTTTCAATCATCTCGGTATTTATATTACGAAGATGAAGAGTTTCAGGCAGTAAGTTTACCCTACGGAGAAGGACGAGTAAGTATGTATATATTCCTTCCCAGGAAAAAAGTAGGATTAGACAAATTTTATCAAATTTTAAATGAAGAAAACTGGGAAAACTGGATGCTACAATTTGATTATTCTAAAGTAAATCTAGGCTTGCCAAAATTTAAAACTGAATATGAAATTACCCTTAATGATGCGTTGAAATCTTTAGGAATGGAGATAGCTTTTAACAAAAATAATGCTGATTTTTCTGGGATGCGTCCTATTCCACCAGAATTATATATAGATGAAGTTAAACATAAAACATTTGTAGAAGTTAATGAAGCAGGAACAGAAGCAGGAGCAGCAACCAGTGTAACTATGAGAGCAAGAAGTGCAGAAATACCTGTTAAAATGTTAGTCGATCGCCCCTTCTTTTTGACAATTAGAGATGATGATTCTGGCACTATTCTATTTATGGGAGAAATTACAAATCCAGAAAATTAGACGTAAGCATTCATAGGTTGATAACTTTTAATTCTCCTTGGATACTTTCGGTGCGATAATGGGTTAATAACACCATTTATCAAAAGTAATGCTACCCTTGGAAAGCGGTAAAAATGAATGGAGAAATCACAGAAGTTAGCTAACAGTAAAATTACGTCAATAATATAGTATTTAGAAATAGAAAATCCAAGTATAGCAAAGTTTTTTAGAATTGGTATAACTCATAGCTGATAGCTGATAGCTGACAGCTGTTTGCGCAGCAGTCCGGAGGAAATGCTTACAATCGGAGATATAGATATGATTGAACAATTAGTTTCTGCTAATAATAAATTTGCCTTTCAACTATTTTCATAAATTCATAAATATCAGGCAAATGAAAATATTTTCATCTCGCCCAGTAGCATAGCGATCGCTCTATCAATGACCTATAACGGCGCTCGGGGAGAAACTCAAACAGCTATGACTAAAACTTTAAACTTTCAGGGAATAAGCATAGAAAAAATCAATCAAGCAAATCAACAATTAGGAAATTTATTAGATACTTTAAATCCTGAGATTAAATTATATATTGCTAACTCAATCTGGATTCAACAAGGACTACCTTTTTATCAGAGTTTTGTGCAAATAAACCAAGAATTTTATCAGAGTCAAGTCAAAGAAATTCAAAGTATAGAAATAATCAATAATTGGGTCAAAGATAAGACTCAAGGCAAGATAGATAAAATCATTGAACCAGATTATCGTGATATCGTCATAGCGTTATTAAACGCTATTTATTTGAAAGCTGATTGGCAACAAAAATTTTCAGAAGATTCTACTCAAGAGATGCCTTTTTATTTGCCCAATGGAACTGAAAAACAACATCCAATAATGTCTCAATTATCAAGAAATTTATATTATGAAAATGAAAATTTTCAAGCAGTAAGTTTGCCCTATGGAAAAAGTAGTGTAAGTATGTATATATTTATATTTATCCCCAAAAAAGAAATAGGATTAGAGGGATTTTATCAAATTTTGAATCAGGAAAACTGGAAAAAATGGATGCAAAAGTTTGACTATTGCAAAGTTAATTTAGGTTTGCCAAAATTTAAAAATGAATATGAAATTACTCTCAATGAGACCCTGAAATAATGAGGAATGAAAATAGCTTTTGAAGGCAAAGCAGATTTTTCTGGAATTAGTTCCAAACACTTACATATTACTGAAGTTAAACATAAAACATTCGTTGAAGTGAATCAAACTGGAACAGAAGCAGCGACAGCTACCAGTGTAATAATATCAAGAAGTATACAAAGAGAAATAGTTGTTGAGATGTTAGTCGATCGCCCCTTCTTTTTTGCAATTAGAGATAATGATTCTGGCACTATTTTATTTATGGGAGAAATTACAAATCCAGAAAATTAGGGTGCATCTCAATGCATGAATAAAGTCAAAATTTTATCGCTTTTTAGGCAACAGCTCCGAAAGGCAATATATAGGAAAAAAGTATTTTGGCAAATTACTGAAGTTAAACATAAAACATTCCTTGAAGTGAATGAAACTGGAAAAGAAATAATGTTGATTTCCATATTTTTAACCCTCGAATAGGAAAATATTTGTATCATTTTCTGAAGCTGAGTAAAATGAAATGAATATTGCGACATCCGTAATAATTCAAGATGTTTCACAAAATGATAAATTTTCAGATATTGACTTTCATACTTTTACTACACTCAGAGCAGCAAAATAGTAGATAATTCTTTGAATTTGGTATGATTGTATTAGCCAAAATCGGAGAGATAGAAATGATTGAGAAATTAGTTTCTGCCAATAACAAATTTGCCTTTCAACTATTTTCAGAAATTCATAAATCCCAGACAAATGAAAATATTTTCATCTCACCCATTAGTATAGCGATCGCTCTATCAATGACCTATAACGGCGCTCGGGGAAAAACTCAAAAAACTATGGCTAAAACTTTAAACTTTCAGGGAATGAGTTTAGAGGAAATCAATCAAGCAAATCAACAATTAGGAAATTTATTAGATACTTTAAACTCCGACATAAAGTTAAATATTTCCAACTCAATCTGGACTAAAATCGGAATACCTTTTGAGCAAAACTTTCTACAAATAAACCAAGAAATTTATCAAAGTCAAGTCAGGGAAATTTACTTTGAAAATCCGAAAACTCCAGAAATAATCAATAATTGGATCGAAGACAATACCAAAGGCAAAATAGAACGCATAATTGAAAAACTCGAACCTGATGCAGTAATAGTATTGTTAAACGCTATTTATTTTCAAGGAAACTGGCAAAAAGAATTTGATGATATTTCTACCATAGACCGACCTTTTTATCTATCTAATGGAATAGAAAAACAACATCCAACAATGTTGAAATTATCTCAATATTCATATTATGAAAATCAAACTTTTCAAGCCATTAGTTTACCTTACCGAGAAGGTCGCGTCAGTATGTATGTATTCCTCCCCAAAGAAGAAATAGGATTAGAAAAATTCCATCAAACTTTAAATCAAGAAAATTGGGAAAATTGGATGCTAAAGTTTGAATCTCAAACAGTCACATTAACTCTACCCAAATTTAAAAATCAATATGAAATTACCCTCAATGACATATTAAAAACTTTAGGAATGGAAATAGCTTTTGACAGAAAGAAAGCAGATTTTTCGGGAATGCGTTCTATTCCACCAGAATTATATATAGATGAAATTAAACATAAAACATTTGTGGAAGTGAATGAAACAGGAACAGAAGCAGCAGCAGCAACCAGTATAGCTATGGGAGTAGCAAGTGCGATGGTAACAAGTTTAAAAATGTTTGTTAATCGTCCCTTCTTTTTGGCAATTAGAGATAATAATTCTGGCACTATTTTATTTATGGGAGAAATTACAAATCCAGAAAATTAGACTTCGCAGCAGTTGTCAGGAGGGGATAGGGAATAGGGGATATAGAAGAAAAAAATGGGAGGGGGAAATAAATGATTTTAATACCTCACCAATCAGCACAAACAAAGCTATCATTCCGGAGCTTCAAAAAATGAAGTGACTATTGCGGCACAGAAACATCTCTGGGAGCTTCAGAAAATGGGAAAGGGGAAATAAATGATTTTCAGACCTCACCAGTCAGCACAAACAAAGCTATTATTCCGGAGCTTCAGAAAATGAAGTGACTATTGCGACATCCGCAACATTAAGCACCACCCCCCCGGAAGCTTCACAAAATGGGAGGGGGAAATAAATGATTTTCATACCTCACCAGTCAGCACAAACAAAGCTATTATTCCGGAGCTTCAGAAAATGAAGTGACTATTGCGACATCCGCAACATTAAGCACCACCCCCCCGGAAGCTTCACAAAATGGGAGGGGGAA
>JAXHSW010000220.1:0-724 GCA_034190295.1 Cyanobacteriota bacterium | reverse complement strand
ATAAATGATTTTCATACCTCACCAATCAGCACAAACAAAGCTATTATTTCGGAGCTTCAGAAAATGAAATGACTATTGCGGCACAGAAACATCTCTGGGAGCTTCAGAAAATGGGAAAGTGGAAATAAATGATTTTCAGACCTCACCAATCAGCACAAACAAAGCTATTATTTCGGAGCTTCAGAAAATGAAGTGACTATTGCGACATTCGCAACATTAAGCACCACCCCCCCCGGAAGCTTCACAAAATGGGAGGGGGAAATAAATGATTTTCAGACCTCACCAGTCAGCACAAACAAAGCTATTATTCCGGAGCTTCAGAAAATGAAGTGACTATTGCGACATTCGCAACATTAAGCACCACCCCCCCCGGAAGCTTCACAAAATGGGAGGGGGAAATAAATGATTTTCAGACCTCACCAGTCAGCACAAACAAAGCTATTATTCCGGAGCTTCAGAAAATGAAGTGACTATTGCGACATCCGCAACATTAAGCACCACCCCCCCGGAAGCTTCAGAAAATGGGAGGGGGAAATAAATGATTTTCAGACCTCACCAATCAGCACAAACAAAGCTATTATTTCGGAGCTTCAGAAAATGAAATGACTATTGCGACATTCGCAACATTAAGCACCACCCCCCCCGGAAGCTTCACAAAATGGGAGGGGGAAATAAATGATTTTCAGACCTCACCAGTCAGCACAAACAAAGCTATTATTCCGGA
>JAXHSW010000022.1:61921-65381 GCA_034190295.1 Cyanobacteriota bacterium | reverse complement strand
GGAGATGGGGAGATGGGGAGATGGGGAGATGGGGAGATGGGGAGATGGGGAGATGGGGGATTTAATATTGAAGTGTGGATAGAATTATAAACATATACTGTATAACCGGATTCTATATAATAATTAATAATTAGGGCTTGCTGATTAACTATTAAAGTATTGAAATATAAAAATTTCAGCCTTCTTAGGTTGAAAAAAAGTGCCAGCTTTTCGGTCAAGAGAGCTGCATAAAACTAGCATTTTGTGCAAGAGTTGGACAGAAAAATTAAGGGATAATTCTTACCGATAAATTGTGGTTTAAAGCCGACCCTTTTAAGGGGAAAAAAGAAAAAACTTTTCCTTTGAATCAATCCTATCCGTTTTCAAGGAGAGGTAATATAATTATTAATTATTAATTATTAATTATTAATTATTAATTATTAATTGTTGAATCCTACCTCCTCGCTCATTCCCTGTTTTTCCTGTCTCCTGTCTCCAGTATAGCTGTCTCCTACCCCTACTAAAAGACTTTTGAGAGCATTCCCTAATTAGGATTTGCTGATTAAATCTAAAAGCATTGACATATAGAGGTTTTAGCATTAGCTGATGGCTGATAGCTGACGGCTGTTTGCGCAGCAGTCCGGAGGAAATGCTTACAAAATTACTTCACTTAAAAAAGCTGCTTTAAAACATCTAGTCGAGAAATATCCCAATAATCAATATGACTGCTAATAAGTCCATCTGTATTTAGTTTCAATTCACTCCATCCTGGTATTGCCATTCGAGGCTTCCAAGGCAAAGGAGCAGTCCAACTAAGTGTCCAACGGGTTTTAATTAAATCTCCTAACTGACTAATATCGTGTAATTCCAGTTGAACATCCTTAAACCAATTGTTCATAAAACCGATCATTTTTTGATAACGGTCAATTCCTCTAAATTTATTTAATGGGTCTTCAAAGTAAACATTTTCTGCATAGATACTGTAAGTTTGATCGGCCGGAAATTTTTGATAATCTTGTTTAAGTATTGAAATAATATCCATTTTTTTAGTTTAAATTTTTACCTTCAAAGTCAGAAAAAGTGCCTACATTTTTTACAGAATAATTAAGCCTTAAAGCATCTCTTTTAAAGAATAAAAAAGCGGCAGATATACTTAAGGCTTAAGTACTGAGTAGTAGCTAGAAAGCAGATAACATAATAAAACTTGATTCTTGATTTGATTCAACCTCAAACTTAACACCAACTCCCAAAAATAATGCTATACTTAATTAAGATTTCAGTTATTAAGTAATAATAATAATAATTCAGTAATGTTTGTAACGATTATCGGCATTAAGCCAAGATATCTTATGTCTTTGAAGCCTACTGCCTACTCCCTTTTTCCCCTCCTGGGAGGGGTGTGGGTGGGTTTGGTTAGGGGTGGTTTAACTTCTGACTTCTGATATTATGTCCGCACTTTATCGTTTGTATAAACCCAAGGATGAATATCTACAGGAAATTTAAGTTTTTTTTCTTGTCCTTAAGTATTCCTTCCTGTTGCCTGTTGCCTACCTTTGCTATACAATACCGATGCTACCGGACATGATATGACTTGCAGACTTGCTGACTTCGTCAAGGTTCCACTTCCGGCCATAAACGCTCTAATTGAAAACGCCAAGCTGCTAAAGTTTTTTCACGATATTCTGAATTCATATCTATTTCACCCATTAAACCTTCTGCATAAAAGCGTTCTAAAGTTTGCATGGTTGCTTCTAAAGTTTGTCCTTGAAGTTTTGCTGCTTTAATTACTTCGACAATCCGATTTTCTATTACTTCATTAAAATAACTAGAGATACCTTGTTCTTTTAAACCAAGCAATCTTTGAATAGCTATACTAAAATCTTCTACTGTTAATGTAGAAAAATGATGCTGAAATACTCCCCATATAACATTTTCATATAAAGCATAGCGGGTTTCTGAAGTTAAATCAAAGTTAGCTTCAAGTAACTTATCAAGAAATGGTTGAGCATCTGCTTGAGGAGCAATGGGAATTAATATTCTCAGCCAACTTTTGTCTTCTGAAAGTAGAGCTAAAAGTCGAAAATTATCTGTTTCTATTTGCCATGAAGTAGGTGATGGAATTTCCAAAGATTCTTCAAATAGATTTTTTAATGTTTGAGTAACTTCTGATACATTCATCAGTAATAAATTGATGTTAAATAACTTGATTCTTTTGCTAATTCAGGACTTACTCAAATTGACTTTTAAACCACCATCTATAGGGATAAATAGTATTCGCCCTCGCCATAAGTAGAGTCTCTGCGTAAGTCCTTTCAACAATTAATAATTAATAATTAATAATTAATAATTAATTATCAAAATCATAAGGGTCTAAAACCCTGCCTTTTAAGGCGCAATATTTTTAGAGAGTTGCTCAAATCTCCTTTACAAAAATAACTTCTGTACGGGCGCCATTCGATAGTTATGCGCAAGCTTTCGGCCGTTTGCCCCTACTGACTTGCAGACTTGCTGACGCGCGTTAATACCTCTCCTTGAAAACGGATAGGATTGATTCAAAGGAAAAATTTTTCTTGTTTCTCCTTTAAAGGAGAGGCTTTAAACCTTAATTATTCGGTAATTAAATTGTGCTGGCGGAGCTTAATATTAAAAAGCATTTCGGTCCAGAATGCTCCGCAAACAGCCGATCGGCGTTTAGCAGTTAACTTTGCGGATGCCCTCCCTAAAATTTAAAAATTAAACGATAAACTAGAAGTCGGGGATTTAAACCCAAGCTTTTAGCACGCTGAAGACTGAGTGCTGAAATGGTGATAGCTAGTTAAGCAGCTCTAACTGATTCAATTATAAACCCCCGGACTTTACCGAGGGTTACTTAGCAATCTAGCAATGAGCGATCGCTATTTATGCCTTAGCTATCAATAGTTAAACTGCTGATTTTTCATCTTATCCATTCCAAAACAGCTTCTTGCTTTGTATTAGTGCGACGTTCGGGGGTTTCACGAGCGAACTTCATGTGTATAGAACGGTTTTGTTCGCCATCGACTGCCACTGCCATGATCGGATAATCAATTAAACCATCAGGGAAAGCCATCTGGAAACGGAAAGTACCATCAGAATTTAGTTTAATAGGTCGTCCACCAATAGTGACAGTAGCATTTGGTTCCGTTGCACCGTGAATAATAAGTTCGGCATCAGCAACTAACCAGAACTTGCGGGGGCGAACTGGTGGCATAGAAGCAGCAACACCAGACATATTCATTCCCATACCGGAAGCGGTTAAACCTACCCCTGACATATTCATTCCCATACCGGAAGCGGTTAAACCTACCCCTGACATATTCATTCCCATACCGGAAGCGGTTAAACCTACCCCTGACATATTCATTCCCATACCGGAAGCGGTTAAACCTACCCCTGACATATTCATTCCCATACCGGAAGCGGTTAAACCTACCCCTGACATATTCATTCCCATACCGGAAGC
>JAXHSW010000022.1:60527-61821 GCA_034190295.1 Cyanobacteriota bacterium | reverse complement strand
GACATATTCATTCCCATACCGGAAGCGGTTAAACCTACCCCTGACATATTCATTCCCATACCGGAAGCAGTTAAACCTACCCCTGACATATTCATTCCCATACCGGAAGCAGTTAAACCTAACCCGGAAGCGGTTAAACCTACCCCTGACATATTCATTCCCATACCGGAAGCAGTTAAACCTACCCCTGACATATTCATTCCCATACCGGAAGCAGTTAAACCTACCCCTGACATATTCATTCCCATGCCGGAAGCAGTTAAACCTACTCCTGAAGTGGTTAAACCTAGACCTGACATATTCATACCCATGCCGGAAGCAGTTAAACCTACACCGGACATATTCATACCCATGCCGGAAGCAGTTAAACCTACACCGGACATATTCATGCCCATACCGGAAGCAGTTAAACCTACTCCTGAAGTGGTTAAACCTAGACCTGACATATTCATACCCATGCCGGAAGCAGTTAAACCTACTCCTGACATATTCATGCCCATACCGGAAGCAGTTAAACCTACTCCTGAAGTGGTTAAACCTACACCTGACATATTCATACCCATGCCGGAAGCAGTTAAACCTAGACCTGACATATTCATACCCATGCCGGAAGCAGTTAAACCTACACCAGACATGGTTTGACCTAGCCCTGACATATTCATGCCCATACCGGAAGCAGTTAAACCGACACCAGACATGGTTTGACCTAACCCTGACATATTCATACCCATGCTGGAAGCGGTTAAACCTACCCCAGACATATTCATGCCCATACCGGAAGCGGTTAAACCTACCCCGGAAGTTGTTAAACCTAGACCTGACATATTCATGCCCATGCCGGAAGCGGTTAAACCTACACCTGAAGCACTTAAGCCTACCCCGGAAGTTGTTAAACCTAGACCTGACATATTCATGCCCATACCGGAAGCAGTTAAACCTACTCCTGAAGTGGTTAAACCTAGACCTGACATATTCATACCCATGCCGGAAGCAGTTAAACCTACTCCTGACATATTCATGCCCATACCGGAAGCAGTTAAACCTACTCCTGAAGTGGTTAAACCTACACCTGACATAGTTTGACCTACCCCGGAAGCAGTTAAACCTAGACCTGACATATTCATACCCATGCCGGAAGCAGTTAAACCTACCCCAGAAGCAGTTAAACCTACACCGGAAGCAGTTAAACCTACCCCAGAAGCAGTTAAACCTACACCGGAAGCAGTTAAACCTACCCCAGAAGCAGTTAAACCTACACCGGAAGCAGTTAAACCTACCCCAGAAGCAGTTAAAC
>JAXHSW010000022.1:45560-60427 GCA_034190295.1 Cyanobacteriota bacterium | reverse complement strand
CTACACCGGACATAGTTTGACCTACCCCAGAAGCAGTTAAACCTACACCTGACATGGTTTGACCTACCCCAGAAGCAGTTAAACCTACACCGGACATAGTTTGACCTACCCCAGAAGCAGTTAAACCTACACCGGACATAGTTTGACCTACCCCAGAAGCAGTTAAACCTACACCGGACATAGTTTGACCTACCCCAGAAGCAGTTAAACCTACACCTGACATAGTTTGACCTACCCCAGAAGCAGTTAAACCTACACCGGACATAGTTTGACCTACCCCAGAAGCAGTTAAACCTACACCGGACATGGTTTGACCTACCCCAGAAGCAGTTAAACCTACACCGGACATGGTTTGAGTAGCTCCAGAGATATTACTACCAGATGACCACATCCCTACACCTGATGCCATACTATAGGAACTGACTCCTTCTTCAATCATTTGGCCTGAACCAGGAACCATTTGAATAGAGCCAAACATAGAAGCAGCAATCCTTTGATTCTCGACTTCCGCTATGCCGTACATCTCTTCATAAATATCATCGGGATTATCATGAAAAGTAATTTTGCGACTAGCAGGAACCAGTTCCATAAAGGTTTTGCCACATAAATCTTCATCCCAACTCACTGTAATGAATTGGTCATCAATCCAATCTGAGGGATAAACTGGTGGAATATGCACTCGCTCAGAACTAGCTAAAACTAACCACCGACCATCAGCACATCGATACCCTATTTCCACAACATAGTCGCGATCGCTTACTGGAATTGGTATGTACCATTCACGAGCTAATTCATCACAAGGATATTCCTGAATGCTGTGGGGACTTTGGTAGCTTAGTTTAATGTCCGTCACATCATAGATACGCAGCGCTAACTGCTGTCCCCCCTGACGACGTAACTCTTCTTTCTGTCCATTAGGAATATCCCAATAGGCGTACGCCCACTCTGGATCTCGTGGCATTAAAACTATTCGGCTTTTAGTATACCCATTGGGTAAATCTGTTAAACCTTCATCAATGGATGAAAGAAAATCGTCATTGTTGTTTTCTTGCCCTAATTCAAATTTTTTTGCTTCCACATCTTCTTGTGTTTCTAATGCTGAAGGTGGAGCGGATGAGCTATGGCTAATACCTTGAGCTTCCATCACTGATGCCAGTAGTTGTGCTTTACGCATTCTGCTGTAACGAGATATACCTAGCTCACTAGCGACTTTGCGTAGTTGTCTCAAAGTCATCTCTTCTAGAGGTGGACGTTCTTGAACCATTCTGTATGTTCTCCTATTTTTTGACAGTGTTTAGTATTTAATTTCCCAAAACCTAATAGGAAATTGCATCTAATTTTCTTGTTTTTTTGAAGGACTCTTTTTCCGGCTCCAAAAAATACTTTCAGGCTCTTCAGAGTTTCTATATATATGGAAACAATAAGAACAGCATTTTTTTGGGATCGCCGGGATCTCCTTATAAATGTATATCTTGCAGAAAATTTCCGATTTGGTCAAGAGTGCTTACTAAAAGATTATGAGTATACATACGGGTTTATAGGCAATTCTAGATGTCTAATGTTACGGTTTCTTAACATTACTAATGTTATAATAAATCATAATATTATCAATTAATAAATATATCTTATAATTCTACTAAAAATTACTAATAAATATCCTTATTAAAAGTGGCAGAAGTTTGAAGCAATCCATAGATTTAATGTAAGTATTTAGCTGTCAGCTATCAGCTTATTGCAGAGGTACTGATAACTGAAATGACCCTTCAATTCAAACCACTCTAATGTTTTTTCTCTTTGTCTGCTCTCACAAACTCTAGACATCTCCACCAAAGGAGGGAATAGGGAATACGGGGAAAGAATTGATTATTTCTGTGGGATAGTTGATTTTATGTTTTATTATCAAACAGGATTGGGTCGTGCAACCCCCCCTTTTAAGGCGATCGGGTTTTTGGAGCTTTTCTCAAATCCCCTATTTCCCCTCCAGGCTCCCTCCACCGGAGGGACGGGGGTGGGTTGGGTTAGGAGTGGGTTAACTTCTGATATCATGTCCGCACTCGATCGTTTGTGTAAACCCAAGAGTGAACATCTACAGGAAATTTAAGTTTTTTTCTTGCTCTTAAGTATTCGGTGCCTGTTGCCTGTTGCCTGTTGCCTACCTTTGCTATACAAGACCGATGCTACCGGACATGGTATGACTTTTGACGCGCGTTAACAGATGTCTTCTAGACATTTTTCTTTCATAAAGTTGCAAGCCAAGATGTTAAAACTACGACTTAAAAGTTATTGGAGTACATTCCAATTACGAATTTTCCATTTTCCATCTTGACGAACCAAGTCGTAACGAACAAGCAAGTTATCATTTTGAGAATTGGTTAATCTGTTATTATCATAAAACTCTACTTTTTCTCTAACTTGAGCATCCACTTGACCTTGATTGGCATTTGTGTTACTCATATTTAAACTTTTTATCTCTAAATTATGCTCATACTTTCGATAAGAGTTCTCTCGCTTCAAAGCATTAGCTGTAGGTAACCAACGTTCCAGTGCTGGATCTACGAGAATATTTTGTAATTGTCCAGTTTGATGATTAGGACCTAGAGCTGCAGCCTTAGTATCTAACCAACTTTGAATAGTTAGGCGTGCGACTTCTTCTGTCATTGGACCTGATGCTGCGAGATTGACCTGATTAAGTTCTGGAATTTCCAATGGAGGTCTATCCAGTTGTACCATCGGTTGTTCCCTACCTAAGCCTAAAGCATTTGCTAGCCAGCCAATAGTTTTAATTGCCACGAACCCAATAAATCCTATTGCTAATAACCCCAAAACTGCTATTAATATTAAACGACCAATCTTAACAGGTTCTCTTCTGGTTGATTTTCTGCGTGGACTTTGATTAAACATCGATCGGGGTAATTCTTTACTACCCACTGACGTATTTTCATTTAACTGAGGTAAGCGACTTCTACTCCTTTCTCTAACTCTCTCTGAATAGCGACTATAGCTCAAGGAATTTTCTTGTTTTTGCATATCTATAGAAGAAGATAATTTCTCTGGTTCTTGAAGTGAGCGATCGGAACTAGCTTCTAGTTGATTGGAAGTTTCTGTGGTAGTTGAGGCCATAGTGGCAGTAGCAGCGCTACCCACACTAGAGATACGTTTTTGTCCCAAATCTAACACTGAAGATTGGTCTGTTTCTTTTTGATATAATGTTTCTTCTGTATCGCGATCGCGACGCGGTTGAACAACTACCCATTGATTAGTTGCTTCTGCTTCGTTAGGCAAAGCTTCTAGATAAGCTTGAACGTGGCGATCGGCAAAATAATCTTTCAAAGAGGCTGACTTGTCAGATAGGTCGCGGAAATGTGGAAAGACTTCCTCGGTTAACCAATGTTCAGCATAGAGACACAAACCTGGTAGTAAATCTGGAGATTCTTGAGAATTTTCTTTAATAAAGGATAAAGGTTCGTGTTCCTGGCTTAGTTCTAAGGACCTACTAGCCTCTTCAGTTTGTCCTAAAAGTAATGAACAGACAGCTTTTTCTAGATTGACATCTTGACTCCTGCCCAATTGTATCAGCATCAACTTAGCTTTACGAATTAAGGCTGGTTGTTTTTGGGCAAACCCTTGAGCTAAAAAAGTATAAACTGCTAAATATGTACCAACGGCAGAAGGACGATGAGCTTCAGACTCAAATAATTTCTTTTGTTCTGCCATGCTTAAGTTGCGACGTAGCTGCTGAACAAACTTCAGAAAATCTTCAACCCCTAATCCAGAGCGATCGTTACCTTGACCATCAATTCCTCCTCTTTCATTCAACATATCTTGAAGAATTTCTAACCCACGGCGACGGTCTAATGCTTTTTCTTCTGGTAGTTCGACTAATTCCATTATTCTATAAGGACGTAGCTTATAGAGGTCTCCTTGTATTTCTCCTCTAATTTGGACAAATAGGTTTTCTCGTAGCAATAATCCCTGACCTGCTTCTAAAGCTGTTGCCGCACTTTCATATTGTCCTTGTTGCCATTGCTCTCTACCTAATTCTAAATTTGCTAAAGCAACTGTTAGGGCAATATCTGGTAGTACTAATACTGGGTCTCCAAAACGTCCATCTTTGACAGCAATACTATTATTTATTAGATAGGGACGGGTCAGCTTTAGGATCAACTCATATTCTCCTAATTCCTGTAAAATTAAGAGAGCGCCCACAAACTGTCTATCTTCTATTTCTATACTGGGAGTATTAGGGTCAAACTGATGGCTAACTGGAGTTTCTATACTGTGAGAGCTTATCCCTCTTGTTAAATGCCTAGAAGCTACTTTTGGGGGTATTTCTTCTGTTTGTTGAAGTTTTGTTTCTTTCTCTTCTTCTTGTGCTTTTTCCAGATTTATCTCAGAGCTTGGACTTACTTGTTTTAATTCTGGCTCGTAGGTTTTACTCAGAAAACTGCCATCGTAGGTTTGCCGTTGTTCTGGGTCGGACAGAATAGCATAAGCTTCGTCTACAAGTTCTTTGCGGGCAACTATTGTCGCCTCCGAATACTCCCTTCTGGGAAACTGCTGAGTGCGGTCGCGATGTGCCTGTCGTAACTGTTCGACAGTAGCCTGAATTGGTAAACCCAAAATTCGGTAATAATCTAATGGAATCCGCACAGTGCACTTCCTCAAAGGCGAGTTAATATAATTTACTATAATTAGCTTATTATGTTAGCCGATCATATCGGATATTGCTAACTAAATTTAGAAATATTTTTGTCACTTTACCAATCTTTTCGACTACCTCTTCACTAAAGCATGAGAAATATTTGGATCGACAACCACTTTTCAAATCAAAAAACAGAAATATTCACAATTCCCGGTCCTCTTGATCTGTGATACAGAAAAGTCATATAATATAACAGTATAAATAGTATGTAAGTTAGTATGTAAGTTCAAAAACTTAGAGTCGAAAGCCACAATCTCACATAAGTTTTGATTGTACTGTTTAAGTGCGCCCCATAGTTTGCAGACTGGTTTACTAAGTGCTGTTATTGTACCTCATAACAACGGGAAGTGCTGTCTAATGCAGCGAGAGGATTGTATGGAAATCGCATCAAAATTGATGCGCGACATCGCTTCATGTTAACTGCAGCTGGACTCTGGAATTTCTACCTGATGGCAGCATAATTTAATGATTGAAAGGTAGAATTTTTCATTTAACTTTAAGGTTTTATTTCGCGACAAGCAAGTCTAATGTCTCTATTATAATATCATATTGCATTATTGTTAAGACAAACATACTATTTTTTATTTCTTATCTAAAGCAAAGGATATTTCAAGCTTTATGGCACTCTATCGGCCAAAAGTTAGTAACATTTGTTGGTTCTCATACACAATTCTAATATAAACTACTAAATATAAATTCATTAGAGCTTTTTACCTAAATAACACGGGAGCATGAAAGCCATCGTCTTTTAAGCGATGGATCAAAGGCTAGGAGTCGGATTTTAATCCGATGTATTTTATTTTACCGAAAAGCCAAGTTGAAGGCCCCCGTGTTTGAACTGTGGGGATGAATCTTTGGTACAACAAACAAGTATCAACTATTAAAGAAAATAAACCATCTTGGATTTTGGTCAAATAAACTAGCTGCTATTACTGAAAAACGTAACCGCCAAATTCGATTTGGGTATAAATAAAGCGTAAGCATTCAGCTATTAGCTGTCAGCTAGAGCGCAATAATACCTTGCCTTTAAGGAAGGAGTTGAAATGAATATAGAGTTTAACAACTTTTGTCATAAGATTTAACAGGACTTACGCACGCAGACGAAATTATACCCCACCTATAGGGGGGAATGGCATTTGCGTTCCGCAAAGCTCCGAAGGGCACCCTCACTAGATGTGGTGCCTCTGCGTAAGTCCTGTTTAACTCTGACGAGATTAATACAGCTTTGAAATTACACAAAAAGCAATAGCTGATAGCTAATGGCTGACGGCTGAATGCTTACAATAAAGCAGCCAGAATAGTCATTAATCATTGCGCACAAAAATTCTATTGGTACAATTGTATTTTGTTGGAATAAAGGTCATAAAAATCAAATAGAATTAGGAAAAAAAAGTAATTCAGAATTTGTACCAATTCCCACAGCTAGACTCAAAGAAAGAATAGCTCAGTTGTGTTATGAATATGGAATTATACTTATAGAAACACCAAGAAAGTTATACAAGTATTGCTTCATTTTTAGATGGTGACTATCTACCTAATTATGGTGAGAAACCCAATGATTGGAAACCTAAGTCCTTCAGACAAGCTTCGCTAACAGGAAAAAGAACAAAGCGTGGTTTGTATAGAACAGGTAATAATTGGTGTGAAGACTGCAGACTGTAAAGTCCCTGCAAATATCATCACAAAAGTAAGCAGAAAGCTAAGGTTAAACTTAAGCCGACTGTGTAGGGGCACTTTGACTTGTCCCCAAAGAATATTATATCTTTGGTCAGCTAAGAACAGACAGAGCAAAACGGATTTATCCTGTTCCGTAGTATCTACTTAGAATCTCCGTGACTGACCTCCGGGGAGTAGTCAATAATCATACTAGCTTAGAACAAATAAAATGATCCAAGAACGTACATTACCTACTTTTGATACCAATAGTATAAAAATTACTAAAGAAGAAGGATTAATACTATATGAAGATATGGTTTTAGGGCGCTTTTTTGAAGATAAGTGTGCTGAAATGTATTATCGAGGTAAAATGTTTGGCTTTGTTCATCTTTATAATGGACAAGAAGCAGTTTCTTCTGGTGTGATTAAAGCCATGCGCCAAGATGAAGATTTTGTTTGCAGCACTTATAGAGACCATGTTCATGCCTTAAGTGCTGGTGTACCTGCACGGGAAGTTATGGCTGAATTATTTGGTAAAGCTACAGGTTGTTCTAAAGGTCGTGGTGGGTCAATGCATATGTTCTCTGCTGAACATAATTTATTGGGAGGTTATGCTTTTGTTGCTGAAGGTATTCCTGTAGCGACTGGGGCGGCTTTTCAGAGTAAATATCGTCGGGAAAGCATGGGGAATGAAGCTGCTGACCAAGTGACGGCCTGTTTCTTTGGAGATGGAGCTTGTAATAATGGCCAATTTTTTGAATGTCTTAATATGGCCACATTGTGGAAATTACCAATTATTTATGTAGTGGAGAATAATAAGTGGGCAATTGGTATGGCTCACGAACGGGCGACTTCTGAACCTGAGATTTATAAGAAAGCTCATGCTTTTGGTATGGTAGGTGTGGAGGTTGATGGTATGGATGTATTGGCAGTACATTCTGCTGCTCAAGAGGCTGTTGCCAGAGCTCGTGCTGGTGAAGGACCGACTTTAATTGAAGCTTTAACTTATCGATTCCGAGGACATTCTTTGGCTGACCCTGATGAATTACGGGATAAGGAAGAAAAGGAATATTGGTTTTCTCGTGACCCGATCGAGCAATTTACAGCTTATCTGACAGAAAATAATTTGGCGGATGTTGCAGAGTTAAAAGAAATAGATCGAAAGATTGAAAATTTGATTGCTGAAGCAGTGGAGTTTGGTACAGGTAGTCCAGAACCTGGAGCAGATGAACTGTATCGCTACATTTTTGCTGAAGATTAATTAACTCAGTTATTGACTTAGTTTATCCTCAAGCTATACTGTCAAATTTTAATTGTCGGGTTTCTCATGGATTTTGCAAAAAACACTTTGCTTATATGTGGAAACCCGAAATATTTGGATTGATTAAAGGCTTTTTTATTGGTAATTTTAAATTAAATTTCTATAATTTCTATAAATTTTATCGCGATCGACAAGTAGTTATTTTTACCGAATAATTAAGATTTAAAGCCTCTCCTTTAAAGGAGAAACAAGCGGTCGTTAGCGCAGCTTCCCGTAGGGTGGGATGGCGAGGTTTCGGAGCCATATCCAATCGACCAAGAGAGAAAAAATCTTCCTTTTATTCAATCCTCTTCTTTTTAGGGAGAGGTAATTATCAATTATCAATTATCAATTATCAATTATCAATTATCAATTATTGAAAGTTTATCTCTTGAGATTAAAAGGTTTAGAGTGACTAATATTAATGTTTCTACAGGAATATTTGATAATTATTCAGATTGTTCATAATTCATCAGAAGTCAGGAAAAAAAAGTCATTTTGAATAATTTTATTCAAAAAAAAATTTTAGCGTTAAATTTATATCTGGTCATCATTTTTTTTATTCATAAGCAACCATTAAGTAAATCATAGGTGTATGCAGAAATAATATAAAACTGATTTGTGTAAAAACAACCGGATATTTTTTTTAGGGATGGTAAATATACTAAAGGTCAAAAGAGAGATAATAGTAGATTAATTAATATGTAATACCAGTTTTATATGAGGTTGCATAGAATGATGAAATTCATTACATAGATCTATCTCTATCTACTCCTATCTGCGGTCAATTATGCTAGAAATATTATTCTATGCAGCTTCATTTCAATTTGATATAACTTAGTAACTGGAGAGTACAAAGTTTTCCAAAAAACTATTGGCTTTGAAGAGTGAAAGTATTACTGGCAAAGACTTACAGTACTTACAGCTCTGAATAAAGAGTTTTTAACCTTTAGATAGCTGAAAGCTTTAGCTAGCAATAGTTATTCCAAGAACTTTGCACTGTCTAGTTAGTAAGTAGTCATACAAAATTAATTGTATATTTAATGAGCTAGTTAAATAAGTAGACAAAATCATTTTTAGATTTTTATATCTATATTCTCAAGTATACAATTATGTTTTTCTTACCGAATAATTAAGCTTTAAAGCCTCTCCTTTTAAGGAGAAAAGCGGTCGTTAGCGCAGCGCACCCGTTGGGTGGGATGGGGAGGTATCCTCGCCATATCCAATTGACCAAGAGAAAAGAAAAATTTTTCCTTTTAGTCAATCCTCTCCTTGGAAAGAACAGGTAATTGTTAATTATTAATTATTAATTGTTAATTATTAATTGTTGAACTACTCCCTACTAACAAATATTAAATTAATTTGGAACAAGTAGATATGATAATTATTTGATAAAAATTAACTCATTGAAAGTTGAACGCTGAATTTTTATCAAAATCATAAGGGTCTAAAACCCCGCCTTTTAAGGTGCAATATTTTTGGAGCGGAACTCAAATTTCCTACTTCCCCTCCTGGGAGGGGTTAGGGGTGGGTACAGTTGCTGACTTCTGACTTCTAACTTCGTTAAAACCCTATTCACGCTAAGGTAGTTAGAGCTTAATCTGTGTTTTAAGCCTTAAATATAAAATTTTCTCCCTCGCAGATATTTTAAATATTTAACCTTTATTTCTCTTTTTCCTTATGTGTTGTTGAATCAAGCTGAAATATAAATTTGGCAAAATCTAAAATTATTTTCAGTTAATAGTTAGGCGTTGTCGATAGCGATGTGGAGCATTATCCCCATTAAAGAAAAATCGGGTGCATCTCAATGCATGAATAAAGCCAAAAATTTATCGAAAAATTGTGGTTTAAAACCTCCCCTTTTAAGGGGATAATAAATAAAAAAAATCCTTTGAGTCAATCCTATCAGTTTTCAAGGAGAGGTAATTATTAATTATTAATTATTAATTGTTGAACGCTTTTAGGCAACAGCTCATCTGCTCCGGAAAGCAACAGGGAATATATAGGAAAAAAGTATTTTTGCTTGCTATGAGATGCACCAAAAAAATCATAGTAAAAATCAGTAACGCCTTTAATCTAATTCAATCAAAAATCTAAAATCATTCGTCACTGTGCAACTCCAATAGATAGACTAGATAGACAAATAGGGGGCGGACTTAACGAAGTCTGCAAGTAACAAGTCTGCAAGTCAGAAGTTATTTTTGTAACGGGGATTTGAGCAAGGAACTAAAAATATTGCGCCTTAAAAGGCGGGGTTTTAGACCCTGATGATTTTGCTCGATAGATAGACAAATAGGGGGCGGACTTAACGAAGTTTGCAAGTAACAAGTCTGCAAGTCAGAAGTTATTTTTGTAACGGGGATTTGAGCAAGGAACTAAAAATATTGCGCCTTAAAAGGCGGGGTTTTAGACCCTGATGATTTTGCTCGATAGATAGACAAATAGGGGGCGGACTTAACGAAGTTTGCAAGTAACAAGTCTGCAAGTCAGAAGTTATTTTTGTAACGGGGATTTGAGCAAGGAACTAAAAATATTGCGCCTTAAAAGGCGGGGTTTTAGACCCTGATGATTTTGATAAACTGACAATGGTATTTAGACAGGGAAATGTTTTTCCTACAGTTCCCTTTTTCCTGTTTCCTGTTATGGGTGTAAAATCACTAACTCTAAATAACCGGACATCATTTTCGATAAATGTTAAATTTAACATATCGCTATCTTATGTCAACATTCACAAGTAAAAAATAAGTAATAAACCCCAGAGGTATTGTAGGAAAAATTAAAGAAAACTTATCGTCAGGAAGCTAAACCCTGATTATTCATTCTTAACAGACGAACCAATTACAAATATCAACAAATAACAATGAAAAGAACAACAGGCAAAGTATTTTGGCAACAACCTTTAACCTATTTATTAATACTAGCAGGAGCTGGAGGAGCATTATTGGGCCAACGCATGGTATTCCCACAGACAACTAGCTCTTCGGAAAATTCAACACAGATAGTTCAATCATCTTCTAATAATTATGGTACTTCCAACTCAGAAAAGTCTAATTGGTTACCAGTTAGAGCACCTATTTCCAATGGCAACTTTATTGTAGATGCAGTCCAAAAAGTTGGTCCGGCAGTAGTTAGGATTAATGCTTCTCGAACATTCAGTCAACGACCTAATATGTTTGGTCGAGGAATACCAGAAGATTTCTATGGTTATGAACCTCCCTCACGTTCTGGACCAGTTGAGCGAGGTACTGGTTCTGGTTTTATCATTAGTTCTGATGGTAATATCCTCACTAATGCTCATGTTGTAGAAGGTTCAACTACCGTGGAAGTTGTCCTTAAAGATGGCCGTCGCTTACAGGGTAGAGTTTTGGGTACAGATTCTGTAACTGATGTAGCTGTGATTAAAATTGATGCTAATAACCTCCCTACCGTAACTGTGGGAGATTCAAATAACTTGCAACCTGGAGAATGGGCGATCGCTATTGGCAACCCTCTAGGTTTAGATAATTCTGTAACAGTTGGTATTATTAGTGCTACGGGTCGTTCTAGTAGTGATGTGGGCGTCCCAGATAAGCGAGTAGGATTTATTCAGACGGATGCTGCGATTAATCCTGGTAATTCTGGTGGCCCTCTACTCAATCAAAATGGTGAAGTGGTTGGCATTAATACAGCTATTATTGATGGTGCTCAAGGCTTAGGATTTGCAATTCCTATCAATAATGCTCAACAAATTGCTCAACAATTAATTAAGGGGGGTAAAGCTGAACACGCTTATTTGGGTATTGCGATGCAGACTCTGACACCGGAACTTAAGCAAGAACTCGACCGAAGCTTAAATACAAATATTAGGTTATTTAGCGACCAAGGGGTATTAGTTATGCAAGTTGTGCCTGGTTCTCCTGCGGATAAAAGTGGTTTAGAACCAGGAGATATAATTCAAAGAATTGACAATCAAACTATTACTAAGTCTGAAAATGTACAACAAATTGTTCAGAATAAAACGGTGGGTAGTTTGTTGGAATTGGAAGTTAATCGTAATGGTCAGAATTTAAGTTTTCAGTTGCGTACTGGTAACTTACCATCTCGATTAAGAGGATAATTATCAGAAAAGGCAGCTATGCTGGAGGCTGAAGGAAATTGTTCTTTCTGCCCTCTGCTCTCGACATAGCTACCTTCGTTTATTTAACTTTATTGGGCTTGAATAAAAAAGGAATAAATATTTTTGTTTGATGTATTCTCAAGCAATCAATTATTGAAATTAATTGAATAGATTGGGGTAATTGCAATCCCCACTATTGCTTTTTTTATTTTCCTGTCATACCAATTCCCGTGCATTAATGCTATACTTGGCTGAAACTTCAGTTATTAAGTAATTAACGCAGGTTTAATAACTTATTTCCTAATTATTAGCCAGTTAATGCTAATTATTCTGATGTTTGTCTCTCCCCCACTCCCCCACTCCCTTACTCCCCTACTTAAGAAAGTGTAGAAAAGTTTTTGAGAAATGGTATCAGAGGCTGGAAAAATCAAAAAATAGGGAGTACTAAAAGTCAATATTTTTTTTATTGCCTATTTTTTTCTATGAAATGTCAAAAGAGGAAACCCGTTAAATTTTTCCAAAAAAAATACTCATTATTGAATTATTCTGTATTTTTTTCAGTGCTACTGTACGCGTAAACGACTACTTTTGATGAGATTTAAAGCAAAATTTTTGAGATTTGATATATAGTCTAGTCATTTCAAATAAGAATGAAACACTTTTGAGGTTGAAAGTCTTTCTAGGCAAGAAACCCTTGTGTCAATCTAAACTGAAATAGTAAGCATTCAGCTATCAGTTATGAGTTATTAACTCATTATCTTGGAAGAAGGAATTAGTAGTCAAGGAGTGACATAAGTTTGCGCAGCATTCAGACCAAAATGAAATATTTCTGTCAGCTAACCTTAGTATTTGCTTGATTCTTTAAAAAGCTGATAGCTGACGGCTGAATTATTACCTGAAATAACTATAACTTGGGATTAAGGTGAAGATAAAAATTTACTATCTTATTATCTGACCTCATAACTTCATATAAAATTAATTCACTAATAAACTGCTAGAAGTAAATTTTGCAGAGGAAAAAATTATGACAATATTAGAAGTAGCTCAATTAGGCAATGAGATATTACGATGTCAAGCTCAACCTATTAATAATATTTGGGATAAAAATTTACAGGAGCTAATCGATAATTTAATTGCCACAATAATTGAAACAAATGGTGTGGGAATTGCTGCTCCACAAGTTTCAAGTAGCGATCGCCTGTTTATAGTTGCATCGAGGCCCAATCTCAGATATCCGAATGCCCCACAAATGGACCCAGTAGCGATGATTAATCCTAAAGTAATTTCTCATTCAGAAGATATGGTTAAGGGTTGGGAAGGTTGTTTAAGTGTGCCAGGAATTAGAGGTTTAGTACCAAGATATAGAGTAATAGAAGTTGAGTATACTAATCGAGAAGGACAACTACAAAGACAAGAATTAACAGATTTTGTTGCTAGAATCTTCCAACATGAATACGATCATCTAGAAGGTATAGTATTTTTAGACCGTGTGGAGAGTACCCAGGATTTAATGACAGAAGATGAGTATCAGAAACAAATTTTGAATCAATTGTCAAAAGCGGTATAATTAATCTATTAATTTAGAGGATTGTTATCTGGATCGTCAACATTAATATAGTTCACAAAAAGGAACAGCACAGATTTTTTTTTGTCAAAAGCAAGAAAATATTATAGATTTACCAATCATTTGAAAAGACTATATAAACAAGATTTTTTTTATGAGAGAATCTGGAGAAGTTTAGTCATCTTCAAAATATAGTTTTTCAAGTTTTTCGTAATTATAACTGTGCTAGTTGTAGTTAAAAATAGTAAATCAATTGAGTAAATAGTATGAGTATTAATCTTAGCAAAGGCGAAAGAATTAGTCTATCTAAAGAAGCGCCTGGAATGAATAAAGCCATAGCAGGTTTAGGATGGGATGTAAATGTTTCAGATACAGGTTCAGATTTTGACCTTGATGTTTCTGTATTTATGTTAGGAGCAAATGGCAAAATTCCTCAAGAGAAATATTTTGTCTTTTACAATAGCCTTAAATCTGCTGATGGTGCAGTTGAATCTATGGGAGATAGTCGCACAGGAAAAGGAGAAGGAGATGATGAGACTGTCACAGTAGATTTATCAAAAGTTGATTCTGCCATTGAAGAAATTGTTTTTGTTGTGACTATATATGAGGCAGATAAAAGAAGACAAAACTTCGGACAAGTAAGAAATTCTTATATCAGAATTTATGATGGGGAAACTCAAGAAGAAATAACTAAATATGAATTGGAAGAAGATTTTTCTAGGGAAACAGCTATAGAGTTCGGTAAATTCTATAAAAAAAGTGGTGAATGGAAATTTCAAGCAGTTGGAGAAGGTTATAACTCTGGTTTAGAAACCTTTGTACAGAAATATACTTAATTGATTAAGTAATAAACTGTTTAGCAATTAACAATTACCGAGAAATTGTGGTCTAAAGTCTCCCTTTCTTAAGGGGATAAAAAAAGATAATTCCGTATTTTCGTAGCCTCCTTATTGCAGAGGTAATGATAACTGAAGTTCGCATTTCCTCCGGAGGAGGCTAACTGATAACTGAAATGACCTCTCCTTAAAACGAAGATGATTGATAAAAATATTTTTTCTTTTTTTCTCTTTTATAAGGAGATACTTTAAAGGTTAATTATTGGGTAAATTTGGAATTAGCATTTTGGATAAGAGAGTAATTTTGATGTAATCCCAAATATCTTATCTGTAGTTGATTCTTGAAGCAGTTATGAATGGGTAAGCTTCAATAGAAGAAGGAGATGCTTTAAAGGTTAATTATTGGGTAAATTTGGAATTAGTATTTTGGATGAGAGATTAATTTTTCTATAATTCCAAATATCTCATCTGTAGTTAATTCTAGGAGCAGTTATGAATGGGTCAAAAATTTTCCACTCCCATAGAAGTCGTTCATTAATGGATATTGGATGAGAGATTAATTTTTCTATAATTCCAAATATCTCATCTGTAGTTGATTCTAGGAACAGTTATGAATGGGTCAAAAATTTTCCATTCCCATAGAAGTCGGTAAATTTGGAATTAGTATTTTGGATGAGAGATTAATTTTTCTATAATTCCAAATATCTCATCTG
>JAXHSW010000022.1:0-45460 GCA_034190295.1 Cyanobacteriota bacterium | reverse complement strand
GATTCTAGGAACAGTTATGAATGGGTCAAAAATTTTCCACTCCCATAGAAGTCGGTAAATTTGGAATTAGTATTTTGGATGAGAGATTAATTTTTCTATAATTCCAAATATCTCATCTGTAGTTAATTCTACGATTTGATTCTAGGAACATTTATGAATGGGTCAAAAATTTTCCATTCCCATAGAAGTCGGTAAATTTGGAATTAGCATTTTGGATGAGGGAGTAATTTTGATGTAATTCCAAATATCTAATCCTGAAAAATATCAATTATCACCTTAAAGAAATTTTTAAACTGTTTAGTCATAAAAGAGGGTAATAAATGTCTGTTAAACTTAGTAAAGGTCACAGAATTAATCTTTCTAAAGATGCACCAAGTTTAGTAAAAGTAGGTGTTGGTTTAGGTTGGGATGTTAATCCTACTGATACAGGGGTAGAATTTGACTTAGATGCTTCTGTATTTATGTTAGGAGATAATGGTAAAATCCCTGAAGATGAATACTTTATTTTCTACAATAATTTAAAATCACCAGATAGTGCAGTAAAGCATTGGGGAGATAATAGAACTGGAGAAGGAGAAGGAGACGATGAAACAATAGAAGTAGATTTAACTAATGTTAATTCCAGTATTCAAGAACTACTTTTTGTTGTGACTATCCATGATGCAGAAAAAAGAAGACAAAACTTTGGGCAAGTTAAAAATTCGTTTATTAGAGTTTACAATTTGGAGACTCAAGAAGAAATAACTAAGTATGAATTAGAAGAAGACTTTTCAAGAGAAACTGCAATAGAATTTGGTCGTCTCTATAAAAAAAATAATGAATGGAGATTTCAAGCTGTGGGAACAGGATATAACGCAGGTTTACAAACTTTTGTCGAGAAATATGTTTATGAATAACTATAGATAGTACTTTAAATTTGGATTTAGCTATAGCTAAAATTCAAAACTGGGAAAATTAAAGTTTAAATATTGGTAGTACTAAACAAGTAATGATTTTTCTAGTCTACCTCCCGATAGTTAAATAGTTAAGGGGATGTAGCAACTAAAATCCTTGCATCTTTAGGAGTACCTAATTAGGGCTTGGTGATTAACTGTCAAAGCCTTTATCTGTAAATATTTGAGGATTTTTAGAGTCAAAAAAGGTGCAAAGTTTTCGGTCTAAAAAGCTAAAAAAGTTAGAGTTTTGAGTAGATAAGGATAGAAAAATTAAGGGAGATTTCTTCCTCCTAAATCCTCTAAATTCTGTTTGCAGAGCATTGCGTAGGAAATTCTGAGTTCTAAATTATGAATTCTCAACTATAAGACTTTTTCAGCAAACCCTAATTATTTTGTTGTTAGTTAAAAAATTAAAAATTGTGGTTATTAAACTAGAAAAAACTGGGGATTTTCATAATATAAACTTGAGCAAAGATGATAGTACTGACCCTGTTATAGTTCATGTTAATTTGAATTGGGAAGCTATTACAAATAATCGAAGTGGTTGGATAGGAAAAATATTTGGCAGTAATAGTGCGCCAGATTTAGATTTAGGATGTATGTATGAAATGATGAATGGTCAAAGGGGAGTTATTCAACCATTAGGAGAACAGTTTGGCTCAAGAAAAACTTCACCTTACATTTATTTGGATAAAGATGACCGAACAGGTCAAGCAAATGATGGTGAAAATATGTATATTTTCAGACCCGATCTAATTCAAAGAATATTATTTTTTTGTTTTATATATGAAGGTGCTGAAGATTTTAAGTCAGTACGCGGAAGGATGTTCTTTAAAATCAGCAATGATGAAGAAGTCTTTCTAGAATTGAATAATCCAGACAGTAATTGTAGCTTTTGTGCTGCAGCATTGCTGAAAAATATTAACTCTCAAATTATGATTGTTAAAGAAGAGAAATATTTTTTAGGTCATAAAGAAGCAGACCAATTTTATCAATATGGATTTAATTGGGTATCTGGTAGGAAGTAGTGATATGAATTAATTTGGTTAAAGCGGGAACTAAAATGTAAGCAGTCAGCTATCAGCTATCAGCTATCAGCTATTCCTACGGAATGCTGCGCAAACAGCTTTATTACCTTTAGTAAACAATTTAAACTTGTTGTTCTTGTGCTTCAATTCTTTGTTTAAAAATCTAGCAGAAGTTAAGTAAATACTTGGTTTATTTATTAAAAAGCTGAATGTTAGGCAAACAGCAATTAATAATGAATAATTATTTCTAAGGTTAGGGAAGGAGACTTTGGCAGTAACTTTTTATCCTTTTTAAATTTCTCAATTACTCTTGCCTTTCCCAACATTATATAACTTATAGCTTATAGCTATTAGCAGTCAGCTATTCCTACGGAATGCTACGCAAACAGCAATTAGTAATGAATAATTACTTCTCAGGTTTAGAAATGGGACTTTGGCAGTAAATTTTTATTCTTTCTCAATTTCAAAGGTTGCTTTTACCTTCTCCAAAATTAATAGCTGATAGCTAATAGCTGACGGCTGTTTGCGCAGCATTCGGACCGAAATGCTTACGACTTTTGACGGTTTATTGCTATAACCAAAAACCAGATTGACTAAATTGAAAAACTTTCATACTTAATTTATAAAGGGTAGTAAATACATGACTATTAAGCTCGAAAAAGGACAAAAAATTGTACTTGATAAAAGTGAATACGATTTATCACGACTGACAATGGGTCTAGGATGGGATGTTGCTAAATCTTCCAGTGGTTTAGCTGGATTCTTCGGTAATAGATGGGATTTTGACCTTGATGGTTATGCGATTTTATTAGAAGAAAATGACAAGCTCAAAAACTATAAAGAAGATGTAATTTATTATGGTCATTTAGAATCGAATGATAAGACAATAATTCATTCAGGAGATAATCTTACGGGAGAAGGAGAGGGAGACGACGAACAAATAATTTTGAAACTTAATTCTATTCCTGAAAAATACCAAAAAATTATCTTAGCAGTAAGCATTTATCAAGCTAAAGAAAGGAAACAACAATTTGGGATGGTAGAAAATGCTTTTGTGAGAGCTATTGATAATAAAGGAATCGAAATAGCTAAATATACTTTATCTGGTAATGGTACTTATCAAGGTAAAATATCTATGTTAATGGGAGCTATTTCTCGAGATAACACAATGTGGAAATTTAGTGCTTTGGGCGATCCTTTAGATAGTGATATGAATGGTGTAGTAGGTTCATTTCTGAAATAAGTTTAGCCATATTTAGGGTTTGCTGAAGAAGTATTTTTCAGGAGTAGGGGAGTAGGGAAGTAGGGGAGTAGGGGAGTTGGGGAGTAAAGGAGTAGTTAGGAGAAACAAGGAATTAATTAGGATATAGTCGGATATATTTTTCAGAGTGATTTTTCTGCTATCTCCCCCGCCTTTTATGCTAAGTTTTTGAGGGTTTTCAACTGAAAGTCAGGCACTTTTTTCAACCTAAAAAGGCACTTACCTTTTTTTATAGAAAGTATAGTTGTGTCTTGAGACCGCTCCCCTATTCCCCAGGGCTATTTCATTCTAAATTGTGCTATTTTATGTATTGAGAAAGCCACGTTATTTCAAGCTTGAGGAAATTTATCTTTCGCTGCCTATTCCCTTTTCCCTGTTTCCTTTTTTATCAAAATAATTGGGTCTAAAACCCCGCCTTAAAAGACGAAATATTTTTGGAGCGAAGCTCAAATCCCCTTTACAAAAATAAAATCTTACTTCTTACTTCTGACTTTTGACTTGTGACTTTGTTAAATTTCCTTTACCGATAAATTGCGGTTTAAAGCCTCTCCTTTAAAGGATAAAAAATAAAAAATTTTCCTTTGAATCAATCCTATCCGCTTTCAAGGAGAGGTAATTATTAATTATTAATTATTAATTGTTGAAAAACAATCTCTTATTTATTGCTCTACCGATCGCTCTGGGGAAGCATTGACATATAAAGACAAGTGCCTTTTTGGGGCCTTTCAAAAGTGCCTAGTTTTCAGCTCTTCATGCTGATGCACTACCGCGTATTTTAGGCTCATAGTTGGGCAGAAAAATCATTCTTACAATTCTTACTCCGACCTCCTCGCTCATTCCCCTCCTGGGAGGGGTTAGGGGTGGGTTGTCTCCTGTCTCCTACCAAAAGACTTTTGAGCGCAAACCCTACTTAAACTTTCGACCTTTATTTTTTGACTTTTGACTTTATGAAGGATTATTGCTTTGTTTATGAGAAATGAGACTCAGGTCATGGCCATCAATTATTCTATAAAATGATTTAATATGTGACCATAAGTATCAATGTACAGGCCATTCTTAGAACACTTAAAAAAAGAGCTTACTGATAGATTTGAATTAACCCGCAGAGAAATTCCTCCTGGTTTAGAAGCAAATATTAGTAATAGAGGCAAGAATCAAGCCACCATCCAAAGTTGGTGTTATGAGTGTCCTCAACTAAGAAAAATACGTTATACCTATATTGATGCAGGAGCTTCAGCTCAGGTATTTAATAGTGTGATTTATCCCAGTTACTACTATGACATACCACTTTTAGGAATTGACCTATTATCTTTTGGTAAAAGTAAAATCTTAATAGTATTAGATTTTCAACCTTTATTCCAAGAAGAATCTTATTTAGAAAAATATATAGAACCAATGCGATCGCTACGAGAAAAATATAATGACTTGGCTCAAAAATTAGAAATGAAATTTTATGATGCCAACCAATATTTTTCCAAGTATTTACTGTTTGCTAAAACAGATGCAGACACAGTGCAAACTACATTTTTCCAAGCTTATAAAGAATACATTAACTTGTATTGGGAAATGTTAGATAAAGCAGAAATTCTCGATCGAACAGAAGATATTCAAAAGATAATTAAAGCCCAAAAAGATTACGATCAATATAGTGCAGACCGCGACCCGGCGTCAGGATTATTTAGCAGTTATTTTGGCCATGAATGGTCAGAAAAATTTCTCTACGAATTCTTGTTTGAAGATGCTGTACCATTAGCTGTTCCTAATGCAACGCGATAATTTTATTAACTATTCAGTTGAAAATTGAGACTCGCACCCTTTTAAAACATCCAGAAGGGGTCGTTTCAGTTATCAGTTATCAGTTATCAGTTATCAGTACCTCCGACTAAAGCCGGAGGCTTGAAAATACGCTCATTGAATTTTTTTCATCCCCCTAAAAGGGGGAGGCTTTAAACCCAATATTTCGGTAAATACAGAAAGCCAAAACTTATTTTAAAGTTTCTCAAACTCACTCATAACTATAGTTATAAAACTAAAATGAGTAAGTTTGTTCGGCTGTCTATCCATTGAGTAGCGAACGGCTACAATTAATGTATGAAGCTAAAAGTAATTCTCATCGGTTAAAAAAATAAACTCACAAACGAAATTGTCGAGTAGAAAACTATCTTCATACAGCAAGTAAAAGAGTAATAGATTGGTGTTTCATTAATTGATAATTGATAATGGATAATTGATAATTACCTGTGGTTAAAACCGTTACGGAATTGAATATAAGGGCTAGGGTATTAATGGATAGTGGATAATGGAGAATGAAAGACTTCTCGCTCCTTTCTAACTATTTAATTATCAATTGTCAATTATCCATTGGTAAAGGGAGGCTTCAAGGCGCGAATTATTTAATTATTAATTATTCGGTAAACCATGAAATAGGAATCTTAAATCATTGGGTATAATCAGAGTTGGAAACAAGGAATAAAATCAGGAAAAAAGAACAATCAAAAATTTGTGAATATCCCTCATTATAAGTTAATAGGGATGTTAAGATATAAACCAAACTAAGAGGAATAAAAGTAATAATTACAGAAGAATCTTATACATCTCAACAAAGCAGCTTTAGATGGGGATGATTTACCTAAATATAGAGATAAATAAAAAACAGAAAATTAGTGGAAAAAAAGTAACAAGAGGGTAGTATAAAACCAGGTAAAATAAATTATTAAATGCAGATGTAAATGGCTCGTTGAAAATTATTGAAAAAGCAATTCCTGATGTCTTTGACCAAGGAATAAAGGGTTTGCCGTTTAACCTTGTGGTGGTGGAGCCACTGCGAACAACTAAGCTTTCAGGTTTTTGAGTAAGTTAAGTTTAGTTAAGTGGCGAGCTAAATTTTTGTAGATAAATTGCTGAAATACATAGGTAATGACACCAACTGAAAATATAGTGAATTTATATCAACCCTTTCTAGATTATGCTCTAACTCAGCTCAAGCAAGAACTAGAACTAAAACCTTATCCCATACCCCCTGGATTTGAACATAAAGTTGCTATAACTGGCAAGGGCAAAAAAGAGCAAGAAGTAGAAACAACCAGTTACGCCTACTGTAGTCCCAAACTCCGACAAATTAGAGCAGCTCACGTTCAAGGTGGCACTGCCCTCCAAGTGTTAAATTTTGTAATATTTCCCCACCTTAACTATGATTTGCCATTTTTTGGGGCAGACCTAGTCACCCTACCAGGTGGACATCTAATTGCCCTAGATATGCAGCCCTTATTTCGGGATGACCCTGAGTATCAAGAAAAGTATACTCAGCCCATAAGGGATACCTTCCAAACACATCAACAGCATTTGCCGTGGGGAGGAGATTTTCCTGAAGAAGCAATCCCATTCTTTTCTCCAGCCTTTCTGTGGACTCGTCCTCAAAAAACTGAATTAGTCGAGACAAGAGTGTTTGAAGCCTTCAAAGATTACTTGCAAGCTTATTTAATTTTTGTAAAGGAAGCACAACCTATTACTAATATAGAAAAATTAGCAGAAATCAAACAGGCACAACTACGTTATCTGAGATATCGAGCCGAGAAAGATCCAGCTAGAGGAATGTTTACCAGATTTTATGGCCCAGAATGGACAGAAGAATATATTCATGGCTTTCTATTTGACCTAGAAAGACAATTGGCCTTGAATGCTGTTTAACTTTCCATCTGTAGAGAACTTTGTTAATAATTTGTAATAAATAAAAACACAACAGCATTGTATAAAGAATATCTGAAGGGTTATAAAGATAAGAGAAAATCAACAAAAACATTGATTGATAAGGTTGAAAAGCTTCTCATAAACAGTGTAAGATTTTCTCAGGATTTTCAAACAGTCCAATTTTACTTTTCCAGCCATGGGCAGCTAGCCTGAAAAAACTAAAAAAATACCCATAGCATCGAAAAGCAATTAAAAAAAATCAAATTAGGAGAATTAATCGATGTTTGATGCTTTTACAAAAGTAGTTTCCCAGGCAGATGCCAGGGGTGATTTTGTTACTGCTAGCCAAATCGACGCTTTAAGCGCAATGGTAGCAGATAGCAATAAGCGTTTAGACGCAGTTAACCGCATTACTAGCAACGCTTCAACTATCGTTGCTAATGCAGCTCGCTCTCTATTTGCAGATCAGCCTCAGTTGATTGCTCCTGGTGGAAATGCTTATACAAGCCGTCGTATGGCAGCTTGTTTGCGTGACATGGAAATTATCCTACGTTATGTAACTTATGCTATTTTCTCTGGTGATGCAAGCGTGCTAGATGACCGTTGCCTAAATGGATTGCGTGAAACCTACTTAGCTCTAGGAACTCCTGGTGCTTCTGTAGCAGTAGGCGTGCAAAAAATGAAAGAAGCAGCTATTGCTATGGCTAACGATCCTAATGGTGTTACTCCAGGAGATTGCTCCTCTCTAGTTTCTGAGATTGGTGGCTACTTCGACCGCGCTGCTTCCGCAGTTGCCTAAAAAAACTGTAAAAAACTTTTTTTGTAAGGATGCACTTGAGCATCTCTACAGCTTTTAAAATCGTACCAAAATTTGTACTCACAATAATAAGGGAAGTACCTCAAACATGAAAACTCCTCTAACTGAAGCAGTAACTGCTGCTGATTCTCAAGGCCGCTTTCTAACTAACACAGAAATTAATGCTGCCTTTGGTCGTTTCGGCCGTGCTGCTGCTTGCTTAGATGCTGCTAAAGCTCTGACTGAAAAATCTCAAACCTTGATTGATGGAGCTGCTCAAGCAGTATACAACAAGTTCCCCTACACTACTACCATGCAGGGACCTAACTATGCTTCCACTCCAACAGGAAAGTCAAAGTGTTCCCGTGACATTGGCTACTATCTCCGGATGGTAACATACTGTCTAATTGCTGGTGGTACAGGTCCTATGGATGAGATACTCATTGCAGGTATCGATGAAATTAATAGCACTTTCGAGTTATCTCCTAGCTGGTACATTGAAGCTTTAAAGTATATCAAAGCTAACCACGGAATCAGTGGTCAAGGTGCAACTGAAGCTAACAACTATATTGATTACGCTATTAACGCTCTCAGCTAGTAGTTGTCATAGTAACTAACTGATGAAAGTGAAATTAATGTTCGCTTAATCAGTAAATAGCTTTGAGCTAATATTCAACGTAGCCTGGAGAGGTATACAGGTGCTGACCTGTAGTTAGTATCTGTTTATCTTTTCAGGCATCGTTTTTTGTCAGAGTCGATTAGATGAAGTTATGGCACAGCAGCATTGGGATTCACCATCAGAACAAACATCCGACAGTGGGGAGTCTCTCACGGTAGAAGAAGCGATCGCCAATCTCCGGCATGAAGAATTAGGTAAAAGATATTATGCTGCTTGGTGGTTGGGTAGATTTCGAGTAAATATACCTGCTGCGGTAGAAGGCTTAATTGCAGCACTAGAAGATGACTCTGACCGAACAGAGGATGGTGGGTATCCTCTCAGACGCAATGCAGCTAGAGCTTTGGGTAAGTTAGAAGACAAAAAAGCTGTACCAGCTTTGATTAAATGTTTGGAAAGTTCAGATTATTATGTAAGAGAAGCTGCAGCAGAAGCATTAGAAATGTTAGGAGACTCTAGCTGCATTTCCGCATTAATCAAACTTTTAGATGGAGGGGTCGAAGCTGCAGTATTAGTTCCAGGTAAGCCTCATCTTGTTCAACCCTACGAAGACATTATTGAAGCTTTAGGAACACTTCAAGCTCGATCGGCAATTCCTTTAATTAAACCTTTTATCGAACATTCTGTAGAGAAAGTGCAATATGCTGCTGCTCGCGCTCTATATCAACTAACCGGAGAAGCAGTTTATGGAGAATATCTGACTCAAGCATTAGATGGTGATAATTTACAATTACGACGCTCTGCACTGATGGATTTAGCAGCGATCGGCTATTTACCTGCAGCTAAGGCAATATCAGAAACCTTAGCCGAAAATAGTATGAAATTAATTGCCCTCAAAGGACTTTTGGAACATCACCTCACAATAAATTCAAAAGTTAAAAGTCAAAAGTCAAAGGTAGAATCTCAACTATTATTATCAGATGAGGCTATTACAATAAATTCAAAAGTTAAAAGTCAAAAGTCAAAAGTAGAATCTCAACTATTATTATCAGATGAGGCTATTGAGGTAATGACTCTAATGGACTCACTTTTATAAAATATTAATTAGGAGGGCGAATGCCATTAGCCCCTACAAATGGTGGCTTAAAAGTCAATTTGCGTAAGTCCTGAAAATATTAATTAGTTTATATTGTTCATATTTTTACTATTCCCTACTTCCCTACTTCACCTACTCCCGAAGAATGAATAATCAACCCTCAACAATAAATAATCAACTCATCCGGGCAGTGGAAAAAGCAGATTCTTCTCAAGGCTTAATTGATGCAGTTAAAGATTTAGCAGCAGCTCAGATAGAAGATGCTATCCCGATATTAATTACAGTTTTAGGGTACAACAATCCTGGCGCAGCAGTGGCAGCAGTTGATGGGTTAGTTTTACTTGGCGAAACGTCAGTACTTCCACTACTAGAAAAACTTGACGGTTATAATTATGGTGCCAGAGCTTGGGCCATCAGAGCATTAGCAGGTATTGGCGATCCGCGTGGGTTAGATTTATTATTAGATAGTGCAGTAAATGACTTTTCTTTTAGTGTACGACGAGGTGCAGCTAGAGGTTTAGGTTTTATTGATTGGGAAAAGTTATCAGAAGCAGAAGTTTCCGATGCTCAACAGCGTGTTTTTCAAACCCTGCTGCAAGTATCTCAAGACCCAGAATGGGTAGTGCGTTATGCTGCTGTAGTGGGTTTGCATGGCTTGGCCAAAACTGTAGAAGTTAGCACTCCAAAATGGCTTGAGGATATTTTGACCAGGTTTGAGGAGATTGTTGATACAGATACAATTTTAGCGGTTAGTGCTAGGGCACAAATGGCTATTGCAGATTTGGGAAGGTAAGTTAGAAGTCAAAATTCAAAAGTCAAAAGTAAGATTTTATCGGCTCAATTAGAGGGAAGTATCAAACAAAATAAGTATTAGGCGATCGCCTTCAATGTTTACAGCGGTTTTCACATGAAAAGTGCTGTAATAATTTTATAACTATTTGATTGATAGTAAAAGTATTTTTTGAAATTTGTATAATTTATCTCCATTAGATTTGTTATAGCAATGAGCGCTCAGGTATTTACAATGTCCAGCTCAAAGTGCAGTAAGCGAAAAGGTGTACAAAAAATAATTTGTACATAAGCCAGCTCACATTGCTATATTTTAGCCGTTTATGATAAGTTTAAAAATGATAATCATTACCAAAAATAACCTGTACACTAATGCTCAAGACAATTAGACGGATTCACTATTCATTATTAGGAGCAACACTGGTCACGGTTGTTTCTCTCGGAGGTGCTAGTAGTGTGGCCCAGAATAGGAGTATGGCCCAGAATAAAAATGAAACCAAAATAGTCGCAACTTTCTTACCTATATATATGTTTACCAAAGGAGTTACCGGAGAAAGTGGAAAAGTAGAACTCTTAATTCCTGCGGGAGCAGACCCCCATGATTATCAAGCAACGCCAGACAATGCACGGAGTATTGCAGAGGCAGATGTATTAGTGAAAAATGGGTTGGGGTTAGAAGAATTTTTAGAGAAATTAGTTGATGCTACGGGTAACTCTCAACTTCAAGAAATTAATGCTAGTCAAAATATAGAACCCCTAAAAGAAGAAGAAGAAGAACATGACCACGACCACGACCACGACCACGATCGCGACCACCATCATAGCCATGAAGAGGGAAACCCTCATGTTTGGTTAGACCCTGTTTTAGCGCAACAACAAGTCAAGAATATTCGCGATGGTTTAATTCAAGCTGACTCTAATAATGAAGCTACCTATAGAGCAAATGCTGATATTTATATTCAGAAATTACAAGAACTTCACCAAGAATTTCAAACTCGTTTATCACCTTTTCAAGGATGTAAATTTATTGCTTTTCACGATGCTTATCCTTACTTAGCTCAACGATACAATTTAGAACAAATGGCAGTGGTAGAATTGCCACAAGATAATATCACGCCTAGAGATGTTCAAAGAGTAATAAAAGCAGCCCAAGAATATCAAGTTAAAGGTTTACTTGCTGAAGTTGGATTTAATGATAATCGGATGCAACAAATTGCTAAAGATATTAGATTACCAGTCAAAAAATTAGACCCAATAAACAGTGGTTCTTTAGACTCAGAACATTATTTTACTGCCATGAGAAATAATTTAAAAAGTTTAGAGGAAGTTTGCCAGTGAAATTAGCAGAAATAAACAAAAATCTGCCAGTAGTAGAAGTACAAAATCTGACGGTAATTAGAGGAAAATATCAAGCAGTAGAATCTGTGTCATTTCAAATATTTCCTAGTAGTAATACAGCAATTATTGGTCCGAATGGTGCAGGAAAAAGTACATTAATTCAAGCAATATTAGGTTTAATTCCTTATCAATCCGGCTATATAGAAATTCTAGGTAAACAAATAAAAGATTTAGGAAAACATTGGCAAAAAATTGGTTATATTCCCCAAAAATTACCTTTTGACCGGAGTTTTCCTTTAACTGTGGCTGAATTAATCAGTTTAGGTTTTCCTCAACAAGGTTTGATGAAGTCGCGGGAAAAACTTATGGCAATAGAAAAAGCTTTGATACAAGTTAAGTTAGAAAATCAGGCAAAACAGCCAATAGGAAGTTTAAGCGGTGGAGAGTTAAAACGGGTTTTATTGGGATATTGTTTGGTGCAAAATAGACAATTATTAATCTTAGATGAAGTCATGGCTGGTATAGACCCAACTGGAGAAATACAGTTTGCTGAATTACTGGCAAATTTACATAAAGAAGAAGGTTTTTCTATTCTACAAGTTTCCCATGATTTAGATATGGTGAGTCGTTATTGTGACCAAGTTATTTGTATGAATCGTCGTTTATGTTGTCAGGGTAAACCTAGTGTTGCTTTGGATAAAAATAACTTGAGTGAAGTTTATGGGGATAATTTAACTAGATATGTTCATCAGCGTTAAATAGCAAAGTATGACATAGATAAAAATTACGCATAACCACCATATCTAGTAAAGAATTTAGAATTTAGAATTTAGAATGCGCGAATTACCTCTCCTTTAAAACGGATAGGATTGACTAATCATGAAAATTTTTCTTTTTATCCTCTTAAAAGAGGAGGCTTTAAACCACAATTTTTCGGTAAAGACTAACGGCCGTTACTCCCTACAGATGGTATATTATTTAATTTGGCGTAAATCCTGATAGATTTTTTCCAGTTGGTGTTTTCGGGATAATTAGTTATCGCATAATTCATAATAAATGCACGGCTGTTTCATTCTCAAATGTTCCATTTTATGTATTAACAAAATCAAGTTATTTACAGTTTTAGGAAATTCATCTTTCGCTGTCTGAAAATCAATAGATTCATTGCCAAAATATAGAATGAAATTATCCCGGAAAAAATGAAGGATGAGAATGGGAATTATCTAAGGATATTCCGGAATTTTATGTCTGTATTGAATGGAAGTATAGAGTGTGACAACTGTATAACCGGATTTCAGATGAAGACTGCTTAAACTTATAGATTTTATCGAAAAAATGTGGTTTAAAACCTCCCCATTTAAGGGGATAATAAATAAAAATTTTCATGATTAGTCAATCCTCTTCTTTTCAAGGAGAGGTAGTTAATTATTAATTATTAATTATTCATTATTCATTATTGAACGTGTATTTATAATTCTTAATTTTAGTTTCTCTATAAATAAACTTATTTGACTTGTATTTAATAAATATGGATTTTTCAGAATGGATTAATTTATTTAGTCTACCATTTATGCAGCGAGCAATTATAGGCGGTATTCTATTAGGAATTTTAGGAGGAATTATTGGTGGGTTTGTAATTTTACGCCAATTATCTTTATTTGGAAATGCTTTGGGTCATACGGCTTTTTTAGCTGTAGTATTAGCTGTTTTATTACAGTTACCTCTTACCATCGCTTTAATTGTTTTTTTGGTATTCTTTGGATTAGGAATAAATTATTTAATTGAAAAAACTAATTTAGGTGGAGATACAATTTTAAGTATTGTAATTGCGGGTTCAGTTGCATTGGGTACAATTGGGTTTAATTTTGTACCTGGGTATCGAGGAAATTTATTATCTATATTATTTGGTGATATTTTGGCAATTAGTAATCTAGATTTACTTTTTTTGATGGTTTTGTTAGTTGTAACATTGGGTTGGTTAGGGTTGACTTTACAACAACAAATATTATTAACTTTAAATTCAGATTTAGCACAAATTCAGGGGATACCAGTACAAAGATATAAATACATATTTATAATTATTTTATCCCTGGCGATCGCTCTGACTATGAGAGCAGTTGGTATTTTATTGGTGAATGCTTTTTTAGTAATTCCAGCAGCAACAGCTAAGTTAATTTGTCATCAATTTGTACCGTTTTTAGGAGTTTCTGCGACAATTGGTGCCATGAGTGGGGTGTTAGGAATGATAGTATCTGGTAGTTTTAATTTACCTTCTGGTCCTAGTATTGTTTTAGTACAGTTAGTGACATTTTTGATAGTAGTATTTTCCGGTCAAGGAAAGTTTTGATGTAAGCATTTCCTACGGACTGCTGCGCAAACAGCCGTCAGCAATCAGCAATCAGCTATTGCTTTTTAGTTTGATTAAACCCTATATTAAGGGGTATTATTAAGCCATAATCCAGTGATAATTAAATCTTACAAAAAAAGCAGGTTCATTTGACGTTAAAGCCTATATTCATTTAAACGCTTCCTTCAGGAGAGAGTTTTATTGGTGAGAGCTGACCGCTAATAGCTGTTTGCGCAGGATTCCGCAGGAAATGCTTACGTTTTGATATCAAATCCAGTTAAACAGTTATAGATTAGTCGTCTTTAGGAGTCAGGAGTCAGAATGAATAACTTCAATACCAGTTTTAAAGGATAAAAAAGAAAAAAAATTCCTTTTAGTCAATCCTCTTTTTTTCAAGGAAAGGTAATTGTTAATTATTAATTATTAATTATCAAAATAACATGGGTCGCGCAACCCCGCCTTTTAAGGCGATAGGGTTTTTGGAGCGGGGTTTAAATCCCCTACTTCCCCTCCTGGGAGGGGCTAGGGGTGGGTTAACTTCTGTACGGGCGAACGGCCGTTTGCTTCGCATAACTTTCCTATCGGAATGCTACCGCAAACGTTAACGCCCCTACTAACTTCTGACTTCTGACTTCTGACTTCCTTAATGAACCCCTAATCTAGTTGCTTGCAAATAAATCCGTTTGAGAGTATTAATATCTCTAGCGGAAATAGGAGGAGGTTCTGCCACCTGAGAATAATACATCACATCAGTTTTTTCAGGACTATGACCCCAAATACCTAAAGCATGACCGAACTCGTGACGAGCAGCAGCAGGGAGATATTTACCTACTTGCATTGGACTCAACCAAATTCTAAAACTCTGAGATAAAGTTCCGTTCTCATCTTGATGTAGCTGATAGCGAGTCTCCGCAGAACGCGCTCTTAAATTTCCGGGGGTTAAAGGAGGTCGTTTATTAAAAATTTTGATATCGGCAATTTCTGAGTTGTCTACTATTTGCAAAGGTAAATAAGTATTCCATTCCCAGATAGCATCTATTACAGTCTTAACCCATTTATTAGAGCGAGACTCATCATTATCGGAAGATTCGACATAAACCTTAATGGGAAACTGCGACCAAATTAAATAACCTACATCCTGAACATCAATGCGATCGAAATAATCACTGCTATTACTGGTGTCTTGCCATTGTGCCAAAGTTGGTGGTAAGGGGTGAGTTTTTAGAGTAGGTAAATCTTGAGCATTAACCTCTACATTAGGATTTGAAATCAAAAAATAGAAAGCTAGCATCCAAACAGCAAAACCTAGAAAAAATAAGCGTAAGTAAGTCAATACTATTCTGTTAACAAACATTATGGAAAAAAGTGATATGTTATGAATAAAAGTAATTGGTAGTCCCGGTCTACATAAGCTAATACGCATTTCAAATGCTTATTAGTAATCACAAGCAAGTGTTTCAATAATGGATAATGGATAATTGATAATTGATAATTACCTCTCCCTAAAACGGAATTGATTGAATAAAAGGAAAATTTTTCTTTATTATCCCCTTAAAAGGGGAGGCTTTAAACCACAATTTTCGGTAATTCTGACGTACAGAAGTAAGAAGTAATATAATGTTTTCCCTTTTGGGTAGTTAGCGATCGCTAATTATTGATGACTAATATCATGTCCGGATAATCAGCGATAAAAAAACTGGCTCCTCCTTATACCTGAAAACTTCCGACTCTTCCCTCCTGGGAGGGGTTATATCAAATCCGGTTGAATACTTATCTTATGTTTGGGGGTGGTCCGTATGGTCCGTGTGGGGAGTGTGGTCCGTGTGGGGAGAAGGGGAGGTTGAGAGATTGAAGGCAAGAAAGTGTGGATAGAATTATAAACATATACTGTATAACCGGATTCTATATTAGGGGTGGGTTAACTCCCGATTCCTCCCTCGTTATTTATAAGTATTCAAGCGGACATGATATTAGTTGGTATTTTTTTATCTATTATTCTCCAATAGGTAGAAGGGTTATAAAGGAATTTGAAACAGTCTCTTTTGGTAACCGGAAGCCCCACCATCGGGAAACGTCTTGAATAGCAATGGCTGTGTTGTTGGTTGCTTCTTCACCTCCTAAAAAAAGGATCGCGGGAGTTAATGCTTTTATGTCTGAGATTAAATTGGGGCAAGTCTGAAGAGATAAGGCGTAAAGGTTATTTTGCCATAGGGGGTAAAGTTGAGTTTTTGGTATTTGTGTCAATTTTTTACTCAAAGCCTTGAGAACACTGCCACGATATTTCTTACTCTGAATCTGTCGAACAGTAGCCAGAGCTTCTGGTAACATTTCTGGTGTCAATTTCTTAGTCAAAGCTCTGAGATATCTACCACGATATTCCTCATTCTGAATCTGTTGAGCGGCAGCTAGTGCTTCTAGTAATAATTCTGGTGTCAATTTATCAACCAAAGCTTGGAGAGCTTCGCCACGATATTCCTCAGACTGAATCTGTCGAGCAATATCCAGAGCTTCTGGTAATAATTCTGGTGTCAATTTGTCAGCTAAAGTTTTGATAACTTGGGCGCGTTTATACCCATCCTGAATATGTCGAGCAATATCCAGAGCTTCTGGTAATATTTCTGGTAATTTACCAGCCAAATAACTAAGAACTCGACCGCGATCTTCCTCAGACTGAATCTGTCGAGCAATATCCAGAGCTTCTGGTAATATTTCTGGTGTCAATTTATCACCCAACGAATAACCCAGAGCGTGGGCGCGAAGTCCTTCATCCTGAATCTGTTGAGCAGCAGCTAGAGCTTCTGGTAATACTTCTGGTGTCAATTTATTAGGTAAGACATAAAGAAGAATGTTATAAAGAGCTAGGAAGTGAAATCTATTATCCTGAATCTCTCTAGCAAAAGCCAGAGCTTCTGGTAATACTTCTGGTGTCAATTTTTTGGCTAAATATCTCATAGCTTCAGCGCGATATCGAGCGGAATTAATCTCTCTAGCAAAAGCCAGAGCTTCTGGTAATACTTCTGGTGTCAATTTTTTGGCTAAGGCATTAAGCAATCCGATCCTATATTGGTCGCCATGATTGCCACGATATTTATCAAACTGAATCTGTCGAGCAGCAGCCAGAGCTTCTGGTAATATTTCTGGGAATTTATCAGCCAATGCTCCAAGAGCTTGAGCGCGAGATAGCTCATCTTGAATCTGTCGAGCAGCAGCTAGAGCTTCTGCTAATATTTCTGGTAATCTATTAGCCAATGCTCCAAGAGCCTTGGCACGATGTATATCAGATTGAATCTGTCGAGCAGCAGCCAGAAGTTCTGATAATAACTCTGGTGTCAATTTATCTGACAAGGCAGCAAAAGTTTTGGCGCGATACATATCAGATTGAATCTGTCGAGCAGCAGCCAGAAGTTCTGGTAATAATTCTGGTGTCAATTTATCTGACAACTCAGCAAGGGCTTCAGAACGACGTTGCTCAGATTCAATCTGTGTAGCGATCGCCAAAAGTTCTGGTAATATCTCTGGTAATCGCTCGGCCAAGGGAGCAATACCTCTAGCGCGATGATGCTCGTTGCGAATCTGTCGAACCGTAGCTAGAACTTCTGGTAATAATTCTGGTGTCAACCGCTCGGTTAAGGCGTCAATGAGTTGGATGCGGTTTGTAGAATTAGATATCTCTAGAGCAGCATTCAGTGTTTCTGGTAATAATTGTGGTATCAATTTATCAGCAAAGGCAACAAGAACTTGAGTACGATATTCTTCTCCAGTATGTCGAAGCTTTAGAGCAGTAGCCATAGCTTCTGGTAATATTTCTGGTGTCAATTTATCGGCTAAGACTATAAGAGCTGGAGTCCTATCTCTCTCCTTCCGAATCTTTCGAGCCGCAGCTAGTGCTTCTGAAAGCGCCTGATTTTTTAAATTTTCTGGCAAATAATCAACTAATTTTGCCAGATAGTATACTTTATCCCTTAGATCCGGCTTTTCTAATGCGTAAGCCAATGCTTCCTCTGGAGAATGCATCAAAGGAACCAACAAATCTACAGGTAACTCCGCTGCCAAACTATTAATAGAGGCAGTTATCAAAGCATAACGACACTGCAAACTAACCACTTGAGACAACTTACCTTCATTCGAGTCAACCTCTGCTAACTCCCAACCACGAGTCACATCATTAATAAAAATCCCCGTTTTTCCCAAATGTTCGCAGGTTTCATACCAACCATTACACCCGCTTTTCGACTCTTCTGCCAATAAACCATGAACTTCCTCTATTTTCCCTGCCTTTTCCAAATGCCAGACTAGATGCTGATGAATATAACCATCATTGGGTAAAGTATGCCAAAGATGATTATCAGTTAACCGACTGTATTTCTCCAAAAATATTCCGTGAGCCTCAGCCATACCAATACCCAACCCCGATATACCGCTTCTACGTCTTGGCTTTAGCGGTGCAGTCAATAAATTCCGAGCCAACTCGTGAAATGAGTTATGTAAACGATAAGTAGGCTTACCATCAGCAAAAGGAACACCATCTAACAAAAATCCCTGACTCCGCAAATACTCCAACTCATCCCTAGCATTCCCCTCATCATCCATATCCCAGAGTACAGTCGCCATCCCCTGAGTAATAGTTACATTATCTGGTAATATTCCCAGCCAAATAAAATTCTCTCGCGTTTTTGGTGTCAGTCGCTTAATGCTAGAATTTAACAATGCAGTCAAACTCAACTGCTTTAAGCTAGCTTCTTCAGTAACATCCGTTGCTCCCGGTCGCTCGAATATTTTTAAGCCCATGTCTTGTAGAATATCCGTCAACAAGACTCGCCAAGAAATACTGCCATCCTTTGCTTTGAAGCGACTTTCTCGTTTAATGTCTGCCAACAATACTTGCCAAGAAATACCATCCTCAACTTGAGCTGCTGCCAACTCCAAAGCTAAAGGCAAATATCCCAGTTTCTTAACCAAATTCTCCGCTTGTGTCGCTTCCTCTCCCGTAATTTCACGCCCTAACCTTTGACTGAGAAGTTGCATCGACTGGGATAAAGTCATCACATCCAGACTATAAGTTTCAGCTCCTAAAACATCAGCGATCGCCTTTTCCCTAGTAGTCACCAAAACCTGACAGCGCAGACCACCAAAATTAAATATTTTAGCATGGTCTGTATTCCAAGCATCATCCACCACCAAAAGCACGGCCTTATCATAAAGTAAAGTCCGCAGATGATTAGCAGTGGCCTCCACACTTGTAGGTTTGAAATTATAGTCACCCAACGCCTGCACCCAACCACTCAGCATAGGCAAAATATTAGGCTCTTGACCCAACGTTACCCAGAGAATACCATCAGAAAAACGAGATTGTATCTCGCGATCGTAAGCTAAAGCTGTGGCCAGAGTAGATTTACCAACAGCACCCAAACCGTGGATAGCTGTCACTACAATCGCTCGCGTATCCGATGAATTTGTTAGTAGGTTAGCCTTTAAATTGTCACTGTATTCGGGGCGGTCTACATAATATCTTGGGAGTGGTGGTGCTTGGAATAATACCATTTCTCAAAAACTTTTCTACACTTTATTGAGCAGGGTAGTAGGGGCGAATGGCATTCGCCCTGAGAAGTAAAAATAAGAATAATTAACATTAACGCTAGCTCAAATTAGCAAAAAAGTTATTCGACTTGTGTTAATTACTTAATAACTGAAGTGTTACTCAAGTACAGCATTAATGCTTATGAATTGGAGTAGGTTAATTCTAACTGTTCTGTTGTAACTAGAAGTGGTAAACATTTTTTCACAACTTTTTTTACAGAAAGATAAAGCTTTGTTGCATGAAAATAGCGTTCTTAACATCCATAGTTATAATGCTCTGTTTTCCCAGATTGATGTTTTATTCATCTATTGTCCAATAGTTAGAGCAGTTTAGTTAGAGTCAAATGCTCTGTTTTCCCAGATTGATGTTTTATTCATCTATTGTCCAATAGTTAGAGCAGTTTAGTTAGAGTCAGGTGAGAGCGATCGCAGCAGCTATAATCCTCTGTTTTCCCAGATTGATGTTTTATTCATCTATTGTCCAATAGTTAGAGCAGTTTAGATAGAGTCAAATGCTCTGTTTTCCCAGATTGATGTTTTATTCATCTATTGTCCAATAGTTAGAGCAGTTTAGTTAGAGTCAGGTGAGAGCGATCGCAGCAGCTATAATCCTCTGTTTTCCCAGATTGATGTTTTATTCATCTATTGTCCAATAGTTAGAGTAGTTTCCGCAGATTATGAAGTACAGATGAATATTCTAGCGACAGCTATATATTTTCATGCAACAAAGCCGAAAGATAAAGTAAATCATTTTTTCCAGGTTTAGCAATAGAATTGTGGTCTGATGGAATAGCAACAGGTTTAACATCCTTAATTCCTGGGAACGGGAACGGGAACGGGCAAGATGCCCATTCCACAAAATTATTTTGCCTTAATTAATCTTAGTCATTAACCTTCAGAAACAGTTTCAGTTTCAGCTTCCACCTCCTGAGACTGCTCCATCACTGCTCCAGTTTTCTCCTTGTCTAACTTCAAGACCAAAACACCCAAAGGAGGCAAACATAAATCCAATGACTGTGGATGGTTATGGAAGTACCACTCATCAGTCCACTTACCACCCAAATTACCCATATTGCTACCACCATAATTACCAGCATCACTATTAAATATTTCAGTATAGAATCCTGGTTCGGGCACACCAATACGATAGTGACTATGGGGTTGAGGAGTAAAATTGCAAACCGCTACCACAAACTCTTTCTCATCTTTAGCGCGACGAATAAACGACACCACACTATGATTATTATCACTACAATCTATCCACTGGAATCCTTCCTCGCTGAAATCTTGTTCGTGCAAAGCAATTTCAGAGCAATATAAATAGTTCACATCTCGGAAAAATCTTTTCATCCCTTGGTGAGCATGATGTTGGAGCAAATGCCATTCTAAATCGCCCCAAACATCCCATTCACCCCATTGAGGAAACTCCATCCCCATAAACATAGTTTTCTTACCAGGGTGGGTAAACATATAAGCAAACAACGCCCGAACATTAGCAAATTTTTGCCATTCATCCCCAGGCATTTTACCCAACATATGGCTCTTGCAATGTACCACCTCATCGTGAGACAGAGCTAACATATAGTTCTCACTGTGGTGATACCAAATACTGAAAGTAACATTATTCTGGTGGAACTGTCGGAACCAAGGGTCCATTTCAAAATAGTCAAGCATATCGTGCATCCAACCCATGTTCCACTTGAGGTTGAAGCCCAAACCACCAACATAAGTAGGCCAAGTCACCATTGGCCAGGCAGTAGATTCTTCTGCAATGCAGAGAGTACCAGGATAGTAACCAAAAATCAAATGATTAACCTGACGGAGGAAATCAGCAGCTTCGATATATTCTACGCCTCCGTATTGATTCGCAACCCATTCACCGTCGGGTCTCAAATAGTTGAGGTAGACCATAGAAGCAACCGCATCTACTCTAAAACCATCAATATGATACTTTTCAAACCAGAATAGGGCATTTGAAACTAAAAAGTTACGGACTTCATTACGACCATAGTCAAATACTAAAGTCCCCCACTCCTTGTGTTCTCCTTTGCGGGGGTCTGGATGTTCATAGAGGTGAGTACCATCAAAGAAAGCTAAACCATGTCCATCTTTAGGGAAATGTCCTGGTACCCAGTCTACAATTACACCGATACCATTTTCATGACATTTATCCACAAAATACATGAAGTCTTGGGCACTACCGTAGCGAGAAGTAGGGGCAAAAAATCCTGTAACCTGATAACCCCAAGAACCATCAAAAGGATGTTCTGCTATGGGCAACATTTCAATATGGGTGTAGCCTAAATCTTTGACGTAGGCAACCAGACGGTCTGCTAATTCTCGATAGGTAAGAAAACGAGCATCTGGTCTGAGTTCTGAGACTTGAACTACCGGCTCAGTTTCACCATTAGGCAGTTTAGCAGGTTCGGTGGCAGAGGCATGAATCCAGGAACCAAGATGGCATTCATAGACAGAAATAGGTTTGGTGAGGGGGTCGGTGTGGCGACGTTTCTCCATCCACTCTTCGTCATTCCAGGTATAGGAGTCTAGGTCAACAACAATGGAAGCTGTTTTGGGCCTTACTTCCTGTTGATAGCCATAGGGGTCACTTTTTTCATAAATATGTCCTTCCCAATTTTTAACCTCATATTTATAGTGTTCTCCAGGGCCAATATCAGGAATGAATAATTCCCAGATACCTGTGTGGCCTTTCCGCATTTGGTGTTTACGACCATCCCAATAGTTGAAGTTTCCTAAAATTGAAACGTTACGAGCATTGGGTGCCCAAACAGCAAAGTAGACTCCTTTTACTCCGTTAATTTCGGTGAGATGTGCCCCTAATTTTTCGTAGATACGATGATGATTTCCTTCTCCAAATAGTTGAAGGTCAAAGTCTGTGAGTTTCGGAGAGGGGAAGGCGTAGGGGTCGTTGATGACTCGTTCGTGTTCTCCTTCTTTGATTTTGAGTTGATAGTTGGCCAGTTCTGGAGCGTCTATTACACATTCAAAGAAATGTGGATTATGGACTGACTGCATTGGGTATTCTTTCCGGTCTACTGGTGAGATGACTGAGACAGCTTCAGCACTTGGTTGGTAGGCTCGGATTACTGTTACAGTTTTGCCATCTTGTTCTGTTTGATGGGCACCGAGGACTTGGAAGGGGTCTTGGTGATGGTTCCAAACTATTTGGTTAACTTGGTCTGCAGAAATTGTCATGTTTGTCAATATAATTTTGTTAACAATTAATGAGGAAGGCTCCAGGATGGGGAAAGATATGCTAGTCGGTGGTTGATTAGCAAAGATTCTCCAAATTATTGAGCGTACACAGTTAATGTCTTAGGGTTAAAGAATAATTCAACTTTCACCTTTTTACCATGACAAGATGCTTCTGATACGCTCAATAGTTATAAAAGGATTTTTTGTTTTACACAACTAATATGTAAGTATACAAATTATGAATGCAAAATTAAGTATTAAGTAATGCTATCTATTATCTATAATTTTGAATTTTTGTCTACTTTTAGAGCTAGAGATTAGGGTGTGTATAGAACCAATTTTATATTTATATAATTACTATTAGCAAGTGTTTTAAGCATTAGTTTTGAGGGCTGATTTTTCTCTCAAGTTATTTGATTTTCCTGTATTGCCTCTCCTCCTAAATCCTACTAAAAAAAACTACTCCTAAAACTCGATCGCTCAGAACTGTTTCTTGTCATAAATGTGGAACAGTCTTAGATAAAGAGGAGAATGTAGCACGAAACATATTAAATTAAGCATTAAGCGAAGTAATTTCCCCTACTGTCTGAGAAAGGGGGGTTAGGGGGGATTAACTACTTGTTAAGGTAATAGATATTAATCAGCCTATGTTTAGCTATGCGTTACATATCGCGAAGGGTTGCGCCAGTAAAGCAAGAAACTTGAACAAATGAGGGTTCAGTTATCCTTGTTTGTTAGCTTCCCATTATCATCGGGCGATTTAACGGTAGAGAACGTCACATTGAAGTAGCACTCAGCACTCAGCTATCAGCAGTCAGCTTTTCAAGGTTTTTGAAGAAGGAGTCAGTCTTCAGTCGGACCTCCTCAGGAGAGAAAATTGCTTATGGATTCTCACCCCAAACAATTTTGAGCACCGCGGGTGACGGTGGGGTATTAAACCCATAAGGGAAATGATAAATTACGACCGATTAAATAAGAACTAAACTGCTATATTAATATAGTGATTTAAGAGTTGTAACTTCAAAATTTTTCATATATAATTAAACTAATCTGATTATGATAGGCTATTTTTTCTAACAATTGTCAAGGTAGGAAATACAACTAAAACTATCAATCAAATAGTTAGAATTTGATAGATATAAAAATTTTAATTAAAATTTGAATGGCAAATTAAAACATATACTCAAGATTAGATACTGTTGTATTTTGTAGTTTTATAAATTAGATGTCAGTATAGGTAAATTATATGGTTGCAGTTAGAAGTACATTTTTGGCCCCAAACAATAAGTCCCCAAAAACGAATTTGTCCGTTGTCTCAAAAAAATCAGCTCGCCGACAAAAACTAACCTATGAAGAAAATTTATCCGATCGTAGTGATGCTTCAGAGAATAGTAGGGATTCACAAACAATTCAAGAACAAAATTTGGCTCAAGTCATATCCTTACCTAAGTCTAAACCACTCTGGTTAAAATCTTTGATGGCGACACAATTAACTTCATCCATGGTCGCAGTATTATTAGCAAGTACCAGTGTGGCAATTTATGGCTGGACAATTTATGGTCAGTCCAAATGGACGACAGAATATCAAGAATTACAAAAACTTAGGCAAAAAGAACAACAGATAAGTGTGGCTAATGAGTTATTAAAAAATCAAATAGCTGAACAAGCTTCAAGTTCTGATACTGCTTTAGCTTCACAAAATTCTGTCAAGCGGATATTTTTAGACCCAGCACCTCCACGTCCTGCTCCTAATGCTCCTAAACCTTATCTAGAATCTACTTCCGGTCATAAATATCTTCTCAAAACACCAGTGGGATATTAGATATAGCAGGGAGTAGGGGAGTAGGAGAGTAGGAGAGTAGGGGAGTAAGGGAGTAAGGGAGCAGGGGAGTAATTATAGAACTATCAATATATAGTAACCGCTCAATAATCCGGGGTAAATCGTTCAATAATTGATAATGGATAATTGATAATTGATAATTACCTCTCCCTAAAACGGAATTGATTGAATAAAAGGAAAATTTTTCTTTATTATCCCCTTAAAAGGGGAGGCTTTAAACCACAATTTTCGGTAAATTGCAAGCCTCAAATGGCGTAAAATCCTTCCTAAACTGGTATTCCGTCCCCATTTATTGAGCGGATACAACATATATATAACCGGATTCTATATTAAACCTAAGCTTGATTTTTTTCTTATTGGTTAAATACCCCACCGTTACCCACAGTGTCAATGGGGGTAGATGGTAATTCTCACCCCATCAAACCCATTCTCAGTCCTAACAACTACTAACTACTTACTATTTCTTCAAGAACTTAATCAAACAATATTTTGCTTATAGATCGATGCTTCCTTGTATCATGCTGATTTATAACGCTTTTGACATAGATAAACTACAGTTAGTAGGGGCAACCCAAAAGCATTTTTCTACTCTTTAGGGACGTTGTATACAACATTCCTACTACTCCCCACCCAAAAATAATTTTCTGGTCTACTTAAATAAAAAGCGCTTTCAATAATTGATAATTGATAATGGATAATTGATAATTACCTCTCCCTAAAACGGAATTGATTGAATAAAAGGAAAAAATTTATTTTTTTCCCCTTGAAAGGGGAGGCTTCAAGGCGCGAATTATTTAATTATTTATTTAATTATTTAATTATTTAATTCTTCGGTAATAGCGATCGCTGTGGAAAATTAAAGAATAACTCAATTCCGAAGTAGGAATATATCGTCCATCACTTCGGACTATTAGTATTAGTACAACTTAATACTTCTTTGTTTATGCTTACTTATTATGTAACCATTTCCTCCGGAATGCTGCGCAAACAGCGGTCAGCTATTAGCTATCAGCTTTATAGAATTAAAAGTATGAGTATAAACAAAAGCCCATTGCTTAACCTTAGCAGTAAGTGCGAGCCACATCTACATCTCCCTCCATAAAGTTGAAAATGTAGTAGAAGTTAAACGAGTATTTGCTTCATTCATTTTTATTGCGCTTGAGCTGACTGCTCATAGCTGTTTGCGCAGCAGTCGGACCGAAATGCTTACCTTATTATTAATAAATAACTTAAATGCCTGCTTCTAAATATACTTCAAAGACTCAACTTCGTCGTCAGTATTTCAAAAACAAACAAACAAAACAATCTAATTCTAGAAGAAAAACTAAAAAGCCAAAAAGTGAAATATCTTCTGTCAAAAATACCGATGGAGAACTATTATCAACGCCCTCTAACCCAAAACCAGAAAAATGTCAAAATTCTAGACTATTCCTAGTTTGGATACTTTTAATACTTGGCTTATTAGGATTAGTAATTAACCTATTCTATTTACAAGTATTGCGAGGTAAAACATTACAACAACAAGCAAAATACCAGCAAACTGAAGAATCAAGTCCTTTCGTTCCCAGACGCCCAATAGTTGATAGAAATGGCAATACTTTAGCAATTGATAAAATAGCATATACCCTCTATGCTCACCCCAAAATTTTTAATCGTTCAAAACAAGAAGTTGCTTATCAATTATCAACTATTTTAGAAGGAGCAAATTTGGAGAAACCTCTAACTTCAAATGACCTACTCCAAATGTTCAATGAAAGAGAAACAGGTGTAAAAGTTGCCGACTTCATACCTCAAGAAGCCACAGATAAAATTACTAATTTATTTGTTGATGGCTTAGAATTAATTCAACATCCACAACGTGTTTATCCTCAAAAAGAACTAGCTGCTGAAGTAGTAGGATATGTAGATGGAGAAAGTATAGGTCAAGCTGGAATTGAATATAGCCAACAAAATCTCTTAGAGCGCTCTGTACCAAAAATCCAATTTCGGCGCTTAATCAAAGGTGTTCTTGTTCCAGATAAACTAACTACAGGTTTTCTACAATTAGATGACCTTTCTTTGCATCTAACTATTGACTCTCGCTTACAACGAGCAACACGAACGATACTAAAAAAACAATTAGAAGAGTATCAGGCCAAACGAGGTACTGTCATAGTGATGGACGCTAATGATGGTTCTATACTCTCTCTAGTATCAGAACCTTCTTATGACCCCAACCAATACTATAACTATGACGTAACACTATTCAAAAATTGGGCTGTAACAGATGTTTATGAACCTGGTTCTACTTTTAAACCAGTAAATGTGGCCTTAGCTTTAGAAGTAGGAGCAATTGAGGAAGATAGTGTATTTTACGATACAGGTAAAATAGTTGTGGGAAATTGGCCTATATTTAACTTTGGTGGTGGTGGTGGTACGCGCACTGTGACTGAGATTGTTCAACACTCCAGTAATGTAGGTATGGTGAAAATTGTTAAACAAATGCCCCGAGCGGTTTTTTATGATGGCCTTAAACGCTTAGGATTAGGAGATATTACTGGTGCAGACCTTCCTTTTGAAGCACCGAGTATTTTAAAGGACCGCAACCAGTTTTTAATGGTACCGGTGGAAGCTGCTACTACTGCTTTTGGTCAGGGTTTTTCTCTTACTCCTCTACAACTAGCACAGCTTAATGCGGCTTTAGCAAATGGAGGTAAATTGGTAACTCCTCATGTGATGCGTGGTTTGTTTGATAGTAAGGGACAACCATATTGGCAGTTGTCTTTGCCAAGTCCTAGACAGGTTTTTTCTTCTGATACTACGACAAAAGTATTGGCAATGATGGAAAAGGTGGTTGAAAGTGGTACTGGTAGAAGAGCCAAAATTCCTGGATATCGAATTGCGGGTAAGACTGGTACGGCTCAAAAAGCTTCTGAAACTGGGGGTTATTCTAAGAAGGCTAAAATTACGAGTTTTGTTGGTATTTTGCCAATGGAGTCTCCCCGTTATGTGGTTTTGGCGGTTATTGATGAACCTGTTAAGGGTAGTGGAGGACTTGTGGCAGCTCCTATTGTTAAGTCGGTTATTAAGTCTTTGATTAATATTGAGCAAATTCCTCCTTCTGATGTCAGGTCTGGTTCAACAATTAATAATTAGGGTTTGCATAAGGAAAGTCTTTTAGTAGGGGTAGGAGACAGGAGACAACCCCTCCCTGGAGGGGAAGACAGGAGACAGGAGACAGAGGACAGAAGAAATGGGAATAAGCGAGGAGGCAGGAGTAACAATTGTAAGAATGATTTTTCTGCCCAACTATGTGCCTAAAATACGCTCCTTTTTGAGCATGAAGAGCTAAAAAAATTGCACTAAACTATACCTCACGCTTCCTCAAAAGTGCTGTAAATTATCAAAATAATATGGGATGGGTTTAAAACCCCGCCTTTTAAGGCGCAATATTTTTGGAGCTTTTCTCAAATCCCCTACTTCCCCTCCTCGGAGGGGTTAGGGGTGGGTTGACTTCTGAGTTCTGACTTCGTTAAGTTTGGCGACTTCCGTTCTCTCCTGATTTTTTACTTCTGACTTCAGCAGGACTTATATAGAATCCGGTTGAATACTTATTATATGAGATGGGGGGATGGGGAGATGGGGAGATGGGGGGATGGGGAGATGGAGAGATGGGAGATTTAATATTGAAGTGTGGATAGAATTATAAACATATACTGTATAATCGGATTCTATATTACGCAGAGAATCTACATATAGCGAGGGCGAATGCCATTCACCCCTACTTATGGCGTTTTTAAGGTTAATTTGCGTAAGTCCTGTTCAGAAAAAAAATACCTGTTCCTAATAATTTTTCGGCGTTGGTAATTTGAGGTCTGATATCATGTCTGGATAAGAGCGCGATAGAAGTCCATGACCTTTACGCTACAAAAAACTTTCTCCTTTGACTCGGGGTTTCTTCTTCTTTCTTCCCCTCCTGGGAGGGGTTAGGGGTGGGTTAACTCCTGACTCCTGACTCCTAACTCCTGACTCCTGACTCCTGACTCCTAAAGAATTAAGATTAATATCATACACGCGCTTTACCAACGCCAATTTTTCTATGCTTTTGTCTTCAAAGAATTGACTAAAGTTGAATCTTGGTAATAGCAATATTACCAGCAAAGCAAACATCTACATCAGTGCCAGGAGTGCGATCGCGTTCTCCATATTTTCCGGTATAATAAAAATCTTCTCCTTCCATTCGATAAGCTACTGGTAATGGTTGGGTTGATGGTGTGCAAAATACCATTTTTGGATCTGGTGCTTCGGGTTCTAAATAAGGAAAGTTTACATTCCAAAAAGCTCCTGGTTCGAGGGGACGGTTGAGTAAATCTGCTAATACTATCTCTGCTAAATGAGTTACTCTTTCCCAATTCACAGGTTTTTTTCCTTGACGATATTGAGAAAGGGCGATTCCTGGAATTCTGTGAAATGCTGCTTCCCTTACTGCTGCTACTGTACCGGATATGTAGACATCTACACCCATGTTACCCCCTGAGTTAATACCTGAAAGTACCCATTTGACATTATTGTCGATGTGTGTTATTGCGATTCTAGTACAATCTGCTGGTGTACCTGCGATCGCATATTCAACCTCGGACAGACGTTGAATATTAATTGGTTCTTGAGTGGTAACTTGATGTCCACAACCAGATAATTGTTCTTGAGGAGCGACAATAATACTTTTTTGAGAAGATGCTAAAGGTAAATTGACATTATTGATGGCTGCCAAAAGTGCTTTGATTCCAGGAGCATTAATTCCATCATCATTGGTGAGAATAAGGGTCATACTTTTTAAGAATTTGAGTTGAGCTAGTTGATAATTTTAACATTGCCAGTCAAGATATTTTTGAGTTTAATTCTTTTCTTTCCTGATTGAATTGCAAAGCTTTGGCTAAGTAGATAAATAGGTACTTTTCTTATGCTTCACCTATTGATGGGACTTATATTATGTCCGGTTAAATACTTATAAATAAATGACGGAGGAGTCAGGAGTCAGGGTAAGTATTCAGCAGTCAGCTATCAATTTTATTACCTTTAGTGGACAATTTAAGTAGACAATTTAAGCTTGTTGTTCTTGTGCTTCAATTCTTTGTTTCAAAATGTAGTAGAAGTTAAGTAAATACTTGATTCATTCATTAAAAAGCTGACAGCTGACCGCTAATAGCTGTTTGCGCAGCAGTCCGCAGGAAATGCTTACGAGTCAGGAGTCGTATGGGAATGCCTTTAATACCATTTTTTAGGGCGTAAATTATCTTTTTTATCAAAGGGACATCTTCTGCATTTTTCTTTTTATTGCTCTTACTATTCGTAACATTCTTTTTTCAAATTGGAATTACACAAAATATAAGTAAAAAATAGGCTCAAATATATACAGGAAAAGGTTTTTACCTCATTTGATATTAAACCTAAGTTTTGAGTATCTAATACCAGTTTTATATGAGGTTGCATAGAATGATGAAATTCATTAAATCGATCTATTTTTATCTATGCTTACCTGCGGTCAATTCTGCTTGAAATATTATTCTATGCAGCTTCATTTCAATTTTGTATAACATATAAAAAATATATTACTGTACTATTTAATACATTTATCTGATAGTCAAAAGTAATATTTATTGAGTAATATTTATTGTCTAAAAACTTGATCTGACAATAATTTCAGATGATTTTGTTTCTAATATTAAATTATTAAGTGGATTAGCATATAGTGTTTCTCAAGCTACTGAGATACAGTTGTTTTTGTTCTGTTCTTATTCCCTACTCCCTAAAACAAAGGAATTTTGTACCTCACGCTTCTTGGGAATTGCTATAATATTAAGTTTTCACTCTTAATCAGATAAGCAGAAAATCAACAAATAGAGAAACTAATCTATCTTGGGTAGATTACATGAAAAATAGTATTGTGTTAAAGTATTTATCATTATCAAAATCAAAGAGTAATAAAGTCAATGTATGTCACTGCCTGCTGTTTTACATCCTGATATAGTTGAATTTCTCCGAAAAGATGCGGAAAGTAATTTACAAAAAAAAGTATGGGAATGTATTAAAAAACTGAAGCAGCAAAATTTTGATGGTGGATTGCGAGTTAAAAAGCTGAAGGGAATAAATAAAAGAGTATGGGAAGCTAGAATTAACAGTGCTAGTCGCTTAATTTTTACCTACAATAAGTCATCGCAACCAGAAACAGGAAATACGCAAGTTTATCTGGCAATTCAAGATATTTGTGTTGACCATGATGATGTATCACGACGCGCTAAAGCGAGGAATAAAAGTCCTGATTCGGAATGGTTAGAAACAGAAGAAGTGGAAGTGGTTTTAGAAACTAGCGACTTTGAAAATTTAGATAATTACGCAGATGAAAATAATCAATATTCAGCAGTAGAAAGAACAAAGATTAACATGGTAGAAGCTCTAGAGTTAGAACTCAATTCAGATTTGACGGATGATGAATTGTTAGGAAATATTCAGTGGCGAGTATTGGAGTCAGAAATGGAATGGCAAAAGGCAATTATTGAGCAAAATACGGATTTACCTTTAAAGTTGACAGCAGAAGAATATGAACTTGCTAGACTTTCAGGAAATCTTTTATTAAATGGTAGTGCTGGTACGGGTAAAACTACGGTTGCATTATATAGAATGCTGCAAAAAAGGCAGTATAAAAGTTCAGGGAAACGTTTATATATTGCTTATAATTATTTGCTGGTTAATAATGCAGAAGAACAATTTTATAAAATAGTTGCAGATAGTGAATTAGAAAAAATCGAAAATCCTCAAATAAATCAAACTATTTTTGAATTTAAAAATCTCCATCAACTATGTTTGGAAGTTCTGAGTAGTCATCATCAAGAATATCATCATCAAAATGAAGTAAACTATCAAGTTTTCTCGGAGATGTATAAGGCGCATCCTCGAAAAAAACAATATCCAACGTCTTTAGTGTGGGAAGAGATTAGAAGTGCTATTAAAGGAAAACAACTATCTATAACAGAAGATATTTTATCTGAAAAAGCTTACGAAGAAGTTAGTAAAAACAGTATGAGTTGTCTGGAGGAAAGACATCGCATAGAAATATATAAAATTGCAAGATGGTATCAAAAAAAGCTGCAAAAAGAAAATTTATATGATGAAATAGATTTAGTCAGACAAGTGTTGAAATTGATTGAAAATAATTATAGTGAAAAATACGATTTGATTGTTTGTGATGAAGTGCAAGATTTTACAGAAATACAATTAGAGTTATTATTTAAGTTAGTTAATCCCAATGGAAATTTATTTTTTGCTGGAGACTCTTATCAGATGATTAGTCCTAGTGGTTTTCAATGGGAAAAACTAAAAGATAAATTTTATCCTCACAGAAAAGTAGATAGACAAACCTTAAAGTTTAATTTTCGTAGTGTAGGAAGTTTAGTGAATTTAGCCAATAAACTACTAAAAATACGTTCTCGATATTTAGGAGAACCTACAGGAAATTCTTCTATTACAAATAGTAGTAATGGTCAATTAGCTAGGAAGATTTCAGCAGATTATCAAACATTAATCAAAGCATTAAAAGAAACATCTTTATATCCTGGTGATGCTATTTTAGTCAGACAAGAATCAGAGAAAGAAAAAATTAGAGCCGAACTAAATTCTACATTTGTTTTTACAATTGAAGAAATAAAAGGATTAGAATTTGATACAGTTTTTCTCGTAGAATTTTTTCAGCCTGCAAAAAAACTTTGGGCTAAAGTCATACGAGGAGGCTTACTAAAAGAAAAAGAAAAACCAGCATTTCAACTAGAATTAAACTTGCTTTATGTAGCAATTACCCGTGCTAGTAGAATATTAAATATTTGGGAATCACAGCTTAGTCCCCTCTGGCAAGAACCAGAATTTCAAGGTTTATTTCAGTCAATAATTCCCGAATTAATAAGAAGCGATCGCGTAAATCCTAGTTCAGAAACATGGCGTAAACAAGGGGAATATTATTTAAAAGCAGGATTCTATCAACAAGCAAAAGAATGCTTTACTAAATCCGGCGATCTAATTTTAGAAAAACAAGCTCAAGCCAAATTATTAATTCAAAAACAAGCTTATGAAGAAGCAGCAAAAATTTTTTTTGAGCTAAAAGAATGGCAAGAAGCAGCACTACTATTTGAGAAATTAAAAAAATGGCAAGAAGCAGCAAAATGTTGGGCAAAAATTGGAGAAAACCAGAAGCAAAAAATGTGTGAAGCTTACAACTTGGAAGTGAACTTAAAATGGTTAGCAGCAGCAAAGAAATGGGAAGAAATCGAAAATTATACTAATTCTAAACGCTGTCAAATGAATATTCCCGAAAAAAAAGCAGAATACCAAGCTATTGAATTTGAAGAAAAAAAACAATGGCTTAAAGCTGCTTATGAATATGACTTAGCCAAAATACCTGAGAAAGCAGCATTGTGTAGAGCCATAGAATTTGAAAAGAAAAAACAATGGGAAAAAGCTATTACTCAATATCAAATAGCAGGAATGAAAGAAACAGCAAAAAAATGTCGCCAAAAAGGAGCAGATGAACTCCATAAACAAGGATTAATTAAACTACAAAAAAGAGATAATACTGGCGCTCTAGAAAACTATAATCGAGCCATAAAACTAGATAAAAATAATCATCAATTTTACAATAACAAAGGTATTGCAATTGCTCAATTAGGAAACTTAAAAGCAGCAATAGAAAATTTTTACAAAGCATTAAAACTTGAACCAAAAGACCCCCAAAGTTATCATAACTTAGGAGCAGCTTATACAGAATTAGGCAAATTAAACCAAGCCATAGAGCTTTTTTCTCAAGCTCTGAAAATTAATCCTCAAGACTCTCAAATTTACCATAACTTAGGAATAGTTCGTTTTAAAGCAGGAGACCAACAAGGAGCCATCGCAGATTACGATCGAGCAATAAAATTTAATCCCACAAAAATAGAAGCTTACTATAATCGAGGTATTGCCCGGCGTTTCCAGGGAGATAAACAAGGCGCAATTAATGATTTTACCACATTATTAAAACTCAATCCTCAAGTGGTAGATGCTTATACCCAACGAGGTAATGTTAAGTGTGACATTAAAGATATAAAAGGAGCGATCGCCGACTTCAACCAAGCAATTAAACTTAACCCTAAACATCCTGAACCCATTTACAACCGAGCTGTAGTCCGTCGTTTGATAGGAGATAACAATGGCTCCCTAGAAGATTTTAACCAGGTTATACAAATTAATCCTAACTATGTGGATGCTTATATCAAACGAGGAATAGTTCGTTTTCATCTTGGAGAACATCGCGGCGCTCTAGAAGACTTAAACCTGGCAGTGCAACTTGAACCCAAAAATGCAGAAGCTTTTTATCATCGAGGTAACACTAAGCGAAGTCTGGGAAAATTTCCCGGAGCGGTCGCTGACTTTCAGACTGCCATACATCTCAACTCCCAATATCATCAAGCTTATAACGACCTTGGTATTGTACGTCTGAGAATGGGGAATATAAAAGGGGCAATGAAAGAGTTTGAAACAGCTATAAAAATTAATCCTAACTATGCCGAAGGTCATAATAACCGAGGTTTTACCAAGTTTAGATTAGGAGATATAGAAGGAGCAATGAAAGACTTTGAAACAGCTATAAAAATTAATCCTAACTATGCCGAAGCACATAATAATCTCGGAAATGCTCGCTTTAAAACAGGAGATTTTCAGGGAGCTATTGATGACTTTGGCGAGACTCTACGCATTCACCCCAACTATGTTCCTGCCTATAATAATCGAGGTTTAGCTCGTTTGAAACTAGGAAGCTTTTCTGAGGCGATCGCTGATTGTCAAACAGCGCTAAAAATCAACCCCAACTATGGTTTAGCTTACTATAATTTGGGCTTAATTCACTGCGAAATGGGAGATTTACAGCAAGCCATTCTAGACTATAACGAAGTATTAAAATTGTATCCGAGAAAAATTGACGCTTATATTAACAGAGGGCTAATTTATATGAAGTTAGAAGACTATGCTCAAGCGGTTAAAGACCAAACCAGTGCTTTAGATATTAATCCTAATCTTGGTCACGCTTATTCTTTTCGTAGTGAAGGATATATGAAATTAGGAAACTTTCAAGCGGCTGTTGATGATTTACACAAAGCAGCAGAAATTTATCAACAACAAGGAAAGCGACAAGAATACGAAAAGACTATCAAGACTATTGATAGTATGAAATATTAGTACGATCAATAAACATAAGTGATGATTTTAATAGTTTTGTGGGAGTGGAAGTGGAATGGACATCTTGCCCGTTCCTGATATTTGCCCGTTCCTGGTATTTTCACTCCTTGGCAGGATGTCTACCCTACTTAGGTTTTGCTGAAAAAAGCAAAGTGTGGGGAGGGTGGGGAGTGTGGGAAGTATGGGAAGTGTGGGAAGTGTGCGAAGGCAGAAGGCAGAAGGCAGAAGGCAGAAGTTTTGTAGTCTACCTTTGTGAAAACCGCTATAAAAGGTGAATTTGCGTAAGTCCTGCCTAATTATTAGCCAGTTATGCCAGTTTTATCAAAATAACATGTCGCGCAACCCCGCCTTTTAAGGCGCAATATTTTTGGAGCGGGGTTTAAATCCCCTACTTCCCCTCCTGGGAGGGGTTAGGGGTGGGTTAACTTCTGTACGGGCGCCATTCGATAGTTATGCGAAGCAAACGGCCGAAAGCTTGCGCATAACTTTCCTATCGGAATGCTACCGCAAACGTTAACGCCCCTACTAACTTCTGACTTCTGACTTCCTTAAATGAGGTTGCATAGAATGATGAAATTCATTCAATCGATCTATCTCTATCTACGCCTATCTGCGGTCAATTCTGCCTGAAATATTATCAGGACTTACGCAAACTCTTAGACAATACGCTACCTGTAGAGGGCAAATGCCATTTGCCCCTACTAAATATGGTGGTTATGCGTAAGTCCTGATTATTCTATGCAGCTTCATTTGAATTTGGTATTAACGTTAATTATTCTGATGTCTGTTTCTCCCTGTAGGGATGTTGCATGCAACGTCTCTACCCACTTCCTTACTCCCCTACTTAGGGCTTGCTGATTAAATCTCAAAGCATTGACTGATATTGGTTGTAGAATTTTTTGGTCTCAAAAAGTGTCAGCTTTTTCCATCAAAAAGCTGCATAAAGCTAGTATTTTGGGACGATTATGGCAGAAAAATCAAGGGACAATTTTTCTGACTACCCCCTCTATATTGCAGAATTGCTGTTTGCTTCGCGGTGACAAACGGAAATTCTGACTCCTACCCCTACCACTCATGCTTTTTCAGCAAACCCTACTTATAGCGGTTTTCAAATAGATAGAGTACAGTGGCCAAAGCATTTTTCTATTCCCTACTGCCTACTCCCTACTCCCTACTCCCTAAGCAAAAAGAATTTTGTAGTCTACTTAAATGAAAACCGCTGTAAGAAAGTGTAGAAAAGTTTTTGAGAAATGGTATCATAATTGCTATCAATTCATTTTATGAAGCTTCTAGGCAGAGCCAAATTCTTAATTCCAAAATACACTAAATTTTACTTTTGAGCAATCAAGGCTGTATTGTTTATCTATCAATAATTTCAGCTTTTTATAGAGGAGTAGGAAATAGAGGCGCGATCGCATCTTTTTTTGCCCTAAATTGCACCCTAAAAAGGGATGTTGAACTAATTTTGCTAATTTGATTTTAAATAACTAATACTTAATTTAAGTATTGATAAATTTTAATTATTTTAGTATTTGTGGCTATTTCTTCAAGACATGGACAAGTTTTAATAAGTCATAATTATAGCGATTATAAATAATACTCATATTTGTATAGCAGAAGTAAAGAAGGAAGAACCGAAGTTGGAAAAATTTGCCGTTGTCTGAGTTTTATAGCGGTTTTCAAATAGATAGACTACAGTGGCTAAAGCATTCTCCTACTGTCTGCTCCCCACTCCCTGCTCCCTACTCTCTAAAGCAAAAGAATTTTGTAGTGTACTTAGGACTTGCTGATTAACTATCAAAACATTGACATATAAAAGTTTCAGCCTTCTTAGGTTGAAAAAAGTGCCAGCTTTTCGGTCAAGAAAGCTCATGCTTATGAGGATTTTGTGCAAGAGTTGGGCAGAAAAATTAAGGGACAATTCTTCCAACTACATCCTCTGTAATTCCCATTTCTCCTGACTCCTGACTCCTACCCCTAAATCTAGTGCAGGATGGCAGAAATAACTAACCAGTTACAAAATCCTAAAAGCCTTACCAATCAAAAATGATTGACTTCCGCGTAGCGACACTAGCTTGGCAAAAAACAGAAAATTCACTTTAACATATAAAATGCTAAAACCTTTAACCAGCAAAGATTTTAGTATATTTTGAGGAATTAATTTGATAGAGTGGTATGCGCCCTGCTGGAATCGAACCAGCCTTAAAGCGAATTATGAGCTCGCTGCCTCCCCAATCGGCCAAAGGCGCCTAATTATAAGTTTACCTTGATATAGTAGTTATATCAAGCTAGCTTGAAGTTTTCTCAGATAGCCTAACCTATCATAGCATAGTTTCCTGACTTAAGTTAATTTTTTGGACATAAATATCTCTAAATCTATACTAAGATATAGTATATCATAACAGAAAACAATATTATGCCTAAAAAATAAAAAAACTATGAATTCTAGTATTGTGCTAACTCTAAGCTTACTAACCCTAATGTTTGGTGCAGGTTTGGGTAGTGCCTCTTGGGGGTTTAAACTAGGAAGGGAAGCTTTAAAAGGAATTACTCAACCAGATACTCGTCCCACTAATAATTTGGCAGGTGCTAGAAACAATTCAAATCGCCAAGAAGGATTGGTCTTTTTAGAAGAGGAAAAAGTTATTGCCCGCGTTAAAAATATTATCAGAAATGGTGGAGTAATTGAGGATAAAACTACGAAAAAAGACTCCCAGAACAAACAAGCAAAAGCAAAGTCTTCTCAAGAAAATCAATCTCAGCAAAGTTTTCCAATTGTGAGTAGTGATGCTGGAGTAGCCCTAGAAGTTAATGATGTTCGTCGATGGGGTAATTCTCTAGTTTTAGATGTCAATTTAAAAAATGAAGGAGACCGATCTGTAAGATTTCTGTACAGTTTTTTGAATGTTACAGATGACGAGGGAAGGTCTCTCAGCGCAAGTACAGAAGATTTACCAGGAGAATTACCACCAAATGGTAGAAGATATTATGGTATTATTACGATTCCAGTGGCATTATTAGATAATGCCAAAGAACTTTCCTTGGAACTGACAGATTATCCCGATCAAAAGTTAGATTTAAAGATGTCTAAAATCAAAATAGATTAATGAATAATTACTTCTAAGATTGGGTCTGGAGACTTTGACAGTAACTTTTTATTCAAACTAAATTTTAGCAGCTAGAAAAGAAATTGGGTCTCATAACTGGAAAAAAGCACGTTGATAATTAACAATTAATAATTAACAATTAATAATGATCTGGATTTAATTTAACTAAATAAACGTCTAATAATTAACAATTAATAGTGAATAATTAGTTGACTTATTTCATTATTAATTATTCATTGAATACATATTTCTTGTTAGACAAAGAGAAGATTTTTACTTACATTACTGCTCATAATTTAGTTAAAGACTCTGATTTAATTGCTGTAGAAGACATTAATATTAAAGGTCTAGCTAAAAATACTAAACTATCAAAATCAATCTATGATGTAGTCTGGGGAGCTTTTATTGAAAAACTGAATGCAGTGGCGGTAAAACGCGGTGTTCTTATGATTAAAGTTAACCCGAATCATACATCACACTTATTGTAGTAATTGTGGTCAAAAAGTACCATTAGTTTTGTCAGTTAGAACTCCCGAATTGTCCTAAGTGTAAAACGATTTTAGATTTAGATAGAGATGAGAATGCAGCAATCAACATATTAAATAAAGCATGATGCGAGGTGGGTATCATCTTGACTGCTTGTGGAGGCTTAGACGGTGGTCAGCCTGTGAGACAAGAAACTTCAGCAAAGGAAGATTCAATTAATTATCTTTGTTCTAGAAGCTTCCCGTTATAATCGAGCCATTTAACGGGAGAGAACTTCACGATTTAATGGTATAAATTGTTAAGTATTAAACATGAAAATGTTCAGAGGTCTGAGGCAGAATCAATGGCAATAAGTTTGGGAGAGATGCCAAGCTTAGAAATCCTGACATCGACAGAGATAATGTCGCGACTTTTGTCAGTCTTTCTGCTAATTACTATCAATGCCTTTTTTGTGGTGGCAGAATTTTCTATAGTTTCTGTGCGTAGATCCCGCATTAATCAATTAGTCGATGCAGGTGATGTTCAAGCAAAAATTGTTCAACAACTTCAAAAAAATATAGACAGACTACTCTCAACCACTCAGTTAGGTATTACCTTGTCTAGTTTAGCTCTGGGTTGGATTGCTGAAGGAACTATGGCAGTAATTGTTAGAACTGCAATAATTAAACTACCCCTACCTATTTATATTAGTCAAGCGATCGCTCACTCCCTAGCTATCCCAATTGTCACCTTTTTTATTTTGGCTTACCTGCAAATTGTACTAGGAGAATTATGCCCAAAGTCAGTAGCATTATTATATTCAGAAAAATTATCGAGATTATTTGGTCCTTTGAGTCTAGCTATCTCTCGCTTCTTTAATCCATTTATTTGGGTCTTAAATCAATCTACTCGTTGGTTATTACGACTAATAGGAATTAAATACACTGGCAGTGTCTGGAAAACACCAGTTACCCCTGAAGAATTACAATTAATTATCTCTACTTCTACTGAATCAACTGGTTTAGAAGCAGAAGAACGACAGTTACTTAGTAATGTCTTTGATTTTGGGGAAGTATCAGCTTTAGAAGTCATGGTTCAACGCACTAATATAGATGCTATTTCTAGTACGGCTACTTTTAAAAATTTGTTAGACGAAATTAAGATATCTGGTCATTCTCGTTATCCTGTCATTGGTGAGTCCATAGATGACATTCAGGGTATTATAGACTTCAAAGAATTGGCCCAACCTTTAGCAAAAGGTTTATTATCCCCACAAACTTTAATTATATCTTGGATTCGCCCTGTAAGGTTTGTATCTGAACAAATGTATTTGAGCGAGTTATTATCATTGATGCAAAGAATGCGTCAAATTCCAAATAGTCGTCAGCACCCAGAAATGGTCATAGTAGTAGATGAATTTGGTGGCACTGCTGGATTAATTACACGAGAGGATTTGATTACTGAAATTATCGGTGGTAACAGTTATGAAGTAACTGGTACTGAAGAATTTACTCTGCAAATGTTGGACGACCGAACTTTCATTGTGCAGGCACAGTTAAGTGTAGAAGAAGTTAATGAACTATTGAATTTTGATTTACCTCTCACTGAGGATTATCAAACTTTGGGAGGGTTTTTGATTTATCAGTTACAAAAAATACCTACTGTCGGAGAAAAGTTATTGTATGACAATCTTGAATTTACTGTTATTTCTGCTGAAGGTCCACGTCTAGATCAAATTAAGATTACTCAATTGGAAGGGTTAGAGAATGAACAAATTGTTAATGCGTTTTTAGAAGATGAAGAAGAAGAAAAAGTTAATCGAACTTCATCAGATGAACTAATTGATAGCTCAGTTGTTCAGGCTGAAATTGACCCTCAAGATATGAACTAATATCATGTCCGGTTGAACAGTTATAAATAAACGATGAAGGAGTCAGGAGTCTACCCACCCCTAATCCCTCCCAGGAGGGGAAGAAAGAAGAAGAAAGAGAAAGTTTTTTTGACCGCTAATTATCCGGACATGGTATAATGTCAATTTGATAAATGTTTGCTACATCTTGAAGTGGATTTAAACCTTTAAAGGTAATAAAGCTGATAGCTGAATGCTGAATGCTGACTGCTTACAATTTTATTTATAATGTTCAACTTCAATAGTAGTATGAACATTTCCTCGTGGAGAAAAATTAGTTTTAATCTTTACTTCTAAAGGGTCACAAGCTGCTACAAAATCATCTAAAATTTGATTCACTGATTCCTCATGGGAAATATAGCGATCGCGATAACTATTAATATACAATTTCAGTGCTTTCAATTCTACCACTCGTTCATTTGGAACATATTTGAGGTCAATTGTGGCAAAATCTGGATAACCAGAAAAAGGGCATTTACAAGTAAATTCTGGTAAAGTAATATTAATCTCATAACGTCGTCCAACACGAGGATTAGGAAAAGTAATTAACTCTCCTTCTGATATATTTCGTTCTCCATATAATGGTTCTTGTATACTAAACTCTTGAGAAAGTTCGTGGTTAGTTTCAGAATAATTCATAGATATTAATTAAATCATCAATAATTTGGATATTCTAGTTTGTATAACTAAATATTTTTCTTTAATAGTAACTTGACTAATTTCTGTTTTATTGCTCTAATTTCACTAATTATCCGCCATAATTATTTAAAAATATCATAATGGTAACATAATGCAAAATATTAGCGCATCTAGTCAGATGGGACATAATTCCGAAAATAACTACTCTCCATCTGTACCTATTTCTGTATATAGAGAAGCTACTGCTGAACTACAAGCAACTCAAATCAAGCTAGAATCACTCAAAGTTCATAATGAGCAGCTAATCGAGCAAAATCAAAAACTCAGAAGAGAATTTGAAAAAGTTATTCAGTCTGCGACACGGTTACAAGAAACTCTGAATTCTTCCCTGCTAGTAACTCAAGTAACTCAACCTCAAGTGTCTTCTTTTCCCAGAACTGAGCTTAGGATAGATACTTTTAGAGATAACTCTTTTAATTCTGATAATTCTGATTTTGAGGTAGATGCTCCTGAAACACCATCTGTCTCACCTTCTCTACCATTTAGTGAGTCTAAAAAAATAGACGATCCAGATTCTCCAGAGTATCTATTTACAGAAGAACCAGATAGAAGTCGCTACAGCAAAACTTCTAATTCCACACAAGTATCTGACCTGAATGGAATTTGGTTAGTAGTTGCTATTTGTTTGATTGTAATTGCTGCATTTGGTGCTGGTTATTGGGTTGTGCGTCCAATTTTAAACCAGCGATAATGTTCCACTTCGCGACCGCAATAACCAATCCTCATCATTTACAATTAATTTAGATTGTTGGTCCTGTTGCTAAATTCGTTTGTTTGACATACTCCAGTCCCTGAAGTGAGTAGATTCTCCCAAACTCGCCAGGGATTACTGGATAGTTCAGACTGCTTAACTATACTTTACTCGCGCAGTAGTTAGCTTTATGCGACACTGTCCTCAGTCGTTCAGGTGGTTAGCCTAAGTCCTCGGATGTCCGACCATACTTTTGTACCAGAAATACAGTTTGATTAAATTGTTGGTACTTTGTTAGTTTCTCTAGCTGTTTTGACTGTGCCTTCCCCTTTCCTTTCCAACGGAGATACTTCCCTACGGGATGCTACGCAAACGCAAACAAATACTTCACCAGTGGATAACGTAGCTAGAGATTTTACTCCCAAATCAACACCAACTACATCTACTGATTTCTCAGTAACTTGAGGTTTTTTCTCTCTAAACGAAACTAATAAACCATCTATCTGATACCCGACTAATAGTTACAGACTTAGGAGTGACATGATCTGGCAAGATTTCATAAGTTTTAATCCATCCAATTATCGGTAATTTAATTTGATTAAAACCTACTAATATTGAGCCATTTAGAGTGTTTGCGTAGCATTCCGCAGGAAAACTATTATCCCTACCTTTTTTCTTGAATTTAGGTTGACCAGACACTTTAGTAAAGCAACGTTTCCAAGCAACTGAAAGATACCTCAAAACATATTGAGGTGCGGTTTTAGAAACCTCGTAGTACCAAGAGTTATTAGATTTAACCATTGCTACTAAGAGTTTATGTAAGTCAATAGCAGTAGGAAATTTCAGCTTACTATCAGGATTATTGGTATAGGGAATTGAGAATGTTTCTAGTCAGCCACAAACCCCAATTATAAGCATAACGAGCTACAAAGCGCGTGTTTTGCCAGTAATGTTTTTTGCTGCTTATTTGGGTGCAGTTCAGCGCGTGAATCCAAGTAGCATAAAACAGATAACTGGAGATTATCATAGATAATACCAGATTATAGGCAACAGTTACTAGCCCCTATTTTAACACAAACTCGCCCTGGAACGGCAAGGCTTTAAACCCTGTTTTTCCGTCAAAGTGTTAACATTACGATCTGTTGTAGAAGTATCTTGGACTCCCATCTCAGGGTCAAAACCGCGCTTTATCTCAGTCAATTTTATTTTTTTAGCTTGGAGAGCGGTTTCTAGAATCTCTATAGCTTTATGCGGATCTCCATGACCACAAAAAAATAAGTCAGCAGCAAAGTAACCTAACTCAGGCCATGTATGGATGGCAATATGAGACTCTGCTAATGTTGCCGTCGCAGTCACTCCGTGAGGACTAAACTGATGAACACATAAATCTATAAGGGTTGCTCCTCCTGCTGTAATTGCATCAATTAAAGAGCGACGGATACGTTCAGGATCGTTGAGCAGTTCTGCAGGGGACTGCCAGGCATCAACGACTAGATGGGTTCCCAATTGTTTCATTCTACGCGGTTATACCTCCACCCGGTTAAGGTCTCCAATTTATTAGTTTATCATAAAACTTTTGGATTTTTGAATTATGAGTAATTAATGTAACAAATTCTGGAGAATTTAGCTCTTTAGCTAGACTTGCTCCATAAATCTAAATCTAATAAATCTAAATCTATTTTAACTCTATCCGTGAGTTGAACCATTGGGCATAATTGTTTCTTTTAAGCAAACGTCCTGAAGAGCAGAAAGATTTAAACTAGACCCAATCAAGTTAGCACAACACAGGCAAGCTTCTTTTAAGTCAGCACCTTTAAGAGATACTAACAATAAACCAGCACCATAAAGATTAGCTTTCTGTAAATTAGCACCTCGCAAATCAGCTTCCAATAAATTTGCTCCGGAGAGATTGGCAGCTTTCAAGTTAGCACCTCTTAAGTTAGCTTTGCTCAAGTCAACAGCTCGCAGGTCTGCTTGTTCAAGACTAACACCATTGAGATTAGTATTGCTAAGATTTGCTCCTTGTAGATTAACTCCAGTCAAATTTGCTCCACTTAGATTAGCATTGCTCAGGTTGGCCCCTTGTAAATCTGCCTCAGTTAAGTCAGCAGCACAAAGGTTGGCCTCTGCCAAAGTTGCTTCTGTTAAATCTGCCTTAATTAATTTTGCACCACTGAGATTTCCACGTTGTAGATAAGCTCGAATGAGACTTGCTCGATCTAATAAAGTGCCACTTAGATCCACCTCACTCATAATTGCCCGATTCAAAGTGGCCTTAGTTAAGTCTGCGCCACTGAGAATAGCACGACTGAGGGTTGCTCCTGTTAGATTGGCTTGAGTCAGTTTTGAGCCATTGAGCAAACAAGTTCCGACCATACTGGTGCTAATCAGAATAGCTTCTGTTAAATCTGCTTCTGAAAAAATAGCTCCACTCAGAATTACTCCACTTAGGTCGGCTTCAATAAGAGTGGTTTTAGTAAAGCTCGTAGCGCTCAAATTAGCTTCAATTAATTTAGCTTCAGAGAGATTAGCATTACTAAAATCCGCACCAACTAGATTAGCTCCAATTAGTTTAATTTTAGCTAGGTAAGAATCTTTGAAACTAGCATTACTTAAATTACTTCGATTCAGGTTAGCTGCACCTAAATTCACTGCAACTAGGTTAGCTCCTTGAAAATCTCTTTCTCCCTTTGAGTGTCTAATTAATAGTTCATTGGCACTTAAAAGCTCGCTGACATTCATAAAATAAATCTGTTAATTTATCTAGATTTTTGTTGATTTGCTTGATTTCCTCTTAATTGTCAAAAATTAAGTTTAAAGGATTCTATATTTGGTTAAACTTTCAACAGAAATTATTTTTTGTTAATGCTAAACAAAGTTTGTCGGCGCAGCCTTCATCTGGGATGTCCTAGTGGTCTGTCAAAATCAAAATATTATTGACGGGTTTTATCAAACAGGATTGGGTCGCGCAACCCCGCCTTTTAAGGCGAAATATTTTTGGAGAGTTGCTCAAATCCCCGTTACAAAAATAACTTCTGGATTCTGACTTCTGAGTTCTGGATTCTGACTTGCAGACTTCGTTAACTCCACTAACTACCCATTAAAAATGGGGAATTAGAAAAAAGCTATGGACAGAATTGTTTTGATAGACCGTTAGTTTGAATAAGTTCATCAGTTCTAGATAATAGAACTTTACTCCATGACTAATTACTATTTGTTGTATAGATCGAATTACAGGAGTTATTTGCTGGCATCCTTGCAGTCTAGAGACCCTTGTGTGGCTGCGGGTCTGTTCAGCTAGTGTCACCCCCCTGATAGTTGGTGAGACCACTAGATTGCAGGTTATGATTAAGCTGCACAATTATTAAGCTATCAGGTTCGTCTGAAGCTGAACCTTGAGTATCTGATGTTCCTATAGTGCATTTATTACTTATATCTACTCGATCCATCAGTGCCTAATTTTTTTGAAATTGGCTGCTTCCCTAGTAAAAATGATAGCTGACAATTGACGATTAGACAAATTTTTGTTAGAGCGGTCTGAAATCTTTTAAGTATTAAAGATTTGTATTGACAAAAAGTTTTTTTTATGATAATCAAAACCTCTGTCGATGGCTAACGTGATGTCGGGCAGAATTCCCTTATCCTCTAAAGGTTAGGGATGAATACCCGACCAGCAAATAAACGGCGAAGCCTCCTGTGTCTCTGTTAGTCTTGTGCTATAATTATTTTATTGTCAACCTTAGTTGACCTGAAACCCTTGTATAGAGCCATCAAAGTTAGAATCTACCCAACTCAGTCGCAATCCCACAAACTAAGTCAAGTTATGG
>JAXHSW010000219.1:0-14650 GCA_034190295.1 Cyanobacteriota bacterium | reverse complement strand
GACTTCGTTCAGGGCGGAACATCAACTTTCACAGCAAGTACACATTGAAACGGGTGAGCCACGAAATCATTTGCACTCACCGATGGCAAATGTCTAGCTCTGTCTAGTTTTCAAGAAGGTGAGCGAATAAATATTTTTTGGTGATGAGCGGACTGCCTTTGAAACCAGACTAGATGAAAATTTGTTTACTGGGTTGCCTTGCGGTAGCTGGATTCGATTTAGTATCTATAAATTGCACAGAATCAAAAGTATTAATCCACAGATGAGCGCCACAACTGGCTGGTTTGTAAGGTCGATAGACGATTTGGCAAGGACCTGAAATATATAACTCATAACCATAATAGTTATGACCGCTGTGCTTGAGTGACACTACAGGTTCCAATTCTGTTGGAGGCTTAGTTTTATTACTTTTAATTATGTTTTGATTGACATGAATCATTTTTGGTGTAGTAGATTCTTTCTTGCGCCACATACCTTTCGGACCGCGCCGAGCCGGAATTATTACAGGCATTCCACTCGAAGATACTGGAATTTCCCAGAATCTACCTTTTTTCTGAGCTCCTTTAACTCTTCCTTGAGCAAGTAAAACTAATAAACGTTGACGAGATATACCTAATAAAAAAGATGCTTCTCTAGTACCCATAATTTTTTCCTTAACTGTTGGACAATAGTTAAATGTCTAAAAATAAAACAACATTAAATGAAGTTATGTGACATACTCCCACACTATAGCGCTAGCTTAGTGTGGGCTTCTCGTTTCGTAGCCCCGGTATCCCGTCGGGCAAGCGCGTGCTTTAAAGACGTCTGGGCCCTACCGCCCTATTTTTTATATTTATCGCCGCATTTAAGTCGCGGTCTATTATAATACCGCAATGCGGACAAGAATGAGTTCGTATGTTTAATTCTTTCGGGACTTTTTTCCCACAACTTGAGCAATCTTGGCTGGTATTTTTGGGGTTCACTGCTATGGTTTTCACCTCCAGCATTTCCAGCTTTGACAGTCAAAATAGTCAGGAATTGTCCCCATCCAGCATCGTTTATTGATTTACTCAAACGAGTTTTTGCTAACCCTTTAATGTTTAACTTTTCATGGGCTATAACTTCTGATGAGTGATAACAATTCATTGGCTGTTTTGAAATGAAAATCTTTACGTTTATCAGCTATTTTTTTATGTTGTTTAGCAACAGCTAGAAGAGCTTTTAACCACCTTTTACTTCCTTTTTTCTTTCGAGATAAACGTTTTTGTAGAGTCTTTAATCGTTTCTGAGATTTTCGATAGTATTGAGGTATGGGGACAGATTCTCCTTCACTTGTTACTAAGAATTCCTTCAACCCCATATCAATTCCCAGAGTGTTTTTTAATGTAGGTTCCACTTCAGTTGTTAAAGCTATAACTGATTTGTCTTCTAGGGATAAAGTTACATAATAACCATCTGCTTTACGACTAATAGTTACTGTTTTTATTTGAAAATCATCTGGTAACGGCCGATGTTGAATAAATTTTATCTTGCCTATTTTGGGCAAGTTTATCTTGTTTTCTTGAATAAAGTCTTGTTTGATTTGGGGATAAGTAAAACTGCGATAACGCCCAATTCCATTTAACCTTGGCTTTCCTGATTTATGTCCACTTTTATCTGCTTTAAACCATCTGTCAAAGGCAAGTTTTACTCGTTTTATGCAATCTTGTAACACCTGAGAATGAATTAGCTTGTAATCTCGAAATTTGTCTTTGGTATTGACCAAATCTTTTTTTTGAGAGTAATAATCTGGATGATCTCTGAGTCTGGGAATTGGCATCCACCTTGGGGCAGGCGTTAACTGGACAACGGTTTTCTGACCACCATGAGAACCGCTCGCCTAACCTATAGTTGTACTGCCGACGCAACAATTCTAACCACATTTCTATTGTGGCTATTTGGTCTTAGTTGGGCCTTAATTTATATTGGTAGGCAGTGCGCATGGTGGAAAATTTCCGGGGTGATAGCAATATAATCATACAGGTTTTTCAACCAGGGCGATCGCTTGCTGCTGGGATAGCATACCAATTGAATGGGCACGCTATCCCATTCAATTGGCTGCCGATTCATCTCACACTCCTCTTTAAAATTTCGCGCGCAGGCTTCTCGGCGATTCAGCTAAATATTTTTTTGCTAATTTTAGCTATTTTAGTGTTAATTATTATTATGTTTACTTCTCCCCGACTCCCCTACTCCCCTACTTCCCCTCCTGGGAGAGGTTAGGGGAGGGTCTCCTGCTCAAGAAAGCGTAGAAAAGTTTTTGATAAATGGTCTAATTTATTAGACATCTGGTAAAAATCAAGAATAAAATTAATTATTATCAATAAATTATCAATTGCTCCTCCCTGTTCCCTCTTTTCTGGACTATCAACATTACAATCAATATACATGAATTTACCTTCTTTTCTCTGGCTTTGGAAAATAGCAGCTTGGTCTATGGGTCTTTCCCTATTTGCCTATTCATTATTAGCAGTAACAGGCGGTTGGATGTTTTTTGCCCGCCATAACAAACAAAAACGTCCCCAATGGTTACGAGCTTTTCATTATATTATTGGTGGTATAATGGTATTTTTAGTAATTTTGTTACTGATAGTTGGTTTGGTGGGGACTATTGGTTATTATGGTAACTTGGGTCATTCCGCTCATTTACCTGCTGGTTTAACTGTTGTGACATTGGTTTTAGTTTCTGCTTGGAGTGCGACTCAGATTAATTCAAAACAAATTTGGGCGCGATCGCTTCATATCACGACTAATATTATTTTGTTATTTAGTTTCGCAACAGTATCTTTGACAGGTTGGAGCGTTGTGCAAAAGTATTTACCTTAGACATCCGGTAGAAAATAAATAAACCTTTTAATTAGAGCAAGTTAAGGATACGAAAAATTCGCCCTAAAAAATCCTTTATCCTGCCTTTTTTGTACAAATATAGCAATGTGCGCTGGCTGATGTACAAATTACAGGAAGTGTCCAATAGACATCTGTTATCCATTGGTATAGCGCTACGCGCAAGGCAACAGCTCCGAAAGGCAACAGGCAACAGCGGTCAGACCCCGCGACGACGCAAGCTCGCTTGCGGAACGCTGACCAAGAGAGGCAATAGGGGAATACAAAAGGGTTTCAGTTTCTATTAATGTCAAACACCTTAATGCGTAGCGCTATAAAGGGAGCCTTTAAACCATAATTATTTAATTATTAATTATTAATTATTCGGTAAAAATTAAAAATAAAATCTATTCTTGGAGAATTTTCTTTTTTATCCGGATTTATTGCATCAATAAAAGAAATAAAGTTAAATAACTGTACTCTTTGCAGGCAAATTGCGACGGGGAGTGCTGCAGTCGTAGCATTCATGCAACAAAGCCTTTTTCTTTGCAGGCAAATATTCAGTCTTAGAGTCAGGGTGCATAACTGATAATAATTTCGCTAATCAACAATTATTCATCAAGCACTTAATAGCTGGGTATATTTGGAATGAAAACAAATAAATTAGAATCCTACAGCATTCTGCCTCTAGGTTTAATCCTCTTATCATTTGCAGCAGCTCCCGCCTCTTCTCAACCCATAACTCCGGCCGACGACGGTACAGGTACAACTGTTAATCAAAATGGCAACCAATTCGATATCGAAGGAGGCACGCATAATGGAGTCAACCTCTTCCACAGTTTTGACCAATTCAACGTTAACTCTGGCCAAACCGCAAATTTCCTCACAACCCCAGATACTCGCAACATATTAGGACGAGTTACAGGAGGAAATGCTTCTATTATCAACGGTATAATTCAAGTCACCGGGGGTAACTCCAACCTCTTCTTGATGAACCCCGCAGGCATAATGTTCGGTCCCAACGCCAGCCTCAACATACCAGCTTCATTCAGCGTTACAACTGCTACAGGTATCGGTTTTAACGAAAATAACTTCTGGTTTAAAGCCATAGGAACCAACGACTACTCAAACCTAGTTGGAAACCCCAGTGGCTATATATTTGATGTCTCAAACCCAGGCGCTATAGTTAATGAAGGAAATTTAAACTCTGGAGAAAATTTAACCTTATTAGGCGGCACTGTTATTAATACAGGGGAACTCTCCACCACAAATGGAAATATTACTATTGCAGCAGTAGAAGGTGGTAGTGTCTTGAGAATATCTCAACCAGGACATTTATTAAGTTTAGACCTAGACTCTCAAATAGAAGATATTTCTAATATAACCCCCCTATCTTTACCAGAATTATTGACAGGAGGAGCAGAACAAAATGCCACATCTATAGTAGTTAATAATAATGGTGAATTAGTCCTCACAGATAATACAACAATTGCCGACACACCAGGAAATGTATTTGTCTCAGGAAATATAGACTTATCAATTCAAAATTCAGAAAATAATTTTATAGTTTTAGCCAACAACGATATAACAATAAATGAATTAATAGAAACTGCTGGAATTGTCGAATTAAAAGCAGGTAAAAATATTAATATAAATGCCGATATTGAGACATCAATTGGTAATAGCAATATTGACATATTTGGAAATAACGAAGAGATGAAAATTGCCAACCATTCAGAAGAGAAAGCATCAATAAATCAACTAGATGGAACAACATTAAATGCAGGCAGTGGCACTATTAATATTGAATTAGGAAACTCAGGAGAAATAGGAGATATAAATCTAGCTTCTTTAACCACAACAGGAGAAGCTTTAGTAAATGCCAATGGGGGAAATATTACCAGAGTTTCTGATAGTTCAATTATTAATGCAGGGAGTGCTTTATTTCAAACTAATGGCAGTGGTGGAATAGGTGTAACTGATGCACCTTTGCAATTGAATGTGGATTCTTTAGAAGCAATTTCTGGTAGTGGTGGAATATTTTTTAATGTGTTGGGAGATGTGAATATTGGTGGTGTGAGTGAGGAAGTAGATGGTATTTCAACTGGTGGAGGAGGCGATCTTACTCTTGATAGTGAAGGAGATGTGACAGTTACAGAGAATATTTCTACAGATATTTCTATTGATGGTGAAACAGGTGGGGATATTAACCTGAGTGCCAACAACCTTTTTGTTATTGATGGTGCTTGGATATCTGCCGATACCTATGCTATGGGGGATGCAGGGAGTGTCAATATTACTGCACGGGATACTATTACCCTTGATGGGAGTTTTATATATAGTGATGTTAACGAAGGAGCAGAAGGTAATGCGGGGGGTGTCACTATTACTACCGGTTCTCTGGAAATTATTAACGGTGCTGATATATCTGCCGATACCTATGGTAAAGGGAATGCAGGGACTGTGGAGATTAATGCTACTGAGAGTGTTCTCCTTGATGGAGGAGGCTTAGATACTTTTACTGGAGTTGCTAGCTCAGTACAAGAAGGAGCAGAAGGGGATGGGGGGGATGTCACTATTACTACCGGTTCTCTGGAAATTATTAACGGTGCTGAAATTTCTGCCAGTACCTTTGCTAAAGGGAATGCAGGGACTGTGGAGATTAATGCTACTGAGAGTGTTCTCCTTGATGGAGGAGGCTTAGATACTTTTACTGGAGTTGCTAGCTCAGTACAAGAAGGAGCAGAAGGGGATGGGGGGGATGTCACTATTACTACCGGTTCTTTGGAAGTTATTAACGGTGCTGATATATCTGCCGATACCTTTGCTAAAGGGGATGCAGGGACTGTGGAGATTAATGCTACTGATACTGTTTTCCTTGATGGAGGAGGCTTAGATACTTTTACTGGAGTTGCTAGCTCAGTACAAGAAGGAGCAGAAGGGGATGGGGGGGGTGTCACTATTACTACCGGTTCTTTGGAAGTTATTAACGGTGCTTCTATATCTGCCAGTACCTTTGCTAAAGGGAATGCAGGGACTGTGGAGATTAATGCTACTGATACTGTTTTCCTTGATGGAGGAGGCTTAGATACTTTTACTGGAGTTGCTAGCTCAGTACAAGAAGGAGCAGAAGGGGATGGGGGGGGTGTCACTATTACTACCGGTTCTTTGGAAGTTATTAACGGTGCTTCTATATCTGCCAGTACCTTTGCTAAAGGGAATGCAGGGACTGTGGAGATTAATGCTACTGATACTGTTTTCCTTGATGGAGGAGGCTTAGATACTTTTACTGGAGTTGCTAGCTCAGTACAAGAAGGAGCAGAAGGGGATGCGAGGGGTGTCACTATTACTACCGGTTCTCTGTCCGTTATTAACGGTGCTGAAATATCTGCCAGAACCTTTGCTAAGGGGAATGCAGGCAGTGTGGAGATTAATGCTACTGATACTGTTTTCCTTGATGGAGGAGGCTTAGATACTTTTACTGGAGTTACTAGCTTAGTCAACCGAGGAGCAGAAGGGGATGGGGGGGATGTCACTATTACTACCGGTTCTTTGGAAGTTATTAACGGTGCTGAAATATCTGCCGATACCTTTGCTAAAGGGAATGCAGGGACTGTGGAAATTAATGCTACTGATACTGTTTTCCTTGATGGAGGAGGCTTAGAATTTTTTACTGGAGCTTTTAGCGATGTAGAAGAAGGAGCAGAAGGAGATGCGGGAGGTATCACTATTACCACCAGTTCTCTAGAAATTATTAACGGTGCTTCTATATCTACCAGTACCAAAGGCAACGGAGACGCTGGCAACATATTCATCACAACAGACAACCAACTCACCCTCAACCAAAACGCCCAAATATCAGCCTTCAGCGAAAGCAGTGGCAAAGGAGGCAACATCATCCTACTTTCCCCAGAAAACCTCAACATCCAAGGCAACGGACAAATAACAGTCAGCAGCAGCAACACAGGCAACGCTGGCCAAATAGACATCATCAGCCCCAACATCACCCTCTCTGACGGCATAGATATCACAGCCTTCACCACAGCAGAAGGCAACGCAGGCAACATCAACCTAGAAGGCGACAACATCGACATCCAACCAAACACCCAAATATTAGCCTTCACCGAAAACCAAGGAGAAGGAGGCAACATCACAGTCAGAGCAAAAGAAACACTCAACTTAGGAGCAGACAGCCAACTATCAGTAGAAACCAACAGCAGCGGTAAAGCTGGAAACATAGAGATCGCCACCCCCCAACTCAGCATCGGAAACAACGCCCAAATAAGTGCCACAGTCAACCTCGGAGCCACCAGCACCGACTCAGGCGGCAACATCACCATCAACACCAATGAATTAAACATCTCAGGCCAACTCGGAATATTCGCCGAAACTGAAGCTACAGCAGATGCAGGTACTCTTACTCTCAACCCCTACAAAACCAACCGCAACCTAGACATCAATTTCACCAACGATGGCTTCATCTCAGCCTCCACAAATTCCACAGGCAACGGAGGCAACATTAACATCAGTGCCCCAGAAAATATAGATATTTCAGGAGAAGGCTTCATCGCTGTAGAAACTTCAGACAAAGGAAACGCCGGCACCATCAACATAGAAACTCAAAACCTCACCTTATCTGACAAAGTAGCAATATCAGCATCTACCACAGATAAAGGTAACGCTGGAGCTATTAATATCGATACCGAAGATTTTACTTTAGAAACAGGAACAAGTTTAACGACAGAAACGAATAATCAAGGAAAAGCTGGAGATATAGAAATAAATACCAGAAAACTAAGAATAGGAGAAAATGCTCAAATAAGTGCCACAGCAACAGAAGGAGCAAGCAACACCGAAGCAGGAGGCAACATTACGATCGATGCTACAGACCTATTCATCTCAGGCCGACTCGGAATATTTGCCGAAACAGCAGGAGAGTCACCCGCAGGTACTCTTACTCTCAACCCATACAGAAACAACCCCAACCTCAACATCACCTTTACCGAAAACGGCTTTATTTCTGCCCGCACCACATCAACAGGAGACGGAGGTAATATCAATATATTCGCTCCAGAAAATATCAATATTTCAGGAGAAGGCAGAATAACAGTAGAAACCGAAGGCTCAGGTAACGCAGGTATTATCAATATCGAAACAGAAAACCTCACCATAGCCGAAAATACAACAATATCAGCAGCCACTTCCGGTAGTGGAGACGGAGGCAGCATAAATATTAACCCCAGTGAAAGCTTTCAACTCAAAGGTCAAATTATTACAGAAACCACAGGAGTAGGAGACGGAGGAAAAATTACTATTAATACAGGAGAACTCTCAGCCGAAAATAGTACCATTTCAGCCAGAAGCACCGATGCAGGAAACGCAGGCGCAATAGAAATCATTGGTAAAGAAAATATCGTCACAGGAATTATTCAATCTTCTGCCTCAGAATCATCAGAAACTGCTGATGGGGGTGACATTACTATTACTAGCGAACAAGGAGAAATTAACGCTACTCAACCCATTCAGTCATTTTCTGAACAAGGTAACGCAGGAGATGTAACTCTGAGTGCCAAAACAGATGTGACTACTAATACTATCAGTTCCCACGGACAACAACAGGGCGGTCAAATAAACATAACATCAGAAACCGGAAACATAGACACAAGTAACAGCAAATTTCTAGCCAACTATTCAGGAGAAGGCAACGCGGGCAACCTTACCATCACTGCACCCCAGGGAGATATTACTACCAGCGACATCTACTCTTTTGCCGATGCAAACGGCGGTCAAATTCTCTTAAAAGCAGGAGGCGACATCAATATCGCGGAAAATAGTAATATTATCTCTGCATCCGAACCAGCAACTACATCCGATACTGAAAACCCAGGAAAAGGAGGAAACATAACATTAGAAGCAGATGGTAATATCAACACCACAACAGCCAGAATATATTCCGGAGCAGATATTGGCGACACAGGAAAAATAGATATTATTGCGGATGACGCAATAGAAACAGGTCAAATAGACCTAGCATCGGGGTTTGTCAGAGAAGAAATACCAGTATTCAATAACTTTACCCTCATCCCTATACCCCAAGGAGAAGCTACCCAAGGAGTAGCAGGAAATATCACCATCAACAGCAACAACAGTACAATAGACACCACCGCAGGCACAATAAACTCCCGTTCCCCAGACGGTTCCGGCAATATCACCATCAACGCTCTTGAAAATATTACTGTAGGCAAATTAGAAGCTAGCGCCCTCAACGAAGCAAAACCAACTACGGGCGGAAATATTGAAATTATCAGCGAACAGGGCGGGGTAAATTCAAACCAAGCAATAGAAACATTTTCAGAAAGAGGTACAGCAGGAAATGTCAATATTAAAGCAGAAGGTTCAGTTAATATCGAAAATATTCTCTCCCAAGGAACACAAAGAGGAGGAGATATTACCATAGAAAGTCGCAGTCAAAACAGCATCAACGCTCAAGGAGAATTAAACACATATTCCACAGAAGGAATAGCAGGAGATGTCAATGTCACATCCCCAGGTAGCATAACTATTAATGGCATTCGCTCTGAAGGAATGGAACAGGGAGGTACTATTACAGTAGAAAGTGAAATAGGTAATATTGATTCTACGGGTGGGGATATTGACTCTTTTTCAGAGCAAGGAATAGGAGGAAATGTTACGCTCAATGCTCCTGAAAGCGTGAATTTATCAAATGTATCATCTTTTGGAGCAACAGAAAGTGGAGATTTAGTCATTCAAAGTCGCACAGCAGCAGTGAATACAGGTAATGTTACTACTGAAGCACCAGCAGGAAGTAGTGGCAGTATTATTATTAATGGAGAGGAAGTTGGTACGGGGGACTTAAGTTCTATTGGTACAACCAGTGCAGGTGAAATAAATGTGGAAGCAACAGATGGCTCTATTACAACTTACGATCTGGAAATTAGTTCTGATGGTACAGTAGGAGATTTAATAATTAGAGCATCGGAAGATGTGACTACGGGAGATATTAATCAAGATGCAGGAGAGGGAGATGCCAATATTAATATTGAGTCTGAAGGGGACCAGAATATAGGAGATATTAATCAAAATGCGGGAGAGGGTAATGTTAATAATGTTCAAGTTGCAGAAGGGAACCTGACTACGGGAGATGTTACTCAAACTGCGGGGAATGATACTAATAATATTCAGCTCGCAAATGGCAATCAAAATATTGGTAATGTTACTCAAACTGCGGGGAATGATACTAATAATATTCAGATAGCAGATGGTAATCAAAATATTGGTAATGTAACTCAAACTGCGGGGAATGATACTAACAATATTCAAGTGGCAAATGGCAATCAAAATATTGGTAATGTAACTCAAACTGCGGGGAATGATACTAACAATATTCAAGTGGCAAATGGCAATCAAAATATTGGTAATGTAACTCAAACTGCGGGGAATGATACTAATAATATTCAGCTCGCAAATGGCAATCAAAATATTGGTAATGTAACTCAAACTGCGGGGAGTGATACTAATAATATTCAAGTGGCAAATGGCAATCAAAATATTGGTAATGTTACTCAAACTGCGGGGAGTGATACTAACAATATTCAGCTCGCAAATGGCAATCAAAATATTGGTAATGTTACTCAAACTGCGGGGAATGATACTAATAATATTCAGCTCGCAAATGGCAATCAAAATATTGGTAATGTTACTCAAACTGCGGGGAATGATACTAATAATATTCAAGTAGCAGGTGGCAATCAAAATATTGGTAATGTTACTCAAACTGCGGGGAATGATACTAATAATATTCAAGTAGCAGGTGGCAATCAAAATATTGGTAATGTAACTCAAACTGCGGGGAATGATACTAATAATATTCAAATAGCAGGTGGCAATCAAAATATTGGTAATGTAACTCAAACTGCGGGGAATGATACTAATAATATTCAAATAGCAGGTGGCAATCAAAATATTGGTAATGTAACTCAAACTGCGGGGAGTGATACTAATAATATTCAAATAGCAGAAGATCAGCAAAATCTAGGACAAATCAATCAAACTTTTGGAAATGAATCTATTAATATTCAGCGTGCAGTAATTAATCAAAATGCAGATAATACTTCAGTAAATATTAATAATAATACACCGAGAATTAATCAAACATTGAATCAAGAAAATTCCCCAAATAATAACAGTACTAATATCCAGAACAATTTCATCAATAATAACAATACGAATCTCCTCGAACGGGCTGCCAACAATAACAATCTCACCATCAATTCCCCAATTATAAACACTTTATCAAACTCGATTGACTCCAATTTAATTTCCACTATTACCCCCAGCAACAATGACCAAACAACCAATACTGGAACTGCCAAAGAACAAACAGAATCATCTATCAACAATACTACCGATACCCAACAAATATTAAAAATAATTGATACTGTTAATACCAATCCTCTCACAGTTGCCACAGGCTCAGACCAAGTAGTAATGATGTTAGAAGAAAACCGTATCCAAGAATATTCAGATTACTTTGGAGAAGATTTTAATCAACAATTACTCCAGACAAAAAACGTCCGAGATATCTTAACTGATATGGCTGAAAAAACTGGAAAAGAATCAGGCATTGTTTATATTAATGCTTATGCAGAACAATTACAAATCATTTTATATACCAAATCTGGTCAACCAATTATTAAAACTATTGCTACAGTAGACCGTCAAACACTTATGGAACTTGTGCTAGAATTAAAACTTAAAATTACATCTCCGAATTACCGTAATACTGATAGCTATCTCTCACCAGCACAAAAGTTATATGATTGGTTAATCGCACCTATATCAGCAGAATTAAAAGCAGCAAATATTGAGACTTTACTATTTAGTATGGATGAAGGTTTACGAACTTTACCTGTGGCTGCATTACATGATGGAAAAGAATTTCTCATAGAAAAATATAGCCTGAGTTTAATTCCGAGTGTGAGTTTAATGGATACTAATTATCGCCCACTTCAAGATACTCAAGTATTAGCAATGGGAGCTTCTGAATTTGTTGAACAAAACTCCTTACCAGCAGTACCTATAGAATTAGAAACTATTGCTCAACAGTTATGGCGCGGCGATATGTTCCTCAATGAAGATTTTACTTTTGATAATTTAGTTATTCAAAGGGAGAGTTATCCTTATCCTATTATTCATTTAGCTACTCATGCTGATTTTCTCCCAGGAAAAGCTAGTAATTCTTTCATTCAATTATGGGGTACTGAAAAAATCAGGTTAGATGAAATGAGAGAACTTGGTTGGAATGAACCTGCTGTTGAGTTGTTAATATTGTCAGCTTGTCGTACTGCTTTTGGAGATAGAAATGCTGAATTAGGTTTTGCGGGGTTAGCAGTAGCAGCAGGGGTGAAGTCAGCGTTAGCTACTGTTTGGTATGTGAATGATGAGGGAACTTTGGGGTTGATGACGGAGTTTTATGCTCATTTGAATGATACAAAAATTAAGGCGGAGGCGTTGAGAAAGGCCCAGTTGGCGATGTTGCGGGGAGAAGTTGCGATCGCAGGTGGGGAGTTAAGGGGAAGTGGAGCTAGGGGGGTGGTGTCGTTACCTCCTGTGTTAGGGAATATAGAGAATGATAATTTATCTCATCCTTATTATTGGGCAGGGTTTACTATGGTTGGTAGTCCTTGGTAGTCTTTGGGTGTGGGGAAGTGTGGGGAGTGTGGGGAGTGTGGGGAGGGTGGGGAGAATTTGATATCAGTCCAGTAGGGTGTGTTACGCTACCGCTAACACACCAAAACCCTATATCTATTAGACCTCTCCAAAAAAGATATAGATTTTTTGCAGGAGTAGGCAACAGCTCATCTGCTCCGAAAGGCAACAGGTAAGATTTTTTCACAGAATTTGACAGGAAAAATGATTTTTTAGGGTGAATTTTTATTTCCTTAACTGCTCTAATTAAAAGGTTAATTTATTTTCTGGAGATATCTATTTCAATAGGGGATGAAATTAAAATTGACGTTCTAAAAATTCCACTGTGTTGCTATTAATTAGTACCCAACCACTCTTTGATGATAGACTGACCTTGACCCACCAGGCCGTTTGATAGAACGCACCGGAACATTCTGGACACTCACCTGCATAGATATTACCTTGGTATTCAAAGAACATATTACCCTCCGCTCGGTATTGTAATACATTAATTTGGTCTCCTTTTTGAAGAGTGAGGTTGGTCTGTTTTCCCGATGAATAATAAGCATCTCTGGAAAGGTATTTAATATTTCCATAGTTAGTTACTCTCAATTCCTGGGTTTGTGCGATCGCGACAGGGCCTGATGCGATCGTTTGGTACCGAGTTTCGGTAAAATTGAGGAGAGTTCCCTTTTTTATTTCCAGTCCTGTTACTGGTTCAGAGTCTGAGTTAGGTTTCTGCAATGGTTGGAGATTAACTTTTGATTTAAAACGTGGCATACCTTCCCCTGGCCATAAATCAGTTGAAAATAAAACATCTGAGTCAGATGACTTATGAGAATTTGAAACTGTCTCCGATAACTCATTAGAAGTTGAAACTGTTTCCGAGAAAGGCAAACAAGAATATAAAAAAATAGACAATGCGAAACATACTGAACGAACCATTTTTTTTCTCCTAATATTTCCCAATATTTCTCAAGCAGTCTAATTTTTAGGTCAGAATTTATATTTTTAGTCCAAGAAACATCCCCTATAAAGAATGGCCATTCGCCCTTACTGCCCTTATTATTCGTAACATTCTTTTTTAAAGTTGGTATTATACCCTCAAACCATTAAAATTACTCAAGTTATAATTAAACCGAAAAACTCTCACGAATTTGTTGCCTAAACTCTAAAACAGCATCAAAAGGTTCATCATATTCAACATAACTTGCTAACAATTCTACATCCAACAAAGGCAATAAATTACTCCTAATTGCCTGCTCATATTTTCCCTTATTTAAGTAATAGATAGAAAAACTTCTATTTTGCCAAAACCACACTTCAGAAACTCCTAAACCTTGATAAACTTCTAAAGCATTAATACCACCACTGGTAATCACAACTTCAATAGCTAAATCGGGAATATCTTTATTACTAAAAAGACAATAACATTCATCCGGCTCAATACCCCTAACTGTTGCCTGAGACCGAAAATTAGTAGAACCTAAACCATAAAAACGGATGCGACTTTCCTCAAAATAAACTTCTAATAATCGACCAATATTACTCTTAATAAATTCATGGCGACGACTCGGCGACATAATTTCTAAACACCCCTCTAAAAAAGTAATGCGCCAAGAAGAATTATCTTGCAAATTCTCCAATAAATTTTCATAAATCTGCCAACTAAGACCGCCCATAACAAAAATTTTATCGGCATCAATAGAGCCTAAGTTATCCTCACTTATTAACTTTTCTAACTGTTGCAAACCTTCTACGAAATTCAACATTTCTGCCTCTGATATTATGTACCGATAATTATTTATAATAAGGTTTTTGTTTGTAGTTGGGCTTTAGCCCTTTAATATCAAATCCGGTTGAACACTTATTATATATTTGGGGGAGTAGGGGAGATTGAATATGAAAGTATAGTTATAAACATATACTGTATAATCGGATTCTATTTGAACACTTATTATATATTTGGGGGAGTAGGGGAGATTGAATATGAAAGTATAGTTATAAATATATACTGTATAATCGGATTCTATATAAATACTTTTGTTATATAGAATCCGGTTGAATACTTATTATATGAGATGGGGAGATGGGGAGATGG
>JAXHSW010000218.1:7703-14695 GCA_034190295.1 Cyanobacteriota bacterium | reverse complement strand
GGACGTTTTAACCATTCTTTTATAGCCTGAAAATAACCACGCCAAGTTGCAACCAAGCATTTGATTATTTGTTTTGATACTTTAGTTGGTAATGCTCTGTAAGCATCGCTATCTTTGGTGGCGTGATAAAGTTTAGTTAGATCGAGACTTTTACCAGTGCAGAAAAAATGCTGACGACAATAATAGTTAGCCAGGTTATACAAGTTTTTTGATTTAAAGGCTAACTCATCACACACCCGCCAATACTGATGTGTTCGGTTAATAATATGTCTATCAACAAGTCGCATTCACCTTTAGATATTTCATTTCTTTAGTTATCTGTTTAATATTAAAACACTTTTCTACAAATAGCAACTACTTTCTACAATTTTCATTCAACAGTTAATCACCCCCACCAAAGTTAAGTTCCCCTAAGACCGTATCACCAATCAAACTAGCTAAGGTTGGTTGGGAGCTGCTAGCCATGAAAATTACTGTTATTCCAGTAACTGTGCGTGCTAAAGCCGTTTTCAAAGCAGCGTTTAACCCTGATATCTTGCCCTTTTTAATGGAAAGCTTTTTCAACATGATTAAATCTCCTTGGAAAATTTATTTTTATTGCTTATTAATATTAATCTATCTTCCCCCGAAAATTTAAACAACCCCTTTATGCTTAACTTTACAGAATCTTTAATTTTGCCGATGGTGTTTTTAAGTAGTTTCAATCAGTGGAATTAATTGCTAGATAAAGCTTTGAAGTCTATAGCCATGCCAAGAAGGATTATGAAGTTTTGATGAAGCTAGATCGTTATAGTGGCATCAGGAAGTACATTTGGGAGTAATATAGAAAATATACGGATCTTTCTATTCCATCACATTAACCACAGAATGAGATTGAACACTTTCCAAAAAAGCATCTACATCTTCATCCCTAGTATTAAAAGTAGTTACAAGTCTAATTATCGGGAAAGTTGCCTGCTGCCAAACATAAAACTGAAAACCATCCGCTCTCAAACCAGTAACCACAGACTCAGGAATTTCCACAAAAATTTCATTTGCCTCCACAGGATGACATAACCTGGCCAAAGGACAATTGACCAAACCTTGCGCTAATTTTGTAGCCATCTCGTTAGCATTGCTAGCATTTTTCAGCCATACATCATCAGTAATATAAGCTTCTAACTGAGCAGACAAAAATCGCATTTTTGAGAATAAGTGACCGCTGCGTTTGCGACGGTAGCCAAATGTTTTTGCCAATTCTTGATTAAAAAAGACTACTGCCTCCGCTGCCATCGCTCCATTTTTAGTAGCCCCAAAACACAATACATCCACCCCCGCTCGCCAAGTTATATCTGCTGGCGCACAACCCAAGCTAGCAACAGCATTAGCAAAACGCGCTCCATCCATATGTAGATACAGATTGCGATCGTGAGTTAATTTTGCTATTTCAGCTATATCTTCCGGTAAATAGACTGTTCCCGCTTCTGTCGCTTGGGTAATACTAACTGCTGCTGGTTGAACATGATGCACTATACCAATACCAGCTTTTTCTAATGCTGTTGCTAAGTAAGAAGGATTAATTTGAGCATCTGTACCACTAAGCGTCACCAGTTTCGCACCACCCGTATAAAATTCAGGGGCACCACATTCATCTACATTAACATGAGATTCAGCATGACAATAAATAGCTCCATAAGGAGGAGCGATCGCTGATAAAGCAAGAGCATTAGCAGCAGAACCCGTAGCAACAAGAAAAATTGTCACAGGAGCTTCAAATAATTTTGAGAATTTAGCTTCCAAGCGTTGTGTATATTCATCTGCACCATAAGGCATCGCAGATCCTTCATTAGCAGCTATCACAGCAGCCATAATTTCTGGGCATACCTCAGCGACATTATCACTACAAAAGTTCATATTTCCCATATTGTTAACTTGATTTTGCTAAAGGACTAAAAAAATTAACGTGGAATGGGCATCTTGCCCGTTCCTGATATTTTCCCCTTTCCTGATATTTCCCCGTTCCTGATATTTTCCCCGTTCCTGATATTTTCCCGTTCCTGATATTTTCCCCGTTCCTGATATTTTCCCCGTTCCTGATATTTTCCCCGTTCCTGATATTTTCCCCGTTCCTGATATTTTCCCCGTTCCTGGCAGGGACAGGCAGGATGCCCCAGTTACCACTTATATCATGTCCGGATAATAGCGTGATGAAAAAACTTATCATGAGTGCTTCAACAGTAAATATTTCTATAATCCCTGCCTCCCCTACGACCCTACTCCCCTATTCCCCCGCTCCCCTACTATCTTAATTATAAGTATTCAACCGGACATGATATTATATTTATCAAAATAACATGGGTCGCGCAACCCCGCCTTTTAAGGCGCAATATTTTTGGAGTGAAGCTCAAATCCCCTACTTCCCCTCCTGGGAGGGGTTAGGGGTGGGTTCTCCACGGTCAGGGCTAGGGGTGGGTACACTTGCTGACTTGCTGACGCGCGTTAACCCGCCCCTCAGCAATGCCCCCCATCCCCCCATCTCCCCAAACTTTTTTTACCATTAATATGCACCACCACCAAATATTTTTCTTACTGAACATCAAGTCCAAAAATACTTTCTCAAAAGAGAATATTTTCCCTTTACCTGAATAACGCAGCACCAAATATTAATTACTACTCATCAATAGTTATTATTCATTAATATATAGTAAAAATTACACACAAAAAACCAAATTTTATCTACAATTATAACCACTTAAAATTGTCATCAAATCTTAACAACTCTAATAAAAAACATCTTATCAGTATATTGATAATTAGAAAAAAAAATGATATTATACAAAATAGTTAAGCAATAAACCTAAACTATTACTAGCTTTCAAAATTTGGAGGTAAGTAAAAGAATCGTAAGCATTCAGCTATTAGCATTTCCCCTTGTCATGCTCCGCAAACAGCTATCAGATGCATGAAAGAAAGAATCAAACAATGACCAAGGTTAGTTGAAAGGACTATTTCATTTCCTGCGGAATACTGCGCAAACATATTTCACTCCTTGAATACTAATTCCTTCTTCCAAGATAATGACTTAATAGCTGATAGCTGACCGCTGTTTGCACAGCACTCAAAAAATCTCAAAGAACCTAAATATATTTATTAGTTTTATCTCTCTTTAAGCAGAAAAACGCTAAGATAGAGATAAAAATTAGTCCAAAAATATATTTAATCAAAACAAAAATAGGCAAAAGTAAAAATTATTTATCTTTTATGCGGGTTTAATACCCCACCATCAACGCAGAACAGGGTGCTTAAAATTGTTTGGGATTATAAAACACAAAGTGGCTAGTCATTGACTATCCATAAGCAATTAGACCTTCAGCATAGCTGCCTTCAGCATAGCTGCCTTCCTCAATGACTCCTATTGAAATTTATCAAAATCATAAGGGTAGCGCAACCCCGCCTTAAAAGGCGATCGGGTTTTTGGAGCTTTTCTCAAATCCCCTTCCCCTGCTAGCTCCCCTCCACCGGAGGGGCGGGGGCAGGCCCGTGTTAGGGGTGGGTACACTTGCAGACTTGCAGACTTGCAGACTTGCAGACTTCGTTAAAGAGAGCTGACTAAACATGAAAAACACTACCAGAGATTATCGTCATATACAATTCTGCGAAAGTCACTCAACAGTAGATATTACCCAACTGGTGACTTTATTTGACTCCGCAGCAATATGGGCAAAAAATAGAAAAATAGAAGATTTAGAAATAGCCATTGCAAACAGCAACCCAGTCGTGAGTGTATGGGATCGTCAAAAAATGATAGGTTTTGGTCGTGCTACATCAGACTGCGTATACAGAGGCACAATTTGGGATATAGTAATTCACCCAAACTATCAAGGTGGAGGACTAGGACGCAAATTAGTTCAAACAATCTTAAGTCATCCAAGAATGTCTCATGTAGAACGAATCTACCTAATGACAACCTACCAACAAGATTTCTACAAACGCATAGGATTTCAATACAACCAAAGCACAACAATGATATTGCACAATCAAACAATGGAAGGAGAAATAGAATTAACAACTAGAAACAAAGCATTACTACTTGCTCAACAGTAACACAAAATTTTAGCTAAGAACTTTCGGCGTTTGTGATTTGAGGTATGACATCGTGTCCGGATAAGAGCGCCATAGAACTCCGTGACCTTTACGCTCCCCGAAAAACTTTCTCCTTCTCTCCTCTTTCTTCTTCTTTCTTCTTCTTTCTTCCCTCCTGACTCCTGACTCCTAAGTAATTAAGATTAATATCATACACTAATTCACCAACGCCGAACTCTCATTGTTTTCTATACTCATAGGAATAGAACATTGAGTCCGGTTAAAATCAGACTCCTCACCATCAGAAGGTGTCGCCAATACCTCTAAACGTCCATTCATTATTCCTAACAAAGTTTGATTCATTAACAACCTCATACCAGGAGAAAGCTCAAAATCACAACTCACAACCTCTTCTGTTTTCTCCTCAACATACTGCTTCAGTAAATCCCAAGACTCACTCCACGCACTAACTGGACGTTGATCGTCAATCCAGATATGAACATAACCAGATTCTTGTGCAGGATGAACAGAAATATTAATACTCCCTTCATCCATTTCAGCGATCGCAGTATCAACTAAACTAATCAAAACCTGCTTCAGACGAGACTCATCCGCCAAAACATAAATATTAGAATCGGGAGGTAATATATTCAAACAAATACTACGATTAGCAGCTTGTAAACACGTTAAATCATCCACCTCCTCCAACACTTTACAAAGCTGAAGCCGTTCTATTTTAACTGTTTCAGTACCATGCTCGGTTTTAGACACATCAATAATCCGATCCAGTAGACCCAAAGTTTTTAACGCAGAATTATACGCTTGGTTCGCAAACTCACGTTCCTCTTCTGGGTTGTCAGCTAGATCGCAAGTAATTAACTGCAGCGTACCAATCATACTATTAATCGGCGATCGCAACTCATGAGAAGTTCGAGCCAAAAAACCAGCCTTAAACTTACTCATTTCCGATGCCATCTGGTATGCAAGTTCAGTCTGCTTCAATTGTTCTAAAAGACTTTCTTGTCGTTCTAAATGAGATACTTCAGGTGACGACTCCACAGAAGGCACTGACAAATTCTCAGTTTTTTGTCTCAACCATAACCTGCTACCTATTAGTCCAAACCCCAATCCTAATGCCAAGAAGAAAAAATCGTTCCATCCCATGCCACTAAAAATATTCAAAAATATAACAGTACTTCTAAAATTTTAACTTGACCGCTCCCTGACGCAGGATTTCCCAACAACTAATTTCCTTCCACTTAGCAACAGTAGAAGGAACTCCAGAAGCCAACATAATCTCCTGTTTCTGGGACAATACCAAAACATCTGGAAATTGAGCATTAATTTCAGCCATTCCACCCAAAGGAAGTTGACCTGAGAAATTAGCACTTGTAGTAGCCAAAGGCCCTGTTTGAGCCATAATTTCCCTAGCAATATCGCAATTAGGTATCCTGATTCCAATTGTAGTTGGGTCAAAAGGATTCATTTCTCTAGGAACCATTTCCGAAGCTGGCAGCACCAAAGTTAAAGGTCCAGGCCAATACTTCTGAGCAACCTCTTGCCATAACTGCAACTCTTCATCACTCCCTCGAACATAAGGCCACAAAGATTCCGGAGTGGCCCCCATCAAAATCAAAGGTTTATCTGTACTACGACGTTTTGCTTGAAAAATTAAATCTGCTTTTTGAGGAAGAGCCGCTAATGCTGGTACAGTATCAGTAGGAAAGCTCACTAGATTACCAGAGATTGCCCCCTCAATGAGAGTCTCAATAGATACTAAACTCATTTTTGATTTTTAATTTTTTGAAAAAATATAGTTAATTCTAGCATCTCTGGGAGAAAAAACCTGCAACTCAGGGAGCTTAAGAAAATGGGTAAAACTTCAAATTAAATTATTTCAATCAGTTGCCCTCATTAAAATAAAAGGTCGATCTTGAGTGCGACCCTTCCCTGGAAAAATTAAATATCCTTTGTCAGGTCGAGCTGCCAGTAGTGGTACAATATCAATAGGCTGACTAAATTACCAGTTCTGACCTCCTCAATGAGAATCTCAATAGATACTAAACTTATTTGTGATTTTGTTTTTCATTTTTTAATTTTTTGAAAAAATATAGGTAATTCCAGCATTTCTGGGAGAAAAAACCTGTAACTCAGGGAGCTTAAGAAAATGGGTAAAACTTCAAATTAAATTATTTCAATTAGTTGCCCTCATTAAAATAAAAGGTCGATCTTGAGTGCGACCCTTCCCTGGAAAAATTAAATATCCTTTGTCAGGTCGAGCTGCCAGTAGTGGTACAATATCAATAGGCTGACTAAATTACCAGTTCTGACCTCCTCAATGAGAATCTCAATAGATACTAAACTTATTTGTGATTTTGTTTTTCATTTTTTAATTTTTTGAAAAAATATAGGTAATTCCAGCATTTCTGGGAGAAAAAACCTGTAACTCAGGGAGCTTAAGAAAATGGGTAAAACTTCAAATTAAATTATTTCAATTAGTTGCCCTCATTAAAATTAAAGGTTTACCTTGAGTGCGACCCTTCCCTGGAAAAATTAAATCTCCTTTGTCAGGTCAAGCTGCCAGCGATGGTATAATAATGGTATAATATCAGTAGGAAAGGTGACTAAATTACCAGTTCTGGCCTCCTCAATTAGAATCTCAATAAATACTAAACTCATTTTTGATTTTGTTTTTTGATTTTTAGTTTTTTGAAAAAATCTAGGTAATTCCAGCATCTCAGGCAGAAAAAACCTGCAACTCAGGGAGCTTAAGAAAATGGTTTAAACTTCAAATTAAATTATTTCAATCAGTTGCCCTCATTAAAATTAAAGGTTTACCTTGAGTGCGACCCTTCCCTGGAAAAATTAAATCTCCTTTGTCAGGTCAAGCTGCCAGCGATGGTATAATAATGGTATAATATCAGTAGGAA
>JAXHSW010000218.1:0-7603 GCA_034190295.1 Cyanobacteriota bacterium | reverse complement strand
AGTTGCCCTCATTAAAATTAAAGGTTTACCTTGAGTGCGACCCTTCCCTGGAAAAATTAAATCTCCTTTGTCAGGTCAAGCTGCCAGCGATGGTATAATAATGGTATAATATCAGTAGGAAAGGTGACTAAATTACCAGTTCTGGCCTCCTCAATTAGAATCTCAATAAATACTAAACTCATTTTTGATTTTGTTTTTTGATTTTTAGTTTTTTGAAAAAATCTAGGTAATTCCAGCATCTCAGGCAGAAAAAACCTGCAACTCAGGGAGCTTAAGAAAATGGTTTAAACTTCAAATTAAATTATTTCAATCAGTTGCCCTCATTAAAATTAAAGGTTTACCTTGAGTGCGACCCTTCCCTGGAAAAATTAAATCTCCTTTGTCAGGTCAAGCTGCCAGCGATGGTATAATATCAATACGAAAGCTGACTAAATTACCAGTTCTGGCCTCCTCAATTAAAATCTCAATAAATACTAAACTAAATTTTGATTTTGTTTTTTGATTTTTAATTTTTGAAAAAATCTAGGTAATTCTAGCATCTCAGGCAGAAAAAACCTGCAACTCAGGGAGCTTAAGAAAATGGCAAAAACCTCAAATTAAATTATTCCAACCAGTCACCGTCATTAAAATAATAAGAAAATAATATTTCCTACCTCAAATAAGCCATAGCAAACCGATCGACCCCCTCAATATCCGGAAAAATCTCAACCCCACAATAAGCTCCATTATCTTGCAACATTTCAGCAACCTTATCCCCTTGCCCACTCATCATTTCCACCAACCAAACACCACCAGAAACTAAATATATTGGAGCCGTTTCAATCAAATATCTAATACAATCTAGGCCATCAGCACCACCATCAAGAGCAAGATGAGGCTCATGCTTCCTGACCTCTGGTTGCAAAGTAGAAACCATATCGCTAGGAATATAAGGAGGATTAGACACCATACCACTCACTTTACCTCCCAAAGGCCCCAATGGTTCCCACCAAGAACCTTGACAAAAATTTATCTTGTTCCCTAAACCCAATTTAGTTCCATTCTGTCTAGCAATAGCCAAAGCTTCTGGACTACAATCCACAGCATAAATAGAAGCATCTGTCAATACTTCTGCCAACCCAAAAGCGATCGCTCCACTGCCAGTTCCCATATCCACCCAAATTCCTTGTTGAAGATGCGAAACACTATTAGTAGCTGCCACAACCAGATCGATTAAACACTCAGTTTCTGGCCTTGGTATCAAAACCCCAGAACCCACATCCAAAGAAAAATTCCGCCAATAAGTAACCCCCGTTAAATATTGAAGCGGAACCTTTTCATTTAAACGTCTATACCAAAGATTATTCAACTCAACTAAAGAAAGCTTCATTGAAATATTAGGCCAATCTTTAAAAGACCCTAAACGAAGCGTTAATCGATCTAGTCCAGCAAACTCTTGCAACAACCAATCCACCTCAGTAACAGATATATCTGCCTTCAAAGCATCACTCTGCGCACCGCGATACCATTGCCAAAGGTCTAGACCTGAAACTACACACTCCGAAGAAAAGTCCATTAATCACGATCGCTTAAAATCTCAATTTATTAACTAGGTATCAGCTTGAGCGCATTTCCGTATAGGAATACTCTGCAAACAGCAAATCTCCTGGGTCTTAACGAAGTCTGCAAGTCTGCAAGTCTGCAAGTCTGCAAGTGTACCCACCCCTAACCCCTCCCAGGAGGGGAAGTAGGGGATTTGAGAAAACCTCCAAAAATATTTCGCCTTAAAAGGCGGGGTTGCGCGACCCTTATGATTTTGATAAGTACGTTAACAGCAACAGCTTTTTGCAGCTCTGGGTTCAAATCCCCTACAACCCCAAACACAAGACCATTGAGGAAAGGTTCAAATCCCCCGATCGCACGTTCAAAAAAATAATCTAATCTTGCTGACCGCTTCTTTAATTACCAGATTTTTGTAACTCTTGTACAAACTCTAAAGACTCCCTTGGAGGAATAAAAATAATTTTTTCTAAGAAAGGATCGTCATCATTCTCCAGGGCCTTAATTACACCTTCAAGATTCACCACTTCAATTTTCACAGAAGAAAAAACATCAGGTTGTTGAGTCTTAGCTCGCTCCAACATTCCCTGCAAATCTTCCTTATTAAAAAACATAGGAATAACTTGCTGTTCTCCTCGTTGAATAGTTAAATATCCACTATCAGGTCCACCTTTAGCTAAAAATAAAGGTACCCCATTAAACTGGTTAACATCCTGACCATTTTGCTCAAGTAAAATCTTTGCAGATTCAACCTGCCTTCTAATTGGAACATAAGCAAACTGTAAGTTTTGCCCATTCTTTTCACTAGATTGGCTCATTTCATAAACTTCACCTAGAGATACAGGCACAACTTTAACCGTAGCCGCCAAATCTGGATTTTCTCCTTTTAACTTTTCCACAAAAGCATCTGCATCACTCTTACTAATAAAAACCCCTGCCACAGAAGAATTTCCATCACCTTCTCTTTTAATAGAAGCTACAAGAGGAGAGCCATTTTGATCGGTTATTGTAAATACAGGCACAGGAGTTAACTTCTGCAAGACTTCTTCTGCTGATAACGCTAATGCAGACATATCTTTTACAGAAGGTCCAATCAAAGTGCTAGTTACTATTCCTAACACTACACTTAGGCGAATTAATGATTTCATTAGGTTCTCCAAATTATTTAAAATAATGCAGCAAAAATAAAAGTTATGAACATCAAATAACTTACAGAGATATATCAAAAAATCATGTTAATTTGTTTTATCAGCCACTAATAAACATGATTTAATCTTTTTAAGATTTAACTATCAATTCAATTATCAAAATATCTAGACCATAAATTATTAGAATATTATGATTTTTCTTACAGCATTAAAAACATCTTGTTAGATGTTATTAACTGATTCAATAAAATCATTATTTTTTGATAAAAATAAACCATTAAACAGAGCGACTACTTCATCTCAAACCGTATTTTAATTAATCGTCAAAATAATTTAACTTTATGGTTTAATTTCGCTTATTATAAATCTACAAAAATTGTTATTTTAAGTCAAAGATAATTTATGATTGATTCACCACATTAGTAAATTAATAACCATAACAATATGATTATGGCAATATATCTATAACTATAGCTGAGTATAACACAATTTTTTCATTTGCTTAAGCAAACAATAAATAAAAAGGTTCATCTCAGTTTTGAAGAAAGCCAAAAATTTATCGCTTTTAGGGAACAGGGAATAGGTATGGAGGAAAAAAGTATTTTTGTAAATGATCCACCCCAAAAATCATATAGAAAAAGGACTGCTGGAGACAGCAATTCTGGAGAAAATCATAGCTTTCGCGATCGAGTAAACGTCAAGTAAGTATTTATGCTTAATTATTTACACTGGCTTTTCCTAGGTCATGCTACGCAAACAGCCACTTTATAGTAGAGAAAATATCTAAGTATCACTAGATAACTAGAGCTTACCGATCGAATATCAAACCACTTACAGGTAAAGGTTTGAGCTTTATTTCATTCCCCAAAAGTGTGCTTGTTTTAGTCTAAAACCCTCAAACAGTTAGCACAAAAGGCAAACCTTCGGACAGAAAAATTGAGGGACAATTCTTACTCCTACCTCCTCGCTCATTCCCATTTCTCCTGTCTTCCCCTCCCAGGAGGGGTTAGGGGTGGGTCCTCCACGGTCGGGGCCCGCGGGTGGGTTGTCTCCTATCCCCTACTAAAAGACTTTTAAGAGCATTCCCTAACTAGAGCTAACCTTTAGAGAATTAGAAGGTACAGTAGATTTCATCTCAGCAAGGCATAGCTAGTGTGGACAAGATGCCCTTAACGCGCGTCAGAAGTCAGCGAACGGCCGTTCGCCCGTACAGAAGTTATTTTTGTCACGGGGATTTGAGCTTCGCTCAAAAATATTTCGCCTTAAAAGGCGGGGTTTTAGACCCTTATGATTTTGACAAAAGTTTTATTTAAATTCCAGGGCTGAAGGAAGAGGTTTTAAATGTTTGTACCTCGTCTACATCTACCTGTAATTTACTGTAAGTATCGGGATGACAGGATTTGAACCTGCGACATCCTGCTCCCAAAGCAGGCGCGCTACCAAGCTGCGCTACATCCCGTTTGAACCATAAATTTATTATAGCTCAATTTTCACAAGTTGTGCAAAAAAAATCAAAAAAATTTTACACCAAACAAATTTGTCCATATATTCAGGAAGTTTTGACGAACAAAAATCCTTTAATCATTATTTCTAGATTTTAGATTTTACAGGAGACAAATTTAAATAGTCCTAAAAACTCATTTAGTATATCATAATCTGTTCAATCAAAAACGATCTAAAAAGTCGCCCGCTTATGGGCGAGGCGCATATCCCAATTTTTCAGTAAGAAAAATGCCCCTGCTAAAAAATCTAAATTCTAGATTTATTATATTATTTGGTTAATCATATTATATAGATCGAACCAAAAACAGCTAATCTGGATACCAGAACATACCTTTAATTCCCTCTGGGTCAGAGATAAAACCCAAATTGTGGTAAAAATCAACAACATGAGGGTCAGCAAATAAGGTAATGTTGCTGATATCCTCACTACGAAGTTTTTTAATGATGTACTTCATCAATGCTTTCCCCAAGCCCTTACCTTGGACATCAGGATGAACAACCACATCCCAAAGAGTAGCATTAAAAGCATGGTCTGACGTTGCTCTAGCAAAGCCAATCAGTCTTCGCTGACTGCCTCGCATTTGCCACATAGAGACAACAAGAAAACTATGTTGAATGGCCTTTTTTACTTTGCGTAAAGGGCGACGAGACCAACCAACAGCATTACAGAGTTCTTCGAGTTCATATATATCTATATCTCGATCTGTACTAAAAAATATACGTCCATTACCACTATTAGGTGAACGAACAGCTTGAGAAGAAGCATTTCCTTCCCCAATGGTAGTGTATCCCTCAAAATCTGGATTTTGAGGGTGAGATGTTGGCTCAGAGCCGGTAAACAAATTTTTCCAAAAACCCATGCAGGCGTGGTTAAGTTAGTAGAAGTTGGATGACATTATTAGATAGTATATATCCCGTTCCCTCTCTTCGATTATGGCTCCGGGTTTAAAATCATCAACACTAGAACTGCTAAAGCGCTTCAACCGAGCGTTTCCACAGTTTTATGAGCAATTTGTCAGTAGTGATATCCAACTGCAAAACTTGAAGTTAGCATATCAACTGTATAAAAGTAAACAAGCTGTAATAGAACTAAGGCCAGAAGGCAGCAAAAGTGCCCTGCACTTTACCTACCGAAATCAATCATTTTTGCTCAGTGATATTTTTGGAGTCCTAGCTGCCTATGGACTAACTATTCACAGCCTCAGTCTTTATGGACAAATTTACCCACCGATGTTGGTCTTTATCAAATTAGTAATATCTCGGGGGGGCAAAGCACTAACAGAGAAAACCTCAGAAAATGTTTGTCGCGCCATCCAAGAATCACTGGCGGGCCGTTTCGAGGTAGAAGAAATGTTAGCTGTAGAATTTAATCTAGATAGTGGTTTAGAAGAAGTAGCGACAGAATTTTATGTCGATCCTGTATTTCATCTACCAGCACTATTGATTGAAGCAGATAATCAACCAGGTCTATTCTATAAAGTTATGTATGCCATCTGGCAAGAAGATTTGTTAGTAGTTAATGCCAACTTATTAGTTTGGCGTGGGCGAACTCGTCTGATTCTTTATCTTTTGGGGCCAAATGAAAGTTTGATTCCAGAATACTTAGGCCAAAAAATTGCTGAAGGTATGCGACAAAGATTAATGGGAGAAAGATACTAATAATAATTAATAATTAATAATTGATAATTGATAATTACCTCTCTTTGAAAACGGATAGGATTGACGCAAAAGGGAAAATTTTTTCTTTGATCCAATCCTCTTATCTAAGAAGAGGTAATTCTAAATTAGGGTTTGCATAAGGAAAGTCTTTTTGCTCTTTGTCGAGACCCACCCGCGGGCCCCTCCACGGTCGGGGAAAAAGGCAGTAGGCAGTAGTTAGGACGTAGAATAAATGGGAATTACAGAGTCAGTGCCCAAAACAATAGTAAGAGTGATTTTTCGGCTTTTGCTTCGGTGAAAATGCTCACTTTTTTAACCTACCCTTGCTCAAAAGCTCATACTTTTTCCAGACATAAATTGCCTAAAACCAATATCAGTCAATGCTTCGATCTTAGATCGGTAGAGCAATAAATTATTGAACTGTCCATTGCTATACCTTTGTCAATTCAGGATAAAATACAAATATGGCAACTATAGATATCCAAGGGGTTCCACACGCCTACGAATTGACAAACCCCACAAAATCCCCCCATGTACTTATTTTTATACATGGTTGGCTCTTAAGCCGTAACTACTGGCAACCTTTAATCCAAAGACTTTCACCAGATTACCAATGTTTATCTTACGACTTACGCGGATTCGGTGATTCTCAAATCCACTCAACCCAAAAAAAATTAGTTTTCAACTACAGTCCCGCAGCTTATGTAGAAGACCTGACAATATTATTAGAGAAACTCAATATATCTAGTGCCTGGCTCATAGGCCACTCTTTAGGAGGCACAATTGCCTTATTAGGAGCTAATAAAATGCTCGACATCATCAAGGCAGTAGTCTGTATCAACTCTGGTGGTGGAATTTATATTAAAGAAGAATTTGAACGATTTAGGTTTGCCGGGGCACAAATTATTAAATTTCGTCCTAGTTGGCTATCTTATTTACCTCTGATAGACTTAATGTTTACAAGGACTCAAGTGGCCACACCCATCCCTCGTAAATGGGGACGACAACGATTAACTGATTTTTTTGGAGCATCTTACGAAGCAGCTCTGGGGACATTATTAGACTCCACTACAGAATCAGAAGTTCATAGTCTGCCACTGATAGTCTCAAAATTGAAGCAACCTGTTTATTTTATTGCTGGAGCAAAAGACCAAATAATGGCTCCTAAATATGTACAACATTTAGCTAGTTTTCACTGGATGTTTCAAGGCCACGGTGGAAATGTCGTAGAAATTCCTGAATGTGGTCATCTAGCAATGTTAGAAAAGCCTGATGCTGTGGCTGCCCATATCCGAAGTCTATTGCAATGATTGGTAGGGGTAGGAGTCAGTCCTCAGTCCTCAGTCCTCAGGAGTCAGAAGAAATAGGAATTTGTACAGGAGTGTACAAGAGATAGTGAGAAGAATTGTCTTGAGGTACTGATAACTGATAACTGATAACTGATAACTGAAATGACTTTGCCTACCCAAAATGCTAATTTTTTGAGATTTTTGGAATAAAAAACTTGCAATTTTTTAGACCTAAAAAGGCACTTGCCTTTATCTTTAACGTGATGTCGGGCAGAATTCCCTTATCCTCTAAAGGTTAGGGATGAATGCCCGACTAGCAAATAAACGGCGAAGCCTCCTGTCTGTGCTAGTCTTGTGCTATAATTATTTTATTGTCAACCTTAGTTGACCTGAAACCCTTGTATAGAGCCATCAAAGTTAGAATCTACCCAACTCAGTCGCAATCCCACAAACTAAGTCAAGTTA
>JAXHSW010000217.1:9153-14726 GCA_034190295.1 Cyanobacteriota bacterium | reverse complement strand
AATTCCCAGAGGCATTTACTGCCGAGGGAATAGTGAGCTGTGCCGTACAGCCAGTATTGGTTAATCCAATATCAAGATATTAAGCTGTCACGATTTTCTACAGTTTAGTTCGTACGGTAGACTTCCAATCTTGTGCAGTAGAGCGAACAAAAATGTCAAAATAAACAAAGGCGCTTATGCTGAGGTTAGGAGTCAGAATTCCCTTCTGCCTTCTTTCTTCTGATTTCAAGCCTCTAACTTGAACTAGAGGTACTGATAACTGATAACTGATAACTGAAATGACTGTAGCTGACTCTGACTCACAAAAAATAAATAGATACTATCAAATTTTGGGTGAGAATAATACCACTTGGCACTGGCAAAAATGGCAAGGATTATCTTACCTAACTTGTAGCCTCTTGGAAAATTGGCCTCATGGCTTTTTTACTCACCATTTTTGGCCTCGCACACCAGGAGAATTAGTAGAAGTATTCCCTTCTTCTGCTGAGGTATATCGTGTGAAACAAGTACATGGCAATACTGTACTAACAACAGGGAAAGCTACTCAGGTAGAGATGCCTAATTCTGGTCCCGAAAAAACTTATGCTGAAGCTGATGGTTTAATAACTCAAACGACAAAACAAGCAGTTTGGGTTTGTAGTGCTGACTGTGTGCCAGTTTTGATTGCTGACCAAAAAACAGGACAAGTGGCAGCAGTTCATGCCGGATGGCGTGGCACGGCCGCTAAAATTGTTCCCGTAGCATTGGCAAGTTTTCAAGCTCAGGGTAGTCAATTATCCGATTTATTATTTGTTCTTGGCCCTGCTATTGCTGGAGAGGTTTATCAAGTTTCTGAAGATGTGGCGGCTGAGGTTGGGGCGACTGTTGTTCCACAAATAGAGAGAGCAACTACTGAGGATATTTTACATTTTCTGGAGCTTTCACCTAATTCACCAGTTTTATCCGATCCTGAACCGGGAAAGGTTCGCTTGGATGTGCGTATGGTTAATGTTTTACAGTTGGAACAATTGGGTATTGGTCATTCACAGATGGCGATCGCTCCTTATTGTACTTATCAACAACCGGATTACTTTTTTTCTTATCGGCGTGAAAAACAGAAGAAAGTGCAGTGGTCAGGGATAGTTAGTGGGTTTAATTAGGTCAAAAGTCTAAATTTAAAAGCCAAAAGAGAGATAAGATAAATTAATCAATTGGTAATTTCAATGTTTGGCAGAAAATGCTCTGGAGCTGAAATTACTTTTTTCTCTAACGGATGTTAAATACTTCCTTAAGTAAAGTCTTATTATTTGCCTCTCGACATCTTTTTTTGATTTTCCTTCTATTAATCTCAGGGGGTTAAAAGCTATTTTTGATAGTCAGCACTTATGTTGATTTATGAGATGATTCGGTAATTTGTGTAGAAATTTCTGTATAGTTAACTAAGCATATTTCTGGAAAACTAGATAAGATTAAAATACTAGAATCCAAATACTTTGTCATAGTTTAAAAAATTATAAATAAATTGCAATGAGCGATCTAAGTAATTATCAACAACTGGGTCTCACTGAAGATGCTTCTTTTGATGAAATTCAAGCAGCAAAGGAACGTTTGAAGCAGCAGCATAGTGGCGATCAAAAGGTTATAGAAAAGATTGAAGCTGCTTATGATTCGATTTTGATGGACCGTTTAAGGTTGCGTCAGGAGGGAAAGATTAAGGTACCTGAGCGTATTCGGTTTCCTGAGAAGCAAACAAAAAAAGTCCCTGATAGTTTTACTCCTGGGTTGACTGAAAAAGGCCCTGTTTGGCTACAAAAGTTAATTGATACTCCTAGTCAAGCTGATATTTTGTGGCCTACTGGTATATATGTGGTTTTAGGTGCTATTAGTATTTATTCTGGGGTTAGTCAACCGTCTGCTTTGCAGCTCACTTTGGCTTTGGGAGTTGGTGGTTGTCTTTATTTTCTTAATCGTAAAGAGAATAAGTTTGGTCGTGCTGTTTTGTTGACTGTTGCGGGTTTAATTCTGGGGTTGATTTTAGGTGGAGTATTGAGTGCTTTAGCAACTGGTTTAGCCACAGAAATATTTATTACTTTGGTAACGTTTTTGGTGTTATGGATGGTTAGTTGTTTTTTACGTTAATTAAGGTAAGGAAGAAGGAAGAAGGAAGAAGGAAGAAGGAAGAAGGAAGAAATTTGAGGGGTTGCACATTGATGAAATGATAAGGAAGAAGGAAGAAGGAAAAAAATTTGAGCGGTTGCACATTATGGAATGATATTGCCAAAATTTAGTTTAGATTGTGACTAAAAGAAACTATTAATTAATCATTCTAGCAATTCTTAAATTCAACATCCAATTCAATCAAAAATCTCAATTCATTCGTCACTGTGCAATGCCCGGAAGAGGGTTTAATTAGAGTTTGATAGTAAAATAATACTATAAAAAGTAGAAGTCAAATTTTCTGTCTGGAAGAGACTTTTGCATTTTATAGAAGTTATCTATCTCAAGCAGTTATTTCTCTTTATTTCAATTACTCTCTTACTCCTTCTTCTTTTTGCTATGATTTAAGTATTCAGCTCTTCTCTGTGGGATGCGCTCGCATTCAGGAAATAATAAATAATTTCTTCTCAGGTTGAAGGAGTGTAAATTGGCAATAACTTTGAATTCTCTCTCAATTTTTCAATTGCTTTTACCAAATAATTAAGGTTTAAAGCCTCTCCTTTAAAGGAGAAAAAAAGTTTCCTTTTAGTCAATCCTCTTATTTTCAAAGAGAGTTAATTGTTAATTGTTAATTATTAATTATTGCTCTGCTGAATAAAGCTAAAAGTCAGGATAGCTAAGTTCATTAATTGATAATTGATAATGAATAATGGATAATTACAAGAAGGTTTTAACCGTTACGGAATTGAATATAAGGAAATCTTTCATTAATTGATAATGGATAATTACAAGAAGGTTTTAACCGCTTTTTTCTCCTTGCTTATGAGAGGATTTTTACCATTAGCGCGATTAATGTTTCAATTATCAATTATCCATTGGTAATGGAGCTTTTTATATTAAGTTTATCTCCTACGTTTATCGAAAAATTGTGGTTTTCAACCTCCTTTTTTAAGGGGATAAAAATAATTTTTTTCATGATTAGTCAATCTTCTTCTTTTCAAGGAGAGGTAATAATTAATTATTAATTATTAATTATTAATTGTTGAAGGCTCTTAAGTGCATCAATTTACTGAAATTTTCTGCTGAAATTCAAGAAAATTTATTCACATAAAATGACCGAAACCGTTGCCTGTTTCCCCACAAATCGACCCGTCCCCGCGTCCTACCCCCACCAACCAATTTTTTTCAGCAGACCCTAATTATTAATTGTTGAACTCCTCCTCTTATCAATAGCTGATAGCTGAGAGCTGACCGCTGTTAGCTCCGCATTCGGACCGAAATGCTTACCTATAATTTATTAATTGTCCAGAATGGAAATTGCTGAGTCGGTTCTAAATTTACTCCTTTAATATTTTTCTGAGCAAATACATAATCTTTATCTAACCAGAGTGGAATAAAAGGAACGTCTTCTCCTAATAAGTCTTGAATTTCGATAAAAATATCTTGGCGTTTTTCTGGGTTTTGTTCTTGACGTTGTTGCTCTATTAACTGATTGATACGATCGCTATAATAAAATGAACCTTGAAATTGGCTAGCTCCTGCTTCGCAACCTGTTTCTTCTGAGCCTTTTGTACATTCTAAAAATGGTTGGATATAGTTATCCGCGTCAACAAAATCTCCGTACCAATCTAACATAAAAGTTTGATATACTCCTTTATCTAAATTTTTAAAGGCGGTTGCTGCTTCTACACTATTTAATTCTAATTCCATTAAACCGTCTATTTTTTCTTCTACAGATGCTTTGAGCGTACTAGCGACTAATTGTCTTTTTGTAGAATTAGAAGCATACCAAATTTCTATTTTTGCTGGATTATCTTGAGAATATCCTGCCTCTTTTAATAACTCTCTAGCTTTGTCAAAATTTCCATCTCCATAATTTTCTTGAAATACTGGTTTATAACCTTCAAATTTATTGGGGATTAGACTATAAATAGGTTCAGCTTGCCCTCGCAAAACTCGTTGATTTAACAAATTTCTGTCAACAATAGCTGCTAAAGCTTGTCTTACTGCTTTGTTATCTAATGGTGCTGAATTAATATTTAAAACTATATAATTAACTGTCTTGCCATCTGCAGAAATTACTTGCCAACCTTGACGTTCTGATTCTTGTTCTAAGTTAGAAATTTGGTCGGTGTCGAGAGATAAATAAGCTACATCAATAGCACCTGTTTTAAAAGCATTAAATAAGTTGGCTGAACTAGAAAATATTTGAATGTCAATTCCTTGATTTTGTGGTTTCTCTCCCCAATAATTTTCAAATATATCTAATCGTAAAACATCAGTTCCGTACTCAGCTAATTTGTATGGTCCGGTACCAATAAATGTATCGGGTTTAAATTTATTTTCATCTATTGCATAAGCTTGAGGCGAAACAGCACAAAGACCAGAAAATGCTAGTAGAGGAGTAAAAGCAGCAAAGGGTTTTTTTAACTTTATTGTTAACTGATATTCTCCGCTAGCTTCTATTGACTCTACTGTATTTGCTAATAAAGAAGAAGGTGGACCTTCATTTTCAATAAAACGTTTTAAAGAAAAGGCCATTGCTTCGCTGTTGAAGGGAGTACCGTCATGGAATGTTACCCCCTGACGAAGAGGAATTGTATATGTTGTACCATCTTCGCTAATTTTTGGCATTTCTGTGGCTAGTTGGGGGACAAGTTCTGTTGTTCCTAATTTGTAACCGTAGAGGCGATCGCCTAAGTTATAGAGTAAGTTACCAGATATTACTTCATAGGCATCTGCGGGGTCTACGGTACGAGGTTTAAGAGTTGTACCAATTGTAATACGATTTGTTTTGATTTCTGTGGTGGAGGTGTTATTAGGATTATTCTGTGGTTGACTACAACTAATAACTAGGAAACAGCAAAGACAAAACAAACTAATAAATTGAATAATGAACTGTCGGGAGCGGTTGACAGAATTAAATAATTGATGTTTGACCAATTTAATTATTTACCTCACTTATACTGGAGCTTATTATTTTTTCTGAGATAAATTCTACCAAGATTTTAGTTCCTCAGAAAATTATTTAACATCTTGCTTCTAAATTATGACTTTTTAGTACCAGCTTCAAGAAAATATGAGAACTAAAATAGTAAGCAAACAGCGGTCAGCAATCAGCAATCAGCTATTAATTCACTGCCTTTATAGCTATAGCAGGAATTAGTATTGAGAGGTTTAAGGAGAATTCAAAGTATTGAAAAAACAACTAACCTTGACCTTAGCAGTGTATATTGATGATTTATGAAAGAGCTAAAAGCTGAATGCGAGCTAGCTGTTTGCGCAGCATTCCGCAGGAAATACTTACCTAATATAAAATTACTACTATTACTATATGTATGTGATGACTCTAGGGATAATTTATGGAGAGTTTTGTTGAGAATTTATGATTATACTAATTTGATGTGAGGCTCGACAGAGTTATACATTTATCTTTT
>JAXHSW010000217.1:0-9053 GCA_034190295.1 Cyanobacteriota bacterium | reverse complement strand
ATTCAGAGAATTACTACTATTACTATATGTATGTGATGACTCTAGGGATAATTTATGGAGAGTTTTGTTGAGAATTTATGATTATAGTAATTTGATGTGAGGCTCGACAGAGTTATACATTAAACTCAAACAACGTAATATTTTTCTTTCTTCCTTCTTTCTTCCTTCTTTCTTCCTTCTTTCTTCTTCCTTCTTACTTCTTCCTTCTTCCTTCTGCTATAACTGAGAAAAAAGTTAAGAATTATCACAGACTCTAGATAAGTTGAGAAGTTCAAGTTTAAAATTGCGATACCATATAGTTTTTACTGGCAAATTCTATGTGTAATTCTCAAAATATCAATAAAGATTTGAGTGTAGAAGAAGTTTATACTTGTCCTGTCTGTTATCATGGCCAGATATCAGCAATGATTTTAATGGATGCTTTTGCTTGTAACTTCTGTAACCATATTTTTACTGCCGATCTGGTAAAGCAATCATTAAAAATAGCGGATAGTTCTTCTCCTTTAAGTTGGCAGTGGAATGGTAGAAATTGGAAAGTCGATTATCCTAATGCCGAATTGAGTTGGGTAATTAAATTATTAGCAGTTGCATTTGTCATATTACCAACAACATTAATAGGATTAACGGCTTACTTTTACCCTCCAATACCTGGTACTCCTTTGTGTTGGTTACCGAGAGTTTGGACTGGTTTAACTTTTCTATTTCATTTGCTCATTATCGTTAATATTTTCATTGATTATTATCAGTTTCCAGTCAGGTTATATTTAAAGGCAGTAGGACGGTATTTATTGTTGAGAATTTCAACACAAAATTCTTCTACTTGAAGAAGGAAAAAGTGGATTTGGACTCAAACCAAAACCAATTGTAAACACCGTGTAGAGGGTGGAGTATTAAACCCAAAAGAAAAAGATAAATTTCAACGATGCTCAATTGCTAAATCAGACATAATTAATGAGCAAGATATGAAGATATGGGATTTCCAGATGAGTTATGAAGCTGGATTATCATTTTTTACCATACTAAAAAATCTGTAAAAATTTTCACTTTTCCCTGTTCCCTGAAGTATTGAATTGTATTTTTAAATTTTACGGGATGTAATTCAATAAGTCAGAAGTCAGAAGTTTGTTTGCGCAGCATTCCGCAGGAAAGTCAGAAGTTAAAATTAATGGGAGATTGTTATCAACAATTTGTAAATATCCCTCATTCTCATTATAGATTAATAGAGATGTTAAGATATAAAGCCAATAAAAGTAATAATTACAGAAGAATCTTACACATCTCAATAGAGCTGCTTTAGATGGGAATAATTTACCAAAATATGGAGTTCAAGAACCGAAATTTAGTGGAAAAAGAGTAACAATAGGGTTGTATAAAACAAGGAAAAATAAATTATTAAATGCGGATTAAATGGCTCGTATAACATGATTAACAAAGTGATTTCTGATGTCTTTGACCAAGGAATAAAGGGTTTGCTGTTTAACCCTGTGGTGGTAGTTCCACTTGCGTTCAACTAAGCTTTCAGGTTTTTGAGTAAGTTTGAGTAAGTTTAGTTGAGCGGTAACGTCACCTTATTTCTCAGTCTAGAAATAGAGATTTTATTAGCGAAAATAATCGTGGGAAAAAACTTCCGACTTCTGACTTCCTATTTCTGACTTGACCTTTGTCATGCTGCACAAACGAGCGCAACAATAAATAAATGGTATATAGCGTTTTTATTTGAGATGTCAAATCAAGAGTTGGTTATTTACTAACAGTAAAAAGTTCGGCAAACCTTGGTCTTGGGTCGTAGGTATTAGGTATTAGGTCTTAGGTCTTAGGTCTTAGGTCGTAGGTCGTAGGTGTTATACCAATTTTATGTGAAGTGGCACAGAATTATGAAATTTATTAACTTGTCTATCTCGATCTACAGTCAACCCCGATCGAGATATTATTCTATGCAGCTTAGAAATGAATTTGGTATTAGCTAAAAATAGCATTAATTAAAACATCAGTTAAATTCATCTTTTCCAAATCATCAATAGTCACAGTATTACAAATATCAAACCTGGCACCTATTGTTTGTAATTCATTATCTAATAATTGAAAAAAATTAGTTACTTCCGGTTTATTTCCTACCTGAATAAGTGAAATACCTAATTCTTCATCTTGTTGCAAATTATTCGCTGCAAAAATGATAATATCCTTGACTCGCTCCGGAGCTTCTATCTCACCTACTGTAACAACTAATATAGTTTCCCCATTTGGCTTTGCTATATTTAAAGCACGTCGCTCAAAATAATTATCAATAGCATCCTTAAGAGCATCTGCTAAATTAGTTTTGCCCGAAGGTTCATTTTCCAGGAAGATATGAGCTAAGTCAGTAGATGTCACCTGGTCATATCGTTTAAAATAGTCTGAAAATAAGTAAACTGTTAGTCCATCTAAATCTAGCTTCTCACATTCAGTTGCTAATTTTATTACCGAGTCTTGCATTAGCTCCCAAGGACTTTTACCTATGGCAGAGTCAGATAGATACATATCTTTGCTTTTGTCGATGATTAGGGTGTAATCACGCTGTTGTATAGCAGCACCACCTTCCAGTAACGGGTCCATAATATTGGTCTCCATTATCTTCTGTTACTAAGTTGTTAATAGCACCAAAATTTGTTTGTGCTTACTTAATTTTCTACTGCTAAGGAAAATATTTTTATCCATCTGTAGAAACTTCTAAGTTATTATGAGATTATAATTAGAATTTTGATTGGTCAGTAAAAATTTCAAGTTTCACTAGCTAAACATTGTATCATCTTGTTGGTAGCTGCAGATATTTTCAATTAAGCAGAAAATTTTAGAGAGAAGCAAACTTTCATTGACATCCGCTCTGGTCATTTCAGTTATCAGTTATCAGTACCTGCTTCTGTTTGCGCAGCATTCCGGACCGAAAGCAAAGTGAATTGACATAAGGAATATGCTCTTTTTTTTATCCCCTTAGAAGGGGAAGCTTTAAACCATAATTTTTCGGTAAAATGTCTCTTCTCCGGAAAAACATCCAATTCAATTGAAATAAAGTAGTAGTTGTTTTTAGAGCTTTTATGACGAATTACTACGGAACTAACTGACTTTTTTGGCAGTCTATTTTAATTAAATACTGTAAATTTGTATGATCTGTTACTAATCAGATAGAATTGTATAAACTAAGTCCATTTTAGTTATGAGAGATTAATTAGAGATAGACAGATTAAGTTTAACTAATACTAAATTTTACAGTTCTGCTGTTATATGTAGCCAAGTAGCAGAATCAAATTCAAACTTACACTTTGATCTAATCCTGTAGTTCTAGTCAGAGTTCTAAAGTGACTGGTTTCCCCACTAATAATAACAAGTAAATATACTAGCAAGAAGAAGTGCATATCAACCATGAAATCAAACTCAAAAAATCATAAACAAAATCCAAATAAGCGAGTTGATAAGAATTCACCTCATCCTTTTTTACTAGCATTAGTTTTGACTGGAATGTTAGCTGCTGAAGCATATCCCAATCTTACTGAAACAGCAATTGCTGCTGTAAAAGTACTTCAATCTCAACAATTAGAAACAAACACCAAAATTAATTCTACAGCTAATAAATTCGCTCGCCTAATTGAGTCTGCAACAGACACTAAAATAGACAGTGGTACAGAAATATCTCAACCCTTTTTTCTAAAAAATAAATCTATCAATCAGATACTCGCTGTTAGCGAACCTTCCATTAATCAAAATTTTGACGGTCTAAAAAAAATCAGTAAATCCACTTTAGATCAAGTGGAAAAAATTGCCGATAATGACGAAATAATACCTAATAATATAGTTGATGCTGTTCGCGAAGATTTAAGTAATCAAACAGGTATTTTGCCTGAAAATATCAAGGTCACTCAAGTCAGTCAAGAAACTTGGCCTAATACTTGTTTAGGACTTGCAAATAGTGATGAACTTTGTGGGCAAAGATTAGTAGAAGGTTGGTATATTATCTTGTCTGATGGTAATGATACTTGGTCTTATCGTACAGATAATCAAGGTAAATCGATCAGAGTAGAAGAAAAAAATAAAATATAGTTCTCGTAACTCACCTATTAATTATTACCAAGTACTTTAAAAAGGAGAAATAGAGATTCCATAAATAGATTGTGTTGCACTACGTTTTGCTACATAAAATCAAATATCTGAACATTGCAGAGCAATAGCTAAGTTTGAGTATTATGAAAATCTATCGGCAATTAAGTTAGCTTTAGTAGGGAAAGGAAAATTTTCAAACAGACTTTAGTCTATCTTCAAAATGATATGCTTTTAATGCCAAATTTATAAGAAGTTGCATAGAATAATATCTCGATCGAGATTGAGCATAGCTTGAGATAGAAAAGTTAATAAATTTCATAGTTCTGTCCCACCTGACATCAAAATTGGTATAAGACCTAAGACCTACGACCTACAACCTAAGACCTCACACTTAATTCTGCGCCACCTCACATCAAATTGGTATCAGGAGAAAGTTGTACAGAAAAATTGAATATTAATATGGAGTTAAGCGGACTCGAACCGCTGGCCCCCTCAATGCCATTGAGGTGCTCTACCAACTGAGCTATAACCCCTAATCGCGAGTATTTTAGCCTTTTATAAACTGACTTCTTTTTTCGATTAGTTTCCTAATTATACCAGAACTTCTAGATTTTACGGATACTTTATCAATAATATTTATTTTGAATTAGATTATATATAATAATTATTTATATTTTCAGGAGTATATTAATCCTCTAAGGATTTTTCTTAGAACAAAAAAAAATAATACTTGGTTAACTTTCTACTTGATAATGGTTCCATCAAAATGGACGTAACAGGACTCGAACCTGTGACCCCTACCATGTCAAGGTAGTGCTCTAACCAACTGAGCTATACGTCCAAACTAGGCTTCAGTACACCAATTCTTTAACTATACCAATTCTAGACCAAAAGTCTAAATTTTATGAGTGACATATAAATAATAACTATTATTTACAAATAAATACATACATATATATTATAATTATACCTTTTACCCTAGCAGGGGTATTGTAGTAGATACTGAACTACCCGAGTGCAACCTACGCTGTGGGGAGAACTTCTGACTTCAGAGGGGACTCCGTAAGTTTGTGGTTACGTCTACTTTTTTCGTTATACTAGCCTTATCTAAAATATCAATTTTTTTTGAAATATACATATATAATCAAAGCTATGAACAAAACTGTAAAAATACTGCTGAGAAATTTCAATAAGCAAGATAATCATCATTGGAGTGAGAGTAATGCTCATTGTCTGTAGCGTCATCAGTCTACTTTATTACTAAAAAACTTGCCAAACAATTCAATATAGCAGGGAACAGGCAACAGCTCCGAAAGGCAACAGGCAACAGGGAACCCACCCGCGGGCCCCTCCACCGGAGGGGAATAATTGATAATTTATGGATAATAATTGATTTTATTTTTGATTTTTGGAGATGTCTAATATCACCGATAAGTCAGATATCGCAGTCAATCTAATCTTATTCAACTTAAATATTTTCAAAGTTCTGACAAACGAACAGAATATTAATTACACAAATTATGAGTACAAATTCATCACAAGTAAACACATCTGCTGTGCAAGCAGGGGGTCAACTTAGCTTCTTTGAAAAATATCTCACTGTTTGGGTAGCTTTGTGTATCCTCACAGGTATTGCACTAGGGAAAATATTTCCTGGTGTTGCCAGTGCATTAGATGCTATGAGTATTTATCAAGTATCCATACCCATTGCCATCTGTTTATTTTTTATGATGTATCCCATCATGGTAAAAATAGACTTTACCCAAACCAGAAATGCAGCTCGCACTCCCAAACCTGTAATCTTAACATTAATCGTTAACTGGGTAATTAAACCTTTTACCATGGTAGCGTTTGCGCAAATTTTCCTCGGTTGGCTATTTCGTCCACTATTAATAGGTACAGAAATATTGCGCGGTACAGAAGTAACATTGGCAGACTCCTACATCGCTGGGACAATATTACTTGGTATCGCACCCTGTACGGCAATGGTATTAATGTGGGGTTATCTTTCCTACAGCAACCAGGGACATACATTAGTAATGGTGGCGATTAATTCCTTGACAATGTTGTTTTTGTATGCTCCACTCGGACGGTGGTTACTGTCAGCTAATAATTTAACTGTGCCTTGGGAAACTATTGTTTTATCGGTGCTAATTTATGTTGGTTTACCTCTAGCTGCTGGAATGTATAGCCGTTACTGGATTTTCAAGAATAAAGGAAAAGCATGGTTTGAACGTAAGTTTCTCAAATATTTAAGTCCGATTTCTACTGCTGCTTTGTTGATAACTTTAGTTTTATTGTTTGCTTTTAAGGGAGAATTAATTGTAGAAAATCCTTTTCATATTTTGTTAATAGCAGTACCACTATTTATTCAGACTAATTTTATTTTCTTGATTACTTATGTAGCAGCTTTGAAAATGAAATTACATTATGAAGATGCCGCTCCTGCTGCTTTAATTGGAGCTAGTAATCATTTTGAAGTAGCGATCGCGACTTCAGTTACTCTATTTGGTTTGAATTCTGGGGCAGCTTTAGCAACAGTGGTGGGAGTATTAATAGAAGTACCCGTAATGTTGATGTTGGTAGAATTTTGTAAACGTACAGCTTTTTGGTTTCCTCGCGAACCAGAGAAGGCAACATTAATTGACCCCCGTTGTTTTGCGACTCCATTTGTTGAGGAGTAGGGGAGTGGCTCACACGGATTATGGCACGGATACACGGATAGGTCAGGGAATGGGGCAGTAGGGGCGTTAGCGTTAGCTATGCGTCAGCAAATGGCATTGGCGTTCCGCCAAGCTCCGAAGGGCGCCCGTACAGGAGTAGGGGGAGTGGGGGAGTAGGGGAGTAGGGGAGTAGTCTAAGAACTTATCCCACTATTTTTAACGCCACTTATTTGTTTATTTGACATCCTCCCCGGCTGTTAGGCGCGGGGATTCCTACTGAGCCGTAGCTCTTCGGCGGGGTAAAATGTGTTCAAAAAGCTTAATTTTTCGGAACGGGCAAGATGCCCATTCCACAAAACCTACCACCTAAATAAAGCATACACTTTGATAACAGAACTCAGAAATGACCAATTTTGACCATCCTCCAAGAATTTTATTCCTATACGGGTCTCTGCGCGAACGTTCCTACAGTCGTTTGTTAGCAGAAGAAGCTGCTCGGATAATTACAGAAATGGGGGCGGAAGTGAAATTCTTTCATCCCCATGACTTACCTTTACGAGGACGAGTAGAAGATTCTCATCCAAAAGTTCAAGAGTTGCTAGAATTGAGTCAATGGTCTGAAGGTCAGGTCTGGTCTTCTCCAGAGATGCACGGTAATATTACAGGTATTCTCAAAAATCAAATTGACTGGATTCCTTTAAGTATTGGTTCAGTGCGTCCAACTCAAGGAAAAACTTTGGCAGTTATGCAAGTGAGTGGGGGTTCTCAGTCTTTCAATGCAGTTAATACCCTACGAATTTTGGGCAGATGGATGCGAATGTTTACTATTCCGAATCAGTCTTCTGTAGCGAAAGCTTATCAGGAATTTAATGAAGATGGGACAATGAAAGATTCAGCTTATCGCGATCGCGTTGTTGATGTTATGGAGGAATTATACAAGTTTACATTATTATTGCGAGATAAAATTGATTATTTGACAGACCGTTATAGTGAACGTAAAAAAAAGGAAGGAAATTAATTATGGAAGACAAAACAACTCAACCGATAGCAGAAAATTTGTGGTGGGTGATTCCAAATAAACTAGCAGGAGTTCGCAAACCAACTGAAGAAGAGTTACCAGAATTACAGAAACTAGGTATCGGTGCAATAGTCTCTTTGATGGACGATTCCTCTAATTTAGAGCTTTACAAACAAGCAAACTTACCTTACTTGTGGTTGCCTACCAAAGGAGGAACTGCACCAAGTCGGGAACAAATTCAACAATTACAGGATTTTATTGATAGTCAAAACAATGGTGTTGTAATTCATTGCAGCAATGGCAAAAGGCGAACAGCTACTGCTGTTGCGGGGTATTTGATTATTTCTGGTTCATCTTATGATGAGGCAATGGAAATTATTTTAACTGCAAACTCAGAAGTTGATTTACGGGAATCTCAAAGTAGCTTTTTACAAGTTTTTGCAAAAAATTGAAGTAGCAGTCAGCACTCAGCTAGCCTCCTGCGGAGGAACTGCGTTAACAGCAGTCAGCTTTTCTGGCGTGTATAATGGGGTTTTAATCCACCATAAAAGGCGCACCACTAATTTTTTCAAATAAATATAGTGGGGTACTTAAACCCTCGATTTTTTTTAGCGCTCCAGCTAAATGCTGGCAAGGGTCGCATTCCCGAACGGAAAAGCTGATAGCTAGTTAACTTGTTTAAATAGGGTTTGCGCTCAAAAGTCTTCTTGCTGTTCTCTAGTAGTCAGTAGTCAGGATCAATGGTAGATTGAGGGAATTTCAATAATTGATAATGGATAATTGATAATTACCTCTCCCTAAAAACGGAATTGATTGAATAAAAGGAAAAAATTTATTTTTTTCCCCTTGAAAGGGGAGGCTTGAAACCTAAATTATTTAATTATTTATTTAATTATTTAATTATTAATTATTCGGTAATCGGAGCAATTATTTCTCTATTTTTCTTTTCTTATCGAAAAATTGTGGTTTAAAACCTCCCCTTTTAAGGGGATAATAGGCTTTGTTACATGAAAGTATGTAGCTGCCGCACTTGCTCCGCCAGCGCTCATCAGCACAGCAATAACTATTGTCCAATAGATAAATAGTAATCATTGCCAAAGAAAGCGATCGCTCATCAGCACAGCAATAACTATTGTCCAATAGTAATAACTGCCTTCCCTGGGCGATCGCTCATCAGCACAGCAATAACTATTGTCCAATAGTAATAACTGCCTTCCCTGGGCGATCGCGAATCAGCACAGCAATAACTATTGTCCAATAGTAATCATTGCCTTCCCTGGGCGATCGCGAATCAGCACAGC
>JAXHSW010000216.1:0-14805 GCA_034190295.1 Cyanobacteriota bacterium | reverse complement strand
TTAATTTATGCACAATATAATCAAGTATCAATTCATCAAAAAAAGTCAGAATAATATCAGAGCGATCGCGAGTAAAAACCATAGCAAAATTCATTGGGTAGTAAAATTTATTCTGGTTGCTATATTAACTTTTGACATAACAATTATTTGGTCATCTCTAGCTTGGGCACAAATACCATACCTCTTGCTTGACCTTTGTCATGCTGCGCAAACAACTAGAGACTTGAAATCTGGAATATTCTCTTTTGTTATCCCCTAAAAAGAGGAGGGTATTGAACAGAAATTTTCAGTCACTAACTTAATTTAAAATGGAAACTTGTCAGATATTATTGTATTTAAGGTGGTTGTAATTTAATTAATTTATGCACAATATAATCAAGAATCAATTCATCAAAAAAAGTCAGAATAATATCAGAGCGATCGCGAGTAAAAACCATAGCAAAATTCATTGGGTAGTAAAATTTATTCTGGTTGCTATATTAACTTTTGACATAACAATTATTTGGTCATCTCTAGCTTGGGCACAAATACCATACCTCTTGCTTGACCTTTGTCATGCTGCGCAAACAACTAGAGACTTGAAATCTGGAATATTCTCTTTTGTTATCCCCTAAAAAGAGGAGGGTATTGAACAGAAATTTTCAGTCACTAACTTAATTTAAAATGGAAACTTGTCAGATATTATTGTATTTAAGGTGGTTGTAATTTAATTAATTTATGCACAATATAATCAAGAATCAATTCATCAAAAAAAGTCAGAATAATATCAGAGCGATCGCGAGTAAAAACCATAGCAAAATTCATTGGGTAGTAAAATTTATTCTGGTTGCTCTATTAACTTTTGGCATAACAATTATTTGGTCATCCGTAGCTTGGGCACAAATACCATTCCTGCCAAATATACAACAAACGGAGAATCAAAGACCAATTTTTGATTGGTTTAATCGACCATATAAATGTGGTAATTTAATGTGTAGTAAAGTCTGGTTTAATGGCAGAACTTTAATTACTGTAGCTGCACCATCAGCTAATACAGAAGATAATCAAAATACTATTTCTACTGCCAAGCAAAGAGCAAAAACTGTAGAAATTAATCTTCAACAAGTTTTAAAGATAGCACTACAGTCAAAAGAACGTAAAACACCAAACCCATCACCTCCAAATTCAACCCCTACATCTAATAATCAATTACCAGAAAAACCATCTAATTTTGACCCACCATTGCTGGCAAAACCGACATTACCTCCTAAGACAAAAGAACGTAAAACACCAAACCCATCACCTCCAAATTCAACCCCTACATCTAATAATCAATTACCAGAAAAACCATCTAATTTTGAGTCACCATTGCTTGTAAAACCGACATTACCTCCCAAGGTAAAAGAACTTCAGACAAAAATCCAAAATATCACCCCAAATATTGATATTATCCGCAAAGAAAATATTAATAGTCAAGGCACAAATCAAAGTCTAAATCTTCATCCTCAAACTCCCAAAATTGAAGTAGGAACTCTGAATAATTTAACAGTTATTTATGCGCCAGAGCAACCAGGATTAACACAACAAACTATACTCACAATTACAAAATATGACGTAGTTGCTAACTTTGCTAATAGCGAATTGCAGCTAGCAAATATCTGGCAAAATCGCATTCTTCAAGAATTGAGTATTGCCTTAAAAGAAAGAGAATACTACAACAAAAAACCTTATGTTATCATTGCTCAAGTTTCTATAATTATTGCGGGTATGATAATTATAAACTCGGTCTTAAAGTGGATAAAAAAACGCTTGAAAACTAAACTTGAATTGCTCAAAAAACAAATTAAAGAATTAGAGCAATCCCTACAAGTCAATCCCGAAGAAAAATCTATAGAAAATTCTCAATCTGCTGCAAATATAGCCAAGACTCAAGAAGGAGAATCATCAATTAATTTCAACAAAGATTTTTTGCTAAATTCAAAGCTAGAAATTACATCTCTCAGTATATTACTAGCAATGGTTGAAAATGCACCTCTAGCATTTTTGAATCAATTAGAAGACATTTGGTCAGCATTGCCAAAAGTTTCTCTAAAACGACAGTTTCTCTTAAAGAAACAAAAAAATATTGCTGTTTTACTAGAGCAAATTTTAATGTGGGCACAAGTATTTATCTGGGTGGGAGGAATAAGTTTAATTGCTGCGATGTTCCCAGAAACTCGTGCTTTGTCTTCTTTTCTCTTAACACAATATGTACAATTTGTGCTAATATGGGTAATTGCCAGCATTACAGATAAAGCGACTTATTTCTTAATCGACTTTTGGTTAGATAAGTGGGCAACACAAGCACAACAAGGTTCTCTAGTACCTGAAAGATATACTAAGCGAGTCAATACTTATTCAGGCGCACTAAAACAAGCGACAAGTGTTGTCATATACTCAATTGCTATTTTATGTACTGTACAAGCAATAGGTATTTCCCTTGCTGGAGTAGGAATTATTGGTATAACGTTAACTTACGTTTTCAAAGCTAAAGTAGATAATCTGATTAACGGTTGCTTGATTTTATGGACGGATCAATATGCTGTTGGAGATGTAGTTCAAATCGGTAATGTAGCAGGTCTTGTAGAACATATAAATCTTTATCTAACTCAACTCAGGGGACCGGAAGGGCGACTAATTAGTATTCCTAATGGTAGTTTTGAGGTGGTACAAAACTTGACAAAAGATTGGTCTCGGGTAGACTTTCGAGTTGAAATTGCCTACAGTGCAGATGCTAGGAAAGCACTAAAGACGATCGAAGAAGTATCAGAACAAATGCGCAGAGAACCTGAATGGCAAGACAAGATTCTCGAACCTGCAATAATTCTCGGAGTTGATAATATCTCTCATACGGGTATTTTAATTCAAATTTGGATTAAGACTGCACCAATACAACAGTTTGCAGTGGGACGTGAATTCCGCCTCAGAATCAAACCAGCATTTGACCGAGAAGGTATTGCTATTGGTGTACCGCAGCAGTCTCTAACTGTTCAAAATTATTCTAATAATGGTAGTGGCGATCGCATTTACGAAGTCAAAAGTTAGAAGTCAGAAGTCATATCATGTCCGGTTGAATAGTTATAAATAAATGATTATAGGCAACAGCTCCGAAAGGCAACAGCTCCGAAAGGCAACAGCTCCGAAAGGCAACAGCTCATCTGCTCCGGAAGGGATGATAAAGGATAATAGGAAACAGAAAATTTTTTCATCACTAATTATTCGGACATGATATAACCCCGACCGTGGAGAACCCACCCGCGGGCCCCTCCGGTGGAGGGGAATAAAGAAGAAGGAAAAAGAAGGAAGAAGAGAGAAAAAGAGGAAATGAAGAGAGAAAAAGAGGGAAGAAGAGGAGAAAGTTTTTTCATCACTAATTATCCGGACATGATATCAGAAGTTAGAAGTTAGAAGTTAACCCACCCCTAATATAGAATCCGGTTGAATACTTATTATATGAGATGGGGAGATGGGGAGATGGGGAGATGGGGAGATGGGGGGATGGGGAGATGGGGGGATTTAATATTGAAGTGTGGATAGAATTATAAACATATACTCAGGACTTACGCAGTACCGCTACATATAGTGTATAAATTGGTCATTATTGCTAATTTAACCACTATGATTACTGCCGTTGCGTAAGTCCTGATACTGTATAACCGGATTCTATATAACCCCGACCGTGGAAGGGAAGTAGGGGATTTTATCCCCGCTCCAAAAATATTTCGCCTTAAAAAGCGGGGTTGCGCGATCCTTATGATTTTGATAAAGGAAACAATTCATATCTTTCAACAAATTAATAACCATCTCCAGAAAAGAGGGAGTAGGGAGTAGGGGAGTGGGGGGACATAATTGATATCAAATTCCCTCGGGTTCAGTATCAAAAAAATGTTCCATCCTTCCCACACTCCCTACTCCCTACTCCCCACACTTCCCACACTCCCCTGAATTCTGAATTCTAAATTCTGAATTCTAAATTCTGAATTCTGACTTGCGCTATACCACTTCCACAGCTCGATCGCTCTTTTGCGGATGTATTTTCTCCGCATCACTTTGCAAAGCTACATACAAACGATTTAAAGCATTTATATAAGCTTGAGCTGATGCCACAATAATATCAGTATTAGCAGCATGACCAGAATACACCCGTCCTTCATGACGCAAGCGAATAGTTACTCCTCCAATAGCATCAATACCAGCAGTTACCGACTGCACAGAAAACTCAATTAAATCATTAGGCACATTCACCACTCGGTTAATTGCCCTGTATACAGCATCCACAGGTCCAGTACCAATAGCAGCATCCGTCAATTCCTCCCCATTAGGAGTCCGGATACTAACTGTGGCCGTGGGACGAGAGCGATCGCCACAGGAAACCTGTACCAACTCTATACGGAAGAGTTCTGGTGGCTGTTGAATCTCGCTGTTAACAATAGATTCCAAATCCCAATCTGTAATTTCTTTCTTTTTGTCTGCCAAATCTTTAAATCTGAGGAAAGCTTTATTCACCTCTTCATCAGAAATATCAAACCCAAGTTCTTTGAGGCGAGTTTGGAAAGCATGACGACCAGAAAGTTTACCCAAAACTATTTGGTTATCTGTCAACCCGATAGACTCAGCATCCATGATTTCATAAGTAAGCTTATTCTTGAGTACCCCATCTTGATGAATACCTGACTCATGGGCAAAAGCATTAGCACCGACAATAGCTTTGTTTGGTTGTACAAACATTCCTGTCAAGTTAGAAACCAGACGAGATGTTTTATAAATATGACGAGTATCAATATTAGTAAGTGGTGCTTCTGACTCTGGTGCGCGACCAAGGAAAGGATTAAAATATTGTCGCCGGACGTGCAATGCCATAACTAACTCTTCCAAAGCAGCATTACCAGCTCGCTCACCAATACCATTGATAGTGCATTCCAGTTGACGAGCGCCGTTTTTCACAGCTTCGAGGAAGTTGGCGACTGCTAAACCCAAGTCGTTGTGACCGTGAACAGAAATAATAGCTTGGTCAATATTAGGAACGTTTTCCTTAATACCTCGGATGAGCGCCCCAAATTCAGCAGGTGTCGTATAACCAACAGTATCGGGAATATTAACCGTAGTTGCTCCAGCAGCGATCGCCGCCTCCAATACTTGATAGAGAAATTCTGGGTCAGAGCGGCCTGCATCTTCAGGAGAAAATTCTACATCATCTACGAAGGTTTTAGCATAGGCAACCATTTCTGGAGCGATCGCCAATACTTCTTCTCTAGTTTTCTTAAGTTTATAAGCTAAGTGAATATCGGAAGTAGCAATAAAAGTATGAATACGAGCATTAGCTGCCGGTTTAAGAGCTTTACCTGCTGCTTCAATATCTGCACGGGTCGTTCTTGCCAAACCACAGATTGTTGGGCCTCCTTCTACACCCACTGTCTCAGCAATTTTTTGTACTGCTTCAAAATCTCCAGGACTAGAGTAGGGAAAACCCGCTTCAATCACATCTACCCCCAGGCGAGATAGTTGTCGAGCAATAGTCAATTTTTCATCTATATTGAGAGCTGCTCCAGGAGATTGTTCCCCATCCCGGAGAGTCGTATCAAAAATAATAATTCGGTCTTGATTACTTGTCATTATTTTTCCCTTAATAGTTTACAGAAATTAGTCTTGAGCTTTTTTTCGATCTTACCTTGTCTTACAAGCTAGTGAATATACTTTAAATTAAAGGGTGCATCTCAATGCGTGAATAAAGCAATAATTTTTTTGCTTTTAGGGAACAGGGAATAGGGAATAAGGAATAGATAGAAAAAAAAGTATTTTTGCAAATAAAATATGAGATGCACCCAAATTAAAAGTAAATTAGTCTAATTTTTTTGAGTTTTCTAGTTAAGGTATTTAAGTCTTCAAGCATAGATTTTTTTCTTTCTCCTTCCTGCCTTCTGACTTCTGAAAGAAGTTTAAATTTTTTTCCTTCTTCCTTCTTCCTTCTTCCTTCTTCCTTCTTCCTTCTTAATTAATACTCTGCCTTTTCTATTTGGTCGCGAATATCATTTAAGTCTACATATTGGTCTGTGACATTTCGCAATTCTCTAGCAATCATTCCTTCTGTTGATACAACTGTTATATGAGTATTTTTAGAACGCAGTAGCTCAATAGCTCTTTCAAAATCCCCATCTCCACTAAACAAAACTACTTGGTCATATTGGTCTACTGTATTAAACATATCCACTACAATTTCAATATCTAAATTAGCTTTTTGAGAATAGCGACCCGAAACATCATCATAATATTCTTTAAGAATTTTAGTGCGTACTGTATAACCCAAACTAATTAAAGCATCTCTAAATCCCCTTTGATCTTGTGGGTCTTTTAACCCTGTGTACCAAAAAGCATTTATTAGTCTGACTTCTGGTTTATTGAAATGTTCTAATACTCTTCTTGGGTCAAAAAACCAACCATTTTTTTGTTGAGCATAGAACATATTATTCCCGTCAACAAATATAGAAAGACGGTTCTTGGAATTATTCATAGAAACTTAAGTTTAATATTGATTTTAGATAATTCAGTCTAAATCTATTATTTTAGTAATATTCCTATCATCAATGCAATTATTTTTAATTTAGATAAACTAAGATTGTTAGTTGTATATTTTAGATTTAAACTGCAAAAAATCACCCTTATATCATAAACCGATAATATTTTTCTCTACTCATAATTTTAATGATTTTAGTACTTAGATACTATCTATTTTAGCCTTTTTTCTGTCAAAAAATACTTTTTATGCTTATTAAATTAATTGATCCCCTTCAATATCTTCATATATAGCAGTCGAAGCAAAGCGCGCGGACATTCCTAAATGCTCAAACGAGCGTCAGAGATTACTTCTGACTTCTAACTTTTGACTTGTGCATAGTGCCATAAGACAATAGTTTTTCATTCAGGCCATATTTTGAAGATTTGATTTGTCCAATATTCTAATAATTCAATTGACTTAATAAAAACTATGTATATAAAATTAGGAATATAGAAAAACTGGGGCAGTACAAAATTACAGCCCTCAAATATACAAATTACATAAAGATAAAGACTTACGCCCCGATAGATGCCTGGTTAATTATACCTAAGCCTTTTTGCTTTCTATCGCCCAACGAGCTAACTCTGTCCGATTGTGTAAACCAGTTTTGCCAAGCATATTACTTACATGACTCTCAATGGTTCTTTGACTAACTTCCATCATTTCTGCGATGTCACGATTTGCCATCCCCTGGGCTACAAGTTGGACTACTTTTAATTCTGTGGGAGTTAATTCTACGTTTCGGCGCACCTTAATTTTCGGCCCACCCCCACTACTACTCACATTAGAATTTTGATGTTTAATTAGGCGAGAAGCTTGCTTCAGCGAAGATTCTACTTGAGCTACGAGTTCTTCAGGTTCAAATGGTTTCACAATGTAGACATCAGCTCCAGTATTTAAACCTTTGACTCGGTCTTGACTTTGACCTTTGGCAGATAGAAATAAAACTGGAACCCATTCTGTAGCTGGGTTTTCTCTGATATGCTGCACAAGGGTATAGCCATCCATTTCTGGCATCATCACATCACATATAATTAGCTCAGGAATTTCATTTTCCAGCTTTTCTAATGCTTCTCGGCCATTTTCTGCTGTTGTTACCTGATACCCACGAAATTCTAGATAATCCTTGACTAATAAGATTAAATTAGGGTCATCATCAACCAACATTAACCGTCTTTGATCTGTAGTATTAATTTCCTTCATAATGAAGAACTCACTTTTTTTAATTCCCGCAAACATTAACTTCAAAGACAGGTATAAACCACATCTTTCATAAAATACTAAGGAAGTAGGGCGAGTTTGTTACTTTCCTTTAAATCAATATAACCTTACCCACAGTGCTTGGACTGCATCTAAATAATCTCAGGGAATTATACCCCTATAGATTATTGATGATAGGTTTTAGACTCAATCAATAGTTCTCAATATTTAGATATATATAACTAGATAATAGTTTTGTATTTGTTAAAAATAACTTCCACTACTTTTAATAATATATTAAAATTTAACAGTATTGGCTACTAATACGATCGGGATTTATATTGATAACTATTAGTTACTAATTGTTAACTTTGAACTTTTGAGTTTGGCTGTCTAGTAAATGTCCACAATTTCTGAGTATCAGCGATTGAATCAAGTGACATACTCCCACACGCTCGCTGACGCTATAGTGTGGGCTTCTCGTTTCGCAGTCCTGCTAATGCATGGGACAAGCGCGTGCTTTAAGGACGGGATGTCCCGCCGCCCTATTTTTTATATTTATTGCTGCATTTCCGTTTGTCATGCTTCCCTACGGGATGCTGCGCAAACGCAAACAGGTCGCGGTCTATAACGATACCGCAGTGTGGGCAAGAATGAGTTCGTATGTTTAATTCTTTCGGGACTTTTTCACCGTAATTTGAGCAATCTTGGCTCTTTTTTTTGAGGATTCACTGCTATAGTTTTCACCTCCAGCATTTCCGACCTTGACAGTCAAAATAGTCAGAAATTGGCCCCCAAATCGCATCGTTAATTGATTTACTCAAACGGGTCAATGCTTGCCCTTTAATATTTAACTTTTCATGGGCGATAACTTCAGCTTTTAATAACAATTCATTGGCTGTTTTGAAATGAAAATCTTTACGTTTATCGGCTACTGCTTGGTGCGCGTTCCCTCTCTTGGTCAGCGTTCCCTTGCGACTTTCGTCGTCGCGGGGTCTGACCGCAAGCGAGCTGTCGTCGTCGCGGGGTCGCATCCGCTTTTTTATGTTGTTTAGCTACAGCTAGAAGAGCTTTCAACCATCTTTTGCTGCCTTTCTTTTTACGAGATAAACGTTTTTGTAGAGTCTTTAATCGCTTCACAGATGAGCGATAATATTGAGGTATTGGAACCGATTCTCCTTCACTTGTTACCAAGAAAAGAAGTTTTTCAGCCCCATATCGATTCTATGAGTATTTTCTGTTGTTGCTTCGACATCAGAATTAAATGTCAGAATCGATTTATCTTCTAAGGATAGGGTGACATAATAACCATCAGCTTTACGGCTAATAGTAACGGTTTTAATTTGAAAATCTGACGGCAATGGTCGATGTTGAATTAACTTGACTTTACCAATTTTCGGTAAGTTAATCTTATTTTCTCCAATACAGTTTTGTTTGATTTGAGGATAAGTAAAACTACGATAACGACTTTTTCCCTTAAACCTTGGTTTCCCTAATCGAAAAATTGTGGTTGAAAACCTCCCCTCGATCGGGAATAATAAATAAAAAAATTCCTTTGAGTCAATCCTATCCGTTTTCAATAATTATTAATTATTAATTATTAATTATTAATTATTGAAGCCCATTTTTATCTGCTTTCAAGCATCTTTCAAAAGCTAGTTTTACCAAAAAATGAGGTCCACGCGCCTCCCCTTTTAAGGGGATGAAAAAATATTCAGTTCAATATTTCAAGCCAGAGGCAATAGTTGTCGGTACTGATAACTGATAACTGATAACTGATAACTGAAATGACCCGTTTAATACAATCTTGCAATACTTGAGAATGAATTAGCTTGTACTCCCGAAATTTATCTTTAGTATTGACCAAATCTTTTTTTTGAGAGTAATAATCCGGGTTATTTCTTAGTTGAGGAATTGGCATTATTAAAGGGCAAGCATTAACAGGACAGCGATTTTCGTGGTGGTCAGAAAATCGCTCACCCAACCGATAGTTGTACTGCCGACGCAACAAGTCTAGCCATAGTTCTATGGTAGACACTTGTTCTTTATTAGGCATAAGCTTGTACTGATAAGCCGTCCGCATTACTATAAATACAAGGTTCTATCGTTGTTATGATAACATCAACTTTCTCCTCTTGAGTAAAAAGCAATATTTGTCAATTAATGGGACACCAAGCCCATTAATTTACCGCCGATTCATCCGCCAAATCAGAGATTATGGCGCGAGGCTTCTCGACGATTTAGCTAAAGCTATTTGATGAAATAATTATTGATTAGTGGGACTTGCACAAAATAGAGTTTTAACGTGCGTCAGTAGGGGCGCCATTCGATAGTTATGCCAAGCAAACGGCCGAAAGCTTGCGCATACTCCGCAGGTGCCCGTACAGAAGTTAACCCACCCCTAACCAAACCCACCCGCGGGCCCCGACCGTGGAGGGGAGCCACGAGGGGAAGTAGGGGATTTGAGCAACGCTCCAAAAACCCGATCGCCAGTCAAGGCGGGGTGGCGCGACCCTGATGATTTTGATAAAAGAGTTATAAAATAGTACCAAATATATACAGGAACAGGCTTTTACGTCGAAAAGGCATAAATCCTGAATTACCAAGGGTTCTAGTGCAGGATGGCAGAAATAACTAACCAGTTACAAAATCCTAAAAGCCTTACCAATCAAGACTTTTGAGGATAAATGCCATTCGCCCCTACGATTTTTGACTTTTGACTTCCACCTAGCAGCACTAGGCATTTTTATGGCATTGACGTAATTCTCTTATCTAGACTGAATCTGAACCACTTTTCGACAATAAAATGTTTAAGTCCCATTAGGCCAAAGGATGAGTCAGAAAAACATATTCCTCTACAACTCGATCGCCCATTATATGCTCTTGAATAATTCTTTCAATTACAGGAGGAGTTGCGGAATGATACCATACTCCTTCAGGATAAACAAGCATGATTGGACCTTGACAACAAACTCGTAAACAATTAGCTTTAGTACGAAATATACAGCCAGGTAGATCGGTGTTAACCTGGTCGAGTTTTAACTCTTTGAGCCGTTTTTTGAGATAATCCCACGCCTCTAAACCAGCCTCTGTTGAGCAACACTTGGGTTTTGTTTGGTCAGCACAGATAAAAATATGTCGCTGAATTTTACTTAATCCCAGAGATTGGACACAAACACCAAGGGATTCCTGACAAATATCTTGGTCAATATCGTCCTGTCGGTCGTGTTCCTGACATTCGGCAATCTGAAAGTTAGTCCCATCAGATTTTTCGGTTTTTTGAGATGGTATATTACCTGTCATAAAATTTTAGACACACCTTTCAACTAACTTCTAGGAATATTGTCTTTTGGTCAAATGTCTTATTTTAAATAATAAATGACTTTGACGATAAAATTTTTGATTTACTCAGATAATTCTATTCTACTCCCCTAATTTAAGAAGCTCAATTCAATTGAGAGTATTCTTCTTTTTGGCGATTTTATTTAGACTTTTGACAAAAAAAAACAAATCTCTCAGTTCGGGAACCCGTACAGTTTCATCAGTTGCAATAGCAACTCCTATTCAGCTAAATTAGCACTCAGGTAGTGAGAGTGCTAAAAAATAAAACGAAGCCGATAATTTAGCTTCAGATTCTAGCCTCTCAGCAAAAATAAAATTTATCTGGAGGGAAAACAATGGCAGCCGTAACATTAAGTGTTTCTACTGTGAAGCCTTTAGGCGATCGCGTATTTGTCAAAGTCAGTGAAGCCGAAGAAAAAACAGCAGGTGGTATTCTTCTACCTGACAATGCAAAAGAAAAACCCCAAGTAGGAGAAGTTGCCGCTGCTGGCCCAGGCAAGCGTAATGACGACGGTTCCCGTGGAGAAATGGAAGTGAAAGTAGGAGACAAAGTACTATACTCCAAATATGCCGGAACAGATATTAAACTCGGTGGCGATGAGTATGTCCTACTTGCAGAAAAAGACATTCTCGCAATAGTTAACTAATAATTATTAAGTTGTTCCATAGCACTAGCAAACTTTCTCGACTCATTTGATGTTTGCCAACTTGAGTGTCGCAAAGGGGTCTCCTGTTATACGAATGTTAACGGGAGGGGGATTGCCGACCAATAAATAAACTGCGAAGCATCCGCATTAATGTAATCTCGGATAATCAAGAGCGACAGAATATCCTTTGCTTCTAGCGTAGCTGGTCATTGTGTGCCTATATGTACTACGATCGTGACATCAGGAGTAGCGATAATACGCGCCTGGAACCATGAAAACAAATAGCGAGTAAGGGGTTCAACTGCTGAAGTTCCCCCGAAACCCGTGAAAAGGTAAAACTCTTGAGGGTGCTTTCGGGAGTACAGAATTGTTCAGCACAAAAGCACGGTGGGTCTCATCGTGTTTGCCTGTGGAGGGCTCGCGTGGTTGCACTCCCCGCGTTCGCGCAGCGTTGCGCCAGCAAAACAGGAAGCCCTATCTGCGAGGTGGGTCAGCCCACGTTATATCCTTGCGGTTAACGTGGGAGAACGTCACAGTGCTAAAACCTAAAAAGCTTCGGTCCGAAGTACGCAGTGCCCGTTTTAACGGCTGGTTGAATAACGACACGCGGGTAATAAAGCGGAGTGAAGTTCTGCTATAATAGAAATAGCAAGTAAGAACAGGGTTTGTTGCCATGATCTCTAGCTAGTGCGGTGAAATTCCGGTGGACAGGAGACGGGGAATTGATTTCCTACGACGGCTGTTAGCTCCGCATTCGGCACAGAAAAGCAAGAAGGCAGCTAGAGCAGAGAGAAGATTGCTCCAACATATTGAGTAAAACCACTCGTGAAAGCTATTCAAAAAAAGTAAGCTAACAGCTAGACAATAGTCTATGTCGAGAAGTTTAGAAGTCTGTTGACAGGCTGGAAGCAAAAGTGGATTTATCCCTTTTGTGGTGTTTTTTTACACAGAATTCAGGGTGTTTCAACCCCTGGAGATGTCAAATCCACAATTAATAATCAATAAAAATTACAACTATGGCTAAACGTATAATCTACAACGAAAATGCTCGTCGCGCCCTCGAAAAAGGTATGGATATTCTGGCTGAGTCCGTAGCAGTAACACTCGGTCCAAAAGGTAGGAACGTAGTTCTAGAGAAAAAATTTGGCGCTCCTCAAATCGTTAATGATGGTGTCACCATCGCTAAAGAAATCGAACTAGAAGACCATATTGAAAATACAGGAGTTGCCCTAATTCGTCAAGCAGCTTCTAAAACCAATGACGCAGCAGGTGACGGTACTACTACAGCTACCGTTTTAGCTCACGCAATAGTAAAAGAAGGTCTCAGAAACGTAGCTGCAGGTGCTAACCCCATCGCCATCAAACGCGGTGTTGACAAAGCTTCTAACTACTTGGTAGAAAAAATTGCATCTCACGCTCGTCAAATTGAAGATTCTAAGGCGATCGCTCAAGTCGGTTCTATATCTGCTGGTAACGACGAAGAAGTGGGTAATATGATTGCCCAAGCAATGGATAAGGTGGGCAAGGAAGGCGTAATTTCCCTAGAAGAAGGGAAGTCAATGCAGACCGAACTAGAAATTACTGAAGGTATGCGTTTCGACAAAGGCTACATCTCTCCCTACTTCGCAACAGATATGGAGCGGATGGAAGCTGTACTCGAAGAGCCAATGATTCTAATTACTGATAAGAAAATTGCTTTAGTACAAGATTTAGTACCAGTATTAGAACAAGTAGCTCGTTCTGGCAAACCTTTATTAATCTTGGCTGAGGATATTGAGAAAGAAGCTTTAGCTACTCTGGTTGTTAACCGTCTGCGGGGTGTGTTGAATGTTGCTGCTGTGAAAGCTCCTGGTTTTGGCGATCGCCGTAAAGCAATGTTAGAAGATATTGCTGTATTAACTGGCGGTCAAGTTATTACTGAAGATGCTGGTTTGAAACTAGAAAGCACCAAACTAGATATGCTTGGTAAAGCTCGTCGCATCAACATCACCAAGGACAACACTACCATCGTTGCTGAAGGTAACGAAAAAGAAGTTAAGGCTCGTTGCGAACAAATTCGCCGTCAGATGGAAGAAAGTGATTCTTCCTACGACAAAGAGAAGTTACAAGAGCGTTTAGCTAAGTTAGCTGGTGGGGTAGCTGTCATCAAGGTTGGTGCTGCTACTGAAACAGAAATGAAAGACCGCAAGTTACGCTTGGAAGATGCTATCAACGCAACTAAAGCTGCTGTGGAAGAAGGTATTGTCCCTGGTGGTGGTACAACTCTAGCTCACTTAGCTCCCGATCTAGAAAAATGGGCAAATGATAACTTGCAAGCTGAAGAGTTAACTGGTGCTTTAATTGTTAGTCGTGCTTTGTTAGCTCCACTGAAGCGCATTGCTGAAAATGCCGGTCAGAATGGTGCTGTAATTGCCGAGCGCGTGAAAGAGAAGGATTTCAATACTGGTTACAATGCTGCTACTAACGAGTTTATAGATTTGTTTGAAGCTGGTATTGTTGACCCTGCGAAAGTAACTCGTTCCGCTCTACAAAACGCTGCTTCTATTGCTGGTATGGTGTTGACAACTGAGTGTATTGTTGTTGACAAACCTGAACCCAAGGAAGGTGCTCCTGCTGGCGCTGGTATGGGCGGCGATTTCGATTACTAGGTTTTTTGAGATGGGGGATAATTTGAGAATTGCCCCCCTCCAATTTGTTTGTGTAAATAGTGTGTATTGTGTTTGAGCCACCTCCATTGATTGGGGGTGGTTTTGTATATAGCAGAAGGAAGAAGGAAGAGGGAAGAAGGAAGAAGGAAGAAGGAAGAATAATGCCTCAATTTGAAAAGCGCTGTTATTCTGGTTATATAGTATATGTCGATAATTCTATAATTACTTCAATATTTAATCTCCCCTACTCCCCTACTCCCCCACTCCCCCATTCCCTTACTCCCCTACTCCCCTACTCCCCTACTCCCCTACTCCCCCACTCCCCATTTTGGAGTGGGAGGTCATATTGTTGACAGAGCGATCGCAACTTTTCTTTGATTTTGTCGCAGATGCTATC
>JAXHSW010000215.1:0-15113 GCA_034190295.1 Cyanobacteriota bacterium | reverse complement strand
AATTTTTTTTGATTGTACATTATAATGCTTGATAATATGGAGCAAATCAACTCAACTTTTTTAGTAATTAAAGTGTTTTGTTGAGGATGCGATCGCAGCCATTAACAGGTGTTATAAGTCGGACAGTATAACAAAGTTTGACTGCACGCCTCAAATCTACATACAAACAGATTATAAATCTTAAACACTATATATAGTGTCTTTGCGTAAGTCCTGAAACATATACTGTATAACCGGATTCTATATAACCCCGACCGTGGAGGGGAAGTCAACCCACCCCTAATATCATGTTCGGTTTAATAGTTAGTTACACTTTGGAGGTCTGAAGGCAGCTATGCTGCGGGAGCTGGAGGCAGAAGGGAATATTGGTTTAAAGGCAGAAGGTTTTTTATAATTAATTATCCGAACATGATATAACCCCGACCGTGGAGGGGAAATAAGAAGAAAGAGTAGTAGAAGAGAAAGTTTTTTGTTCGCGCTCTTATCCGGACATGATATCATACCTCAAATCACCAACGCCAAAAAACTCTGTCAAATAACACAAAAATTTCAAGAGGGAGAGTTTTATTTTTTAAAAAAAATATTTTAAAGGAGTAGATTAAGTATTCTGATAGTGGATATACAAATTTATTTGTATACCCACTTATCTAAATTATTACAACTACCGTTCTGCTGAACTTACCCAAACTGAGGTTTGAGCTTTGGAGACAAGCTTCCTGTTTCACTGAAAATCACTGCCCCATGGGCTGTAATATCATGTCCGGTTGAATACTTACACTTTGGAGGTCCGAAGGCAGCTATGCTGCGGGAGCTGAAGGCAGAAGGGAATATTGCTTTAAAGGGAAAAGGTTTTTTATCGCGCTCTTATCCGGACATGATATAACTTATTCTTCTCCAAAGGCTTAAAATCGGCGAAAACTCCACCCACTAATTTAAGTATAACATAAGCTTTGTCATTTAGCACTAAAAAACTTGAAAAAAAGTAAGGAAAGAGTATATTTAGGCAAGATTTCTGCTTCTGTTTTTACCAAAAAATGAGGTCCACGCGCCTCCCCTTTTAAGGGGATGAAAAAATATTCAGTGAGCGTATTTTCCTAGGCTCCAGCTTGAGTGGGAGGTAGTGATAACCGATAACTGATAACTGAAATGACCCCTGCTATTCTTAACCAATGCCAAATTCAACAATCATTTGCTCTACTTGATCGGCTACCAGAGGATTTGGATCGCTCCTCAAATTAGGTAATAATTCAACCAAAGCACGTTGAGATGCCATCCGTAAATAAGCTAAAGCCGCCTCCCGGACAAAACCTGTAGGATGACGCAAACAAACCAGAGTTTGCTCCGCAGTTAAACCCCAACGAGCTGCACGAGCCATCTGCAAACAACAAGCCAAAGCCCAATCAGAAAGAAAATGACGTAAATCTAGCAGATACCGTAAACGCTCGCTAGGAGCCATGAACTTATAAACCACCATCTCAGACAAACTACTTAACTTTTCCTCATAACTGTCTCGATCCAAAATATCAATCAGCGATCGCTTACAAGAAATATCCACAGTATTATCCAAAATCTCTAAACCACGGGCTATATTTGAACGTGATTCAGACTTAATATTAAAAGCTGCCGCCTGAATAGACCCCAACGGATAGAGAAACTTCATTAATAAGAAACACCGTTCTATAGCATCTAACTCCAGCAACTGTAATGCCCGTAGTAACATTTGTGTATAATCAGTACTCAGTTTACCATTAACCTCCTCTACTATAGGAGATAGAGTAGTAGTAGAAGTCATATCCACCCCAGACAAATCTACTATACCTGCATAAACCTGCCCCAAAAACATCAACTCTTGCTCAATTAAAATTTCTACACCGCTACGACCTACCCGTTCAAGTACCCCCTCAATTCCAACTTCCCCTGGCATTGTCAACAATCTGCGCATAATATTACGGCGTGTTATACCCCAGGTAGTCATCATTCTGTGTACCAGAGCATCCAGCGCTTCAATTGTACCAATTTCACCAATAGCATTCCAAGCCTGTAATCTGACCAAATCTGACTTATGAGCATCATCTGCCAACTTTACCAACATTGGAATCCCATCATTACCTAACCTCACCAAAGCTTGTAATGCAGCTTCCCGAGTAGATTTGTAAGACAAACCTCGCAATAAAGAGGGGTAGTAGCTTTCCAAACGAGTAGCAGCAATTACATCCATGCAATACTTTCGCACTCGTAACGATTCATCCTGCAATAAACTAGGGACATACAATCGTAACCCTTGCAAATAATCTGCTTCCCCCAAAGCACGAACCCCCATCACTCTTTCTTTTTCTAGTTTGGAAGTAATCATCCTGCGTAAAACATTAGTAGCTTCAGCTTTTTGCCCTCGATCGCCTCGACGCATAATTAAAGCTGCCGCAGTACCTCTTACCACCGGGTCTACTGAAGGTAGTAAATAAGGTCGTATTTGATTAATCTCTGGCTCTGATTCTGTCAGCCAAATATAGCGTAAAGCCAAAGCCAATACATCTGGTGGTACCGAAGTCTGAGCTAGAGAACGTACTTGTTCCAGATAAATTGGGTTAGGATGATTCAACATTACTTCGAGACTTTGACGTTGTAATTCAGATGACATAACAGGCAAAAGTGGAGCCAGTATTTCCCCTACATTTTTTTTATCTATTTGACTGAGTAACTCAATGCAGGAGCGTTTATCTTCTTCTGCTGTACCCTTTTCCAAAGTTTCTACTACCGAGCGCTTCAATGCCCGCATATCTACATCCAAAACACCAAGTCTTCCTTTACCAGCGCTTCTTACTAGCAAACCTATATATTGGCTTCTAATGAACCATATTACTCCCAACCATACAAAACCAAATATCAGAATTGCTATGACAAATATTAAACCCTGCTGGTCTTGAAACCCACTTTGACTAGGATTTAATATTAATCTACATAACCAGAGAATTGCTAGAATTATTAAACCACCCAACCCCGTAGAAAATGGTTCTGCCACCCCATTTACCATTGTTTGAACATCACTACGAATATTTTCAGGCAGAGGTTGGAATAAAACAGGTCCTGTAGTTTCAATCAATGTATAGTGCAGTAACTCATCTAAAAATCTCAGAATTACTAATCCGATAAATACCGAAAATAATCCTGTTATTGCACCTGTAAAAGAAAATAAGCCTAAAGCAATTGCCCCTATTGGCAGTATCATTGCCGTACCAAAAACTCCGATTCTTTCTACGAGACGACTAGAGGCAAACCATTGAGTTGCGACTTGGCAGGTACTCAAAACCCCCTCAAACAAGCCTAAGAAAGTTGCTATTTGACTTGCTCCATCAGTGGTTGGGTTTTGCAGTTCTAGTTGATAAAAGAATTGAAAGTCTATTAATACATAGAGAACTTCTGCTATTACAAAGAATGTGATTAATGGCAGTATATAACCTTGTAGAGGTCCTTTTATGTTCCGAGTAGAAAATTCTTGTTCGTCTTCTTCTGGTATCCAACGGCTAGAGTCTGGAAAAGATTGTTGATATTTTTCTGACAAAAATAACAGTATTCCAGACCCACATACTATCATTAATCCAGATATTATTGTAACATTACTCAATCCAACAAAGTGTAGTATTAAAGGTAGAGAAAATCCACTAATTACTCCTGCTACTAAAAAACCACTACTAATTATTGGATATGTTCGCTTAATTTCTCTGATGTTAAATAACTGATTCGCTGTGATTGAGGTATTCAGATCGTTGAGCAAATAACAAGCTTCTACCCACAACCACATCATAAAGGTAGTCAGAAAAGCTAAACTCAGACCAGCTATCTGTACATTTTCGATACCAATACCAAACCGAAATAAAAACAGAGGTGCCGCCATTAGTAATAGAATAACTACTATTACTCGACGCAGAGCCATAATTTTTTGTAGCCAGGAATAGACAAAACCCAGACCTGAACCTATAACAGCACTGGCAATATATATCCATGGTAGTTTGTCAGCACCATATTGGTCTAAGAATAAACTAACTGTACTTAGTTCTAACCAAATTAATCCTACAGAAGTAAGAGTATATACGGCAAACATTAGTAAGGTTCGCTCTACTTCCTCAGAACGGAGATTGAGGGATATTAGCAGTTTATCTCCTAATCCTGTGTAATTTTTCAAACTTCTCTGTTCCATGAATTTGCTAAATTTGAACTTAAGTGTATGGTTATTGACTACTCCCCGGACTCAAGTCACGGGGATTCTAAGCAGATACTATGCAACACCGATAATCCATGTTGCTCCGTCTATTCGAGCGCTGACCAAAGATATATTCTGATGTCGGGCAATTTCCGTCTTGCCCCTACACAGTTGGCTTAAGTCTAAACTTAGCTTTCTGCTTACTTTTGTGATTATATTTGCAGCCCCATTACAGTCTGCATTAATTAACCAATTATTACCACTCCTATACAAACCACGCTGTCTTGATGCAGTCGCTCATGGGAAACCCCCAAGACCGCGCAAATCACGCTTTATTCTTTTTCCTGTTAGCGAAGCTTGTCTGAAGGACTTAGGTTTCCAATCATTGGGTTTCTCACCATAATTAGGTAGACAGTCACCATCTAAAAATGAAGCTATACTTGTATAACTTTCTTGGTGTTTCTATAAATATTATTCCATATTCATAACACAACTGAGCTATTCTTTCTTTGAGTCTAGCTGTAGGAATTGGTACAAATTCTGAATTATTTTTCTTTCCTAATTCTATTTGATTTTTATCGAAAATTGTGGTTTAAAACCTCCCCTTTGAAGGGGATGATAAATCAAAAAATTCCTTTGAGTCAATCCTCTTTTTTTCAAGGAGAGGTCTTCAGCAATTAATAATTAATAATTAATAATTATTAATTGCTGAAGACCTTTATTCCAGCCAAAAACAATTGTACCAATATGATTTTTGTGCGCAATGATTAATTACTATTCTGGCTGCTTTATTTATACCCAAATCGGATTTGGGGGTTACGCTTTTCTGTAATAGAAGCTAGCCTATTTGACCAAAATCCTAAAGGTTGATTTTCTTTAATAGTTGATACTTGTTTGTTGTACCAACGATTCATTGATTTGATATGTTTACCATCTACGACCCGCGCTAGTACCCACATTAGATACACAGGTCTTTTCAGTTATCAGTTATCAGTTATCAGTTATCAGTACCTCTACCTGTTAGCTCCCCATGACAAAGGTCAAGTAAAGTGAATTGAAATATTGAACTTGATTTTTTTTCATCCCCTTGAAATGGGAGGCTATTGACCTGATTTTTTGGTCAACCAATTATTTAAACCATGGTCTATTCCTAATACATTGTCTTGATTTAATATAGGTTTAACTACTACAACTTTATCATAGACACCATAACCAATAAAAACATCTATTTCTTGGTAATATTCTCAGTTAGAGTGAGAGTAGAAAATACTAGATTACTAGGCATTGGAATTAAAAAGCTATCTACTCCAAACCAGCGTTTACAAGTATTACAAGCGTGGAACTCTAAGCGTGATTACCTTTAAGTTTTAATGCTTGCTTGGGGTAACTAACTGTAGCCATTCCCCTTTTTTTTCTGTAGTTAGGAATCCTTGGTTTGTCTGAGATTTTTCCTTCTCTGTAGGCAATTAATTTGACCACCCTGAAGAGCGTATGGGATTCAGCGACAGTTCTCAATATTTGACTTCCCCCTTGGGAATATAAAACTTTGTAATGATAGTTATTTTTATAAACCAATTCCTGCGTCAAACTTGCCCAGAGTTTTGTGAGACTTAAAAAATAATTGCCGACCATAATATATTCCCAAGAAGAGTGAGCTTGTGAGACTGTTCACACAAGAATGTTAAAATAGCAATTAATTCGGGATTTTTACCTACTAAAACTTGCTGACAAGAGTACATTTGAAACGAGCAGACCGAAAAGTTATTGTCGATCGTAGTAACAGAGGAAAACTAAAGTTGTCTAGTCCAAACGATTCACTTGTTTTCATCCCCCCGGTTCAAACACGGGGCCTTCAAAGTTGCTTTTCAGTAAAATAAAATACATCGGATTAAAATCCGACTCCTCGCCTTTCATCCATCGCTTAAAAGACGATGGCTTTCATGCTCCCGTCTTATTATAGTATACTTCTTGCCCATTGACACTCGCCCGTTAAATCGGAGATGATAACGGGAGTCCTCTTTCAACATTCTCTGATAGTTTAAATCCCCTCCTGAAAATTCTCAGGAGAGGAATGTACTTAATAAATCAAGTAGAACTGAGAGCTAGCTTCACCCACTAAAAGTTAATTAGTATTATCTTACACTTTGAAGTTATCAATGTCATAACTATGCCACTTTACTTTTTAGGAGATAACAACATCATCATACTGCGTCCCTCTCTCTTAGGAGCTTGTTGAACCTCTGCTAAATCTTTTAGGTCTTCTTTCATCCGCATTAATAATGCTTCTGCAAGATTACTGTGCTGTATTTCCCGGCCTCGGAACATAATAGTGGCCTTTACCTTATCACCTGATTCGAGAAAACGCTTTGCATGAGATAAGCGAACATTATAGTCATGTTCCTCAATTTTATAGCGCATCTTCACTTCCTTAACTTCTGCGTTATGCTGTTTCTTTTTGGCCTCTTGTGCTTTCTTTTTCTGCTCAAATATATACTTCCCATGGTCCATTATTCTACAAACCGGTGGGTCAGCTTTATCACTGACCATAACCAGGTCTAGTTCCTTTTCTCTGGCCATTTGCAACGCTTCTTCTGTATCCATAATTCCCAATTGAGCGCCATCTGCATCAATGGCTCTGATTTTAGGAACTCGAATATTGTTGTTAACTTGAGGGAGATTACGATTATTTCTTTTTTCGATTGGCATTAATTAGAATATTTAAAACGATTGTTTAGAGGGACATTAATACTAAGTCAGGTTACACTTTTTCGGTTATTGACACTCTAACCGTTAAATTAAAGATTATCACAGGAGTCTTCTTTCAATATTTATGATAGATCCTTTTTTTGATGCTCTCCCTAGTTGAAGCGCCGGAGATTTTTATTCTAAAATGTTTTTACGCTTTCCAACTATTTTCTGTAAAGCATCAAGACTTAGTATTCTACATTTTGCCTGTTTCTGACCTCATAATAATTTGAGGGTTTGATGGTACATATAGATTTACAGATAGACGTGACATACTCCCACACTAACCTTGCGGTATAGTTTGAGCTTCTCTCGTTTCGCAGTCCTGCTATTGCATCGGACAAGCGCGTGCTTTAAGGACGTATGGGCCCCGCCGCCCTTTTTTGCAAGTTAAAAAACTACTCACCCAGTGTCGCAATCAGATTTTACCTTTTCCCGCGGCTTGCTAGGAATTTAGGATAACAACCCCATATCTTATTAAATTTTTATGGTTCATCACTGGCGGTTGTTAACTCTTTCCCAGCTAGGAACCATTATCACATCAAATTTGTAAATTAATAGGACGTTGAACCCCATTAATTTACCGCCGATTCATCCGCCAAATCAGAGATTATGGCGCGAGGCTTCTCGACGATTTAGCTAAACAGAATATTTGCTAATTTAGCTATATCTATCTAAATTGAATTTGGGAATTTTGTTTTTAACATAATATAGTCTAACTTATATACAATAATGTTATCACAAACGAAGGCTTTTATGCAAGTTTATTAGTTTAATAATGATATTGATCGCTCGACTCTCTAACCATCGTAGATAGATAATTAATCATGCTGGCACTAAAGTAATGTGTCTGGAACTTTGCAAATCTTAATATTTGGAAATTATTTAAGTATATGGTGGGCAATACTACTAGCAACTGGCAAAAAAAAATAGGTAGTCAAAGAGATTGGGTATGGCGAGGGTGGCAAATTCGTTATACTTATGTTCGATGCCAAAATAACCACGAAACTTTAGAAGGCCATAACTTAGAAAACCCCCCTATTTTACTGTTACATGGTTTTGGAGCATCAATAGGCCATTGGCAACATAATATAAATGTACTCAGCCAAAAACATACAGTTTATGCACTAGATTTAGTAGGTTTTGGTGCTTCGGAAAAAGCGATCGCCAACTACGACGTTAATTTTTGGGTAGAGCAGGTGTATGAATTTTGGCAGACTTTCATTCAAGTACCAGTAATATTAGTTGGTAACTCTATCGGTTCATTAGTTTCTCTAGTAGCGACTGCGACCTATCCAGATATAGTTGCATTGCTGATAATGATTAGTTTACCCGATCCGGCAGCTCAGGCCGAAGCAATTCCAGCTTGGTTATTACCCACTGTTGAGTTTATTCAAAATATTGTTGCCTCTCCGGTGTTATTGAGAACTGTGTTTTCTGTGGTTCGTAGACCTTCAGTTATTCGTCGTTGGGTCAAAATTGCCTATAATAATCCCGACCGGATTACAGAAGAACTTGTAGATATATTAGCCGGACCGCCAAGCGATCGCGGTGCCACCCGTGCTTTTTGTATTTTATTTAAGATTATGGGTAGTACAAAGTTAGGTCCCAGTGTGAAAGCTTTAATTCCTACCCTGGAAACTCCCATTTTATTGATTTGGGGTAAGCAAGATGTATTGATTCCTGCTAAATTTGCTAATCCCAGTCAGTTTGTTCAGCTTAACCCCCGTTTAAAATTAACAGAAATTGATAATGCTGGCCATTGTCCCCATGATGAATGTCCCGAAATAGTTAATGATTTAATTCTTGATTGGATTGCTCAACAAAAGCAGTAATATAGCGCTACGCGCAAGTCACAAGTCTGAATTCAAAATTCAGAAGTCATCCCTGACGCGTAGATATTTCCCCATTCCATAAAACTCCTAAACCTAGTTAACAATCAGCAATTGTAAAGTAAATGTACTGCCCTGATTAGGTAAACTTTCTTTCAACAGTAATATTACTTTGATAAACTTGAGCGATTGCGCTTTGCAATGGATAAACCTAATCCTGAACTTCCTGTCTGACGATAGCGATCGCTATTCACGCGATAAAATAGGTCAAAAATTCGTTTTTGTTCTTTTTCGGGAATGCCAATTCCTGTATCTTTGACATGAACTAAAGCTGAATGAATATTAGCCTCTAAAATCAACTTCACTTCACCTTCTGGCAATGTGTATTGAATAGCATTAACAACTAAATTAGAAACCAAACGATATAGTTGTTCCATATTTCCCATCACCTTCACATTTTGAGAAACCTTAGTTTCTAACACGAGTTTTACTTTAGCTACAACTGCTAGTTTTATTTTTATTAAAATAATATTTTATACTAATACTTATAAAAATTACTTCACCTTAAAACATAAGCTAACTTTCATGTTATACTATTGCGTATATCAAAATAGTTAAAAAATCATGTTTGTTGGTACTACTGAAGCAGCTTCTCTATTAAATATTTCTGCTCAAAGAGTCCGAGTTTTGCTCAAAGAAGGTCGAATTCAAGGATCTAGAAAGATCAATGGTCGCACTTGGGTGATTCCTCTATATAAAGGGATGCCTAGAATTGCAGGTAGGAGTCGCGGTCCCAAACCTCGTTGGCGTTCCTGTAGACACTGTGGCAAGAATACTATTCATTTTAATCGCCCCAATATAGGCATCAATAAAAATAATCAAAATACTGAACTTCATGTAGTTTCTGCTAAACGAGGTTCTGAAAATTTAGCAAAAGGTCACGAAATCGATATTCACGGTCCTTGTAGGATTGTTTATCGACCAGAAAAACCTCATTCTTGTGGAGCGACTGTCTGGATTGAGACTTTGGCAACGGCGACAGTTTATCATTTTGATGGGAAGGTGAAACGTGTCGATAGCAGATGGATTTGGGAATGGGAAGAAGAAGAAATCTGGGAAATTAATAAGATAGATATTGATGAGTCGCTCAAAGCATCCTAGTCAAAAAGTTAATTTGAATCATACCTATCGGGTTCCTCTCCTCTATAGTCTTATACTTCTCAAAAACTTTTCTATGTTTCTTGAGCGAAGGAGTAGGGGAGTGAGGGTTTGTAACGGCTTTTAACGGAATAGACTAGACTTAACGCGCGTCAGCAAGTCTGCAAGTCAGTAGGGGCGTTAACGTTTGCGGTAGCATTCCGATAGGAAAGTTATGCGAAGCAAACGGCCGAAAGCTTGCGCATAACTATCGAATGGTGCCCGTACAGAAGTTAACCCACCCCTAGCCCCTCCGGTGGAGGGGAAGTAGGGGATTTAAGCCCCGCTCCAAAAATATTGCGCCTTAAAAGGCGGGGTTGCGCGACCCATGTTATTTTGATAAGAATAATATACATAGGATTTACGCACCTGCAACATATTTTCGTCCGAAGCGACCGACAGGGTTTGTGGAGCAGTCCGGAACGGAAAGCACTCAGTATTATTAGCTTTTAGGCAAATCAAAACTCAATTATATTAGCTATTAACTTCCAACAAGCAGGTTCTCCTTCCCAATTTTGAGAAGGAACATAAGGCATACTAAGACTTATAGTGACTAAAAGATTATTTGAAGTTAGAGAATATTCATTTTCTAAGTTTTTTATAAATTCTGGATCGGTAATTTTTGCATTATTTAAGAGCAAATAACCATTATTATTTTTGATACTACCTCGAAATTTACCTCCTTCATTTCGAGTAACAGAAAAATTTTGCTTTTGAACTTTGACAATTTCAATTGTTCTACGTCGATCGAAGGGAAGTCTTTTTAAATAGGAAGGATTAACATATTTACGAGAATTATGTAGGATATAATTTGAATTATTACAATATTCAAATATATCTTCAACAGTAGCTCTACCTAAACATTTCCATTCACCTTCTAATACTGAAAGGTTTTCATTTTCAAAGCCGAAATCATTTCCTTTATTGTCAAGAGGAATTTCGAGAATATCAAGAGGTTTTGGTTCTCTACCTTCAACAAACCTAATTTTTTTAGGCACTCTTCCATCTTCAGGATATTGTCGATCGCATACTGGACGAATCCATTTTCCCGTATCTAAATCAATTCCTGCAATACAACGCTCATTTAGTTTGTAGGAATTAGCTAAACAAATTATTTTTTTTAGAGATGACATACTTCAATATTTCCCCATTGTTTGTTGAGATATTCAGCTACTAAACGACGATGACAATAATGTGGTTTAGCTTCACTACAAAGCAAACAACCTCCATCTAAAAGTTGAGGTGAAACTTTTTTTTCGATTTCTCTTTCACTAATAAGGTTATTAAATTTTTGTTCATAAGCATCCCAAGTAATTCTCTTTTTTTTATAATCATCTAAAAGTTCTTTAGTAGGTGCTAAATCTAGAAGATGAATATATTCAATATTGCAAATCACCTGAAGAAAATATTCTAAATCTTTTTTTTTCGCAAATCCAGCAAGTTGAGAAACATTATTGACTCTTGTATCAATAACGCATTTTACTTTTGATTTTGTTAAATTCTCAAAAAATTCTTGAGCGGTTTTTTGTGTAAATCCAATTGTAAAAATTTCCATAGTTTTTTTCATTTTACCGAAAAATCGTGGTCTAAAGCCTTCTCCGAAGCAGAGGTACTGATAACTGATAACTGAAATTACTTATCCCGATCTAACAAACAATATTAGATACTATTTTTTGTTTACATATGCAATTTTATCCCCTTGAATTTTGTAAGCTTTTTCAAGTATTGTATCTTGAGAATTGTTAGTGGATTGGCTAACATTTTGGCTGAAGCTTTCAGTATCAAAAAGACTTAATTGTAAAAATGGCTGGGGTTTTTCAACAAGATTGTTAATTTGTAGTAGTCTTTGTTCAAGGTGAGAGTGATTCTCTAATTCACCATTTTTAAGAATATGGTAAATGTCTAAACCTTTATTTGTTAAATGTCGGCTCACTAAAATAGCGCGATGACAAGTAATTGGATCTTGCTCAGAACACATCAAAGCGATATTATAATTTTCTAAACTTTGATAAACTTTTTCTAAACCTTTTTGAAATTCTTCTGTGTTAGCAATTAGCTCGTATAAAGCTTTTCCATTAACGTAACAACTTAAATTATTAGTTCTTGCACCTAATTCTTTGCCTAAAAAAATGTATGAAATATTAATTTTATGTAGATATTGCTGAATGTTTTTTTGATTAAAATGAGGTAAATAATTACTATAAGGATAGGAGCGAACATCTGCTACAGCTGTTATCTGATGTTTTTGTAAGAGACTTAAAAAAGATTCGATTGAATGATTAGAATGACCAATAGTAAATAATTTCATCATTGCTGAGAGTGAAAAACTTTCTAATTGTTTAGATATGTATATTATACCAGTGTGTTGAGCCATCAGAGTTTTCTGTTTACTATTGAATTTTAACTTTGTTCTGATGGATTATATCATGTCCGGATGAGCACTTATAAATAAATGATTATAGGCAACAGGCAACAGCTCATCTGGCAACAGGCAACAGGGATGATAAAGGATAATAGGAAACAGAAAATTTTTTCATCACTAATTATTCGGACATGATATTACAATTAAAAGGTATGTTTGATGACGGATTATAGTTAGTAAAAGTATAGTCAAATATAGACAGACTTGATTTCATTTCAGAAATTCCCTTCACTTTTACTTTGAGAGATTAATTCTCCTGGGGTGAACTACGCACCTCTCTATCCCATAGCGGTTAAACGCATTTGGGAATGCTTTTCGCAAAATGTTGTAAGAACCATTCACATCAGACTGACAAAGAATTCCTCCATCAGTTCGATATAAACCTCGCTTAATTCTTTTTCCTGAAAACTGGGGTTTTTCACTTGTTTTTCCGTAGACTGGGATCGGATCTTCATTCAAAAAATTAGCAGCAGAGGTATAGGATTCTTCTTGCACAATCACCTTGATTCCAACTAATTGACATTTATAAGTTATCATGTCAATCAATCTGGAGTGGGGAATACTCACAAATGAGTGATTATTTACTTTCCCTAAGTTTACCCCTTGTTTCCATCCCTGATTTTTGCCAATCACTAAAGTCGTTATTTCAAGTTATACTAACAGATTCACTTTTAGGACGGCTGGCACGATGAAGATAATTATCTATCTTATGTAAGCGACATCGGGTTAACCTACTGATTCGCCTCGAACTTTTTGAAGTTCTAAATAGCAAAGATTTTAACTGAGCTAGACGTTTGTTGTAAAATTGATTTATGCTTTTTAAGGGTCTGCCATTAATCAACAAAGGAATAAAATCCGGTTGATTTGAAGTTACAGCCATCAAATTATCTACACCTAGATCTACCGCCGCTATCTTTTCAGTTGGAGTTAACAACTGTTCAGATTTTTCATAAATCACCTCAATTACATAACAATCACATTTAGGAACTATTCTCACTTCTGCCGCTACTTCAGCAACTTGAGTCGGGAACTCAATTGCCGTACCTGAAAGTTTGATTCTTCCTCTTCTACGAGCTACTTTACTAATAGCTTGAATAGTATAAACTAGCAGGTTTCTTCCTTTTTTTGTATCTTTATACCCAGGTATTTTTGGTCTTCCTAAAAATTTTTCCGGATGATTTTTCCACTCCGACAAAGCCTGAAAAAAAGATTTCCAGTTGCGGTCTAATCCTCTTAAAACTTGCTGTGCTACTTTGGCTGGCATTGCTTGATATTGCTCAGTCTCTTTCATCACAGATGCCATCTGATTATAACTAAGATAGCCATGACCATAGAGCCAGTTTTGGCGGATGATATAATTAGCTGAGTTATACAGGTTTTTGGAGTACCATGATAAATCATCGATCTCCGTCCAAAACTGATGTCCTCTCTTAATAATATGTCTTTCAGCTAGCTTCATCGGCCTCCGTGAGATTTTAACTCAGCTATGATCTTTTCTGTTCTTCGTTTCGATCTGACTTTACCGTAAATTCGAGAGCAAAAAGATGTAATAATAGCGATTAAGTCTTCCATTAATTCATCTTGTTTGTCTTCACTTGAATTAACAATCTCAAGTTCTTTACCTAGTTCTTTTAACAGAATGTCTATATAATTCGTACCAAATCTGGCTAAACGGTCTTTATGTTCGACAATCAAAACATTATAGTTTGGATCGACTAGGATATTCGCCAATTGTTTTCGATGATCGTTTAAACCACTGCCAATCTCTTTCACTATTTTATAGATTTTATACCCTCTGGCAATGGCATAATTTGTTAAGCGTTCAGCTTGTCTATCCAGATTATTTTTGTTTTGTGTACTGGACACTCTTGCATAAATGCAAGCTATCATATCTGGTTTGCAATTGTACTCATCGGTAATGATAATTGTACCAGAAGGCAATTGATAACCTGTTAAATTCCCTTGTTTCCACCACCTCCAGGCTGTTCGATAACTTATTCCTACTTTTTTGGCATAGTCTGAGAGTTTCATGTCTATAGATTAACATGAATGACTATATTTGACTATATTTGTGTTAAAACTTTACAATACTTTTATTCCTTGATTAAGTCAATCCTCTCCCTATTAGACATCTCCTCCAAATGAGGGAGTAGGCAGCTTTGCTGTAGGCAGTAGGGAACCCACCCGCGGGCCCCGACCGTGGAGGGGAAGAATTGATAATTTCTATTTGATAATTGATTTTATTTTTGATTTTTGGAGATGTCTATTCGACCACAGCAACTGAAAAGCTCATACTTTTTCCAGACATAAAAAGCCTAAAACCAATATCAGTCAATGCTTTGAGATTATATCGGTAAGCCCTAAGTATTTCTAATTCCTACCTGTTCCCAGCTCCGGTGTTCCCAGCTCCGGTGTTCCTTCTTATCTCCTGTCTCCTGAGGAGAGGCTAAAAAAACTTGATATTTATGAAGATACGATCGGGGGTTCTATATAATATATGTTGATAATTTTATAATTACCGAAAAATTGGGTTTAAAGCCTCTCCATTCATGGAGAAAAAAGAAAAAAATTCCTTTTAACCCAATCCTATCCGTTTTCAAGGAGAGGTAATTCGCGCATTCGCGCATTCTTGAATTCAATCTCCCCTACTCCCCCACTCCCCTACTCCCCCACTCCCCTACTCCCCCACTCCCCTACTCCCCCACTCCCCCACTCCCCT
>JAXHSW010000214.1:0-15121 GCA_034190295.1 Cyanobacteriota bacterium | reverse complement strand
AACTCATCGCGAACCCCCATAATATTTTTCCTTCTGAGTTCCTAGTTCTTGCTGGTTAATTCTTAGGGATAAATTCCGGAATGAAAATTTCTCAACTCATCCCGAACGCTCATAATATTTTTCCTTCTGAGTTCCTAGTTCTTGCTGATTATTTCTTGGGGATAAATTCAGGGATACTCCATTTTTTGACCGACTTTAATTCTTTCCAAACCAGAATAAATATTAAATTTTTTCCCCGCAAAAATCCAACCAAAGTAATATTAAATTCCCTAGCTATTTCTACCGCTAAACTACTATTGGATATGGCGAGGAAACCCGTTCTTGCAGACCCGCTCCGAAGATAGCCATCCCACCCTACGGGAAGCTGCGAAGGGCGACCGCTGTTTCTCCTTTAAAGGATTTGTTTCCTCCTGACCCCTGAGAACTCCAAGGAGAGGTAATTTTTAGCGATCAATTGTTAAGGTTAGAATAAATTTCTATAGAAACTTTCCTGTTAAATAGAGTTATATAATGTCCTTTTAATATCGCGATCGAAAACTTTCTTCTTCTGTTCCTTCTTGATTTCCTCCTGACTCCTGAATCCTGACTCCTGAGGACTCCAAATTGATTCATCAAAACCTGTTTTTCATCAATCTAACCACTCTAAAGATTCCACAATTTTCTTAGCTTCTATAGGAGTAATATCATTTTTACACTCTGAAATTGGATTAGATGTTCTCTCTCTATAATAAGTAGAGCGAATAAAATCTGCGCCGATGAAACGATAAAACGGACTATCACCTCCCCAATCCATAGATAAATTATTCTGGGGAATTTTTAGTTGTTGTTCCGATGGTTTTTTCACCCCACCAATACCTTCACCAAACCGAATATAAACTTGCCCAAATAAAGAAGTTTCTACAGGAAAACCATATTCATAAGCCGCACCTCCAATACCTCCACCCGTTCCTTCAATAGCAAAACAACTATTATCAACATTTCGATAAATAATTCCATATTGAGGACCGAATCTACAAGTATTTTTAGCTGTTCTTTCTACTTCTGGTGGACAAGGTTCAATTTTAACTTCATTAACTATAAAACCAGGTGGTATATAATTAGGAACTGCAATTTTAATTCCTAATGATAGTAGAGATGATATTTGGTCAGAAGTAAGGTCAAAATTTTGGGTATTAGCAGGGTATAACGTACAACTCACCCCCATAATTGCCAAAATAAAGTATAAAAAAACCCGCTTTCGATGATTCATAAATTTTATTTTTAATTATGTCCTCTATCATTATAAAATAAAATATTGATAGTTAACCTCCAGGTATTAAGTAGAACATGGTAAATTTTGGGCGCTATGTATCAAATTGTAAATTAGCTCAAAATTTTATATTCATTGCCTTTAGGAGTTTTTTGATAAAAAATACAATGTCTTTTTTTTTAGCCTGCTCTACTTATTGCTTGGGTATTATCTATAAAATATCAAAATGAAAATCTAAAAGCTCAAGGTCGAAAATTAAACTAATAACTTAAGTTGACTGACAACTTATTTACAACTGATAATTGAAATGACTAATTAATATTCTTTCAATCAACTTTCAAACAACAATCTAGTGGGATAACAAAGCTAAAATGACAGAATTCTGGAATCAAGTTTTAAACTTCGCAGAAACAACAACTTTTCGAGTAGGAAATCAATTATTAAAAGACTTCGGAAATGTCACAGCAGATGAAAAAGCTGACGGTAGTTTAATTACTAAATCCGATAAATGGGCAGATAGAGAAATTAGAGAAGCGATCGCTCATACTTTTCCCACTCATGGAATTTTAACAGAAGAAACTCAACATATATTTCCTAGTAATGAATGGTGTTGGATTATTGACCCCTTAGATGCTACAACAAACTTTGCTCAAGGTATACCAATTTGGGGAACTTCTATCGCATTATTGTATCAAGGTATTCCCATATTTGGTTATATACATTTGCCTCCATTACATCAATCTTATTATGGTTTTTATTATCAAGAAAATCAAACTTTTTTATCTAACCCACCCATCACCAGAGCATTTTTAAATCATCAACCAATTCAACCAAATCAAGACAATATTACTGGCAATCATTTATTTAATCTTTGCTCCCGAAGTACCCAAATTTTACCTCAAATTCCCACAAAAATTAGAATGTTAGGTATAGCAAGTTATAACTTTTTACTTGTAGCTTGTGGTGCATCTATTGCAGGAGTTGAAGCTACACCTAGAATTTGGGATATTGCAGGGTCTTGGGTAATAGCAAAAGCTGCAGGTGCAGTGTGGATACCATTAGAATCTACAGATATTTTTCCTTTAAAAATTGGCAAAGATTATTCCAGTCATCCCTTTCCTACTTTAGTTGTGGGAAATCAACAATTAGTGTCATATTTTTTGCCTTTAGTACAACCTTTAAGAAAGTAGCGGAAGGAAGAAGGAGTGGGGGAGTAGGGGAGTGGGGGAGTGGGGGAGTGGGGGAGTAGGGGAGTGGGGGAGTAGGGAAGATAGGAAGACCTCGAGTGGAAAAAACTGTGATTAGGAAAGAAACCGAAATATATCCTCTTTTTTTTAATTGAAACTGAGGTCATTTCAGTTATCAGTTATCAGTTATCAGTACCTCCGACTAAAGCCGGAGAAAACGAAAATACGCTCATTGAATTTTCTCTTGGTCGATTGGATATGGCGAGGAAACCTCGCCATCCCTCGACCGCTTTTCATCCCCCTTTTAGGGGGAGGCTTTAAACCCAATATTTCGGTAATAATAGCTGACATTATTAGGTAATTTGTGCCAAGTTCAATCAATATAATTACAGTTGCATAACTGCCGGAAAAAGGTTGATAAGGTACAAACTTTTATGTTTTTAGCGAACTCTTAACAGGGAATAAAAAATGAATAAAAATTATAAATGGGAAATAACTTAGGTTAGAAAAAAACGAACACTAAAACTGATATATTTTGGTTAGTGATTTTATTATTTATGCTGCTTTGAGGTTATATCACATCCGTTGGCTTCGGAGTAATATAATTCTGTCGATCGTCATACAATGTTTAAGGGTGAATGGCCATTCGCCCCTACAGTTCTTTAATACTGAATAACACCGATGCTACCGGATTTGATATTAACTAGATATGGGAATAATTTTGGGTATTACTCCCAGAGCTTTTTTATGTAGAAATTTTCGGACTGGCGATCGCCTCTACAATAGAGTTTGAAAATTTGCTTTGGTTATGGAAGAGCGATTAATTTGCTGTAGTTGAAGGTACAATTTTAGCCAACAAATATTTTGTTTCCTTCAGATATTACATTTTCAATGTTTACTACAGTGTCGTTAAAGTCATCTGGCTTCTCAATTTGTACGCCCAACGTTGTTCCACTAGAACCATCTTCAAATCCTAGCCAAGTAAGAGCACCTGCATCATATATGGAAGCCTGAGAAAGAGATGTTGATTTCAAGGTTCCACCCCTAAAGTTGTCAATCGATCCAGGACGATCTCGAGGCCCTTCCACACGAGTTTCAAACTCCAATTCGGTGCCTACAGGGAATGTTCCTAAAGAAACCCACTTGCCAGCATCATTACTTAGACCGAATATATCGTTGGGTGCCGTACCAATAAACTTTTCTCTTGGTGAAGTTAAGTATAATTTGCTGATAGCCCAAACATTTCCCTGGGGCTGAAAATACACTCTTACTTCTTTTTCTTCCGGAAGTGCTTTTTCTTTGTCGCACCAATCAATACCTAAACCCTTGCGAATTTTCTGCATCAAACCATCAGGGTTTTTACTGTTTTGATTCTTATTAGCAGCTACTTCTGGGGTTTTAAGAATTGAATTAGTAAAATCATAAGTATTTTTTCCTAATTTTTCACCTTTTTTACCAATATAAAAATCTTCCATCTCTTTAAAAGGATCGTCTCCAATAGGCTTAAAAAATTCTCGATCGTATTTGTTGTTGATTATTTTTCTAACCTGTTTCCGAGTTTGACTACCAACAGTTTTTAATAATTTGCTTCCTAGTTGGCCAGTAACACCCCCAAGTCCTTCACCTATTAAACTATTAACCACATCGGTATCATCACCGTATAACATCAAGCAACCATAGCCAAAAGCTTTAGCACCAAGAGCTATAGCTCCCAACGGCCCTGATGCAACTGTTCCAACACCAGTAAGAGCAGTTACTGCTGCTAAACCACTAGCAACATTACCCATGATTTCTACACCCTTGCAAATATCTTGACCTGCTTTACATATAGCTGCTCGATCGATAGATTGCTCTATACTTGACTTCACTTCTGGATCGACAGGAGCTTCTGCTATTTTAGTCTCTCCTGTTGCCGTTTTCTTGATAACATCTACAGTGTTTTCATCCCTTTGGTTGTCAAATATATAAACATCTGAGGAACCATCAAACTGTAACTCAATTCGAGAACCTTCTGGATTAACTTCAGCAGTAAAAGGTTTATTGCCCTTGCGTCTTTCCGAAGGAGATGGTGTGTATCGTACCGACTCTTGATATGCCTCCGTACCAGTGTTTTTGATAGTAATAACAAAATTACTTTTGTCACTACCAACTAACTTCATTTGATAGGTATCAGAAGATTTCTTTTTAACAGTAGGAGCCTTAAAAGTTACCAGATTTTCAATTACATTGGGTTTACCATCTACAGATGTAAAATTCCACTTGAGGTCTTTAGGTTTAACACCTCGTACTACTCCCAAAATTTTACCTGTTTTCTTAACCTTAATTACAGTAGAGTTGCCAGATAACTGTAAATTAAGATCGTTCTCGGTAAGACCGCTATCTAAGCCAATCGTATCAAAATTTGGCTTAAAGTCTGCGATCATGTCGGCCGCAGATTTTCTGTTAACTGCACTGTTTTGCTTTAAGAAAAATACGTCATCTCCAGCACCACCAGTTAAGGTGTCTTTACCAAAATTGCCTACCAAAACATCATTGCCAGCGTTGCCAGTAAGTACATCGTTACCTTTTCCACCGTCTAAAAAATCGTTGCCAGCATTACCAATTAAACTATCCCTGCCATTGCCACCATTTAAAGTATCTTCGCCCGAACCACCGTTGAGTTTGTCATTGCCACTACCACCATTAATTCGATCGTGGCCACTGCCGCCGTTTAAAGTATCTTTACCTGCACCACCGTTGAGTTTGTCGCTACCTCCATTCCCATTGAGTTTATCATTGCCACCACGACCATTAATTTGATCGTTACCACCCTTACCGTTAATGGTGTCTTTTTTAGCAGTTCCTTTGAGATTGTCTTTTTTATTAGTTCCCTGAAAAAGAGCCATGGTTATTCTCCTTGTAGTTGATAGTTTTCAGGTTTTTCAATCTATATTAAATCGAAGCTAGCAAAAAAAAAGTTAAGTTTTATGTATGTGGACAGATTTGTATTGCTCAAGACCAATGAATTCACTTTCCTAATTTTAGCAGAAGGAGAAGTTACAGGACATTCTCATCCTTTTTACTTCTCCCTTCTTCCTTCTATTTAGAACTTCTTACCCACTCAACAATTCCATCTGCTAATACCTTTGCTAACTTCTCTTGTTCTTGAGAATTCATAATCCATTCAAACTCATAAGGATTAATCATAAATCCTAACTCTAACAATACAGAAGGAGCAATTGTCGGACGAGCTAAAGCTAAATTATTCCAAAATACCCCATAAGAAGGTCGGTCTAATTCTTCCACTAAATAATTATGTAAAAATACTGCCAAACTATGAGCTTGAGAATGATACCAAAAAGTACCAATTCCCTGAGTTTTTAGCGCATCGCCAGAATCAGGTAAAGCATTATAATGAACCGAAAGTGCTAAATCTGGAACTTGTTGATTAATCATTTCTACACGGTCTTTAGGAAATAAATCCTCTTCTGCTTTTCGTGTCATATATACAGAAGCACCCCGTGCAATTAACTCATCCTGTAATAGTTTCGACACAATTAATGTCACATTTTTTTCCGGATAACCAGTCGGACCTCTTGCACCTAAATCATTCTCACTACCATGTCCAGCATCAATCAAAATTTTCATTCCAGTCAGAGGTTTATTAATAGAATTAACCCCACTATTTACCGCCGGAGGATGTCGCAAAATCAATCGCAAAGTTGTACCAACATATTCTAATTTATAACCCCATTGTTGCTCTGTTTTTAAATAAAATTTATATCGAACTCCCTGCTCATTTTGCACTGTTGAAGTCAAGATTGGTTGCCAGTCTAATCGCTCAATTAAAGGATCGTCATCTAAACGAATAGTATCAGTTTGAGCCGTCGTATTATGCAGAATTAAAGTTAAATAACCATCCCCTTGTTCGACTGTAACTGGCACCGGTACTTGCAAAGGAAATCTGATTTCTGTTGCACCTTCAACTTGACGAGCAATAGCACCCCGAATTACCGAACGTGGTGGAGCAGCATCTGTAAATATCCTAGTTTCATCAGCTTTTATCCAACCTCCATAGTCAAGACGTAAATAGTCTCCCTCCTTCCCTGTAATCAAAGCTTTTGTGCCTTTTGGCAGAGGTGTCAAACGCGAATAAGTGGTACTCGGTCCAGTTCTGGCAACACCTTCATCTACTGTTACCTCCGCCACTTCAAATGTAGTGGGAGAAAGAATAGTCACTTTCCCCGGTGCTTTTTGAGTAACAGTTTGACCACTCACATTCAGTTTAAATTCAGGTTGACCTAAATCTCCCGATTTTTCCGCTTTAGCACAACCTTGATAATATTCTCCCGCAGAAGGAATTGGTTGATTTTCCCCAGTTAATACTGCTAAATTTCCTGGTAAATTTACTACTTGAGATTGGGAAAGTAAGGGAATAGTTTGTTCAGCTAATAACACAGAAATATTAGCATTTGGAGGAGCGATCGCCTGAAAACAAATTAATTCTCCAGGCATTCTAGAAATATCTTTTGCCGGGGTCAAAGAATCTTGACCAAAAGCTATTCCTACTGGTAAAGGTGGTTGGTTTGAATTGCGTGTCACCGTAATTATTTTTTCTTCGTCTTGATGACGCAAAGTAAATATATTTTGCCCTAATTGTAATGGAAAACTAGGGGCAAAATGACCTGATTTACTACGTTCATTAATTCTTTTTCCATTAACAGTAACCTCCGCTTCTGGAGAAGCTGTACCAATTAAAAAAATTCTATCTGAAGTAGTTTTGTGGTTTGCAGAAGGATAGGCAATAAATAGAGATTCTTTTGTTGCCTCAGAATCTGATTCAAGCTGAGTATTTTCTCCATTATTTTGTGACATGGCAATAGGACAAATGGTACTTATTACTCCTAAAAATATCATTAATCCTAAAGTTGATGAACCGATAATTTTGCTAAATATTTTGGGGATTATTGTTTGTTTTGTCGCCATTAGCAGTGGATTAAAATTTACCATATTACTTTTTTATTTTTTTTTAGTTGATATTATATCAAATCCGCTTAATATCATGTTCGGTTGAATACTTACACTTTGGAGGAAGGAAGGCAGAAGGGATCAAAAAACTTTCTCCTTCTTTTCCTGTTCTTCTTCGAAAAACGTGGGATTGAAAACAAGGACGCAGTATTCCTAAGTCCCTCCGGGACGACCTTGCGGTACGCACTACGTGTCTTGGAATACTTATGTGTTTTAAGTAGGCTTTATACCCACAACGCGCATTTTTTAATTATACTCATACCAACTTCTATCTTCCTCCTAACTTCTTGCTTCTTTGTAATTTTGCTTGTAATAAGTCAACCGACTCTGGGAAAGCTTATTCCGAATCAACAACTCCAAAAATGAAATGGCGGCGCGATTTGGATCGACAACAGGTACTGCTCTTCCTACTTCAGCTAGACGTTGAGCAACAGCATCAGCCACATGTAAAAAGGCAGTGCAACCAAAAATTATTGCATTAGCACCATCTTCATCAATCGCTTTGACACTTTCGGCATAAATTTTTTCTAGGGCAACTTGCTTGTCATGTAAGCTCAAAACCGGAAGATGAACGGAACGAATGGAAGCAAAATTGGGGGAAATCCCAAACTTCCTGATATGCTCCCGTTGCATTGCTACAACTGAATTCACAATAGTAATAATTGAGAACCTTTGAGCAAGCATCATCGCTGTATAGGCGCTGGGTCGGAACCCTCCAACAATTGGAATGTCAATAACCTCTCGAGCTGTTTCAACTCCACAGTAATCCATGTCCGATACAAAAATCCCGTCAAAGCCATCTTGTTCAGCTTTCACCGCTTGTGCAATCACATAAGGGGCATTGATTTCTGAATCATAACGACTTTCAATGGAAGGAGTCCCCCCTGATATATTTTCCACATTTACCTTCATATCAGGTGTCAGGACTGGTTCAACAGCTTGGGCAATTTCATCGTTGAAATCGCTATTATTGATGGGAATAATAATTTTAATTTTCATAGGTTTGGTTTTTCATTTTCAAGACGTAACTACAATTGAAAATCAGAGGAACTTTGTTGGTAGCAAAGTTTCAACAGTCCAGCTAATACCTGAACGTGAGGTTCACTTAACATAGTAGTATGATTTCCAGGAACCACATGAACCTCGACAGGTTGAGTAGAAAACTGGTTCCATCCCCAAGTTGGATCGGTGGGAATTTCATCAAGCATTCCCAATACATCCTGATAAACTTCGCTTGTGCGGAACAGGGTAATCGGACTTTGATAACCTCCTTGTGGGACATAACTCATAAAAGCCAATTCGTCAGCTTTAATAGTTTGGACAATCCCACGCACTCGTTCAATTCCTGAATTAGGCGGCAACAGATTGAACGTTTCCATCTGCTGTTTAAGATAAGTTAATTGCGCTTCAGGAGTTAAAAGTTTAAGAGTTTCATAAGAAATATTGAGATTTTTCCCAGATAAGATTTCGAGGATATGGGCAATATTCGTCAACCATCGGGTATCATCCCAATCTAGCTGTTTTGGGGCGCGACCAGGAACTCGGGCAGGAAGGTCGAATAGTGCAAGTAGGGCGACGGTTTCTCCCTTCTGTTGTAGCTGTTGTGCCATTTCAAAAGCAACTAGAACTCCAAAAGAGTGACCGCCCAGGAAGTAAGGACCAGAGGGTTGAAGGGATTGGATAGCTTGGATGTAGTAGGCAGCTACCTCTTCAACACTACCAAAGGGTTCCGACACCCCATCTAAACTGGGGGGTTGTAAGGCGTAAAAAGGTCGGTCATTTCCAAAATAACGAGCGAGTTGGTGGAAATAGACCACATTGCCACCGGAACCAGGCATACAGAAGAACGGTGGGTGGTTTCCTTGGGGCTGAATGGCAACTAAGGGAGACCAAGAGTGAGTATCAGTTTTTTGGCGCAATAGAATGGCTAATTGTTCCACGGTAGCGCCTTGGAAAAGAACAGCTAAAGATAGATTTTTGCCAAATTGTTTCTCAATCTCAGCCATGAGACGCACTGCTAACAGAGAATGACCACCGAGGTCAAAGAAGTTGTCTCGGACTCCGATGGCATAAACACCGAGAATCTCTGACCAAATTTGGGCTAGTTGTAATTCCAGAGAGTCGCGGGGGGCAAAAAAACTGGTTTCACGAAGCAAACTTGAAGCATCAGGGATTGGCAAGGCACGACGATTGACTTTACCATTAGGAGTTAGAGGCATTGTTTCGAGAAAGACAAAAGCAGCAGGAATCATATACTCGGGTAGCTTACTCTTGAGGAAAGAACGCAAATCATCGATCGTAGTTTTTGCGTCATTGATAATTAAATAAGCAACAAGTCGTTTGTCTCCTGGAATGTCTTCGCGGGCAATGACTACAGCTTCCTGCACGTTGGAATGTTGGGCAAGTAATGCTTCAATTTCTCCGAGTTCGATGCGGAAACCTCGGATTTTTACTTGATTATCAATGCGACCAAGGAATTCAATGTTACCATCCGGTAAGTAACGAGCTAAATCCCCTGTTTTATATAATTTTGACTTTTGACTCTCTTGGTGCGCGTTCCCTCTCTTGGTCAGCGTTCCCTCTCTTGGTCGGCGTTCCCTCTCTTGGTCGGCGTTCCCTTGCGTTTTTCGCCGACGCGGGTTCCGACCGCTTGCGTTTTTCGCCGACGCGGGTTCCGACCGCTTGCGTTTTTCGCCGACGCGGGGTCTGACCGCTTGCGTTTTTCGCCGACGCGGGGTCCCACCGCTTTTTACTTTTGACTTATCAAAGGGGTTAGGAATAAACTTTTGCTCTGTCAGTTCGGGACGGTTGAGATAACCTCGGGCTAAACCCGCACCACCAATATGTAGTTCTCCAGGTACACCTATGGGTACAGGTTGATTATTGCTATCTAAAATGTAGATTTTAGTATTGGCAATGGGGCGACCTATAGGAACTATTTCTCGATCGGACTCTTCTGGTTTGACCTCATAGGCGCAACATCCCACTACTGTTTCAGTTGGTCCGTATTCATTAATTAATTTAGTTTCTGGAGCATTGTTTGACCAAAATGATACGGTTTTCACTGGTAATGCTTCGCCAGCAATGATCAATGCTTTGGTTTGATTGGGTGCTTTTTCTGGCGGTATGAGAGTGTTGAGTATTTGTAGGTGAGCTGGCGTGATTTTAACTAAACTCAAATTCTTCTGGGAACATAAAAGTTGACTCAGAGCTTCTATTTCATCTTGCTCTGGTAACAAGATTACTTTTTGACCTCTAAACAAAGGAGAGAATAGAGAACTGATGGTGAGATCAAACCCAATAGACGAATTCACAGGAACTCCATTTCCTGGTGTGAGCTGACATACTTGGATACACCAACTTAAATAATTCACTACTCCTGTGTGAATAATCATAGTTCCCTTGGGTTTCCCGGTAGAACCTGATGTATAAATTACATAAGCTAAATTTTCTGGAGTTACTCCACTGTCAATATTCTTAATACTGTAACTAACAATAGTATCCCAGTCACTATCTAAACACACCACCCGTGCAGAATGTTCTGGTAAACCTAACCGTAAAGATTTACTTGTAAGCAATACTGACACCGCAGAATCTTCCAACATATAAGCAATACGTTCGGTCGGATAACCTGGATCAATAGGCACATAAGCTCCACCAGTTTTAAGAATCCCTAATAATCCCACCATCATCTCTAGAGAACGTTCAACACAAATACCCACTAATACTTCTGGACCAACTCCTAGAGTTTGCAAATAATGTGCCAGTTGATTCCCTCGACAATTCAACTCCTGATAAGTTAATTCTTGTCCTTCAAATACCACTGCCACTGCATCTGGTGTCTTTTCTACCTGTTCCTCAAATAACTGATGGATGCACTTATCCTGGGGATAATTAACAGCCGTATCATTCCACTCCACTAATAACTGATGACTTTCGGCTTCAGTCAACAAGGGCAATTGGGCAATGGAAGTTTCTGGATGAGCAACAATTCCCTCTAGTAAAGTAATCAAATGTCCCAGCACCCGGTCAATAGTTGCAGCATCAAACAAATCAGTATTGTACTCGATCGCCCCGATCATTCCCTCTGGTCGTTCCTCTAAATTAAAAGTGAGGTCAAACTTTGAGCAACCCGAATCTACCTCTAACTGGCTGACCTTCCATCCCAACCGATCGTCGTTTAAAGGCGGCTGAAGCACAAACATTACTTGAAACAGGGGATTTTGGCTGATATGGCGATCGCAATGAAGAGCATTCACCACTTGTTCAAACGGCACATCTTGATTAGCGTAAGCAGATAAAATGACATTTCGGACTCGCTTTAACAATTCTAGGAAACTAGGATTACCACTGAGGTCGCTATGCAAAACTAAAGTATTGAGAAAGTCTCCTATTATTCCTTGTAATTCTTGTCGGTTGCGTTGGGAGGTGACAGTACCAATCACAATATCTTCTTGGGATGAATAGCGATACAGCAGAACCTTGATGACTGTTGCCAGTGTTATAAATAAGGTGACATCTTCTTTACGGCTGATAGCTCTGAGCTTTTCAGTTAAATCTTTTGAGAGTGTAAAACAAAGCCGCGAACCGGTAAAAGTGGTTTGTGGAGTACGAGGACGGTCAGTAGGAAGTTTTAATTGGGGTAAGTTTTCTAGTCGCTTCTGCCAGTAGGCAAGCTGATTAGACAAAGCTTCTTCCTGTAACCGCTGGCGTTGCCAAACCGCAAAATCGGCATATTGTATAGTTAATTCTGGCAGAGGTGAGGGCAAACCTTGAGAGAATGCCGTATAAATAATTTCTAATTCTTGTACTATTTTGATAAATGATTCGCCATCTATCAGAATATGATGAATAGCGAAGTAGAGTCGATAGCTGTCTGAAGTAAGCTGAATTAGAGTAGCTCGCAGTAGGGGTCCTTTATTGAGGTCAAATCGTTGACGAAGCTGTTCGGTGGCAATACGCAGTGCTTCTCTTTCTCGTGCGGTTTCTGACCATTGCCGCAAATCGACTATTGGTAAAGTAAATGTAGATGGTGGCTGAATTTCCTGGCAGGGTTGACCGTTAACCAGTGGATAGGTAGTTCGCAGAATTTCGTGGCGGCGGATCAGTTCCGTTAAACTTTTTTCCAAAGCAGTCCGGATGAAAAAAAATTCACCATCATCCATGAAAATCAATCTCTCCGCGTCTCCGTGTCCCCGCGTCCCCGCGTCTATTTCCAAGGCAGGAATATCGATCTCTCCACCTAAATGAATGGTCAAGCTTTCATTATAGACTGGTTCTTCTGGCGTTAACTGATTAAGAAACCACAGTTGTTCTTGCGCAAAAGATAAAGGAATGGTTTGCTCTCGTGAAATTGGTTGTAGAGATAGTCCAACATCTAATCCCTCAAGCGGAAACACTTCCTTCGCTAACTCAGCAACTGTAGGAAACTCAAATAAGTGATTTAAGGGTAATCCGGCTTGGAGACGTGCGCGCACTAGCCCAATAATTTTGGTCGCTAATAGGGAATGACCACCTAACTCAATAAAGTTGTCATGGATTCCGATGGGAGATATACCGAGAACTTCTGACCAGATTTGCGCTAGTTGCTGTTCCATTGCATCCCGGGGGGCAACAAAACTGGTTTCCTGAACTAAGTTTGAAGTCCCAAGAACAGGTAAAGCACGGCGATTAAGTTTACCACTAGGTGTCAAGGGTAAAGCTTCTAGCATCACAAAACTACCAGGCACCATGTAGTCTGGTAACTTCTGTTTCAGAAAGTGGCGCAGTTCAACAGAAGTCAGGACTTTACCTTTTTGTGGGCAAACATAAGCAACTAAGCGCTTATCAAGATAATTGGGTCTAAAACCCTGCCTTGACTGGCGAAATCTTTTTGGAGAGTTGCTCAAATCCCCGTTACCAAAATCACTTCTGACTTCTGAGTTCTGAGTTCTGACTTCATTAACCCCTGTTTGGTGTTCTCGAACAATCACCGCAACCTGTCGCAGATTAGGGTGTTGGGCAAGTGCGGCTTCAATTTCTCCCAGTTCAATCCGCAATCCTCTAAGCTTAACTTGATGGTCGAGACGACCAATATATTCAATGTTGCCATCAGGTAAGTAACGACCTAAATCACCAGTCTTGTAGAGTCGGTTCCCTGGTCGATCGCTAAAAGGGTTGTCAATAAACTTCTGTGCCGTTAGTTCAGGGCGGTTGAGATAACCCATCCCTACCCCCACTCCGCCAATATGTATTTCTCCAGATTCACCGATGGGAACAGGTTGCAGCTCGGAGTCGAGGATATAAATCTGAGTATTGGCAATGGGGCGACCGATAGGAACACTGGTCCTATTGCCCTCTGGTTGACATTTCCAAAAGGTAACATCAATAGCTGCTTCCGTAGGACCGTACAGATTATGTAATTCTGCCTCCAGACGCGCAAAAAATCGCTGCTTGGTGGCAACAGGCAACACTTCCCCACTACAAATCACGCGCTTGATGGAGTTGCACTGCTCTAAGGTAGGCTCTTCCAGAAATATCTGTAGCATTGATGGGACAAAGTGCAATGTGGTAATTGATTCCTGGGTAATGAGGCGAACCAAATAAGCAGTGTCTTTATGACCATCCGGTCGAGCCACTATTAGTCTTGCTCCAGCTAACAATGGCCAGAAAAACTCCCAAATCGATACATCAAAACTAAATGGCGTCTTTTGAAGAACTCGATCTGAGCTGGTCAATTGATAAGTATCTTGCATCCAGAGCAAGCGATTGACAATTCCACGATGAGAGTTCATCGCTCCTTTCGGTTTTCCAGTTGAGCCTGATGTGTAGAGAGTATAAGCTAAATTTTCACTATTGACTGTGCTGAGTGGATTTTTCTGAGATTTTTGAGCAAACTTTGACCAATCACTATCCCAGTAAATGAGGCGAGCATAATTGTCAGGCAAGGCTGGAGCTGAGGTCTTACTCGTCAAAACCACCGACACTTGAGAATCAGACAACATATAGGCTAAACGTTCTTGAGGATAACCCGGATCGAAGGGAATGTAAGCTCCCCCAGCCTTGAGAATGCCCAAGAGACTTATCACCATCTCTAGCGATCGCTCAAGGCAAATTCCTACTAATACGTTTGGACCTATCCCCAGATTCTGCAAGTAATGAGCTAGTTGATTGGCTTTTTGATTTAAACCTTCATAAGTTAGTTGGTTCCCCTCAAACACAACAGCTACAGAATTCGGAGTTCGTTCTACTTGCGCTTCAAACAACTGATGCAGACAAATATCTGGAGGGTAATCTACGGCAGTCTTGTTCCACTCTCTTAAAAACTTATAATTTTCTCGATCTTGACTCAATCCCACATCTCCTCGTTTTTATTGTTAAAATAGCAATATCTTTTTGAGATTATAATGGACTTTGAACTTTTTACCGAATAATTGAGGTTTAAAGCCTCTCCTTTAAAGGAGAAAGAAGAAAAAATTTTCATTACATTATTAGTCAATCTTATCCGTTTTCACTCTCGAGGTAATTATTAATTATTAATTGTTAATGGCTTTGTTGCATGAAAGTATATAGCTGCCGCACTTGCTCCGCATCTGTACAACAATAACGTGCGGAAACTGCTGTAACTATTGTCCAATAGTAACAATTGCAGTCGCACAGCGATCGCGAATCAGCAGAGCCATAACTATTGTCCAATAGT
>JAXHSW010000213.1:5218-15240 GCA_034190295.1 Cyanobacteriota bacterium | reverse complement strand
TGGGGAGATGGGGAGATGGGGGGATGGGGAGATGGGGAGATGGGGAGATGGGGAGATGGGGGATTTAATATTGAAGTGTGGATAGAATTATAAACATATACTGTATAACCGGATTCTATATAATTGAAATTGCCAAAACGTCTTTTGCTGATGATATTGGCAAAAAAAGAATGCTCTATGAAAAATTAGACTTTACTGAATATTGGGTTGTAAATGTTGTAGCTGATGCTCAACTTATTGCTTTTGCGATCGCGGAGCATTGCTTTAGTAGTATCGCTTCTGATGGGAGTAGAGCGATCGGCGAGTCACAACTACCCCCGTTACCTTTCAGTTTACGTTTACTTGAAGAAGCGTTGCGTCAGTGTCGGACAACCGATCGTAGTCAGATATATACCTGGCTAATTAGCCAAATTCAAAATCTTGATGATTGAAAGATTATAGTGGTTTTCATGTGGTTATAGCAGTGTAGGGACGTTACATGGAACGTCCCTACTATTCAATAATTTCCCACAAAAATATTAAACGTTAACAGTGGATAACTTCGACTTAAAACTCTGCAAAATACGTTCTGCCATCTGAGATGGAGTCAAACCCAAATCAACCTTCGACTCATCAGGTTTAGCATGATCTACCAACTTATCAGGTACACCCAAACGTAACACAGGTACAAGCACATTATTATCCATCAATGCTTCCGTAACTGCCGAACCAAAACCACCCATCAAACAGCCTTCCTCCATAGTCACAACTTTTCCAATACGTTGTGCTAAAGGCAAAATTAATTCTGTATCCAAAGGCTTGACAAAACGAGCATTTACCACTGTAGCTGCAACACCATGTTCGCTGAGAATTTCCGCAGTTTGCATAGCCGGATGCACCATGGAACCATAGCCCAATATCAAAACATCATCGCCATTGCGGAGAATTTCACCTTTTCCAATAGGAATAGCTTCCCAACCTTCTTCCATTAATGGCACGCCATAACCATTTCCACGAGGATACCGCATCGCAATAGGACCATCTGTATACTCAATCCCAGTCACCACCATCCGTTGTAACTCACCCTCATCTTTAGGCGCCATTATTACCATATTGGGGATACAACGTAAATAGGCAATATCATACATTCCTTGGTGAGTAGGACCATCTGCTCCCACAATTCCAGCGCGGTCTAAACAGAAGAAAACAGGTAACTTTTGAATACAGACATCATGGATAATCTGGTCATAAGCTCGTTGTAAGAAAGTCGAGTAAATACCCGCCACAGGTCGCATCCCTTCACAAGCTAATCCCGCAGCTAGAGTAACGGCGTGTTGTTCGGCGATGCCAACATCAATATATTGTTTTGGCAACTTAGCATGAAGTTTATCCAGGCAAGTACCAGTTCCCATCGCAGCAGTAATACCAATAATCTGAGGATTATTTTCCGCAAGTTTAACCAAGGTATGGGCAAAAACTTTGGAATACCCAGGAGGCTTAGGTTTATTTGCTGGTTTAGCTTTGCCAGTAGCTAGATTAAAAGGATTTTGAGCATGATACCCAACTTGATCTTCTTCAGCAACTGTGTACCCTTTACCCTTAGTTGTGGAAACATGAACTAATACAGGTCCAGGAATTTCGTGAGCTTGCTTGAAAGTTGTAATTAGTTCTCCTAAGTTATGTCCATCAACAGGACCCATGTAGGTAAAGCCCAATTCTTCAATGACAGCTCCTACTTTTGATACTGCTAAACGCTTCATTCCTTCTTTGAGACGTTCCATTTCTGGTGTAAAAGTTTCACCAACAAAAGGAATATGTTTGAATTGTTCCTCCAGGTTATCCTTCAGAAACTGCATTGGTGGAGAGAGACGCATTTTGTTCAGATAGCGAGAAATAGCTCCCACGTTAGGAGAGATGGACATCTCATTATCATTTAGCACTACCAGCATATTAGTTTTAGGTAAGTGACCTGCATGGTTAATAGCTTCTAAGGCCATACCACCAGTTAGAGCGCCATCACCGATAATCGCTGCTACCTTAAAATTTTCTCCTTTGATATCTCTAGCTAAGGCCATTCCTAAAGCAGCAGAGATACTTGTAGAAGCATGACCCGCACCAAAATGGTCGAATTTGCTTTCACAACGTTTGAGATAACCTGCCACCCCATTTTTTTGTCGCAAGGTATGGAAATTGTTATATCGACCTGCAATCATTTTATGGGGATAAGCTTGGTGGCCGACATCCCAAATCACTTTGTCCCGGTCTAGGTCGAGAGTTTGGTAGAGACCTAGGGTCAGTTCTACTACTCCTAATCCCGGGCCTAGATGTCCTCCACTTGTAGCAACGGTTTCTAGATGTTTTTCTCTTATTTGTCTAGCAATTTCTTCTAATTGATTAATTGAAAGACCGTGCAACTGGTTAGGATGAGAAATTTCGCTCAGATGCATACTTTAAATTTATTGAGGTTTTGTGTAGATTTACGATGTTTACTGGGGAATAGTAATAATCAGCCTTTGTGGGTGGGGCTACATAATACTTATAACTAAACTCAACAACTTACATCAATATAGCTATTTAGCAGTTGCTCCAATAGTTAAGTTATGTTTCACCCTTGTACCTCTATTTCTACTTTTGATGAATTGGTATCAATGGCTGAAGTTAATGATGATACAGGCATATTTTTCATTTCCCAGACTTTAATTAGTATGAGATATTCGTAGAAAGCTTGCAAGGTACACCAGGCTAATCCTGCTTGGCCATCAAGACATCCTTTCAGGAATATATACATATATATGAAGCGAATTACTGGTCTAAAGGGTAAGCGTAAGGAAAAATCTTTGAGAGCACGTCTTCTGTCTACTTCTGATGCTCCAAAAAATAAATTTTTCCAAGATATTTTTCCTGTTTCTAATTGTTTGAGTGTTTCTGCTGCTTCATCTGTAGAATAGCGATTGTGCTTTTCCATCCACCGAGAAATTCCTTTGCTACAGGTGTAGTGGGGATAAGTTTCTTTCAAAAAACTTGTGGGACCTTCACAAACTTCTCTTTCTGTGTGGCCATAATCGCTAAACCATACTTTGTCTTTACGAAATAAGCGCATCTGGTAGCGGGGATATTGTGTGCTGTTGCGAATCCAAGTACCCATAAATAAAACCCGCTCTGCAACATAATACCCAATATATTTTTGACTTTTTATTACTTCTAGGCATTCGTTGAATAGTTCCGGGGTCATCCGTTCATCTGCTTCTAGGATATAGACCCATTCGTGTTTTGTAGGAACTTCCTGTAGCATCCATGTTCGTTGTTTTCCATGGCTTTCAAATTTGTGTGGAACTATTCGTACATTATAAGATTTTGCTATTTCTATAGTCCGATCGCTACTTAAGGAGTCTACTACTATAATGTCATCTGACAACATTGCTGACTCAATGCAGGCGGCAATATCTATCTCTTCGTTGTAAGTCAGTATATAAATTGAGAACATTCGGTAAATTTTAGTAACTGCTCTTTACTATCAAGCTTGTAAATGCGGATTATGAAATTAAGATATTTAAATGTGGGGCATTGAGCATTAGGATTAAGTTTATATCTTATCCTGACTATTAACAATTAACTCTTCAAAGAATTAAGGTTTAAAGCCTCTCCTTTAAAGAAGAAAAAGCGGTCGATATTCGCAGCTTTCCCATAGGATGGGATGGTGAGGAGACCTCGTCATATCCAATCGACCAAAAGAAGAAAAAATTTTCCTTAAGGGTAAATCCTCTTCTTTCCAAAGAGAGGTAATTATTAATTATTAATTATTAATTATTGAACTATCTAGCGGGATTTTGGCGACGTCCTTTTCCTTTAATAATTCCCATATTTTTTAAACCTGTCCAACCAATCATAATATAGCCTATTGCTAAAAGTAAGCTGCTTAAACCTGTTCTGATACTTGATTTAAAAGAACTTGTATTAGCTTGTTCTTGTAATTCTTGCTTGCGAGTACGAATTCTAGTTAAAAGTTGAGTTGGTAATTGTTGTGCCTGACGATTGAGGAATTCATCTATAACTTGAGGATTTTCTCTCGATTGTTCTAACAAACTTTTCACTGGAGCTGATATTTGTTCATTTTCTAATGCTTCATTCAGTCTAGTTTCGTCTCCTAACAAAGTACTAAATTGATTCCTTAATTGAGTTTGCCTTTGTTGTATCTGATTTTGAAATTCGCTAGTATTGACACGAGCTTCTAATTGTGTTTCAGCTTGACTTGCTTGCTGATTTATTCGTTCAATAGCCTCTGCACGAGCTATACGAGTATTATTTAAATGTAGAGGAAATAGTAACAAATACATTAGCCCTAATAAGCTCGCTAGTAAAAGTCCCCAAAATCTCAAATCTAATATAGAGGATGTGGAATTATCTTGAAGGCCAGAATTACTGCTTACCCAATAGCCTGTAAATAATAAGGCCATTCCTACCATGGGAATAATTCCTCGATCGACTAACTGTGTCACTAGACCAATTTGCCATGCTCTACTACCTATGTTGAAAGGAATTGACAATACTACAAAGTCAAGTAGAGATGACAAAATCATAATTATCCCTACTATCGTAAGAGTCCTAGCGGCTATGGAGGAATATTGACGAATGTTTGTTGCTTTCATGGCATTTTACTAAGTTCTAAAATTATTGTTCGCTGGGTATAACGGGTTTTAAATTCTGAGGATGCACTCTACTACGCTAATAGCTCCAACATATTTTAGCTATTAAGTAGCTACTTGTCTTGACAATTATCCCAGAGTTTACAAAGAATCGATCGCGATTTCTCTATCTACTTCTATTATTTAGTAATTGATGGTACTGAAGTATATATTGTATAATAATATTTATTACATAGGCCAAGTTACTCCCATTCTTTACAATACCCAATTTTGTTGTTTGACTAAGCTCATTTTAACAATTTAATTTTTGAGATTCAAATCGGTCGTATTTACCTTTTTATTCTTAGGTAAGATTTTATATTAAGCTAAATTGAAATCTCAAAAAACTTAATTGACTCACTAATTGCTAAAAACTAGAAATAATGGTAATAATTACAACCAAGAAAAAGAATACTAATAAAAATCACCAGTGTTATATTAAAAGTAGAAAATTAATGTAAAAATAAATAAATATAATCAAGGCATTATTCTAGTATAAGTGGGTAAACAAGGAGGAGAAAGTCAGCAATGAACGATAACATCCAGACCAAGAAACAAATACTAATAGTAGATGATGAAGACAGCTTAAGAACTCTATTAAAACGACATCTAGAATTACAAGGATATCAGGTCAAAGATGCAAATTCTGGTATAGATGCACTATCAATATTAGAAGAATTAAATCCGGATTTAATTGTTTCTGATATAATGATGCCGCAAATGGATGGCTTGGAATTTTGTCAACGTTTACGCTCTAGTAATTTTGGTCAATTAGTACCATTTATATTTCTCTCGAGTAAAGGAGAGTTAGATGACCGAATTGTGGGTTTATCTATGGGAGCAGATGATTATATAAATAAACCATTTGAAATGCGAGAATTGGTAGCAAAAATTGAGGCTCAATTAGACCGTTCCCGTCGTGTTCATCTGGAAATAAAAAAGCTGACTGAAAAGCATTTAGCTCAAACAACAAAATCTCAGGAAGTTCCCGAACCACTACCTCTAACACCAGCAGAAGAAAGAGTTTTTTGGGAAGTAGCTCAAGGTTTGACAAATAAACAGATCAGCGATCGCTTATTTATTAGTCCTCGAACTGTACAAACTCATTTGAGTAAGATAATGAGAAAGCTCAGTTTAGAAAATCGCTCCCAGTTGGTTCGTTATGCTTTTGAACATGGATATCAAGCACCTATGGAACAAAAAGTAAATGAAGGACAAGCATAAAGCATAAAAATAAATATTAAAGAATGGACTCCCAAAAACTGATTTCTGGTTTGTACAGTTTAATTGAACTAGAACAGACAATCAATTCTCAACCTACTTATTGGCGACCTTTAGTATTTACAAATGGATGCTTCGATCTACTTCATGCAGGACATATTCGCTATTTATGGGCAGCTAAATCTTTGGGACGTTCTCTAATAGTAGGATTAAATAGCGATCGCTCGGTGCAAAAAATTAAGCCCCAACAATTGGGGTCTCCTATGCGGCCAATTATTCCTCAAGACCAACGGGCTGAAGTTTTAGTCGCTCTGAAACCAGTGGACGGAGTAGTAATATTTGATGAAACTACTGCTACTCATCTTATAGAACGGCTAAAACCCGATCTCTATGTTAAAGGTGGGGACTATGCGGTTGACACATTACCAGAAGCACCAAAAGTTATGGAATATGGTGGTAAAATTTCTTTAGTTCAAATAGAAGTTTCGACTTCCACTACTGGAATTATTAATCGTATTTTACAAAATAAATAGTTTTCAACAATTAATAATTAATAATTAAAATAGCAGTCAGCACCTCAGCGGTCAGCGGTCAGCTCTCAAGGCATAAAATGGGGGATACTCAAGAGACCGCTCCGCGTCTAAAAACCCCCATCAGCGCACACCACGCGCTTTTTCAAATAAGCGTGGGGGACACCGAACCCGCCGATTTTAGCTGATAGCTGATAGCTTGTTAACAATTACCTCTTCTTTTCAAGAAGAAGATTGACTAAAAGGAAAATTTTGTCTTTTTTCTCTTTTAAGGAAGAGACTTTAAACCTTAATTATTCGGTTAATTATCAATTAACTTCAAAAGCTGAAATACACAGTAATTTTATGGCTGAATCAAGGATTAATTCTACAACAAACTCTTCATTTAATATCACTGAACTGCAATCTCAATTAGAATCTGGTTCTGAAAAAAAACAGTTACAAGTAATTCCTATTTTGGCACAAACAGGGGATGATGGTTGGCAAATATTAATGGAATTTTTACAGACGCAAAAATCTGATTCACCTACTATAATTTCAGGAAAAATATACCAAGTTTTACGTCAAGTTGATTCATCGAAAGTTGATGAATTTATAAATAAAAATTTTCCTCTTGGAGTTGTGCCGATAAAATCAGAATCTAATGTTGACTATAGTCATATACAAGTAAAACTAGCTCATCAAGATTTTTTAGAAGCTGACAAATTAACTATGCAAAAATTGTGTGAATTGGCAGGAGAAGCAGCTATACAAAGAAAATGGCTTTATTTTTCAGAAGTAGATAGTATTCCAATTCCAGATTTTCAGACTATTAACACTATGTGGTTGGTTTATTCAGAAGGTAAATTTGGGTATTCTGTACAGAGAGAAATGTGGTTAAGCGTAGGTAAAAATTGGGATAAGTTGTTACCAAAAATTGGCTGGAAAAATGGCAATACTTGGACGAGATATCCAAATGAATTTACTTGGGATTTGAGTGCGCCAAAAGGCCATTTACCCCTATCCAATTTATTGCGTGGGGTGCGAATGTTTGCCTCTATATTATCTCATCCTGCTTGGTCTTGATAGAAATAGCGATCTTTTTCAGAAGTAGGGGAGTAGGGGAGTCATTTCAGTTATCAGTTATCAGTTATCAGTTATCAGTACCTCTGGAATAAGGAGGCTTGACTTAACGAAGTCAGAAGTCAGAAGCGAACGGCCGTTCGCCCGTACAGAAGTTATTTTTGTAACGAGGATTTAAACCCCGCTCCAAAAATATTGCGCCTTAAAAGGCGGGGTTTTAGACCCTTATGATTTTGATAAGGAATACTCTTTTTTTTATCCCCTTAAAAGGGTCGGCTTTAAACCACAATTTTTCGGTAAGGGAGTAGTTAGAAAGGAAGGGAGAAGAGAATTTAATTAGGAGGTCGTCGAAACAATTGTTAGAGTAATTTTTATGTAATTATTATGCCTTTTATCCTAACTTTTTAAGGGTTTTGGACGGAAAAACTGGTACTATTAATGAAGTAAAAATTAGTTTAACTGATCCTACATTTTCTACCCATAAATAGAAATACAAGAAAGACTTGTTTTAAGTTTTTAACCTATACAATTCAAGCTAATGAAACAGATAGCTGACCGCTGTTTCCGCAGCATGAAAAACGGAAATGCTTACCTTTTTTAGGTTAAAAAAAAGGCTTTAGTCAATCTCAGTCAATGGTTTTAAATTTAATCGGTAAGCCTTAACAAACTCAGAAGTCAGAAGTCAGTAGGGGTGATTCGCGTAATTAGGAGCATGACCTTAGGAAATCACCCGTACAGAAGTTATTTTTGTAACGGAGATTTGAGAAAAGCTCCAAAAATATTTCGCCTTAAAAGGCGGGGTTTTAGACCCTTATGATTTTGATAATTAAAGAGGGTGTATCTCAATATTTGCAAAAATACTTTTTTCCTATATATTCCTTGTTGCCTGTTGCCTAAAAGCGATAAATTTTTGACTTTATTAAAAATTGAGATTAACCAATTAAAGATGCTTGAAAAATGAGAGAATTTCAGATTCGCTTAATTCAAAACCAACAAGAAAAAGAAGCAATGTATTATCAACGTTGGTTAGTATTAAGAGCGCCAATAAATATGGAGATAGGAACAGAAAAAGACGAATATGAAGATAGTGCCTTACATATTATTGCTGTTTGCGAACAACAAATTATTGGGTCAGCTAGACTCCGGGAAATATCTAAAGAATTAGGAAGTATTGCATATCTTTCTGTTTTGCCTGAATTTCAATCTCAGGGAATAGGAACAGCTTTAACAAAAAAAATAATTGAAATTGCCAAGCAAAAACCACTAAAATCTTTGAGAGTAATGACTCGTATCAGTGCTTCTAAGTTCTATAAGAGAATAGGTTTTATTGAAACTGGCGAGCCATTTCAATTTTTAGACATACCCCATCAATTTATGTACTTTAACCTGCTTTTTTCTGAGGAGTATTTACAACCACTTTCTCAGTAATTTTCCGCTCAATTGTGAAACTAATATGGCTAACATAATACTTAATAAATTCATAACTATGAGTCGCATTGCAGGAACCTTTAAGTTGAATAGTTTTACTTTCATCTTTAACTAACCTACCTTGACAAGTATATCTAGAACCATCAGGTTTAACTACAGCTAATTGAGTTTGAATTAACGTTTTATCGGAATTTATATCAATATCTAAAAAATTAATCTTACACTCAAACCATTCCCAACCATGATAGAACATAAGTTCCCTTTCTAATGCCTGAATACAAGTTGGTAAAATACCCCAACCTCGATATACACCACCTAATAATTTAATATTGCCAGTTCTTAGCAAAATAGACTTAAAAGATTCCCCATCAAGTAAGCCATAATATCTACCATCAGGAAAATCAATCATAGTAGGTGCGAATCTATGGCCACCAAAGTGACTAGCTTTCCAAATCCTAGTATTTTTTACACCCAATTCGGCAATAGTTTTTTTAGCTTGCATATAAAACGGATTACCATATTTAGCACAACACTTATCATGGCTACCGTGAGTACAAACTAACATATCCCTAATTTGATTTTCTTGAGTATTTATATCTAAATTATCCCCCGCTAAATATTTTTGAATAACAGGAGCTATTTTTTCAGGATAATCTACATCAAATTCATATTTTTTATAACCACTTACAAATGAACTTTGCTCTTTTTCATAGATTAAAATTTTTCTATTATTTGGTCTTTGATTTTGATTTTGAGTAATTAGTAAAAATCTGATTGAAAGTTTAGATTTATTGACTTCTCTCATCAAAATCTCTAAATTTTCAGGTAGATAACGAGACTCAAAAGCATTATAGTCCCAAGGATAAGGGCACTCTATCAACACATAGACTGAATGATTTGTACCACTTCCAATAATATCTTCATTTGCTTGTCGGCAAGCATCAGCGCAAAAAAATGTATTCATGTTTAAACTCCTGGTTCTACAAAAATAACTCTTTGATTAACTAACTTCGATAACATTGACATAATATCTATTTCCCAGTCATAATCAGGGAGTAAATTTATGACATATTTTCCGGTAAATGTTTCTTGAGTAAATAAATTTTCAAGGAATTTTTCT
>JAXHSW010000213.1:0-5118 GCA_034190295.1 Cyanobacteriota bacterium | reverse complement strand
AGAGACTTCTTTTCCAGAAACTATGATTTTATATTCATCTTCCCCCTCAGCTATTTGAGAATTTTTTAAACGTTGAAATTGAGGTATTTTAAACTTAGTTTCCATGCCATTATCAAAAAAATGTATTCATGTTTAAACTCCTGGTTCTACAAAAATAATTCTTTCATTAACTAACTTCGATAACATTGGCATAATATCTATTTCCCAATCATAATCAGGGAGTAAATTTATGACATATTTTCCGGTAAATGTTTCTTGAGTAAATAAATTTTCAATAAATTTTTCTGGCAGTCCTTTTATAGAGACTTCTTTACCAGAAACTATGATTTTATATTCATCTTCCCCCTCGGCTATTTGAGAAATTTGTAAACGTTTAAATTGAGGTATTTTAAACTTAGTTTCTATGCCATTATCAAATATATTAAATCCAGCTTGATATGGCAAAGCATATTGATAGATAGGTTTTCCCAAACTATCTAAATAGCTATAATATTCTTCGCTAATATTATGATTATTTATATACTGTTCTAAGTCTTGAACTAATCTTTCTACACTTAGATTAAAATAATTCTCATCTACTCTTAAAGGTAGACTTTCTCTCCACTCTTCTCTGTGTTGTAATTTACCAATTAACCATTCCAATAAATCGATACCTGTTTTACTGTGAATACCTAAAGTTAGATGAATAGATGGTTCCTCTTTTGTAACTGCGTAATGCCAATGTCCGCGAGGTATATAAAGTACATCTCCTGGATGCAAGATACAACTTAAATAAGCTTCTTCTTCCGGTGGCTCAAGAGATGATGATTTTTGGTTTGGCAATGGGTATTTTAATGTGTCGGTATAGACATACCATTGTTTGCTTCCTTCTACTTGCAGAATAAATACATCGTGAGTATCGTAGTGACGAGAAAAACCTTGTTTACTAGACCAGGAACAGTAAGCATTGACCTGAGTAGGATATCCTAATTCATAACTAAGTTTTGAGGCCAAAATTGAAACCTCTGGAATCCTTTGATGAATTTGGTCTATGATTAAGGTCCCACCTTTCTGACACCATTGGGTAAGATTTCTATTTTCTTTTGCCTCTAGAACTTTTCCATCAAATGCAAGACGTAGATCGGGATATTCTATTTGATGGAAGTTCAATAGATGGTTGAGTTTGTCCCATGAAAATAGGTCTTTAAAATCTTTTTGTCCTTTACTAGAAATGGCGATCGCTTTTTTTGTCCAGTTGTTTTCCAGAAACTCTTCTTGAGAGTAAGGTTCTAGCAGAGATTTTAGAAATGACATAATTGATAATTTTTCCTATTAATTTTTAAATTAACTCCCATAATTCCTGAAATGAAAGAAAAAAGTTCTGTAAAATCTTTCTTTCCTTTATATCATGTCTATTTGAATAACCACTTCGGAAAAATTTAGGGAGTAGGGAACAAGGAGAAATTTGTTTGCGTGGGATGACAAACGGAAAAAATATTCTTGCTTAGAGAGAAGAACATTTTTATTATGGCTAATTTAATGATACTTGATATTGCTAGAAATGGCGATCGCTTTCTTTGTCCAGTTGTTTTCCAGAAACTCTTCTTGAGAGTAAGGTTTGAGGAGAGATTTTAGAAATGACATTGTTGATAATTTTTATTATTAATTTTTTAAAGAGCATTTATTGACGGAATGCTTTCCGTTTCTCATGCTTCGCAAACGCAAATAGTCTGTCGGTGTTTAGCACTCAGTCTTTTATACCAATTTGAAAAAAATGTACAAAAAGGTAGACATCGAGCGGATTTGCTTAAAAATAGCTAGTATAGTTCATTTTAGATAGTTATTTATATCGTTTTTCCATTTTTTTAAATATTTATCTCTTCTTCCTTCTTCCCTCTTCCTTCCTTCTTACTTCTACCTTATGTAACAAATATTTATCAAATTGGTATTATAAGATAATTTTAACCCCTCCTAAAATTAAACTACTTATAGAATAGAAGTCAGAGATTTAAAGCAAAGCTTTTAGAGTGCTGAAAGCTGAGTTCTATTTGCAGAGCATTCCGGTACAAAAAATGCCGATTGCTAGTTAATTTTTTCCTGTAATTCCTGACTCAAAACTTATTCTTTTTCAATGAACAATAACTTCAATAAAATAGGAAGATTCATCAACAGATAATATCTAGATATTTCATAATGGTAAACAACGAGTATTTTTAACTTCTTTATTTTGATATCGCTATGAAATAAATGCCAATAATTCTGCTACTTTTACAAATGAACTGTTGTTTGATATTTCTTTCTTTAATTTTAGATAACATATATATTTTTTTTTGAGAAACCACGAAAATATTATTATCTTCTACTAAATAAGGGGCAAAGCTTTGACCATCAGATATATTTTATTGTCACCACTTGATATCTAAATGGCTAGTTTAGAGCAGAATAAATGGCTAAGTCTTAACCCCCAAAAAACTCTAAAACAAAATTCAAATACTTTAGATATTGAACTATTAGTGATGACGGTCGCCACCATCTGCGTCAAAGTTACGGTCGCCACCATCTGCATCAAAATTACGGTCGCCACCATCTGCATCAAAATCTAATCCTGATGCCAAGTTTTTTCCCTGTAACACAGGTATGTCTGTTACTTCTATTTGAATTTTACTAGGCCGAGCTTGCTGAACATTAAAACTCTGTGACATACTTTTATCTCTCCAAATTTAGCTATATTTGTTCTAAGTAACTCCATATCAACTGGAGTTGAAAATCAGTATATATTAAATTCCTTAATTTATGCAATAGTTGAGAAAAACTTTTAATTATTTTGAAGCAACCTCCACCACTTGAAAGTTGGTTAAAAGAGCTGAAAAGTTATATCTATCTCAGTTCAAGCTTTTAAGCTGAAACCTCTATCTGCTCAATGATGGCAGAAAATCAACAATACCTGGAAAACAAATAATTATAACTAATACCAATAACTGAAGTAAGATAAATTGAATAGCACCTCGATAAATCTCACCAGTAGTAATCTCAGGAGGCGCAACACCCCGTAGGTAAAATAGTGCAAACCCAAAGGGAGGCGTTAAAAAAGATGCTTGAAGATTAGCCCCCAATATTACACCGTACCAAACCAAGTCAATTCCAAGCTGTTGAGCAACAGGTACAAATAAAGGCACAACAATAAAAGCAATCTCAAAAAAGTCAATAAAAAAACCAAGCAAAAAAACAATTGCCATACTGACAAATAAAAAACCTGTTGTCCCCCCAGGAAGATTAGAAAGTAAATCAAACATAAAGCGATCGCCTTCAACCCCCCGGAAAACCAAACTAAAAGCAGTCGATCCAAGAAGTATAAACATCACCATAGTAGTCGTCCTGAGAGTCACATCACATACCTTTCTCAAAGAAGTCCAACTAAATCGACCATTGGCTATGGCCAGAGCGATCGCCCCCACACACCCTACCGCTCCAGCTTCCGTCGGTGTAGCAATACCAAAAAATATACTACCCAGAACCAGTAAAATTAATAATAATGGTGGAATCATTACTGTTAGCACCCTATAGCCCAAATCTTTACCACCAAGAAGGCGCACCTCTGCGGGTAAAGCAGGAGCAAGGTCTGGTCTAATAAAAGCAACAACCAGAATATGAAGAGCAAATGTTCCTGCCATTAGTAGACCAGGCAAAATAGAACCAATAAACAGATCGCCGACAGAAATTCCTAGTTGGTCTGCCAAAACTACCAAAACTACACTAGGAGGTATAATCTGACCCAAAGTTCCCGATGCAACAATAACACCCGTAGCCAACTCTTTATTATATCCATACCGCAACATAATAGGTAAAGAAATTAACCCCATGGCCACCACTGTAGCAGCAACCACACCAGTAGTAGCAGCTAAAAGAGCGCCCACAAGAACAACAGCTAGAGCTAAACCACCCCTGACTTTGCCAAATAATATCCCCATTGTTTCCAGGAGTTGTTCTGCAATACCTGATTTTTCCAACATTCCCCCCATAAATATAAAGTAGGGTATAGCCAGCAAAGTATAATTGGCCATAATTCCAAAAATTCTTTGGGGCATTGCCGTCAGAAATATAGGGTCAAACACATCTAAAGCAATACCTATTAATCCAAAAATTATGGCCACACCCCCCAAAGAAAAAGCTACAGGGTAACCAATAGACAGTAGCACCAGTGCTCCTGCAAACATTAATGGACCCAGCCATTCATATTCAATACTCAGATTCATAAAACTCCTTATCACCTGGTAGTTGACCCGTAAAGACCGCAAAATTTTTAATTGCTTCAGAAATTCCTTGGAGAAACAACAATACAAAACTAACTATAATCATTGTCTTAATTGGGTAACGAGGCAACCCACCAGGATCGGGAGAAGTTTCAAGGATGGCCCATGAATTTAAAACAGCTCCCCAAGAAACAAAAATAACAATAAGACTGAAGGGAATTAAAAATAATATCGTACCAATCAAATTAGCCAGAGCTTTTCTTTTAGGACTCCAGCGATTATAAAAAATATCTACACGAACGTGTTGATTATGTTTTACACAATAAGCTCCACCAAGAAGAAAAACCAGGTCAAAAATATACCACTGAACTTCAATAAAAGCGTTGGAAGTTAAGTTTTGACCAACGCTCCTGCCTAAATAGCGTCCAATGACATTCCAAACGCCAACTAATATCATCAGTAAGACTAACCAATAAGTGAGGCGTCCAATTAATTCATTCAAGCGATCGATCATGCGAGATAGACGTAGGAGTCTTTTCAATACCAGTCCTCCTATAGCATTAAATTTAATAGTGTTTTTTTTACAATTTATTTTGTCCCCATAATTCAACTATATACTGCCGGGTTGTCCTATAGAGCATACGGCCTTAAAAATTTACTTACTTTCGATCTAACACAGAACAGGGACATCTTCATCTTGAAAATTAGATGATTTTCATTACGATTAATATTATTTGATAAATTTTAAACTCCTAAAAGTATTGCCATTTATAAGATACAGCCATACTCTTCCTACTCAAAATCAAAAAACTTGAAAAAAGGGGTTGACAGACAAAGGTAGAGTTGCTAGATTAGTAAATGCGCAGGGAGAGAGGCAAACACCTCCTAC
>JAXHSW010000212.1:7373-15283 GCA_034190295.1 Cyanobacteriota bacterium | reverse complement strand
GGAGTGGGGGAGTGGGGGAGTAGGGGAGTGGGGGAGTGGGGGAGTAGGGGAGTGGGGGAGCGGGGGAGTGGGGGAGATTTAAGTAATTTAAGAAATTATCAATATATAGTATATAACTAGATTCTATATAATTTCTAACTTCTGACTTCTAACTTCTCACTTCTCAAAGGAGTGGGGGTGATTAAATATTGAAGTAATTTAAAAAATTATCAACATATATTATATAACCGGATTTTATATTAATCACACTTATTATTCGTAACATTCTTTTTTATCCCTTTATAAAGAGGAGGGTTGAGACGGGATTTTTTGGCCAATTGCCAATATATAGAAAAAGGATAATTCTAACTCCTCAAAACCTAACACTATATCCAAGTTTGATGTATATTTTCATGTCTACATAATTAATAAGTACGGATCTAATTTTGAGGCATAGATAAGGAGGTATTTATGTTTCCAGATTTTGGTTTTTTCTCAAACTAAGAAGGGTGCATCTCAATATTTGCAAAAATACTTTTTTTCTATTCCCTATTCCCTATTCCCTATTTGAGGCATAGATAAGGAGGTATTTATGTTTCCATATTTTGGTTTTTTCTCAAACTAAGGAGGGTGCATCTCAATATTTGATTTGCAAAAATACTTTTTTCTATTCCCTATTTGAGGCATAGATAAGGAGGTATTTATGTTTCCATATTTTGGTTTTTTCTCAAACTAAGAAGGGTGCATCTCAATATTTGATTTGCAAAAATACTTTTTTTCTATTCCCTATTCCCTATTCCCTATTCCTTATTCCCTATTTGAGGCATAGATAAGGAGGTATTTATGTTTCCAGATTTTGGTTTTTCTCAAACTAAGAAGGGTGCATCTCAATATTTGATTTGCAAAAATACTTTTTTTCTATTCCCTATTCCCTATTCCCTATTCCCTATTTGAGGTATAGATAAGGAGGTATTTATGTTTCCATATTTTGGTTTTTCTCAAACTAAGAAGGGTGCATCTCAATATTTGCAAAAATACTTTTTTCCTATTCCCTATTTGAGGTATAGATAAGGAGGTATTTATGTTTCCAGATTTTGGTTTTTCTCAAACTAAGAAGGGTGCATCTCAATATTTGCAAAAATACTTTTTTCCTATTCCCTATTTGAGGCATAGATAAGGAGGTATTTATGTTTCCAGATTTTGGTTTTTTCTCAAACTAAGAAGGGTGCATCTCAATATTTGCAAAAATACTTTTTTTCTATTCCCTATTCCCTATTCCCTTTTTGAGGCATAGATAAGGAGGTATTTATGTTTCCAGATTTTGGTTTTTTCTCAAACTAAGGAGGGTGCATCTCAATATTTGATTTGCAAAAATACTTTTTTTCTATTCCCTATTCTCTATTCCCTATTCCTTGTTCCCTAAAATTGAGATGCACCCACAAAAAAAGGCTATATTTTTTCTAGTGTGGGGATTAAATATTGAGTTAAGGTAAAAGCATCTACTCCTAATTCGGTTCGTTTTTTTGCTGCTAATATTGCTGCTTTAGCGTGCCACCAAACTGCTGTTTTGACAGCTTCGAGTGGTGGGGTTTGAGTTGAAGTAATAGCTAATAAACCTCCGACTAAACCTGTTAATACATCTCCACTACCTCCTCTTGCTAATGCAGGAGTACTTTCTGGATTAATCAATATTTTTTGACTATTGGCAATAATTGTTTTTGCTCCTTTTAAAACTAAAATAAGGTTATTATTTTTCGTTACTTTTTGAGCTACTAATATCCGATTATTGAGTTGATTTTCTAGGTGAGGAAATAGACGTTTAAATTCTCCTGGGTGGGGTGTAATAATTGTTGGTGCTTGACGTTGACTGACTAAATAATTTTTTTCTAAATTATCACAAATATTTAAAGCATCAGCATCTAGAACTATCGGACAATTTACCGATAATATTGTTTCTATTATAGATTTAGGTTCTGTGGTTAAACCTGGTCCGCAGGCGATCGCTTCAAATTTACTGAAGTCTATATCTTCTGGTAATTGTTTTATTGTTCCGGTTTCTGTTTCGGGACAACCAATAATTAGTGCTTCTGGTAAGTGATTATTTAGTATGGGTTTAATTGATTTTGGTACGGCAATTGATAACATTCCGACACCTGTTGCTCTGGCTCCTAATCCTGTTAAAATTGCTGCTCCACTATAACGATGGGAACCTACAATTAATAATAAATTACCGTTTTTATATTTATAGGTTGTTGGAGAAAGAGGTAAGGGGAAATTTGCTGTGGCAGATGTTTTTGTGATTCTTTCAATAGTGGGAAATTCTCCTAAAATTTCTGTAATATCTGTCAGAGGAATATCAAAATCTATTAATTCGGATGTACCTATATATTCTAAGGCTTGGTCTTGTAAAAATGCTTGTTTCCACAGACCTAAACAAAATGTATGGTTAGCATAAATTGCTGTTCCTAAAATTGCTCCTGTATCTGTATGAATTCCAGAAGGTAAGTCGATACTAAATATCTGTTTTTTCCAGCTATTAATTTGATTTATAGCTACAGCTAAATCTCCAGTAATTTCTCGTTCTAAACCAAAGCCAAATAAACCATCTATGAGCAAATCGCAATTTTTGAGCAGAGAAATATTATTAACAAAATCAACTCCTAAAGATTGTAGATACTTACTATGAGCATTTGTTAATTCTTTAAGTTTTTGTATCGGGCAGTAAACTATTATTTCATAACCTTGGAAATATAATTCTCTGGCTATGACTAAAGCATCTCCACCATTATGGCCAGGACCTACTAATATGCCAATTTTACTAATATTAGAATTGAATAATTTTACGATTTTTCGTGTTACTAACCCTGCAACTTTTTCCATTAATGCTGCTACTGGCATTCCGGCAACAAATATTCGTTCTTCTATTTGTCGTATTTGGGCAGCAGTAACTACAAACTTTTCTTTAGTATTGTTCATTTTTGCCGATTTATTATTCTAATTTAATTCACTTCACTAGAAAAAAGTCAAGCTAAGAAACAGAGAATCAGGAAGGAGGAATCAGGATGAAAGAAAACAAAATAGCGATCGAGATAAGTTGTTTCCTCAATCCTATCAGCTACTTCTAAGTTCAGACCCATTTTTACCCATTTATTGTTCTATTCTTGGAATCAGAAAAAACAGAAATAATGATAGAGATATAGCAGAAGAAGGAACAAGCAAAAAGCAACAAAGAAAAATCTGGTGTTGTCTGAATTTTCAGCTTTTGATATCTCAAATATAGTAATAGCAACTACTATAAGTAGGTAATTTTAAGCTAAGACTCATTGAGATTTTATCGTATTATCAAAAAGTCAAGCTAAGAAACAGAGAATCAGGAAGGAGGAATCAGGATGAAAGAAAACAAAATAGCGATCGAGATAAGTTGTTTCCTAAATCATATCAGCTACTTCTAACTTAAGACGCATTTTGGCCGATTTATTGTTCTATTCTTGGAATCAGAAAAAACAGAAATAATGATAGAGATATAGCAGAAGAAGGAACAAGCAAAAAGCAAAAAGGAAAAATCTGGTGTTGTCTGAATTTTCAGCTTTTGATATGTCAAATACAGTAATAGCAACTTCTATAAGTAGCTAATTTTCAGCTAAGACACATTTAGATTTTATCGCATTACCAAAAAGTAAATCTAAGAAAGAGAGAATTAGGAAGGAGGAATCAGGATGAAAGAAAACAAAATAGCGATAAAGATAAGTTGTTTCCTCAATCCTATCAACTACTTCTAAATTAAGACCCATTTTGGCCGATTTATTGTTCTATTCTTGGAATCAGAAAAAACAGAAATAATGATAGAGATATAGCAGAAGAAGGAACAAGCAAAAAGCAAAAAGGAAAAATCTGGTGTTGTCTGAATTTTCAGCTTTTGATATGTCAAATACAGTAATAGCAACTTCTATAAGTAGCTAATTTTCAGCTAAGACACATTTAGATTTTATCGCATTACCAAAAAGTAAATCTAAGAAAGAGAGAATTAGGAAGGAGGAATCAGGATGAAAGAAAACAAAATAGCGATAAAGATAAGTTGTTTCCTCAATCCTATCAACTACTTCTAAATTAAGACCCATTTTGGCCGATTTATTGTTCTCAAGTTGGCATAAGAAAAAACAGAAATAATGATAGAAATATAGCAGAAGAAGGAACAAGCAAAAAGCAACAAGGAAAAATCTGGTGTTGTCTTAATTTTCAGCTTTTGATATGTCAAATACAGTAATAGCAACTGCTAGAAGTAGCTAATTTTAAGCTAAGACCCATTTAGATTTTATCGCATTACCGAGAAATTGTGGGTATGCACCTCCCCTTTTAAGGGGATAAAAAAAAAGATAATTCCGTATTTCAAGCCTCCTTATTGCAGAGGTACTGATAACTGATAACTGAAATGACCAAGGTAGGTTAAGACATAATTTGTTTACTTAAAAGCCTTAATTGTATATGTTTTCTGTTTTTCGTTCTCTTTGACAAAAAAGTTATATATATTTATAGTTTAAATTATCGAAAAAATGTGGTTTAAAACCTCCCCTTTTAAGGGGATAATAAATAAAAATTTTCATGATTAGTTAATCCTCTTCTTTTCAAGGAGAGGTAGTTAATTATTAATTATTAATTATTCATTATTCATTATTGAACAATAGCTTAGGTGAAAAATTTGAGCTTTCTTTTTTGTAGCATTCATATTCATACATGATAATTGGTATAAGACCAAATCTCAGGCATTTTTGCTATATCTTCCCGAAATTTTTTGGTGAATACCCTACCCTTTTAAGGAGATAAAAAAAGAGAATATTCCAGATTTCAAGCCTCCTTATTACAGGAGGTACTGATAACTGATAACTGATAACTGAAATTACTGACTTTTAACGACCAAAATAAATAACCACATTAACAAACCCAGAATCTAATAAATAGCGTTGCCACTTTTCTGCTATTTCTTCCTTTTCAAAAGGTCCTATCGCTACATTTTCGGGAATTTCTGTTACCTGAATACCTTTGTCGGGAACTCCTAATAATCGCAATTTATATGTAATTAAAGCTAAATCTGTTGACTTACTAGGAATTAATAAATAATAAGATTTACTATTACTTATATTTAGTCCATAAGCAATTGAACGTTTAACTGGAGGATATACACTAGCTGCTAAAATTGCAGGTTTTACAGGTTCGCCAAAAGTTTCATTTGAATCAAGTTTTTTCAGTTGGGCATTAATTCCTCTTACTTCTAAATAATCTAATAAATCTAAAGCGAAAAATAACTGAGAAAAACTTCCTACTTGAATTACAGTGCTGCCTGCAAAAGAGCGCAATACTGCTCTTGGTTCGATTTTTCGCCGAATAATTCCTAACAATAAGGCACTGTCTGATTCAATATAGACAACATATCGTAAATTGGGAAATGGATTTACTTCGATGGGATTAAATATTGGTTCTTGTTGTCGAATTGATGGTCTTAGTGTTGATGGAGGTAATACTTCAAGAGGTCTTGGAAAGCTGGAATTTTCTGTTATTAATGGTGTCTTTTTTTTTGTATTGCTATTGGAGGTAAAATTTGTGGTCTTGCTTTGCCTTTGATTGGTGGGTGAATTTTGAGTTTTAATGACTTTTCCCTGAGCGATAGTTTGGTAATTTATCGCTAAAAATCCTCCTAATATAATTGATAATAATGAGATGTTTGAAATTCTGTATTCTAATATTAAAAATAATTGGTTTAGCATGATGAGTCGGTCGAATAAATGATGATTTTTAGCAGATGATCGAACATAGTTTATTACATGGGCAAAAAAAAGTGAAATTATATATAGCAATTCTCAAAAAGCGTGAGGTACAAAATTATTTTGTTTTAAGGAGTAGGGAGTAGGGAGTAGGGAGTAGAAAAAAAAGAAAAACAACTGTACCTCAGTAACTTGAGAAACACTATATAGCAGTCCTAAATTATCTTTTTATTTTGGGTTTAATACTCCACCGTCTACACGGTATTAACAATTGGTTGGGTTTTAGTCTCCATCCATTTTTGTTTCTTTCTTCTCTTCCTTCTTCAATGGTGAAAATTTTATTGCTTGTTATTTGCCATTTCCTATTTACTTTTTTCTAAAAGTCTAATGTCAAATTCGTAATAAATTTCATAAAACAATATTTTAATCAGAGTTGACTTAAGATTAAGACAGACAAATTAATAAATTTGATAATTCTGTGCAGTCTCATATATAGCAGTGGAAGGAAAGGTGAGGAAATATCGAGAAGCTCTAAAACTCAGACAAAGTAATATTTTTCCTGCTTCCCTTTTCCTGATTCCTGATTCTTTCTTCCTTACTTGAAATTCAGACAGACAAATTAATAAATTTGATAATTCTGTGCAGTCTCATATATAGCAGTGGAAGGAAAAGTTAGCAAAGGTCGAGAGCTTAAAACTCAGAGAAAGTAATATTTTTCCTGCTTCCCTTTTCCTTTTTTCTTCCTTACTTGAAATTAAGACAGACAAATTAATAAATTTCATCATTCTGTGCAGTCTCATATATAGCAGTGGAAGAAAAAGTTAGCAAAGGTCGAGAAGCTCTAAAACTCAGAGAAAGTAATATTTTTCCTGCTTCTCTTTTCCTGGTTCCTTCTTCCTTACTTGAAATTAATAAATTTCATCATTCTGTGCAGTCTCATATATAGCAGTGGAAGAAAAAGTTAGCAAAGGTCGAGAGCTTAAAACTCAGAGAAAGTAATATTTTTCCTGCTTCTCTTTTCCTGGTTCCTGATTCTTTCTTCCTTACTTGAAATTAAGACAGACAAATTAATAAATTTCATCATTCTGTGCAGTCTCATATATAGCAGTGGAAGAAAAAGTTAGCAAAGGTCGAGAAGCTCTAAAACTCAGAGAAAGTAATATTTTTCCTGCTTCTCTTTTCCTGGTTCCTTCTTCCTTACTTGAAATTAATAAATTTCATCATTCTGCGCAGTCTCATATATAGCAGTGGAAGAAAAAGTTAGCAAAGGTCGAGAGCTTAAAACTCAGAGAAAGTAATATTTTCCTGCTTCTCTTTTCCTGCTTCTCTTTTCCTTCTTCCTTACTTGAAATTAAGACAGACAAATTAATAAATTTGATCATTCTGTGCAGTCTCATATATAACAGTGGAAGGAAAAGTTAGCAAAGGTAGAGAGCTTAAAACTCAGAGAAAGTAATATTTTTCCTGGTTCCCTTTTCCTGCTTCTCTTTTCCTTCTTCCTTACTTGAAATTCAGACAGACAAATTAATAAATTTGATAATTCTGTGCAGTCTCATATATAGCAGTGGAAGGAAAAGTTAGCAAAGGTCGAGAACTTAAAACTCAGAGAAAGTAATATTTTTCCTGCTTCTCTTTTCCTGGTTCCTGATTCTTTCTTCCTTACTTGAAATTAAGACAGACAAATGAATAAATTTGATAATTCTGTGCAGTCTCATATATAGCAGTGGAAGAAAAAGTTAGCAAAGGTCGAGAGCTTAAAACTCAGAGAAAGTAATATTTTTCCTGCTTCTCTTTTCCTGCTTCTCTTTTCCTTCTTCCTTACTTGAAATTAAGACAGACAAATGAATAAATTTGATAATTCTGTGCAGTCTCATATATAGAAGTAGAAGGAAAGGTTAGGAAAAATTGAGAAGCTCTAAAACTCAGACAAAGTAATATTTTTCCTGCTTCTCTTTTCCTTCTTCCTTACTTGAAATTAAGACAGACAAATGAATAAATTTGATAATTCTGTGCAGTCTCATATATAGAAGTAGAAGGAAAGGTTAGGAAAAATCGAGAAGCTCTAAAACTCAGACAAAGTAATATTTTTCCTGCTTCTCTTTTCCTTCTTCCTTACTTGAAATTAAGACAGACAAATGAATAAATTTGATAATTCTGTGCAGTCTCATATATAGA
>JAXHSW010000212.1:5747-7273 GCA_034190295.1 Cyanobacteriota bacterium | reverse complement strand
AGTAGAAGGAAAGGTTAGGAAAAATCGAGAAGCTCTAAAACTCAGACAAAGTAATATTTTTCCTGCTTCTCTTTTCCTTCTTCCCTCTTCCTTCTTCAAAAAATCTATAATCAAGATAAATACATATAGTTTTGATTTTATAACCTTAAATTCAATGAATAAAATTATAGTCGGTCTTTCCGGTGGAGTTGATAGTTCCACAACAGCAGCAATACTACATCATCAAGGATATCAAGTCGAGGGTTTAACTCTTTGGTTAATGAAAGGAAAAGGTCAATGTTGTTCCGAGGGAATGGTCGATGCTGCTCATATTTGCGAACAGTTAGGTATTCCCCATCATATTGTGGATAGTCGCGATTTATTTCAAGCAAATATTGTTGATTATTTAGTAACAGGATACAGTGCTGGAATTACTCCACTACCTTGTTCTCAATGTAATAAAGCTGTAAAATTTGGCCCGATGTTGGCTTATGGCCGTGAAAAATTAGGTGTTGACAAAATTGCCACGGGGCATTATGCACGAATAGATTATGATTCAGAAAGCGATCGCTATCAATTAAAACGTGCTGTTGACCGTAATAAAGACCAGTCTTATTTTTTGTACGATTTAACACAGGACTTATTAGCTGGTTCCGTATTTCCTCTAGGAGAAATGGTCAAGAGTGAAACCCGACGCATTGCAGCGGAATATGGTTTAAAAACTGCTGATAAACCTGAAAGTCAGGATTTATGTCTAGTGGAAGCTAGCGGTTCGATGCGGGCATTTTTAGATAAATATATTACTCCCCATCAAGGTCAAATAGTTGACAAAGAGGGGCGAGTCTTAGGAAACCATGATGGTGTCCATCATTATACAATTGGTCAAAGAAAAGGTTTAGGAGTTTCGGCCCCTCATCCTTTATATGTAATTGATTTGGACCCAGTAATGAATCGGGTAATAGTGGGCGATCGCGACAGTGCGTCAAAAATGGAGTCCACGGTGAAGCTGGTTAATTGGGTTTCTATTGTCCCACCAACTATACCTATACGAGGGGAGGTACAAGTGAGATATCGTAGTTTACCTGTAGCAGCAAATATTATTCCTTTGGGTATTAATGAGGAGAAACCACAGGATGGTTTTCGAGTTAAGTTAATGTTTGAAGAGGCAGTTTTTGGTATAACTCCTGGTCAAGCTGCTGTTTGGTATGACGGAGATATTTTATTAGGTGGGGGGATAATTGAAAGGGAGGAGTAAGTGTTAGTTTGTAGTCTGGATTTTAGTTGGTTATTAAAGTTGAAAATCCAGACTACTAAATTATCTATTAGTAGATTTCTTAAATTTTGCCTTGTGAGAATTTTTTCAGGGTAAAACTAGAATAAGTATGGATTCCTCTGGAATTTTTTTGACGTTTCAAGGGGAAAATCTAGAAGTAGTCAATTTTCTATCACTGGGTTTCTCAGATTTTGGCTGGTTGAAATTTTTTCAGGGGATAAAGTTAGGGTAAGTATGAGTTTCTCTGAATATTTTTTAATGCTCAGAGGGGAAA
>JAXHSW010000212.1:0-5647 GCA_034190295.1 Cyanobacteriota bacterium | reverse complement strand
AATTCAGAAGTAGTCAATTTTCTATCACTGGGTTTCTCAGATTTTGGCTGGTTGAAATTTTTTCAGGGGATAAAGTTAGGGTAAGTATGAGTTTCTCTGAATATTTTTTAATGCTCAGAGGCGAAAATCCGGAAATAGCAAATTCTCTATTGAAGTTTTTTTAGAAGGTAAAGCAAAAGTAAGTATGAGTTTGTACTTATAGTTTGCTTGATTGTAAAATCTGTAAGTTATTACTATAGAATTACCAATCAATCCCTAATATTATTGTTAAAAGTTTTGTAGGAGCTTTTGTTATGAATCAGTCTTCAGAAATCAAACAAGCCAAAAAATATAAACCATTACTTTACATTACCCCTAATGATAAATCCAGTTTACAACAATCTCTATCTTCAGCAATTACTACTGTAACTACTGAACAAGATAATAATCAATCAAATAATTTAAAATCACATCCCTTGAATATATTAAAAAATGAAACTTTAATAGATGCAATAGATATAAGCTTATCAATTATTAATCCTTTTCCTTTCTCTGCTGTTAATTACAAGAAAATATTAAGACTGGTTGCTAATCAAAAAAATACTGAAGGTAGTGAACAAGCAAAACTCGACGAAAATACAAAACTAGCCTTAAATGAATTTAATTTAGAAGGTTGGTCAGAATTTATTACAGAAACTCCTTACTCATATATACCAGAAGATTTTGACTTTCCTCCTGGTCATCCATTACCAGGAAAATTATATAGAGCGCATCCCTTAAAATCTAAAAGTAATAAATATATTCCTATAGAAGTATTTGACTCTTTACTTTATGCAGAAAGAGAGGCTGAACTAATTCGCTTATTGGTAGATTTAGGAGCAACTAAAATTACAATAAAAGAAAAAAAAGTCGGTAAAACAGCAACACAAATAGAAGCAAATGCTAAACTTACCGGAGCAGGTGGAGTAGAAAACAAGATAGAAGGAGATATTAATAAATCAGATGAATCAATCAGAAATTTATCACTTGGAGGAAAACCCTGGAGTTCGGAAATAGTAGAAAAATTTGATGAAAAAAATTATAGTTGGCTTGCTTATGAACCAGCATGGACAGCAGTTGCTCATAGTCGTTTATACGGAAAATGTTTAACAGCTTCCATTGAATTAACTAATGATGATTCTTATTCTATTTCAGGAAAAATAGGACTAGCAGAAGGATTACTACAAAATTTAACTGACTTAAATTTAGGAGCATCATTTATCCGCAATCAAAACAAAACAAGTCTAATTTATGTTGAATTTGCTCCTCCAGAAAAAAATTGAAAATCATAATTTTTATCTAAACTTATTTGACATAAATATAGGTATGAAAAAGAATGTAGAGATTTTCCATGAAACATTCCTATAAAAATTTATCAAAAATCTAAATATTGTCTGAATAGCTAATAATTTTTGTCTAATACCAATTCCTAAAAATAATTCTCTACTTATTGAGCGTTTTAGTTATTAAGTAAGAAGTAAGGCTCAGTAATGTATTTAGCAATGACTTGTATAAAGTAAAGATATCTTATTCGTTATTTACCTATTCCCTACTATCAAGAAGATGTAGCAAAAATGCCTGAGATTTGGTATGAGCTTCCTAGATAAATCGAATAATTTCCCTCCCATAATTCAGAAATTATCTATCTGTTGAGAGTTGAGCGCGCGACTATTACCTAATAATTAACTTTTCAACCCTCTATCCATCAATGATCAAAAGAAAAAATTTTATTTGAAATAATTCTCTTATGGAAAGGAGAGTTCAATAATTGATAATTGATAATTGATAATTGATAATTACCTCTCCCTAAAAGGAAGAGGATTGAATAAAAGGAAAAAATTCATTTTTTTCCCCTTAAAAGGGGAGGCTTTAAACCTGAATTATTTGATTATTTAATTCTTTAATTATTAATTATTCGGTAATTGTTAATTGTTGAAAATTCTTAATTTTTAAGAGCGCCAGTAAGACGATATTTGTATAACGAGATAAATAATCAATTTTTACTGATAACTTAAATGACCAATCATAATTCCTAAGTCTGAAACTATACTAAAAATATCGAGTTATTAAACTTGTGGGAAATGTTAGGAAGCAGCAGCAGTTTTTTAACAATATTTTCTGATGATTTATACCGTTTTTATTGGAAATTTATAGAGATATAAATTTTATCTATGGTCTGATAGGATATATAGCAGTCGAAGGAAAAGGACTGGAAATATCAAAAGCTTAAAACTCAGACAACGTAATATTTTTCCTTCTTCCTTCTTCCTTCTGCTCTAAAATTGTAAATCAAAGTTTATAGAATATAGGACAAATAAAATAATGACTGAATCTAAAACTGGACGAATGTTGCTTTCCCACAATTTTGAACTCTCAGAAAATACCCTACCTGAATTAAATAGGGAAGAATTTGCTCAAGTTTTTATTAATGGTTTAAGCAAATATCCACAACTTAAATGTCGGCAATTAAATCATCCTCATTGGATGGTAGAAATTTTATTTGAACATCAAGTTTTTTCTCCACCTCAAGTTGGTGAAAAATGTGCTGAAGCTTTAATAGAAAAGCGAAGAATTCAAAAAAATGACAAGGATTTAATTGTTGATGTCTTGATTCTCGGAGGTTTGAAAAAAACACCTCCATTAAGTGATTCTCCTGATACTCTTCAAACAGGAGAATGGGGTATTGATGTTGTGGAAACTCACTCAGCAGAAACTTTTCTCAATATCCTTAACTGGGAGGAAAAAACTGCGGGAAAAACTATTGAAAATATTTTTAAAATAGAAATAAAAAATGTTCTTAGTTAATTTATTTACTTAATCCATTTCTGCTTGAAAAGTTGTGCGAGGTATATTTCATTCTTTAGTCAAAGTGGTAGATTCAAGATTGAATAATCAAAAAATTATTTAACAATTTGTTGACTAGGAAACAGAAAATATGTTTGAGACTCAATTCAACCCTCGAAAACTATGTCTAAAAGATAACTAAATCCTTCTTCCTTAACGAAAAATTTTGGTCTAAATTCTCATAAGCATTCAGCCGTCAGCTATCAGCTATCAGCTATTAATTCATTGCCTTGAGAGCAGGAATTAGTATTAAAAAATTTAAGGATAATTTTCAACAATTAATAATTAATAATTAATAATTAATAATTAATAATTACCTCTCCTTGAAAAGAAGAGGATTGACTCAAAGGAATTTTTTGATTTATTATCCCCTTAAAAGGGGAGGTTTTAAACCACAATTTTTCGATAAAGTATTGCAAAAAACTGACCTTGACCTTGGCAGTGTATATACATTATCTATGAAACAGCTAAAAGCTGACCGCTAATAGCTGTTAGCTCCGCATTCGGACTGAAATGCTTACAAAGTCTCCCCTTTTAAAAGGATAAAAAGTGGTCGTTGCGTAGCGCACCCGTTGGGTGGGATAGATGGGTTTCCTAACCATATCCAATCGACCAAGAGAAAAAAGAATTCCGTATTTTCTTGCCTCCTTATTGCAGAGGTACTGATAACTGACTAACTGATAACTGATAACTGATAACTGAAATGACCTGAACTTTATAATACCAATACTGCAAAACTTGATATTAATTGAAGTTTGAAGTGCTTCAATACATATAGGTGATTTGATATTAATTTGCGATTGATTTTGAACAGTCTGACAAATCTAATATTCTGATGATAGTTATGCCCAATTTTGTGGTCTACTTTCTCCTATATAACCCCAATTAACAAGACTTTTTTTTCGACTATAGCGCCTTGAGATTTTAAAATAGAACTAAGAGAATCATCAACAGTTACTATTGGTAAATATAGTAGTCGAAATAAAGGGTGCAGACATATCAAAAGCTTAAAAATTAGACAACCCAAGATTTTTCCTTCTTCCTTCTTCGTTGATAAATAGTATTGCTTTTAAATTTTGAATTAAAGATATTCTCTACTCCTTGACTCTAGAGTAAATTACTACATTTACCGAATAATTAAGCTTTAAAGCCTCTCCTTTAAAGGAGAAACAAGCGGTCGTTAGCGCAGCTTCCCGTAGGGTGGGATGGCGAGGTCTCAGAGCCGTATCCAATCTACCAAGAGAAGAAAAAATTTTCATAATTAATAATTATTAATTGTTGAAAAGAAGAGGTAATTATGAATTATTAATTATTAATTATTAATTGTTGAAAGGACTACCTTAATATGACTAAAAAATTAAATCGACGCTCATTTATTTGCTATGGTACAACAACTTTAGTAACTAGCTTATTATTAAAAGCTTGTGCTGATTCTCTTCTTAAATCTGATTCTCCTTCTACAATGATTCTGACAGAAAATCCTAGTAATGATTCTATAGATAATTCTGAAACTTTTAAAATTGCTATTGCTTTACCTGGAGTTATTACTGATGGAGGATGGAATCAATCTGGTTATGAAGGGGTAAAAAAAGCAGCCGAAATTCTCAATGGTGAGATGATTTATGTGGAAAATATTGCCCAACCAGACCAGGTAGAAACTCTTTCTGATTTTGCGAGGAAAGATTTCGATTTAGTGGTAGGTCATGGCGGACAATTTGATGCGGCTATTCAACAAGTAGCTAGTCAATTTCCCGATACATTTTTTTTGGGAGTTAATGGTAATATTGCTGGTGAAAATTATGCTTCGGTGACAACAAATTATTTCCAAATGGGTTATCTTGCTGGTGTAATTGCTGGTTTGATGACTAAGAATAATAAAGTTGCTTATCTTACAGGTTTATCTTTTAAAGGAACTAATTTACAAGGTAAGGCATTTGAGTTAGGTGCTAAGTCAGTAAATTTCAGTGTTGGAGTTGTAATGAGTTACACTGGAGATTTTAATGATATTGCTAAAGGAAAGGAGGCAACTTTGGCTTTAATTTCTACTGGGGTTGATGTGATTTATCACTTATTAGATAATGCTGCTCCGGCAGTTTTGAAAACGGCACAAGAAAAAGGAATTTATGCAGTTGGTAATACAACTGACCAGCTTGATGTTGCGCCAAAAGCGGTGCTGACCAGTGCAGTACAGGATGTTGGAGGAGCGATCGCTTATATTGCTAATCTTGTTAAAAATAATCAAGTTAAGGGAGAAAAGTATATTTTAGGAATTGAAAATCCAGATATTACTAAGTTGGGTCGTTTTAATGATGTTTTGCCAGAGGAAGTTAAGCAAAAAGTGGAAGAAGTTCAGCAACAAATGTTGGCTGGAAAACTGAAGTTTGAAGATTGTACAGAAAGTGGTAGAGATAAAGTTTGCGTTCAAAAATGAAGAAATAAGGAGGAAGAAATAAGGAGGAAGGAGAGAGGTAGAAAAGGAAGAGGTAGATAAGGAAGAAGGTGTTTAGCAATCTAGGAGAGAAGGAAAAATCTGGCGAAGTCTTTCGTTTTCAGCTGTTAATATGTCCACGCCTTTTCTTTCGATTACTATAATTAAAGTTAGAAGGATTTTTGAATAATGAATAATACGGATGATCGGGAGGGAAAATATCTACCTCCTCTCTTTGTTGCGGATGTGGCAATAGTCATTTCATTTTGTGAAGCACCGTAATTTCCGGTGTGTGGTGGAGAAAATATCTACCTCCTCTCTCTGTTGCGGATGCCGCAATAGTCATTTCATTTTGTG
>JAXHSW010000211.1:0-15312 GCA_034190295.1 Cyanobacteriota bacterium | reverse complement strand
GGGAGTAGGGGAGTAGGGGAGTGTGGAATGTGCATCTTGCCCGTTCTTATATCTTTGGGAGTGGGGGAGTGGGGGAGTGAGTCCGATTAAAGGCTTGAAGTAATTATAGAATTATAAACATATACTGTATAACCGGATTCTATATGAAGAGAGAAAAAGAGGGAATGAAGAGGAGAAAGTTTTTTCCAAATCGCTCTTATCCGGACATGATATAAGTACAAATTGTAGAATTATAGTAATTTCTCAAGCTCCAGATTGCTCCAATATATACTCTTACAATTGAGCGATCGCTTTGTTCAATTTGCTCATACTTAGTGTTCACATACATCTGTAACTATCTTTCTGAAACACCATTCAAGAATGCGCGAATGCGCGAATGCGCGAATGCGCGAATTACCTCTCCTTTAAAACGGATAGGATTGACTAATCATGAAAATTTTTCTTTTTATCCTCTTAAAAGAGGAGGCTTTAAACCACAATTTTTCGGTAATTCTGAAAAATCACAGCCAATGCTAGTCGCTCAAGCAATATTTTAAATAGGTAGGCACGAAAAAAATTAAGTATGTCATTTCAGTTATCAGTTATCAGTACCTCCGACTAAAACCGGAGGCTTGAAAATACTGAATTGAAATTTTTTCATCCCCTTAAAAGGGGAGGCTTTGGACCTCATTGTTTGGTAACAAAGAGTAAAGTAGTTCCTAAATTTTTTCCCTTCTACCTTCTGCCTTTTTTAATATATCTTTTAGCATAATTTTTCTAGATGTTGTTTAACAAAAAGTTATATCTAGAGATAGATGTCAAATAAGAATCTACTACTTTTATAGTCAAAATTCTGAAAATATATTTTGACGTTACTGGTAAATTTACTCCACCGAAAACACGAAATATACCTAGTTTTACTGAAAGTTAACTCACTAAATCATAGGCGGTCTTGTGAATATTGAGATTTGAATAAAAATGTTTTCAAAATTTGCAAACTTTTGTAAATGAGTTAAGATTGACAAGTAATAGTTAGTATCGACAGTATGAAAATAATATTAGATAGGTTAGCATCAACCATAAGTAGTAAAAAATTTTTTGTAGCTATTTTTATCGGCTTATTATCTGGAGCTGGATGTACCGCGCAAAAAATACAAGCTACAGGAGTAAAATCATTTGAACCTCAAATAGTAGGATGGATTGAAAAAGGAAAAATTGCTGGTATAGAAGAAGAAGTAAAAGTCAAGCTAGATACGGGTGCAACAACTACTTCTATTAATGCTGAAATTTTAGAACAACCAGATGAAGAAACAGAATCTGGAGGCATGATAAAATTCCGCTTCAGCAATGAAGAAGGAGTTAGCAAAATTTATGAGTTACCCGTTACAAGATGGGTAAAAATTGAGAGTCGTACTCAAGATTATATTCGTCGCCCAGTAGTGCAAATGAAAATGTGTCTTGCAGGTCGGTGGGTAGAAGAAGAGGTAAACCTAGCAGACAGAAGTAACTTCAACTATTCAGTTTTAGTCGGACGTAATATGCTTTCAAAAAGTAAGTTAGTAATTGATTCATCGGCAACATTTACCAAAACTCCATCCTGTGAAATAGAGGAGGCAGAATAATAATGAAACGTACTCTTCATGCTTTACTTTTAGCATTATTTCTAGCAGCAATTGGATTAGCTATTTTTATTCATAAACTGGTCGTTTCCGATATTCCACTATTACCAAATCAAACTTTTGATAGTTGGTATCTTGAGGCAAAAATATCTCTGGTTTCCCAACCGTCAGTTTTATCAACAGAGACAGATTTGCCAACCAATATTCGCTTTCAGCTTCCCCAAGAATCTCAACGTTATGAAATTGCCAAGGAAGATTTTGTTAATCAAGGATTCAACCGCGAAGTTAAAACAGAGACAGATGGGGTTAATCGAATAGCTGTGTTTAAAAAACAAGATGCTACTAATAATGACGGCTTCATCTTTTATCGAGCAAATATAAATAGAAAAACTGGATTTTTCCCCATAGAAGAAGATGTACCAATTTCAGGTAGGCGGTTAGTAGATAAACAATTGGTTAGGTTTGGCGAAAATACAGCCAGAGTTGAGGATAATTTAGAAGAAAATTTGCCAGCTCCAGAAATTATCGCTTTGATTAAACAGGCAAATACTAAATCAAACGGCGATCGCTTAACTTTTGTCAAAGAAATATATCAAATAGCTCTCAATACAGATGATATCCGCATTCAAACTATTAGTCAAAATGTCAGAAAGCCAGAATCAACAGTACAGATAGCCAAATTTTTATTAGACAGAGCTGAGGTATCCGCGCGAGTCGGCAATGGTATTTTCTTGAGAGGTGAAGAGGTTTACTCCACAGATTTTATTGAGTGGTTGGAAGTAAAACAAGGCGATCGCTGGTTAGTTTTCGATCCTGTAGATGGCAATTTCAAACAGCAAGACCGCTATCTGACTTGGTGGTACGGAACAAATCGAGTTTTAACCGCTGAAGGAGCAGGTGGTGTAGATTTATCAGTAGTCGTTCAACCTAATACAAACCAAGGACTAACCCGGTCAGTGTGGCAAGACGGACAACAAAGCAGTCCCTTTTTAGAATATTCTTTTCTCAGATTACCTCTAACAACTCAACGGGTGATTCAAATACTCATCCTCATACCTCTTGGTGCTTTAATTATTTCGATTTTGCATCAAATAATAGGGTTATCCACTTTTGGCACATTTACACCAATTCTGATTTCCCTCGCTTTCCGGCAAACTGGTCTGGGGGTTGGGATAGGACTATTTGTGCTAGTAGTAATTATTGGACTTTTGTTTCGTAGTTACCTCAACCAATTACAGCTTTTAATCGTACCCAGACTTGCATCTATTTTGACTGCGACGGTTTTAATTATTGGTTTGCTGGCAATAGTTATGGAAAGCTTAGAGATTAATCTTGGTTTGTCGGTTTCTCTATTTCCCATTGTGATTCTAGCGATGACTATCGAACGTGCTTCAACAATGTGGGAAGAAGATGGTGCAAAGGAAACTATTATTGCTGGAGTTGGTACGATTATTGCTGCCTTGATTGGATACTTTTGTATGGTTAATGACTATGTGCAACATTGGCTATTTGTGTTCCCGGAGCTGTTGTTAGTGGTATTGGGAGTAAATATTCTCATGGGTCGCTATAACGGCTATAAACTAACTGAATATTACCGATTTATGTCACTGCAAAAGCAGTTAGAAGAAGGTGGTCATTGAAGAAGGAGTCAGGAGACAGCTATACTGGAGACAGAATCAATTGCTTATGGATAGTCAACGACCTGCCACTTCGTGTCTACAAACCCCAAGCAATTGTAGACACCGCAGGTGAGGTGTGGGGATTTAGACACCATAAGGCTTCGGTGCGGTGGAGTCAGCTTATCGGAGTGTTAGCCAAAAAATTATCTACTCCCCCGCTCCCCTACTCCCTCACTTCCTCACTCTTCCGCTCCCCTACTCTCCCACTCCCTCACTCCCCTACTCCCCCGCTCCCCCGCTCCCCCACTCCCCCGCTCCACTACTCCCCCGTTCCCTAATTGTATAAATATTATGTTTCCATTTTCACTAAAACGTCACAGTATTCTCGGAGTTAACGCTCGTAACTTAGATTATATTTTCCCAACTAATGCGCGTCAGCTTTATCGTCTAGCTGACTCTAAACTAGAGACAAAAAAAATTGCTGAAAGTATTGATGTAGCAGTGCCAGAAACTTATGCTGTTATTAGTTTCCAAAATCAGGTCAAGCAACTATCAGAACTCCTTGGCGAACATAAATCCTTTGTAGTAAAGCCTGCTACTGGAAGTGGTGGGGATGGGATTATTGTGATTAAAGATGTTACTGATGAGGGGTATGTTAAAGTTAGTGGTTCGATCCTGAAACCAGACGATTTACAATATCATCTATATAATATCCTGGGTGGTATATTTTCCCTCGGCGGTCAAGCTGATGTGGCAATTATTGAGTCTGCGGTAAAATTCGATCCGGTGTTTGACGAAATTGCTTATCAAGGGGTTCCCGATATTCGCGTTATTGTTTATCGTGGTGTTCCGGCAATGGCAATGTTACGTCTGCCAACACGAGCTTCTGACGGTAAGGCAAATTTACATAGAGGTGGTGTTGGAGTTGGTATCGATTTATCTACGGGTAAGACATTGAAAGGTATTCAGTATAATCGCTATATCGACGATCATCCAGAGACAGAATATGCTTTGAGCGATCGCCAAATTCCCCATTGGCAAACTATATTAGAGATGGCTGCTAAATTGAGCGATGAAACTGACTTTGGTTATTTGGGGGTTGATATTGTGCTAGACCGAGACAAAGGACCTGTTTTATTGGAAATCAATGCTCGTCCTGGTCTTTCAATTCAAATTGCTAATGGAGAGGGATTAATTGGGAGGTTAGAAGCGATCGACGAGGTTGTGTCAAAACTTTCAGGTATTGAGGAAAAGATTGCTTTTGCTCAGGAAAGATTTGGCATAACTGAACCATCAAAAATTAGCCTTTGATGAGACTCTCACATTTGCTCATGCAGCAGTTTTGATTTCAGTATACCCTTGTAGAGACGTTCCATGAAACATCCCTACAAGGGTTTTGGTTTTTACTGTGTGGTTCGCCTACTCTGAAAAATGCTGTAAACTGTTCTACTAAACTTACCCACATCGGAACATTGCCAGGTAAGGTTTATTGAAAGTCATCTACCCGAAGCTTGTTGTGGAGCTAGCTCCTGTGAGAATCATCGACCGCAGTTTGTTACCTTATTCTCTCGGAAGATTGCCAGGTAAAGTTTATTGAAAGCAATCTACCCGAAGCTAGTTGTGGAGCTAGCTCCTGTGAGAATCACCGAGCGCAGTCTGTAACCTTATTCTCAACAGCAGACTTGAAATCTGTCGGAATTAAAGCTACTTATGCACTAAAACAAGCCTTCCGGCTCGGAGAAGCCAGTAGAAGACGAGTTCATGTCTTCCAACGTAGTAACTTCAAAGAATTCACTAGGCATGAATAAAATTTCACCTCCCATCATTTCCTCTTGAAGTTCCAAGGGGATAGAAGTTCCTTCTTCTATTACGAACACCTGTTTTCCAGGCTCAAGAACTTCAGGGAGTAAAAAGTTATCTGCAAGAGCTTCTTCTTGTTGCCTTGCTAATTCATCGCTAATACGTCCTTGAATATGGGATAAATTTTCTTGATACTGTTCTATTGTAGTGGTGTCCGCTCCTGGTCCTAAGACTCCAATCTCGGAGGGAGAACCACCATTTTCTACATACTCCATTACCTCAATCAGCTCCGCTTCAGCCTCTCTCAAACGTGTTAGCACGTCAAACTCTTGAGAGTCGGTTTCTGGCTCGGAAATTTCTTCAGAATTCCCCAAGAGAGGGTCTTTGACAAAAGAAACAGAAGATAGGAACGGAAGTGGATCGTTGATGACTTCACCTAAACCCTTGAAGGTTGTATATCCTTCGGAGAAAGAATCACCCATTAGAAGATCGTTACCCTGCTGTTTCAACTCTAGAAAGAAGGGAGTATTTGGCTCCTCAGAAAAGGTAGAAAGAGATGGGTTTCCTTCCAAAGAATTGTTGCTCGTATCTCCAGCGATCGGGTCCATAATCAAAACTCAGGCTAAACATCAGGATTTATCAGAATAGATTAACTTAAATATTATTCAATTCCGATACTTTCAATATACCAATAAACTAATTGAATAATTCAGTTATAACTAATCTTTATTCTTTTTTTTTTACATATAAGATTTTCTTTTATAAGCTAAATGTATTAGGTTAAATGTATATACATATAATTAGATTTAAATGAGGTTTAATATCTTTTAGGCAGGTTAAGTTAATGATCTTTAAAAGATAAAGATAGATGTAAAACGATGAAAAACTATTGAAAAATGCTTATAGCTGAATTTTTATCTTTTTCGTTTTAACGTTTATTTGTTTCTAGCCAATTATGTCTATAAATTGAGATTAAGTATATAGAATATATATGAACTTAGGTTAAATATTTTCAGAAAAAGTGCTCGATATTTATAGGTTTATATATTAATTTTTTTAAGTTTTTATATAACAATTTTTTTTGATAACATCAATAAATTTTGTTGGTTTTGTAGGTTGGGTTGAGCGGGTGCGATTCGTTTGACTTAACGAGCTTATAAGTAAGTTAGGCCAGTCCCAAAAAACTAGGGATAACTCTAGTAGCCATGGAGGTTGAATTCCTGCCCTCCAGGATGCGGAGTGACTTCAGTTGCTCAGGTTTCCAAGGTAACAACTTGGTCTCTCGGTGCATGGGCTTAAAGCCGTAAAACTAGAAAGTTTTATCTGGTTATCTTAGGCGTTGGGAGTTGCATAAGATTAACGCACAGTCAACTTAGTATTACTGCTCGTCACCCAAAAGCAGAAAATTACGAACTCCTAGCATTAATGCAAGTTTACCAAATTGGGTTATTACGGAAATCTGAAGCTTTAGCTGTAGCAGTGGAAAAAGCTTTGAGATTTCCACTACATCCATGAGTCAACTACCACTCAAACCTTTAGTATTTTTTGCCTAGCGTTGCCCCTTGCGAGTCATACCTAGTCCATATAAATATAGTTCGGCAACACTATAAACACGAGGGGATGGGAGAGGATCTTTACGACGTGAATATTCTTTGAAAATACCTGCATCAATCATTTCCTTGAGGCGAGTAGTTAACTGTGTACCTTCAATTTCCCATATTTCTGTTAGTCGGTTTTCATCAATAGGAGAACGCTCACCCTGAAGTTTATCTAAAAATTGTCCAAGTTCAGGATATTCGTTACGCACCTCATTAACACGCTGCTTGGATACCTCTGGCAAAGCATCAATCAATGATTTTGGGCGCAAAATTCTTTCATCAGTATATTCTTTTGAGTTACGTTTTTCGATTTTGACTGCTTCCTCTAGCAATAATATTAAGCTTCGGGGAAAGCTATGATCTTGACTGTCAGCAGTTCGTTTGCGAACCCAGTTGTAAGTGTAACTCTTGTTGCCACTACCCATCCGTTCCCCCCACAGAGGTTCGAGGCTTTTTCGTAATTGTTTTAACTCAATGTTCTCCAGTCGTTCTACTCTCACTCCTGATTCCAGATCGACAGTTTTGCTAAGACTTGGAGAATTATTGAGAACTTGGCGTAGTACAAGTCGCCATAGATCGGCTTCTTCCCACTTCAATTCAAGCGATCGCCCACTGACGTAGTGTCCTTTATTTGTAAAGTTGAGTTGATTCCAAATATCCTCTCGTAAAAATATCTTAGGCACAATATGTTTCAGACTTATGCCGCTTTCTAACCACCAAGCGAGCAAAGCTTCTAATGCTTTTCTTCGTCGTTGATAATCTTCTTGAGTTGAACCGAAGCCAGTATCTAACTCATCATAGAGAAGCCAAACTCGTCGGTTATTTTCTTGCAACCATGAGTTAATATCTCGTAGTTGATCCAAAGTTTCATTACTCGCCGTCGGGGATTTTGCTTGCTCAACTAACCACAAAACTAGATCGGCACTTCGAGGTTTCTCAGTAGCTATTAAACCTTTTAAATTCTCATTAATCTTAGGGAGTGACTGCAGCTCTGGCAAAGAATAACATAATTGCAATAAAGCATAATTTAACCAAAAAGATTGCCAGCAATTATCGTTGACTTGTTGTTCATAGCTGGCTAGAGCAGTACCCTCTAAAATTGATGCTTTTATTGTAGTTTTACCATGTCCGGCAATAAAATCAACATTGTCTATATTTACATCAGATTCTTTTGCTAAATTTTTTGCTTTTAATGGTTGCTCTACAAATAGTCTAAACAATAAACTTTTTCCTGTTCCTTTTGCCCCTCGAATCAGCCAACTTTTATCGCTTAAAAATTTTGGAAAATCTTCTGTACGTTGGAATATTTCTGGAATTTTTTCTGGTTCTATATCTTGTGCTGTTGCTGCGACAAAATTCAACTCATTTAAAATAGTTATTTTGGTAGCTTTCTCAACAATAGAGTCAGTTGTTAGACTAAGTTGAATATCTGGTAAACTAGCATCAATTACTTCTGCAATTGAGAGATAATTCTCCAGTAAACTTTGAGGTAAATCATTAACGAGACTTGACAAAGTGCTAATATTAGGATTGTAGTTAATTTCATAGTAAAGTTCGCCGACTGTTATACCACTTGATAACCCCCAATTTTCCTCTATCCAATCTTCAACTTTACTTATCCAAATTTGACGTTGTTCTGCAGCAACAGCAGGCATAGGTGTGAGGACAAAACGTAAATCTGGTTTGCCTCGATATTGGCATTGTTTACTAACAGTTTGTACAATCCAACTTAACCCTTTAAAACTTTGATCGGTTGGCGAGAAACAGATAATTCCCAAATCAGCTAAGTCTAATAAAGCAATAGCGCTAGTATCATTAAATCCAGGACGAGCATCAATTAGAATCACATCAGGATTTAATTGTTCTTTAATATCTTTAATTAGTTGTTCAATAGGATTATTTTCTCTGCGATAAAACGCCTGTAAAGTTCCCCGGTCTAGTTCAGCTAAACGATGGATATAATTTTCATCATATTCGCCAACCGGAACTAAAAATAGTTCGCCACGGGCTTTTAATTCTACTTGGTAAATACAATTTTCAATGGAAGGAATATTTTCTTCTGGAGTTAGAAAGCGTTGGTACAAATAGTCTAAAATACCATAATTTTCTTGATTAATTGGCTCAATATCCGACTCCAATAAGATTGAAATTCCGGGTGCTTCTAAATCAAAATCTACTATTACTACTCGACGTTTTTTTTCAGTAGCCAGTATTCCTGCAACTAAACCTAGTGCAGTAGAACGACCAACTCCTCCTCTAAAAGAATAGAAAGTTGCTATTAAAGGAGTTTTAAAAACATCTTCTTCGTCTGATTCTTTTGGTTCCTCTGGTTTGGGTGACATTAAGATATCTGACCATAAAGGTAACTGAATTTGAGTATATTCAGGAGGTTCTGCTATTGCTTCTTCAGGAGTTAACAAATCATAACTTAAAATTGGGTATTTACTTAAATGAAAGTTTATATCTGCTAATATTTCATCAATCTTTTGTTCGCGTTCTTCTAAAGATTTATCCTCAAATAAATTGGTGATAACTATCATTTTCAACCAACCTAATGAATTACGTCTAACAGTTACTTTTGATGAATAATCTTCAGCTAGTAAAGTTGTACTTAAATGAGTTTTAATCCTTTTCGGCAAAGTATTTAAGTCCATAATTATCAAGTTTCTCCTTGTTTATCTAGTAATAATCTGTGTAATTTTTCGACAGCTTTGATAAATCTTTGGCTGTCTTTTTCTTGACCGCTTTTGTCTGAGTAACGTAATTCATCATTGCGCCATAGGGATGAAACTGTATTCCAGGCATCTCTATAACTATTAGTACGATCTAAAGCGATCGCTCTTTGTACTGACTTTACATCATCTAGAAAAATAGCCAGATTATGTAAATTTGCACCTTGTATTCTTTTGAATACTTTTGTATCTTTGAAGTTATGTTTTTTCTCCTGATAACAAATGAGAGATTTTAGGGCACACTCAATAGCATAACCACCCATATAAATAGCACCATTCCATCGCTTTTGACTATGCAGCGCTCTAGCATCTTCAAGGCGACGACGAGAAGCACCTAACTGAATACTTCTGCCATAAGTATCAGGCGTATTTGTATTTGGCAAAAAATAGACCTCCTATAATAATTTTGCTCAAGAAATTATCTAATATTAACACCCTCAATTTCCTCATCTGCTACCTCATACAATTCTCGCAATTTCTGCAATTTCTCCTCATCTGCTTGCCAAAAACCACGCCCACTCGCTTCCAACATCCGCCCAATAATATTGCGAAACGCTTCTGGGTTTGCCTCCCGTAATTTCTGTGCCATCTCTGCATCCAAAGCATAAGTTTCGGCAGCACCGTCATAAACCCAATTATCGGCAAAATTAGCGGTACCGCCCCAACCTATCAACGCGGTCATCCGTTGGGAAATCTCGTAAGCTCCCCCACTACCTTGATTTGCCATTGCTTCTGCCCACTTTGGATTCAATAATTTCGTGCGATATTCCATCCGCAACAAGTCTTCTAATTTTCGGGGGGTGGTATCCTTGGAGAAACTTTCGACGAAACTCGCACTTACTTTTTTACCCCTTTGTTTTTCTGCTGCCAACTTCAACCCACCAGTATTAGCATAATATTCCTGAATATCTGTCAAACCATACTCCACCGAATCAATTTCTTGGACGATGCGATCGCAACCCTTCAACAACTCCTGCAAAATTTCTGGTCGTGCTTGACCTTTATCCTGACGACCGTAACTAAAGACATTTCGCCCTTGCCAAGTATCGCCCAACTCATCCGCTGACTCCCAGTTACCATCGACAACTCGGTCGTTTACCAAGGAACCAAAATCACCAGCGGGATTGGAAAATAACCGTGCCGAAACATTTTCTATACCTTGCGCTTGTAATGCTAAAGCGTGTTTGCGGATAAAATTTTGTTCTACGGGTTCGTCTGCGGTTGCTGCTCGTTGGAATAGATCGTCTAATAATTCAATAATATTGACAAAACTATCTCGGAAAATTCCTGATAAATTTCCTAAAATATCGATGCGGGGATGACCGACTTCAGCTAAAGTCTTTAATTCATAACGAACAATTCGACCCGTACTTTCTTTTACTGGTTCAGCACCTACTAATTCTAATAAAATTCCTATCGATTCGCCACGGGTTTTAATAGCATCTAAACCCCATAACATTACTGCTACAGTTTCGGGATAATTATCATTTTCTTCCAGATGTTGATTAATAATTTTCTTGGCAATTTCTCGCCCTCTTTCATAAGCAGCAGGAGAAGGCATTCGATAGGGGTCTAAAGCATGAATATTTCGACCAGTTGGTAAAACTCCGGCACCATCTCGTAATAAATCTCCTCCTGGGGCAGCGGGAATATATTCTCCATTTAACCCCCGTAGAATATTGGTAAGTTCATCAGTATTTTGCATCAACAAATTGCTAATTTTATGGGCTGAATCATCTATATTATTTTCTGCGATTTCTTCCCCAAAATAAGCCTCCAAATAAGATTTCAATTCCTCCTCGTTCGGCACTTCTCCTAAAGTATGTAAACCAGAAGAAAATAATCTTTGTTCCACAACCTGCAAATATTCGTAAATTTCTACAAAATAGGGATTAACTACATCTGTACTAAACATCCGAGCATTTTCTGTAGTAAATTCAATTCCTAATTTTTTGCCATACTCAAACGGACAATCTGAATTTAAACCCGTATCAATAATTTTCTTAAAAATCGGTTCCCGCAACCCTGAATTTTTCTGTGGGTCTTCCCGATATTCAGAAATTAATTCTCGCAAACTAACTAATTCTTTATATAAACCAGCCCGACCATAAGGAGGAATATTATGAGAAATTAAAACTCCATAACCCCGACGTTTTGCCAACATAGATTCGGAAGGATTATTAGCAGCATATATATATAGATGTGGCATATTTCCTAACAGAATATCTGACCAAGAATAGCCAGTATTTCCCAAGGGCGAACCGGGCAACCATTCCACAGTTCCGTGCATTCCAAAGTGAACTACTGCATCGGCTTGAAATTCATTTTGTAGCCATTTATAAAAAGCTGAATATTGGGGATGGGGTGTTAAATCTCGTTCAAACATTAGGCGCATTGGGTCGCCAGAAATTCCCAGGGGTGGTTGTACTCCTAGCCAAATATTTCCTAATTGAATTCCGCCAATATGAAAATTTTCACCATCGGTTTTTATACCCGTGCGCGTGAGATTTCCCCATTGTTTTTCCATGCGAGTTGTTGATAGATATCCTAACCATTTTTCTAGGGTTTTAATATTGACTTGGTTGTTATCCCCCCTCGTTCCCCCTTTGGGAATGCGATCCCCCCTCGTTCCCCCCTTGGGAAGGGGGGAGGAAGAAGAGGAGTGGGTTTGATCCTTGGGAAGGGGGGAGGTTGGATAAATTTCGTCTGCTTCTTTAATTTGACGAATAAGTTCTTCCCCATCTTCGGGAATTTCCCCAACGTCGTAACCTTGGTCTTTCAGAGCGTGGAGAAATTTCAGGAGCGATCGCGGCACGTTTAATAAAGCTGCTGTACCTGTTGCCCCATAACCGGGAGGAAAACCATAGAGAATAACGGCTATTTTTCTTTCTGCGGGCGGTGTCTGACGCAGTTTTATCCAATTTTTCACCCTACCCGTGAGACGTTTCACTCGTTCGGGAATTAAATAAATATCTTCTCCCACTAAACCACCCAGGGGAACGGGGTCGATCGCTCCATCTAATTCTGGCAGTGCATATAAAACTACACTTTGCAAACCTCCCACACCTTGGCGCGTCCAAGAATGGATATCTTGAATAAGTAGGGGTGCTGCTACAAAATAAGGTACATTTTTCGCAGTGAGGATGCGTTGAGAAACTTCCACCTGTCGTCCTGCTTCCATGGAACCCGCAGGACCACCGACCAAAGGAAAACCAATAGTTGAAACGACTGCATCAACTTTTACTGCTTCGGGAGATAAGGAAAGTATTGGTTTAACAGAATCATGCTTTTGCTTTTCACCGGACTTACGCACGGACACTAAATCAAGTGAGGGCGAATGCCATTCGCCCCTAGATCTGGGGTTTTCAAGGTTAATTTGCGTAAGTCCTGTTTCAACAGAATCTAACTTTTGACTTTTCTCTAACTTTTGATTTTTGACTTTTGACTTTTGACTTTCATTCCTTTTGACTTTTGAATTTTGACTTTCATAACTGGTAGTCATCCAGTCTCTGACGGCGACATGACCTTCGACACCGTTGATAAATACAGGTAGGGGTGTTAAACCTGCTTCTTCAAATTTGCGGATAAGTTGAGGAATGTATGGTTGTTTGGTAATGACGTGTTTGCGGTAGAGCAAAATGCCAACAACTGGAGTGGGAGAAGTTTGTTTTTCTTGGCGATACCATTCCAGATATTTTTTGGGAGACTCAAAATAACCCTGGTAGTCTGGATGCAGCAAACCCATATTGGGAGTTTCCACTGGTGGGGGAATTTCTCCAACTTTTAAGTCTAAATATTTTTCTGCCAAAACCCAACACATGGCAGCCACATTTTCTGTACCACCTGCATTCCAATAACCGTAAATTATCAACCAGTTGCGGAGGTCTTGCACTTTTTTCACTGGTACAAATTTGAGTAATTTAGGACCTGTTTTCAGGAAACTGATATAACCCGCAAGTTTGTCTTCCTCTCTCCCACTAGAAAATTTGCTGAGAATAAATTTGACTGGTTTCGGCATTCCTTTAGGTTGGTCGCCAATAATAAATTTTCCCAATTTTGTTAATGCCATCAATTCTAGTGCTGACTCAAAAACAAGACGGATGGGAATATTTTGTACTCTTTCGCGCAACCATAAAACTTGGTCGTAGTCGAAAAGCAGACTTCCGAAAAAAACATCAGCATTTTCCAGAGCAGTAGCGACAGTTTCTGGTTCCGTGGAAAGGGCGCGATCGCTAAATACTTGGATATCTAAATCTGGACATTGGGAAGTTGCCATTTGAGCTGCTTGACGGTACAAACCAGTGTTAAAAGATTCAAAACCAGCGATTAAGACAATGCGTTTCATGGCCTAATTTTTTATAAAAGTTACTATATTATTAGGGTAACTAAAAAAGACTAATTATTATCGCTATGTTCTAGAATTGCTATATTATTTCTAATAAGTGATAATTTTTATCGGCCTTTAACAATATTGTCAACGTAAATAAAAGATGATGATTACTATTAATTTAAAACCGGAAATTGAAGCTCAGATTAGAGAGAAAGCCAAATTACAAGACTTATCAATTGAAAAATATATTGAAAGTTTAATAGAAACAGGACTTACGCATAACCGCTATATCTTGTAGGGGTTAACGGCCGTTAACCCCTACAATTGGTGTATGATTCTACCTTTTGCGTAAGTCCTGAGAAAAAGAAATTATTGATGTTCGAGGCGATCGGCAATCTAAAGTGCCTATTGACGAGTGGGAAAACAAATTATTTAAGTTCATTAATTCTCCTCTTAATTCTTGTCTTTCTGTTCTACCGGATGAAGCAATTAGTAGAGAAAATATTTATACAAGAGAAGATGAGATATTATGACTTATCTATTAGATACAAATATTCTACTACGCTTGAGACAAACAAACCATCCTCAGCACTCAAGTGTACTTAAAGCTATTCTATTATTAAAGAAAAAACAAGAAAATTTGTGTATTTTCCCACAAAATTTGAGATAATTTTGGGTAGTGGCTACACGACCTGTTGAAGTGAATGGTTTAGGTTTAGATTTTCAATAAGCTCTAGAAGAAATTCAGCTACTCAAAACTATTTTTATTCTATATGAAGATAATCTAGGTATTTTTCAACAATGGGAAATGCCGATCAGAAAATACAAAGTAATGGAAAAAAAGGCATGACACTAGATTAGTTGCTAGTATGATTGTTCATCAAATTAATTATGTATTGACATTTAATATAAATGATTTTAAGAATTACTCAGAAATAATTGCTGTCGATCCACTAACAATACCTTGGTATAAAGGATTAGAAACAGCAAAACCATTTGTAGTTCGAGCAAAAGCTCTGTGGGGAGGAGAGGTAGGCTGGCGTACTGCTACGAGTTATGATGCAACTAAGGCTTTTATTGACGCTTTGTCTAAGTCAGGCGATAATCCTACTAGAGCTAAAATTTTGGAAAAACTTCAAGATGTATATCTTCCAGTTAATGAAACATCAGGAAAAAGCTTGAGGTTTTCTCCAGAAGGGGAGCGCGAAGGTGAAGCTTTCCTGGTTGAAGTTGTTGAATCTGACAACCCAGATTGTTCTAATTTAGATTTTCGTCTACTAGAAGAATAGTATATAGTGCGTTTAATTTTTGATTTTATAATTTTTAACTATCATAAAAATATATCCAAAACTAACAATTAAAAAGGATAAAAATTAATGCTACCTCCATTTCCTGGTATGGACCCATATTTAGAACATCCTGATTTATGGCCGGGATTACATTTATTTTTAATCAGTGTGTTAGCGGTAGCTTCAACAATTAATAATTAATAATTAATAATTAATTATTATATTATATAGAATCCGGTTATACAGTGTATGTTCATAATTCTATAATTACTTCAATCTCCCAATCTCCCAATCTCCCAATCTCCCAATCTCCCAATCTCCCCATCCCCCCATCTCCCCATCTCCC
>JAXHSW010000210.1:0-15599 GCA_034190295.1 Cyanobacteriota bacterium | reverse complement strand
GTGAGTGAGGTTTTGTTGAGTATTGGATAGGTTTTGAATTTGAGTTTCTATTTGTGTAATGTTTTTTTGTTGAGGATAAGTTTTGGAGTTGGCTATTAATTTTAGTCCTTGATTTTTTAGTAATTGAGAGTTTACAGTTTTTCGTCTAAGGTTTTTATTTCGATATTTATAAATTAGTTTGGGAGTTGATTTTGATATTAGTTTAAAGTTTTTGCATGATAAACAATGCCATTTTTTTGTTTTTACTGAAGTTTTATCCCATGATTTATCCACATCTGTAGTTTTAGATACAGCTTGATTAGCTAATAGGCAAATAATTATAAATGTAGTAGGAATTAATGCGATCAATTTAAACATTGCAATAGTTATAGTCTAGGTTTAATTTTTTGACCAAAAAAAGGTTAATTCTGGCTCCTAGAGCGGTCTGATAACAGCCAAAAACCAAATTATTTATTGAGATATAAAATGCGTCTAATCAAGTAACAGTATTAAATGTTTATACATATATTTAATCGGATATTTGTTTGAAAAATATAAGTTGTTTCTGATGCATTAGGATAAAGGATTTAATTTTATCAATAATTATCAGGACTTACGCACAGACTCTAAATCCAGTGAGGGCGAATGCCATTTGCCCCTACATATGGCGTTTTAAAGGTGAATTTGCGTAAGTCCTGATTATATAGTAAGCTCATACTAATTTAGATTTTATGTTTTGAGGGAACAGGGAAAAGGTATGGGAGAAACGCCGAAGCAATCAAATAATCGCCAATAATTTAGGATTGCTATAAAATGTGTCTAATCAAGTAACAGTATTAAATGTTTATACATATATTTAATCGGATATTTGTTTGAAAAATATAAGTTGTTTCTGAAGCATTAGGATAAAGGATTTAATTTTATCAATAATTATATAGTAAGCTCATACTAATTTAGATTTTATGTGTTGAGGGAACAGTGAAAAGGTATGGGAGAAACGCCGAAGCAATCAAATTATTGTAAATAATTTAGGATTGCTATAAAATGCGTCTAATTCAGTAACAGTATTAAGTTTTTATACATATATTTAATCGGATATTTGTTTGACAAAATATAAGTTGTTTCTGAAGCTTTAGGATAAAGGATTTGATTTTATCAAAAATTATATAGTAAGCTCATACTAATTTAGATTTTATGTTATGTGTTAAAGGAAACCTTTAACAAAGGAATTATATAGCTTAAATACTCAATAGTTTAGTAAATGAATATAGCGTTTCCCAGGCTAATGAGGAACACCTATCTTTATTTCTATTCTATTCTATATTCTCTCCATACCTGTTCCCTCCATACCTGTTCCCTCCATACCTGTTCCCTCCATACCTGAAACCTAGAATTTCGTACCTTACCAGTATGAGAATTGCTATACTCAAAACCTACTGCGAAAATATTTATTCTGAATTTAATATCATGTTCGGTTGAATACTTATAATAACTTAGCGAGTCCTCAGTCCTCAGTCCTCAGAAGTCAACCCACCCCTAACCCCTCCCAGGACAACCCACCCCTAACCCCTCCCAGGACAACCCACCCCTAACCCCTCCCAGGAGGGGAAGAAAGAAGGAAAGGAGGAAAGAAGAAAAGTCAATATAATTTCAGTATTTCTTCAGTACTGTAAGTTCTTAAATTTTATTTATAACTGACCCGTCCGAACATGATATAACATGAATTTTGAATTACCTAAAAATATGCAAAAACCATATTCTGGACCACGGACTATTAGACCAATTGGAGTTGCCTCACTACATAGTATTGCTTTTTCTAGAGAGACTCTCTATGCCATTGACAAAAATCGTGGTTTTCTGCTAGAAATTGACCCAAAAACAGATAACACAACAATTATAAATCCTTTTCAAACTAATGAATTTATTGATGTTACAGGTCTCGCGCTTTGGAAAGATACTCTTTGGTTGACAAGGGAAAATGAAGTTTATTTCTGTCTCAATGCAATTGGTAATTCATCAGAGGGACGCCGAAAATGGCAACATTTTTTCACTTTACCTTATCCTGCTGATGGAATTGCTGTTTGGGAATCAACAGTTTATGTCACTTGTCAAAAACTAGGTAAGATTTTTGTATTAGATAAAAATACTAGACAACAAATTACTGGATTTTATGCTCCGGGAATAGGTTTTGAAAATATTACAGTACAAGATGAAGAGTTGTGGCTATGTGACCGTGAAGAGCAAACTGTTTATTGTCTAGAAAGAGCAACAGGTAGAGTTAAATTTAGTGTATTGACTCCCTTTGAAAATCCTACGGGATTAGCATTTTATCTGGATATAAATACAGGAGAAAGACAGCTTTATGTAGCTTATGCTGGAGACGAACTTTATATCAGGGATGACCCAAACTCAGAAAGACAGTATGACCTGAGTAAGCGAGACCGCTCTTTTATACATCCTCTTTATTTTTATTACAATGAACAGGAAAAATATGCTGTTTCTAATAGTTTTTTAATAGAGATGTCTTATGTTGAAGAATTAGAGCCATTAGATGAAGTTTTTTTAGAAGATTTAGAATGGCGTATTGCTTTACCATCAGAAACTCATCGCCAAAAAGTTAGGGAAATTTCTCCTATAGGAATACCTTTTACTGAAGAAATTCAAGATGGTGAAAAAGTTGCTGTTTTTAGGTTTAAACCATTGCGTCAAAGTGAAAGGCGTATATTTGGTTGGAAGGCTTTATTAGAAGTAAGGGCAATTAAGTACCAAATTCAACCTTTTAATGTAGAAAATATTCCGGAATTGCCAGAAGGTTTTCAGGAAAAATATCTGGTAGATAATGATAATTTGGCGATGGATAAAGAGATAGTTGTCCAGGCGGCAAAAGATGCTGTTTTACAAGAAAAAAATCTATTGCGTCAACTGCTTAATATTCGGAATTATGTCTACGATAGCCTTTCTTATGGAGTAACAGCTAAGATTGATACTCCAGATATTGTGTTAGAAAGAGGTGTTGGTTCTTGTGGAGAATATGTAGGGTTATTGTTAGCTTTGGCACGATTAAATAATATTGCTTGTCGTACAGTAGGTCGCTATAAATGTCCGGCTTTTGCTGATAGAAAAGGTGTGCCTTTAGAGCCAGAATTTAATCATGTATGGTTAGAGTTTTATCTACCTGGTTTTGGTTGGGTACCTATGGAATCAAACCCTGATGATTTACAAGAAGGAGGACCTTATCCGTTAAGGTTTTTTATGGGTTTGGCTTGGTATCATGTGGAAATTGGTAAAGGAATTAAGTTTGAAACTCTGAAAAATAAGGGGGTACCTGTTAATAAGGAAAAAGTTTCTATTGGTAATTTGGCAATTAATCATGTCAGGTTTACTATTTTAGAAGAATTACCTAATTATTAATTATTAATAATTAATAAGGAGAGGCTTTAAACCTTAATTATTGGGTGCATTGAGATGCATGAATAAATCCAAAAATTTATCGCTTTTAGGAAACAGGCAACAGGCAATAGGCAATAGATAGGAAAAAAGTATTTTTGCAAATATGAGATGCACCCTAATTATTCGGTAAAAATTAAAAATAAAATCAATTATTCCTGCCTGTTCCCTCTTTTATGGAGATGTCTAATAATTATCAAAAAGGTGATTCGGACTGTATTAGTATTAATTGTTTAATAATTGAATTTTTGCCTAAGCATAGCATGACTTTTGATAATTGGTATAGCATTTCTCAAGTGACTGAGGTACAGTTGTTTTTCTTGTTTTTTATCAAAATCATAAGGGTCTAAAATCCCGCCTTTTAAGGCGAAATATTTTTGGAGCTTTTCTCAAATCCCCTATTTCCCCTCCACGGTCGGGGTTAGGGGTGGGGTACACTTGCTGACTTGCAGACTTCTGACTTCTAATACTAATTACCAAAAGTAATGCTATACTTCAGCTATACTTCAACAGTCAAATAGTTACCAAGATTAAAAGTTTGTTTTTAACAATTATTAGTTTGTTAGTATAGATTTTTCCTACTTTTCGGAACCCCACACCTCCCACACTTCCCACACTTACTCACCCAATCAGATATAGCATTCTTTTTGAGAAATGGTATAACTTTGTTAATCCCTACTCCCTAAAGCAAAGGAATTTTGTACCTCACACTTTTTGGGAATTGCTATATAAGAATGAATAAGGAAGAAGAGAAAGAACAATTATTTATTACCAAAAAATGAGGTCCACGCGCCTCCCCTTTTAAGGGGATGAAAAAATATTCAGTGAGCGTATTTTCGTAGCCTTATGCTTTAGTGGTCGGTACTGATAACTGATAACTGATAACTGATAACTGAAATGACACTCTGTATCTGGAAATAATTATTTTAGGGACTGTTTTTATGTAAATATAGTTTAGTTACTCTCAGACATTTTTTTTGATAAAATCTAAAAGAAAAAATCTAAAATTTGAGGAGGAGTTGTGGAATTAACAGTCATAAATATTATGGCGATAGTAGCATCAGGACTAATGTTAATTGTTACTTTAGGTGTGGTATATTTAACGGCGGCTGAGTGGCGCGATCGTAGACGTCAACAAAGGGATAAAACCACTCGTTGAAGACATTTTTTTTCTCTACTTTCATTTTTAATCATGGCGATAATAAAATTATCGCCATTTTTTTGTGACCAAAAAAATCAAGGTTGTACATTATGAAATAATATTGCCAAAAATTTGTTTAGATTTTGACTAAAAAAACCTAATATCAATCATTCTTGCAACCGAATAATTAAGGTTTAAAGTCTCTCATGAACAAGGAGAAACAAGCGGTCGTTCGCGGATCTCGGAACGGAGTTCTATCTTCGCAGCGCATCCGTTGGGTGGGATGGATGAGTTTCCTAACCATATCCAATCGACTCCTGTGAGAAAAAATTTTCACGATCATTCAATCCTATCCGTTTTAGGAAGAGGTAATTATCAATTATCCATTATCAATTATTGAATGAAGCATTATTATTACTTAATAACTGAAGTCGCATCGGAAGTATAGCATTAATGCATGGGAATTAGTATTATATCATCTCCGGATAATTATTTCTGAAAAAAACTATCCTTTCACTTGCAGAGCAAATATCTTTTTTTTCCCTACTCCCTACTCATTTATTTATAAGTCAACCGGACATTATATTAAGGGGATAAAAAAGAAAATTATCTTGGAAGAAGGAATTAGTATTCAAGGAGAATGAAAAATTATGAAGAAATAAAATATAGCGTTTCCCAAAGTCGTGAGGTACAGTTATCTTTTTGTTTTTTTATATCATGTCCGGATAATAGCGATCTGGAAAAAACTTATCATGAGTGCTTCAACAGTAAATCTTTCTATTTTCCCGACCTCCCCTACTCCCCTAGAGGAAACGGAGAAACACCGGACGCGGGGACGCGGTGACACTCCATCTTCCTGTCTCCCCCTCTCCGTGTCCTACTGAACCCGCTCCCCTACTATCTTAATTATAAGTATTCAACCGGACATGATATTATTCCCTGTTTCCTCAAACCTAAAATTTTGTACAGAAGCGCTTTTTGGGAATTGCTATAGTACTTTCAGCTAACCTTGGTCATTGCTGAATTCTTTCTTTCAAATGCTGATAGCTGTTTGCGCAACATTCTGCAGGAAATGGTTACCCTTAAGTTGCACCATTTGTTGTAATACTCTCTTTTCAAAATGGTATAAAACTAAGCCATAATGCTTATATGAGATATTATAAATAATGCTATAAAAACTACCATTAAACCTCAATTTTTTAGAGTTAAATATATAGTGAAAATTTGATTATTTCATATCAGGACAAAATACTTTAAGAGATAAGTAACTTCAAGATAGCCTTTTAAAATGATTTGTAAACCTAGATAATCTTTTTTTTGTCTGCTCCCTGCTTCCGTTTCCCTCTTCTCTTTTGTTATTGAGTGTTTACGACCAAGATAAAAATGCTATAGATCGCCTCGATAAAATTGGTATATAATTATCCTATAGTTAGAAAATATATACTCAATAATAAATGCTTAAAATATAAAGTCGTAATTTGTAACTCAAATAATCAACATAGAAAATCTAATTATGAATAACGATCAAATTACAATTCTCATAGTAGACGATCATCCCCATATTTTATCTTTTCTATCTGAAACGATCGGTTTAAAAGGGTATAGAGTCAAACAAGCTGATTCTGGTAAATTAGCATTAAAATCTGTAATGGAGAGTAAAACAGATTTAATTTTAATGGATGTACAAATGCCAGAAATGGATGGTTATCAAGTCTGCAAACAACTCAAGGCAAATTCTAATACTCAAAATATACCAGTAATTTTTCTGAGTTCTTTATCTGATGTTACGGAAAGAGTAAAAGGATTTAAAGCTGGAGGAGTAGATTATATTATTAAGCCCGTTCAGAGTGAAGAATTATTAGTAAGAATAGAAGCTCAACTGACAGTGCAAAGACTACATTTTGAATTAGAAGAAAAAAATAAGCAACTAGAAAAAGAAATAGAAATCAAGCGAAAAAATGAAGATAATTTATCAGCAATTATCACTAATATGTTAGAAGGTCTGATGATTATCAACAAAGAAGGTAAAATAGTTTTTGTTAATAAATCGACAGAATTGTTATGGGAAAAATCAGCCCCAGAATTAATCGGAGAAGAAATAGGTTTGCCTCTTGTAAATGGTAATGAAACAGAAATATATATTAGACAGAAATCGGGAAAAATTTTATTTATAGAAACACATATAGGAGAAATTATTTGGGAAAATGAAACAGCCTATCTTTTAACCGTTAAAAATGTCACAGAACGTCGTAAGGAACAAGAACATTTAAAACTATTAGAAAGAGCAATATTTACCGCTCCTCAAGGAATTGTAATTAGCGATTTAAGTGTAGACGAACATCCAGTAATATATGCTAATTCAGGTTTTGAAAAAACTACAGGTTACTCAATTTCTGAAGTTATTGGTAGAAATTGTCGTTTTTTACAAGGTACTGATACAAATCAACCAGAAATCAAAAAATTGAGACTGGCGATCGCTTCTGGGGAAAAATGTTCGGTAGTCTTACAAAATACCCGCAAAGATGGTACAAAATTCTGGAATGAAGTAACAATTTCTCCAGTACATGATGATTTTGGAACTTTAACTCATTATGTAGGAGTCCAGGTAGATGTTACAGATCGCATAGTTGCAGAACAGGCAACGCAGGAAAGTGAAGCCCGTTTTCGTTCAATGGCAGATGGCATTGCCGTAATGGTGCGTGTAGCAGACACCAATGGAAACAGCACATTTTTTAATCAAACATGGTTAGAATTTACCGGATACAATTTATCTGATGCTATCACCGATGAATGGTTAAAATGGGTTCATCCAGACTATCGAGAACACTGTCGGTTAATGTACACACACAGCCACAAAACTTTTGCTGCCTTTCAAATGGAATATCGTCTGCGTCGGTTTGATGGTAAGTATCGATGGGTAGTAGATACAGCTAAACCAAGATTTACTCCTAATGGCACTTTTGCAGGTTACATTAGTGCTGCGATTGATATTACAGAGCGTAAAGAGGCAGAAATAGAACTATCCACAGCAAAATGCTCTCTAGAGAAACAAATACAAAGAGCATTAGTACTCAGAGAAATTACCCATCAAATTCGCTCTTGCTTAGAACCAGAACAAGTATATCAAACTGCAGCAAATCAAATAGCAAGAGTTTTAAATGCAGACCGCTGCTTGATTCATACTTATTTAGAATTTCCCGTACCACGAATTCCGATAGTTGCTCAGTATCAGAGCTACGATCTAGAAGAGTTACCCTCCAATTTAGAAATTCCCATATTAGGTAATTTTCATGGTGAGTTAATGTTGTCTCAAGACTTAGCAATTGCTACTGATGATATTTATACTGAACCTCTGCTGCAAGAAGTCTGGCCTCTATGCGAGCAACTCCAAATTAAGTCAATGATGGCAATTAGAACTTCCTATCAAGAAAAAACTAATGGGGCGATCGGAATACACCAATGTAGCAATATTCGTCATTGGACGGCAGAAGAAATAGAATTGTTAGAAGCAGTGGCAGCTCAAGTAGGTATTGCGATCGCTCAAGTAAATCTTCTAGCACAAGAGAAACAGCAACTACAAAAATTAGCCGAACAAAATCAACTATTAGAGGAAGAAATCCAAATTCGCAGACAAGTAGAAGATTCACTCAAAAAAAGCGAAGAACGTTGGCAATTAGTATTAAAAGGCAATAATGAAGGAATTTACGATTGGAATATTACAACCAATGAAGCTTTTCTGTCACCTCGGTTGAAGGCGATCTGGGGTTATGAAGACCATGAAATTTCATCCCACTATAATGAATGGTACAATCGCATACATCCAGGCGATCGTGAAATGGTAATAACTCGACTGCAAAGTTATCTCAGGCAAAACACTCCTAATTTTGTTGTTGAGCATCGTATACTTTGCAAAGATGGGAATTATAAGTGGGTTTTAGCCAGAGGACAAGCTCTTTGGGAAGAAAAAGGGATGCCAATTAGGATGGTAGGGTCTTTCCAAGATATTAACGACCGCAAGCAAATAGAAGAAGCATTAAGAGAGAGTGAAATTCGTTATCGGGAACTGGTGGAGTCACAGAATAGTGTACTGGTTTGTAGATGGCAGCCAAATTGTGCGCTCACATTCGTTAATCAATACTACTGTCAATTTTTTGGCAAGTCTTCAAATGAACTATTAGGTAGTAACTTTTTACAAGTAATTCCAGATAAAATAGAGCGAGAGCGAGTACAGGAAAATATTCAATCAATTCAGAAAAAATTATCTCCAACAATTTCAGAATATCAAGTTATTTCTGCTTCTGGGGAACGACGCTGGGTTAGTTGGACAAATCAACCAATAATGGGTCTAGACCGACATTTAATTGAAATTCAATCTTTTGGTATTGATATCACAGAAAAAAGGGAACGGGAAGAAGCTTTACGTTTGATTGTTAAAGGTACTGCTTCTTATACAGGAGATGACTTTTTCGATGCCTGCGTTCGGAGTCTAGCTCAAGTGCTACAACTTGACTATGCTTGCATTAGTGAATTGAAGGAAGCAGAAGAAAAATTCTATGTAAGAGCATTTTGGGGTAGCGATCGAGCGATAAAAGACGTGAGTTACTCTATAGTAGGCACTCCTTGTGAGACAGTATTGGAGGGGGAAATTTGTTATTATTCAGGTTCTTTACAACAACTTTTTCCTCAAGATGTCTGGTTAGTTGAGTTAAATGTAGAAAGTTATTGGGGTATTCCTCTATGTAATTCCCAAGGCAAAATTCTTGGTTTGTTAATAGTCATGGATGCCGCACCAATGGATATTAATTCTTCCGATGAGTTGATTTTGAAAATTTTTGCTGCACGGGTGGGAGCAGAATTAGAACGTTTACAAGGAGAAATCGAACTCAAAAATGCTAAAGAAACTGCGGAAGCTGCTAACCATGCTAAAAGTAATTTTCTTGCTTCTATGACTCACGAATTGCGTACTCCTTTAAATGCAATTTTGGGTTTCAGCCAATTGTTGGTGCGGGATGACTCTTTAAATCAGGATCAGATTGAGCAGTTAAAAATTATTAATCGCAGTGGAGACCATTTACTGAATTTAATTAATGATATTTTATCCATGTCTAAAATTGAAGCAGGTAGAGTTACTTTAACAGAAAGTTCCTTTGATTTACACGAACTGCTCCAATCTATCAAAGATATGATGATGTTAAAAGCCAGTAAAAAAGGCTTACATATCGTCTTTGAACTGGCTGACGATCTACCTAATTTTATCAAAACTGATGAAGGGAAATTGCGTCAGGTTCTGATTAATATTTTAGGTAATGCAGTCAAGTTTACGTCTGAAGGAAAAGTAACATTATCAGTATTTAATCATCACCAACTAGGGCAGATAAAATTTACTATTACAGATACTGGTCCAGGGATTGAAGCATCAGAAATAAATAGTTTATTTGAGCCTTTTATTCAAACAAAAACTGGTCAAAAATCAATAGAAGGAACTGGTTTAGGTTTACCTATTAGTCGGGAATTTGTTAATTTAATGGGAGGAGATATATCTGTTAGTAGTCAAGTAGGAAAAGGTACAACTTTTACTTTTGATATTGTTGCCGAAGTTATAGAAATAGCCAAAACAACAAAATTATCCGATCGACGTAAAATTATCGGTTTAGAACCTCATCAACCTGCTTATCGAATTTTAATAGTGGAAGATGTGCCAGAAAACAGTCAATTACTAATTCAATTACTTCAGCCTTTAGGATTTCAAATTAAGAATGCTGAGAATGGCAAACAAGCAATATCTATTTGGCAAACTTGGCAACCTAATTTAATTCTTATGGATATTATTATGCCCGTTATGAACGGTTATGAAGCAACTAAAATTATTAAGCAAACATCTTTTGGTCAAGCAACTACTATTATTGCTTTAACTGCTAATGCTTTTGATGAAAATCGTGATGCTATTTTGGCAGTAGGTTGTGATGATTTTATTGCTAAACCTTTTTCAGAAGATGTATTGTTAGAAAAGTTGGCGAGTTATTTGGGAGTACGTTATCTGTATCAAGAAATAACATCAAACTCTACTGCCATTAAACCTCAAATAAAACTTACAAAAGAAGCTTTAAACATTATGCCTTCTGAATGGTTGGAGCAATTACATTTTGCTGCATTATCTGTTAACGATCTAATGGTCAGTGAGTTAATTCAGCAAATTCCTGAAACAGAAATTGACTTGATTAATTGTTTGACAAATTTAGTAGAAAATTTTCGTTTAGATATTATTCTTGAATTAATAGAAGGTGAGGAGTAAATGAACAAAGAAAAATCTCAAGATTTACCAGGGAATATTCTAGTAGTTGATGATGCACCGGAAAATTTGCGATTATTAGCAAGTATGCTAGAACATCATGGATATTATGTGAGAAAAGCTATTAATGGTAGAATTGCTATTAATGGAGCACAGATTTCTCAGCCAGATTTGATATTACTTGATATTAATTTACCGGATATAGACGGCTATGAAGTATGTCAAAAATTAAAAACTTTTGAAAAAACCAAAGAAATACCAGTGATTTTTATTAGTTCTTATACTCAAGAAGTAGATAAAATTAAAGCATTTGAAGTAGGGGGCAAAGATTATATTACTAAGCCATTTCAACTAAGAGAAGTATTAGCACGAGTTGAAAATCAACTATCTACTTATAAACTACAAATAGAATTGAAAGAGAGAAACTCTAAGCTTGAGCAAGAAATTCTTGAGCGTGAACGTACTGAAAAACAAATTCGTTTTTTGTTATTAACTACTCAGGCAATTAGTGCTACTTCAGATATTAATTCAGCACTAGAAGTTACCCTCAATCACATTTGTTCAAATATTAGATGGGATTTTGGTGAAGCTTGGCTGCTTAATTCTGATAGTTCTAAAATTGTATATAGTCAAGCTTGTTATGCTAATGAAAAAAGTTTGTATGAATTCCGAAATTATAGTAAAAAATTAACTTTTACTAATTATAAAAGCTTGCCTAGTAGAGTTTGGCAATCTCAAAAATCAGAATGGATAGAAGATATTTCTCAGACATCACTCGATATTTTTCAACGTTATGATATGGCTGTCAAAATCGGATTAAAATCTTGTTTTGCTGTGCCGATTTTATGGAGCGATCGGGTATTAGGAGTTTTGGTGTTATTCAAGAAAGAAGTTATCCCAAAAAATCAACAATTAATTGATTTAGTTAAAGCAGTAGCCAATCATTTAGGAGTAATGATTCAAAGTAGAAAAGCAGAATACACTCTGAAATTAGCTAATCAAAGATTGCATCTACTAGCTACTCTAGATGGTTTGACTCAAGTAGCTAATCGTCGTCATTTTGATGAATATTTAGAGCAAGAATGGCAGAGAATGCAACAAGAGGGTTTGCCTCTTTCTCTAATTATTTGTGATGTAGATTATTTCAAATTATACAATGATAGTTATGGTCATCAAGCAGGAGATGATTGTCTAAAAAAAATTGCTAAAACTATTTATAAAATGGTGGATCGTCCTGGTAATTTAGTAGCTCGTTATGGAGGAGAAGAATTTGCCATAGTTCTTCCTAAGACTGATGCTAAAAGTGCTTTTAGAATTGCTGAAACTATCCGTTTAGAAGTGCAAAATCTGAAAATTGTTCATGCTAAATCTGAAATCAATGAATATGTGACAATTAGTCTTGGTATTTCAAGTATGATTCCTCAAAAAAATCAGTTACCCGCAGAGTTAATTTATCTTGCAGACCAAGCACTTTATCAGGCAAAAAATCAACGACGAAACTGTACTGTTAGTAAATAAAACTATAGCAATTCTCAAAAAGCGTGAGGTACAAAATTCCTTTTTTTGTAAGCATTTCGGTCCGAATGCTGCGCAAACAGCCATCAGCTATTGCTTTTTTTTAGTTCTAGATAAAAGCTTTACTAATTGAGTGAGAATTAAATTTTACGCTCTCTAGCTGACTTTAAAGTCTATATATTAAAATCCCCTCATAATATCATGTCCGGTTGAATACTTATAATTAAGATAGTAGGGGAGTAGGGGAGTAGGGGAGGTCGGGAAAATAGAAAGATTTACTGTTGAAGCACTCATGTTAACGCGCGTCAGCAAGTCTGCAAGTCAGTAGGGGCGTTACAAAGTATGCGCAAGCTTTCGGCCGCAAGCTTGCGCATAACTATCGAATGGCGCCCGTACAGAAGTTAACCCACCCGCGGGCCCCGACCGTGGAGAACCCACCCGCGGGCCCCGACTGTGGAGAACCCACCCCTAACCCCTCCCAGGAGGGGAAGTAGGGGATTTAAGCCCCGCTCCAAAAATATTGCGCCTTAAAAGGCGGGGTTTTAGACCCATGTTATTTTGATAAGTTTTTTCCAGATCGCTATTATCCGGACATGATATAAGAGCTGAGAGCTGACAGCTGACAGCTAATATCATGTCTGGTTGAATAGTTATAAATAAATTACGGAGGAGTAAGTCCTCAGTCCTCAGGAGAGAAAATTGCATGGGGATAGTCGAGCCACAAGCCGCTCCGCGTCTACGCGGACCCAAACAATTTTGAGCACCGCGGGTGACGCGCGTGGGTATTAAACCCATAAGGGAAATGATAATGGTAATTCATTTTGCCTAAACACTTATAATGTTCGGTTGTACAGTTGAAAGAATTTTTAGGGATGGAGAGAATATATATATGAGCGTGCTTTTTTCATACTTCGGCAATTATCTAATAGTGTAGCTCTCCTGAGGGGACATAAGATATTACAGATTATCAAATGTCAATAGGGCTGCTATACTAAGTCTTAATTACATTATTACTTCTTGAAAGTATGTCCCTAGAGTTAACTACTATATCATCAAGCTATATACTTATAGTTGATGATATGCCTATGAATTTGCGACTTTTGTCAATCTTGCTTGAGCGTAATGGTTATCAAGTCAAGACAAAATTAAGTGGCAAAACTGCTCTAGAGACAATTAGAACTAATCCTCCTAGTTTAATATTACTAGATGTAATGATGCCAGAAATGGATGGCTATGAAGTTTGTCAACAACTAAAAACTTTAGATGCATTTTGTGATATTCCAGTAATTTTTATTAGTGCTTTAGGTGAAACTTTAGATAAAGTTAAAGCCTTTGAAGTAGGAGGTGTTGATTATATTACTAAACCTTTTCAAAGTGAAGAAGTTTTAGCGCGAGTGAAAAATCAATTAACAATTAGTTCCTTACAAGCACAACTACATGAAAAAAATCAAGAATTAACAGAACAAAATCTACAATTGCAAGCAGAAATAGCAGAAAAAGAAAGAGCTGAAACAGAAATTAGGTTTTTATTAGAAACAACTCAATCTATTAATAATGCCGATAATTTTAACTCTGCATTAGCAATTATTCTTCAGTCTTGTTGCCAACTTATTAATTGGGATTTTGGTGAAGCATGGATTCCTAATAAGATCGCTAACTTACTTGAACATAGTCAAGTTTGGTATACTAGAGAACCTCATCTAGACCAATTTGGAACTCATAGTTCAAAGCTAACTTTTACCTATAATGATAGTTTGCCTGGTAAGATTTGGGCATCCCAAAAACCACAGTGGATAGAAGATTTTTCAACTGAGTCAAAAGTAGCTGCAGAAGTGGGATTAAAAGCAGCTTTTGGAGTGCCAATTATTGTAGAGGATCGGGTATTAGCAGTCTTGATTTTCTTTAAAAAAAAGGTAATTTATTTTCAACTCGATCCGATAGCATTAATTCAGGCAGTAGCTACTCAATTAGCTTCTTTAGTCCAACGTAAGCAAGCAGAAGAAGCTCTCCGAATTGCAGAACAACAATATCATGGTATTGTAGAAAATGCTGTAGAAGGTATTTTTCAATCCACTCCTACTGGTAGTTTTGTTAGTGCAAACATGGCGCTAGCAAAAATTTTCGCTTATAATTCACCAGAAGAATTACTCAAAGATATTAAAGATATTTCTCGACAACTTTATTTAGAGCCTAACCGTAGGCAAGAATTTGTAGCAGCAATGACAGTAGATAATGCTGTATATAATTTTGAGTCCTTAGTATATCGCAAAGATGGTGAGCCAATTTGGATTTCGGAAAATGCTCGTGCTGTACATGACTCTCAGGGCAAATTGTTATATTACGAGGGTACTGTTTCTGATGTTACTGAGCGGAAAATGGCGCAGGAAGCTGTGAAATTTCAGCAAAAACAAATGGAAGAGTTGTTGCTCAATATTTTGCCCGCTCAAATTGCTCAACGTCTACAAGAAGAACAAAAGGCGATCGCTGATAGTTTTGATGATGTAAGTGTGTTATTTGCTGACTTGGTGGGGTTTACTGAGTTTTGCTCCAATGTTTCTCCTATTGAACTTGTAGATTTTCTGAATTTGATTTTTTCTGAGTTTGACCGACTGGCTGAAAAACATAGTTTAGAGAAAATCAAAACTATTGGGGATGCTTATATGGTAGTTGGTGGTTTGTTGGTGCAGCTAGATAATCATTTGGAAGCGATCGCTAATATGGCACTAGATATGCAGGTTAGTTTTGCCAATCTATGCGATCGGCTAGAAAAACCTTTGACTCTGCGAATTGGTATCCATGTTGGGCCTGTGGTTGCTGGAGTTATTGGTCAAACTAAATTTATCTATGATTTGTGGGGCGATACTGTAAATATTGCACATCGGATGGAGTCTAGTGGTATTGCTGGTGAAATTCAAGTGACCAATACTGTATATCAGCGACTCCAGAAAAAATTTGTATTTGAAGAGCGGGGTGAGGTTTCAATCAAAGGAAAAGGAGATATGACTACTTATTTTCTTAAGGGAGTGGGGGAGTAGGGGAGTAGGGGAGTGGCTCACACGGATTATGGCACGGATACACGGATAGGTCAGGGAGTGTGGGGAGTGTGGGAGTGGCTCACACGGATATTGCGGCAGGACGCCCATCGGCCTGAGCGGTTTAGTTTGGGCAACCTGGGGACGGGACGGCAATTTACTTAGCGGTAGCCGTGATCCGGCCTCCGCCTTGCTA
>JAXHSW010000021.1:63445-66547 GCA_034190295.1 Cyanobacteriota bacterium | reverse complement strand
ATTCCTTCTTCCTTCTGAATAATGACTAAATTTTTACTTCTTCCTTCTTCCCTCTTCTTTCTTATTTATTCCTTCTTCCTTCTTCCTTCTTCCCTCTTCCTTCTTACCGCAACTGCCGCCCCGAAAATTATTTTTCCCACTTGCCCTAGAAATGAAACTTCTCAACTACCTCAACCTCCTTTATCTCAAACTAAACCAAGTATTCCTAGTCTGTGGTTAACTCAAGATTTCTTTGGTGAAGAACTTATTTATACTTGGTTTGTTGACTCAGATGATATTTGGGTAATTTTGGTAGTCAGAAAATTAATTTGGGATAGAAAAGGCTATCTAGAACGTTATAAATTTATTAATCATTTTGGCAATGTAGCTAGACAATATGGCTATAACTTACAAGTATGCGAACCTCGTAATAAAAAACCAATTGCTGCCTATTTTTGTGACTTTGAAACTGCTCCATTAAATTGTAATGTAGAAATTGATTATAGATTTGGTAGAAGTTTATTTCGTCTACCTAAAGACTTTACATTTCCTCCCACAGTAGAGTGAATATTGATCTTCATTAATTGATAATTGATAATTGATAATTACCTCTGGTTAAAACCGCTACGGAATTGAATATAAGGAAATATTATTTCTTTTTTCCCCTAAAAAGGGGAGGCTTCAAGGCGCGAATTATTTAATTATTTATTATTAGTTATTAGGTAACTAGATTTCTTTACTCCTAATTTATCAAACAATCTTTAGAAGAATTAATGGTGGTGCATTTTCATTGGCAGAACGGGCAGAACGGGCCAGATGCCCATTCCACATACAGCAGGCAGAACTACTAAATATTTAACTAGATTTCATCTCAACAGATAGACGAATTTCTCTCCATAATTGCCTATATTGTTCAATAGTACTATCTGCCAGTGGATAGAGAAAATCACTTTTTTCTAGAATATCTTTTGGAGGTAATAGTAAAGAATTATCTTTAATTTCTGAAGTTAATTCAGTTGGATTTATCCCTGGTATAATTGGAGAAGTACTCTGAGTTATGAGAGACATTTGTTCTGCTATCTGAGGTTCCCAACAAAAATCAATCCATTTTTCTGTTAAAGAAGTCTCCACAGTAGCAGCAGGTTTTACCCATAAATTAGACCATAAAGCTGTACCAGATTTAGGTATTACCGCAGCAATATCTTTCCGTGTTTTAACCAGTGGTAAAATATCATTAGACCAACCAACAGCTAACCAAGTATCTCCAATAATTAGAGATTGTAAATAATTATCAGAAGCGTAATATTTAACTTGTTGATTTAGTTTAAGCAGTTCCGATTTTAAATTTTCAACTTTACTAAGATTTTTAGCATTATAAGATTTACCCAATTTTTTCAGAGTTAAACCAATAACTTCTCTAGGTTGATTTAACAAAGAAAATCGATGGCGTAACTCTTCTTTCCATAGATCGCTCCAGTCCGTAGGTTGCCATCCCAAAGTTTTAAATTTATCAACTCGATAAGCAATTAATGTTGTACCCCATTGATAAGGTGCTGCCCAAATTTTTCCTTGAGGGTCTGCATAACCTTGATTATTACGCTTAACTAACTTTTGCCATTTTTCCGGCAATTTATTCCAATTTTGTAAAGTTTCAGAATTAAGAGGTTGAATTAATTCTTGTTTAATAGCATTTGCTAACCAATAATCTCCTAAAGTAACAAGATTAGCAATATTTATATTTGTTGTTTGTTCTGTAGATGATTTTTGCTCTTCTAATAAAAGTTTCCTCTGCCAATTTTGCAACAGAGAAAATAATTCTGTTAAATTTTCTTGAGGATTAAAGTTTAATTTAGGCTCAGATGTTAATTCCCTCTTAAACTTTGACACCATTTGAGCAGGAATAGTGTTTTTTAACAGTTGAATATTCAAATCTCCCTGAGTTTCACATCCTGCTAAAAATTCAGCTAAAGTTATCGCTGTAGCTCCGATTAAAAAATTCCGTCGCTTCACTTTTTCTGATTATTTAATATACGTTTTTCTAGATATTGACCAATCATTTTTTGTTCGCCCGCACGGGAAATAATAGTTTGCCGTGTCCGGTATTTATGGCCGATTTGTTTAATTTCTTCCTCAAATACAGACCCATTGTACTCTGTTCTGAAACATAATGTGTTAGGATCGGATAGATGATATTTAGCTATGATGGGGTTACTCATGGCAAAACCGCGATCGCGATACAATATTAAGCCTCGAACTCCGAATATTGTTGAACCTTCAGACTGTTTCTTACCTGATACAGAATCTTGACTAAGCCAACTGACTAATGAACCACAAATCATGGCTGTTTCAGGATTATGTAATTTATGGAGCTTGGCTAATTCTATAAGTTCTGGACTTCCTAGTGCTAGAAATTTAATTGTTAAATGACTGACAATTTCTTGGGTATTTCCTTCCGGTAAAGTATAGTAACGTCTTTCGGAATGCCATTGACCTTCAGAGCGTTGAAAATATTCAGTAATTCTTGAATCTGCAACTTCTAATACTTGTGTGGTATTATTTATGCCTAATTTCATTTAATTGTATCCTTTGGGTTATTTCAATATCAAACTAGCTGTAATTTGTCAAGAGTTTTGTTTGATTTGTTACTCCTTTTAATATATCCTTTTTTTCTTAAGAGTTTCCGGACTGGCCATCTTGTTGATGGTGAGTTTGAGATGAAGAGTTGATTTGCGCGGATGGGTAGCTGTACAAGAGAAGGGGTGAAAAAAATGGCTGAAGTTAAGTTTGGGCAAGGATTTGAATTGTATGATGGTATGGAAGAGGTTCGCGCAGTTTGGCAAATGCTTATTTGGCAAGGGTTTGGACTGTTTTTTTTTAAATCCGTGTATCCGTGACCTAATCCCTGTGTGAAAACTTATCTAAATCCCTATTAGGGATTGAAACCAGGATGATGAGCATTATCATATTCTTTTTCTTTTTTTTTAAAATCCGTGTATCCGTGGCCTAATCCCTGTGTGAAAACTTATCTAAATCCCTATTAGGGATTGAAACCAGGATGATGAGCATTATCATATTCTTTTTCTTTTTTTTTAAAATCCGTGTATCCGTGGCCTAATCCCTGTG
>JAXHSW010000021.1:34581-63345 GCA_034190295.1 Cyanobacteriota bacterium | reverse complement strand
ACTTATCTAAATCCCTATTAGGGATTGAAACCAGGATGATGAGCATTATCATATTCTTTTTCTTTTTTTTTAAAATCCGTGTATCCGTGGCCTAATCCCTGTGTGAAAACTTATCTAAATCTCTATTAGGGATTGAAACCAGGATGATGAGCATTATCATATTCTTTTTTTTTTTTTTAAATCGGTGTATCCGTGGCCTAATCCCTGTGTGAAAATTTATCCAAATCCCTATTAGGGATTGAAACAGGATGAATCTGCAATAGATACTTCACAAGCAAACAGCGTTGCAATGATTAACAATTGCCAGACACTGATTATGGCACGGATACAGGGATAAAGATAATGCCACGGATGCCAGACACTGATTATGGCACGGATACAGGGATAAAGATAATGTCACGGATGCCAGACACTGATTATGGCACGGATACAGGGATAAAGATAATGCCACGGATGCCAGACACTGATTATGGCACGGATACAGGGATAAAGATAATGCCACGGATGCCAGACACTGATTATGGCACGGATACAGAGATAAAGATAATGCCACGGATGCCAGACACTGATTATGGCACGGATACAGAGATAAAGATAATGCCACGGATGCCAGACACTGATTATGGCACGGATACAGGGATAAAGATAATGCCACGGATGCCAGACACTGATTATGGCACGGATACACGGATAAAGATAATGCCACGGATGCCAGACACTGATTATGGCACGGATACACGGATAAAGGTTGGCTAATCTGTACATCCGTAGCTAAATTCTAGTCTAGCTATAGGGTTAGAAGTTATGCCTAAATAGTTTTAGATTTTTTTCCTTATCTGAAGGTGGAAATATGAGAGGTAGAGTCAAAGCAGTACATGAGGATTTAACCTATAAGATTATTGGGGCAGCGATGACCGTTCATAATAAATTGGGGCCTGGTTATCGGGAAGAAATTTATCAGCGATCGCTTGAACAACAGTTAACAAACGAGGGAGTTGGTTTAAAACCTCAAGAAAAATTGCCTGTTTATGAATTAGATAATTTGTTGGGCTTTTATATTCCTGATTTCATTGTTGAGGAAAGGGTGATTTTAGAAATCAAAGCTTTTGCAACTTTGCATCAAAAATATTTAGGCCAGGTGATTACTTATCTCAATCACACAGGTTTGTCTATTGGTTTATTGATTAATTTTGGCGATCGGAGTTTACGGTTTAGGCGGGTATTTCCCTCCCCTTCCGCTCTCAAATATCCTCGTAATCATCAATGGATTTTTGTCCCTGATTGGTTGAAGGTACAAAAGCAGCAACAGCAGTGGGAGGATATTCCTTTTTAAGGTGTTATTGCCATCCCCCATTGCTAGACCAGAATTTGGCTACAGATATACAGATTAGCCAACCTTTATCCGTGTATCCGTGCCATAATCACTGTCTGGCATCGGTGGGTTCCCAGAAATTGATGCCTCCACTGCTATCCCCCATTGCTAGACCAGAATTTGGCTACAGATATACAGATTAGCCAACCTTTATCCGTGTATCCGTGCCATAATCACTGTCTGGCATCCGTGCCATAATCACTGTCTGGCATCCGTGCCATAATCACTGTCTGGCATCAGTGCCATAATCACTGTCTGGCATCGGTGGGTTCCCAGAAATTGATGCCTCCACTGCCATCCCCCATTACAAATATTTATGAATTAGTATAGCAGTCGAAGGAAAAGTGCAGACATATCAAAAGATTAAAACTCAGACAACACCAGCTTTTCTTTTTTGCTTCTTCCTTCTACTATAACAGTCTACGATCTCAGTTGAAGCAGAAAACAAATTTCAGTTTAATGAAACATCGAAGCACGAAAAAGTACCTTTATACCAGCTACTTAGGATGATAATCTTTGGGTGCAGCACCCATGCTATCACCCTATCTGAGGGTAACAAAACCCATAGGTAACTTGCCCACAGGGGTATTGCATCCTTAGTGGTTTAACCCCTTTTTTTTAATTGTTGCTCCATCTCCAAACCTTGAGTTCCGCTCTGGTTTTTCTGTAAAATTACTGTTAAGATTTTATGAGCCGTAGTCATCATAATTTTATGTCTTGACAAACATAGATAATTATGATTTCATATCATAAATTCATAGTAGTAGTTATAGCAGGCTCTTAGTTTAGCTAACTATTTACCACGCCACAATACAAACTGAGTGAAAACAACAAAGCTCTGCAAAAATGAAAAGTAAAAATTTCACTATTCAACAACAGGCAATTCAAAATCAGTATTCAAGCTCTATGAAAAATTTAAGTAATGTCAGGGAAAAATTAAATGCTATCAATAACAACAGTCAGGCCACAACATTTTCACCTCCTCTCCCAGAACAACAAGAACTGTTGAAAGCTTTAGAAAAAAGTATTGCTGAGTCTACAGAATTTTTCATTGGCTATCCACTCAATCTTAATTTTGATTACACCCCTCTAATACCTTTCTTTCAATATCTGATCAATAATTTAGGCGATCCGTGGGAGTCTGGATACTGGTATATTCAAAACAAAAGTATTGAGCAACAATGTATTTCTTGGTTAGCTGAACTTTATCATTTAGAAGCAGAGTGGGGATATGTTACCAGTTGTGGTACGGAAGGAAATATTTATGGTATGTTCTTAGGTCGAGAGTTACTCCCGGATGCAATTCTCTACTCCTCGAAAGATACTCATTATTCTATTGCCAAAGCGGCCTGTATGTTGAAAATACCTCATGTAGTTATTAACTCTCAACCTAATGGGGAAATAGATTACGAACATCTCAAGCAAGAAATATCAAAACGAACGAATCACAGTGTTATTCTCAATCTCAACTTAGGTACCACAATGAGAGGAGCAGTGGATAGAATAGAGCCAACAGTTGATATTTTAGAAAAACTCAAAATTCCTTTTTATATTCATTGTGATGGTGCATTAGGAGGAATGTTATTACCTTACATGGAAACAGCACCAAAAATTAGTTTTCAGGATTATCCTATTGGTAGTATTGCTGTTAGTGGTCATAAATTTTTTGGTTCTCCTATTCCTTATGGAATTGTTTTAACTCGTAAAATTTATACCGACAAAATCAGAAATCAAATTGAATATATTGGCTGTAATGATACAACTATTACAGGTTCTCGTAGTGGGCTTGCTTGCTTATTTCTTTGGTATGCTATTATGACTAGAGGTCAACAGTTTGCGGGAGAAGTTTCGACTTGTTTAGAAAATACTCGGTATTTGTATAAGCGTTTAGAAGAAATTGGGTACAAGCCTTTTTTAAATGATTTTTCAACCACGGTTGTATTTGATAAACCATCAATAAAGATTTGTAAGAAGTGGCAATTAGCTACTCAGGGTTCTTTAGCCCATATTGTTGTGATGCAACATCTTTCTCAAATGAAAATTGACTTATTTATCAACGATTTGTTAGCTTAATTTATATTTAGTACAGTTCATTGAATCAGTGACAGTTGCTCGTAGTTGGGCTTTAGCCCTAATATTAACTGGCTGATTTCCCACTTACCGAATTTTTATGATGATTTATGCTTTTCTTTGGCGTTGCTGAGTAGTAATGATTTTTAGATTAAGTATCAACGCAAAACTTGAAGAAGGCAGAAGGCAGCTATGCTGAAGGCAGCTATGCAGAAGGCAGAAGGGAAAATTGTATGGGGGTTAGAATCCCAAACAATTTTAAGCACAGTGTAGACGGTGGGGTATTAAACCCATAAGGGAAAACATAAATTTTTCAATTTGATCTTCAGCTACTTACCATTACATTTCAGCAACGCCTTTTCTTTTGAGTTTAATATCCCGCCATGTATACGGTGTTTACAATTAGTTAGGGTTTGAGTCCCCATCCACTTCTACCTTCTTCAACAAAGCACGAGCGATCGCTTCTTCAGACAATTCTTCAATATTATTCAAAACTATCTTTGCCCCTGCCTCCAACAGCTTTGCACCATAAGTCTCTCGCCTTGTCTGACTTTCCTGCACATGGGGAGGCAACACACCCACCCCTGTCCAACTTCTCGACGGCATCGCTAGACGAGCATTCTCCACCGTATACATATCTCCCACTGTATCGCCAGCATAAATCACAGGTAGATTTTCAGCTAAACCATGCCGTTTTTCCAATGTCTCCAATACCGCAAATAACCCCGTGGGGTCAGGTTTTCCTGGTGCATCCTCCATCGCCACCACTACAGGAGAACTCAACCTTAACTTACCCTCCAAAACATAAGCAACTTCTGCCCGCATTGCCCCACTAAAAAATCCCCAAGAAAATCCTGCTGCGGTTAGTCTCTGAAAATAACCAGAACTTACTAACAACGGTTCCGTACAAATATAACCAGTCCAATTATCTTCATTGGGACCCCGATAACGAGACTGAAAAAAAGCCACTAACTTTTGATAATCTAAACCAATATCCTCTCTTTTTTGACCTTGGCCTTCAAAATACCGATAAATTAACTCTCGCGAAGCCTCCCAGTCATTATTCCAAACTCCCTCAGATTTGAGTTGGTCAATATCTGTCAAAGTGGGACAAAAAGCGCCGGATGTAAAATGTTCTACCGTATCCGCGATCGCCCGTCGATAAGACCCTCCAACATTCCGAATTACACCATCAATGTCAAAAACTAAAATTGCTTTGTCCATCACTCAATTTCCGTGGTATGATTAAATATTGTGCAAAGTTTTGAAATTAGCCTAATATTGGCTCTGGAGGTAAATTGTCCAAATTCATACTGAAAGTAGTTTGGTTAGATGATAATGTAGCACTTGCAGTAGATCAAGTGGTAGGAAATGGTACTAGCCCCTTAACTTGTTACTTTTTCTGGCCTCGTAATGATGCTTGGGAAGAATTAAGAAAAGAAATAGAAGGCAAACATTGGATTAATGAATCAGACCGGATCGATCTTCTCAATCAAGCGACTGAGATAATTAACTACTGGCAAGAAGAGGGAAGAAGACGGCCATTTACAGAAGTTCAATCAAAATTTCCAGAAATAGTTCTTGGAGGCACTAATTAACTAGAGTAGGGAGTAGGGAGTAGGGAGTAGGGAGTAGGGAGTAGGGAGTAGGGAGTAGGGAGTAGGGAGTAGTTTTAATACTCTCGAACCTTTATACTTATTACTTTGAGACTACTAATAGACATCTGGTAAAAATCAAAAATAAAATCAATTATTATCCATAAATTATCAATTATTCTTCCCTATTCCCTATTGCCTCTTTTCTGGAGACGTATAATTGTACTAGACTATCAAAAAATTAATTAAAGCAGAATCTGCTGATGAACCATGAACAGACATTATCCATAAGTGGCCAACTGCCACTTGTAACTTCTCCAGATATTCTGAAAAAAGCTGTTATATATAAGCTTGATAGCCATATTTCAGGACGTGGTGAGTTGGCATTTCCATGTCTGCCTGGTATGCTTGAGTATTACATAAATATTGTAGAAAGCTTGTTTTCTCACCTGGGTAGACCAATGCCCAAGGAAAGACAACTACAATTGCGTCAAATGATAGAAAGGAAGTTGGCAGAGGGGTTTAATGTTTCCACAACTTCAATATTAGTTATTCAGTATGAATTAGTGAAGCCTCCCAAAAAAGGCATGGCTTGCCAAGTAACTGTTCGTAGTCCAACGTTAGGGGAACAGTATGAGTCTTGGGTAGAGAAGAGAAAGCCTCCCTTGTTCGGTTCTCACCCTGATGCTAGAGTATTAGCAACTGTGGCAGAATTTGGTGAAAATATTTCATTAAAAATATTAGATGTGGGTGGGGGAACGGGTAGGAATGCTTTACCTTTGGCGCGAAAAGGTCATTCTGTAGATGTTTTAGAGCTAACGCCTGCTTTTATTGAACAGTTGCAAAGGGCGATCGCTACAGAAAATTTATCTATGAATGTGGTTAAGGGAGATATTCTCGACCCACTGACACGAATGCAGCCAGCTTTTTATCAGTTGGCGATCGCTACAGAAGTGGTATCTCATTTTCGCGATGTAGAACAACTGCGGTTATTTCTAGCAAAAATGTCTGATTTTATTTGTCCTGGTGGTATGCTTCTGTTCAATATATTTTTAACCGTAGATGGGTATGTACCGGATGAGTTAGTCCGAGAGATGGGGCAGTTATCTTGGTCGAGTTTGTTCACTGCTAAGGAGTTTGTCACAGCGATGCAGGGTTTACCGTTAGCGATCGTTTCTAATGAGTTAGTTATAGAATATGAACGTCAACATCTACCTCAAACAGCTTGGCCTCCTACAAGTTGGTTTGAAAGTTGGGCCACTGGTAGAGATATATTTCCTCTAGCTAATGGTAGACCACCTGTAGAGTTGAGGTGGATATTATGTCGGCGGATGTAGGAGCAAAATATAAGTCAAAAGTCAAAAATCAAAAGTCAAAAGTCAGAAAAAAATTATAGTAGTTAATGGGACTTACACAAAATAGAAGTATAAAATAGGTTCAAATATAGACAGGGAAAGGGTTTGACGTAATTCCATTATCTAGACTGACACGAGCGCCATTTCTTGATCGGAAAATGTTTAATATCATGTTCGGATAATTAATTATAAAACACCTTCTCCCTTTAAACCAATATTCCCTTTCCGTTTGTCATGCTACGCAAACAGCATAAGTGCCTTCTGCCTTCTGCCTTCCTTTTTACTAAATGTAAGTATTCAACCGAACATGATATAAGTCCCACTAAAAAAAGTATTTCAGGGTATCAAAAAAAATAGCCCCCTCTCCTTGAGGAAGCTCAAACTAATTACAACACACAAACCAATAAAATAATAAATAAGTTAATAATTAATTTATTGATATATACATCATAGCAGCTATTTCTGTTTTTTTACATAAATATACTGAAAAGTTTTATGAAGATTTTGTAAAGAAAGATGATATGGCGCAAATCAGAAGTCAGAAGTCAGCAAGTCTGCAAGTCAGAAGTCAGAAGTAATCCCTGATTGAGTTTGAGGATTTATCAATGTCCTAACCTATTTGCCTAGCTAACATCATTAGGTAATTTGTCCCAAGTTCAATCAATACCATTACGGTTGCACCGACTGCCCCAAAATTTATTGTCAAACACCAAAAGACTTCAACAATTAATAATTATTTGGTTGTGCAGAGCGTAAAGTGTGGGATTCGCCTGCGTAGGGCCCGCAGATCTAATCTAAAAGCACTGAGATATAAAGTTTTTAGGATTTTTGTCGGGAAAAAAGTGCAAATTTTTCACCCTTTAAGACCAAAAAGTTAGGACGAAAGACAGACACTTCCCAGAAAGATACAGGTACAATTATTCCTCCTACTTTCGAGCAGACCGGACCACACGGACCACGCTTCCCGCACTTCCCGCACTTCCCGCACGGACCACACGGACCACACTTCCCACACGGACCACACTTCCTTGACGCACTACCAATTATTTCTCTACCGATCGCTCTGGGGAAGCATTTACATATAAAGACAAGTGCCTTTTTGGGGCCTTTCAAAAGTACCTGGTTTTCAGCTCTTCATGCTCAAAAAGTTAGTATTTTAGGGGCATAGTTGGGCAGAACAATCTTGGGACAATTCTTACTCCTACTTCCTCGCTCATTCCCCTCCACGGTCGGGGCCCGCGGGTGGGTTGTCTCCTGTCTTCCCCTCCTGGTCGGGGCCTGCGGGTGGGTTCTCCACGGTCGGGGCCCGCGGGTGGGTTGTCTCCTACCTCAGCAAAAAGACTTTCCATACCCAAACCCGAATTAACAATTACCAAAAAATAAGGTTTAAAGCCTCCCCTTGGCTGCGCCGCGAGCTACCGCTCTACAAGGGGATGAAAAAAAATAAAGCTCAATATTTCAAGCCTCTAACTTTAACTAGAGGTACTGATAACTGATAACTGATAACTGAAATGACCTCTCGTTTCCCTCCATACCTATTCCTACAGCCACGAAAATCATAGCTAAATTCACCAACGCCCTTAATTGCTATATATTTAAAATTGCAATCTGCAACAGATGAACCTATGTTTCAACAAACAGTCTGGATAGCAAGGCACGGAAACCGCATCGACTTCGTAAACCCCGAATGGTTTAATACTGCTGAAAGACCATACGATCCTCATCTGTCGGATGATGGTGTCATTCAAGCAAAACAACTGGCAAACCGCTTAGTTGGGGAAAATATCACTCAAATTTTTTCCTCTCCCTTTCTGCGAACCGTACAAACTGCCAATGAAGTAGCAGAAGTTCTTGATTTACCGATTAAATTAGATTGGGGCCTGTGTGAATGGTTAAATCCAGAATGGATGCCTGCTATGCCAGAAACTCTATCTCTAGAAATAATGGCCCAAACTTACAACAGAATAGACCTTTCTTACAATGCAGGCACTCCCCAATATCCTGAAACTTGGGAAGCTTGTATGAAGCGCACTGGAGAAACTACTCAAAGTCTAGTGGCACAGTTTCCCACAGAAAATATTTTATTACTGGGACACGGAGCTTCAGTTATTGGTACTGCTGCAGGGTTAGTAGGTGAAATTGCTAAGGTGGAAATTAAAGCCTCTCTTTGTTGTTTAGTTAAAATTGTTCGTGAAAAACAACAATGGGTTATGGAATTAAGTGGAGATACTTCTCACCTAGATAATACAGAAACCAATGTCAGGTTTGTTTAACCTCGTAGGTGAGTTTTGAAACGAAGGCAGCTATGCTGAGGGCGGAGGGTAGAAGGAAAAATTGGTTGCGGTTTTATACCCCAACCAATTGTAGGCAACGCAAGTGGTGGTGGGGTTTTATACCCTTGTTCCCTTCGTCACGGTCAGAGCGGAGGAATCAGAATTCCCTTCTGCCTTCTGCCTCCTGCTCTCTGCCTTTCCTGATAAAAAGCGTTAAAATACAACTTAAGATAGAAGTTTGATAACTATTTTACCAGGATTTTTCTGCCTGTGAATAGTTATCAACATTGGTGATGAGAATGTATTTTTTTTACGCTATTTGATTTTATGGCAGGACACAGTAAATGGGCGAATATTAAACGCCAAAAAGCTAGAGTTGATGCGGTTAAAGGCAAGGTTTTCGCTAAAATTTCTCGCCAGATCATTGTTGCTGCTCGTAGTGGGGCCGATCCGGCGGGTAATTTTCAGTTGCGTACAGCGATAGATAAGGCAAAGGTGGCAGGTATTCCTAATGATAATATTGAGCGGGCGATCGCTAAAGGTTCTGGTCAGTTCAATGATGGTAATGAATTGGAGGAGATTCGTTATGAAGGTTATGGACCAGGTGGCGTAGCGATTCTGATTGAGGGACTTACAGATAATCGCAACCGTACTGCAGCAGACCTCAGAAGTGCGTTTACTAAAAATGGGGGCAATCTCGGTGAGACTGGTTGCGTTAGTTGGATGTTTGACCACAAGGGTGTGGTGACTATTATAGGATCTGTTGATGAGGATGAATTATTGGAAGCATCTATTGAAGGAGAAGCGGAATATTATGAAATGATTTCTGAAGAAGATTTTCAAGGTGCAGAGGTATTTACTGAAACTACTAATTTGGAAAATCTTAGTCAGATGTTACGAGGTAAAGGTTTTGATGTGAGTGAGGTTGAGTTTCGGTGGATTGCTAGTAATACTGTTGAGGTGACAGAACCAGACCAGGCGCGATCGCTCCTGAAGTTAATGGATGCTCTTGACGATCTTGATGATGTGCAGAATGTGACAGCTAATTTTGATATAGCAAATGATATTATTTCTGCTGCTTTAGTTTAGATTATTTTTTCTCAGATAATTCTGGGAGCGATCGAACTATGATTAAAGGCTTAAATTTTTATGGGAGGTAAGATGGTTTCTCAACTAGAATCTGAAAATAAATCAACTATTATTTATCCAGAAAGTGATGGTAAACCCATAGCAGATAATACTAAACAATTTCGTTGGATAACTATTATTCATGGTAATTTAAGCTGGTTATTTGCTAATGATGAAATGGTATTTGTGGCGGGAGATTTACTTTGGTATCCAGTAGAAGGAAATCCGAAAATTACTCAAGCTCCTGATGTGATGGTAATTTTTGGAGTGCCAAAAGGCGATCGAGGTTCTTATAAGCAATGGGAAGAAAATAATATTGCACCACAGGTGGTATTTGAGATTTTATCTCCTAGCAATACTCAAAAAGAAATGTATAAAAAATTGTTATTTTATAATAGCTATGGGGTAGAAGAATACTATATTTATGACCCGGATAAAAATCAATTAAGTGGTTTTTCGCGCTTAGAGGGAAACCTAGATATGATAGAGTCAATGGATGATTGGGTAAGTCCGTGGTTGGGTATTCGCTTTGATATGTCTGGGGAAGAGTTAAAACTTTATCGTCCCAATGGTGAGGTTTTCTCTAGTTATGGAGAAATTTCCCAGCAGTTACAACAGAAAGACGAGCAGTTACAACAGAAAGACGAGCAGTTACAACAGAAAGAAACAGCTTTAGAGTCAGAAAAAAAACGTTCACAACTTTTAGCTGAAAAATTACGGGAAATGGGTATCGACCCAGATGAATTGAAATAACGAGTAGGGAGGAATTTAAAGATTCAATTACTATTTTTATTTCCTCCTCCTCTTTGATGAATTGGCGGTCGCTAATTTAGGAATTACTATATAATTAAAAGCAGAAATTATTCTGGAAATAACAATGGTTTCTCAACTAGAATCTGAAAAGCAATCAACTATTATTTACCCAGAAAGTGATGCTAAACCTATAGCAGATAATACTAAACAATTTCGTTGGATAACAGTTATTCATGGTAATTTAAGCTGGTTATTTGCCCATGATGAAATGGTATTTGTGGCAGGAGATTTACTTTGGTATCCGGTGGAAGGAAATCCGAAAATTACTCAAGCTCCTGATGTGATGGTAATTTTTGGAGTACCGAAGGGAGATAGAGGTTCCTATAAACAATGGGAGGAAAATAATATTGCACCCCAAGTAGTATTTGAGATTTTATCTCCTAGTAATACTCAAAAAGAAATGAATAAAAAGTTATTATTTTATAACCGCCATGGAGTGGAAGAATACTATATTTATGACCCGGATAAAAATCAATTAAGTGGTTTTTTACGTTCTGGGGAAGACTTAGATGTTATAGACTCAATGGATAATTGGGAAAGTCCGAGATTAGGTATTCGCTTTGATATGTCTGGGGAAGAATTACAACTTTATCTTCCTAATGGAGAGATTTTTCAAGGTATAGAAAAAATAAAGCAAGCTCTAAAGCAAGAACAAAAACGTTCAGAAATTTTAGCTGCAAAGTTACGGGAAATGGGTATCGATCCAGATGAATTAAAATAACAAACAAAGGGATAAATTAAACATTCAGCTACTATTTCCTATTTTCTTTTATTCATTGAGGAAATGAGCTGATAATTAAAAGCAGAAATTATGATGGAAATAACAATGGTTTCTCAACTAGAATCTGAAAATAAATCAACTATTATTTACCCAGAAAGTGATGGTAAACCGATGGCAGATAATACTAAACAATTTCGTTGGATAACAGTTATTCATGGTAATTTAAGCTGGTTATTTGCCCATGATGAAATGGTATTTGTGGCAGGAGATTTACTTTGGTATCCGGTGGAAGGAAATCCGAAAATTACTCAAGCTCCTGATGTGATGGTAATTTTTGGAGTACCGAAGGGAGATAGAGGTTCCTATAAACAATGGGAGGAAAATAATATTGCACCCCAAGTAGTATTTGAGATTTTATCTCCTAGTAATACTCAAAAAGAAATGAATAAAAAGTTATTATTTTATAACCGCCACGGAGTGGAAGAATACTATATTTATGACCCGGATAAAAATGAATTAAGTGGTTTTTTGCGCTCGAATACAGGGTTAGATGTTATAGACTCAATGGATAATTGGGAAAGTCCGAGATTAGGTATTCGCTTTGATATGTCTGGGGAAGAGTTAAAACTTTATCGTCCCAATGGCGAGCTTTTCTCTAGTTATGGAGAAATTTCCCAGCAGTTACAACAAAAGGATGAACAATTACAACAAAAGGATGAACAATTACAACAAAAGGATGAACAATTACAACAAAAGGATGAACAATTACAACAGAAAGAAACAGCTTTAGAGTCAGAAAAAAAACGTTCACAACTTTTAGCTGAAAAATTACGGGAAATGGGTATCGACCCAGATGAATTAAAATAACGAGTAGGGAGGAAATTAAACCTAAAAATTCATCTATATTAAGCTACTATTTTATCCTGTTATTTTTACAATTTGGGTGCATCTCATATTTGCAAAAATACTTTTTTCCTATATATTCCCTATTCCCTATTCCCTGTTGCCTGTTGCCTTCCGGAGCTGTTGCCTAAAAGCGATAAATTTTTGGCTTTATTCATGCATTATCGTTGCACCCTACAATTTTTAATACCAAAGACAATAATATCTAATATTATGTCCGGATAATTAGTGATAAAAAAAACTTTCTCCTTTTCCTCCTCTTGCTTCTTGCTTCTTACTTCTTGCTTCTTTCTTCCCCTCCTGGGAGGGGCCCGCGGGTGGGTTGACTCCTGAGGACTCCGCAATTTATTTATAACTATTCAACCGGACATGATATAACACTCGGAAAAATAGTTATAGATATTGTTTACTTCACTAAAAAATTACCGAAAATTGTGGTTTAAAGCCGACCCTTTTAAGGGGATAATAAAGAAAAATTTTCCTTTTATTCAATCCTATCCGTTTTAGGGAGAGGTAATTATCAATTATCAATTATCAATTATCCATTATTGAACAGCAATCATCATATTTTCCAATTATTCTAATGCCTGAAAACTTCCTACTACCCAAGCACGTTCAACAATATTAAGCACAATCTGAGTAATAGGTATTTCTGGAAAAATAGCACTAATATTAGATAGTAAATATTTTCCATTTATCAGCAAATATATAGTCAGTTTTCCGCTATTATAAATCCATACTTCCGGTACTGCAATACCTTCATAAGCACTGATAGTTGTCTTCGATGTCAGGTCTATTTCAATAGCTAAATCTGGAGGTAGATCGTCTGGTTGTAGTCGCCGAATACCGATTACTTTTTGATAATTTTGAATATAAAAACTAGCATCAGGTTCAACTCCTGCTACATCTTCCTTTTTGAAAGTAGTTGATGCGAAAAATTGATACTTTTGACCTGTTTTTTTCAATAAAATTTTGATAATATCAGAAATTAAATCCTTAGAAATTTCATGTTCTGGTAGGGGAACCTTAACGAAGTCTGCAAGTCTGCAAGTCTGTAGGGGCGGCCGTTGCCCGTACAGAAGTTAACCCACCCGCGGGCCCCTCCCAGGAGGGGAAGTAGGGGATTTAAGCCCCGCTCCAAAAATATTTCGCCTTAAAAGGCGGGGTTTTAGACCCTTATGATTTTGATAATTTATAAATTATTGTTACTGTAAGTAATTTTAGCAGCAAGTTTTTCTCCCAATTCTTGCAAAATCAATTCAAATTCTTGCCAGTTAATATTAGGAATAGTCACAATACTTCCGGCAGCAAATTGCGATGCACAGAGGGGCGATCGTCTACTGCTTTGACCTCTGTAACCATTTAACCAAACTTGATATTAGTAGGACTTACGCATGAACGCTATTGGTAGGGTGTGAAGCGCGACAGCGTAACTGAGCGAGACCCTATATATATTGTCTTTGCGTGAGTCCTGATTAGATTGCTTTCTGGTAAACCATATATAAATCGTCGGGAGTCGTCTGTTTCAACTTAAACCCTGCCGCCTTCATCGTATCTTCTAGAAGTTGGCCGTACACCATTAAGAACTTATGGCGATCGCGAGCCACTATCTCCCCCTCTTTCTTAAAAATATAATCTTTTTCCCAAAAGTACATTTCTTGATTTTCTAGGAAAGAGAGATGCTTTTGTTGAGCGTAAACAATGCCGTTGCCAATGTCTCGATCGCCATCTGCATCAATTTCTTCTGCTTGAATATTGAGTACAAACAATCCTTCGTCAACTAAATGGCGGGCAATATTGTCTAATATTTTAACGGTATCCTCAAAATTGGGTAGAAAACTGTATAAATGGTAATCGTTATCAACTCGACTAACACCGACTGGACCCCCATGGGAATATATTCCATCAAAAGATTCTTGCAGATCCATTGATAAGACATTACCTTCTACTACCTTTGCCCGATTTCCCAAACGAGCTTTACTCCGGTCTAACATAGAAGGAGTAAAATCTATTCCAGTTATCTCATAACTGGGATCTAATTCGAGCAGTTTTTCTGCAAGTAATCCCGTTCCCACTCCAATTTCGAGCAGTTTTTTCCGACCTTTGAGGATAGAGTCGATGGACTGAGCTGCTTTCTGATAGTCGTAATACCCACTCTCCATAAGTAAGTCATAATACTGGGCAATGTCATCGTATTTATTCATAAGTTGTTTCTCCTTCCTATTTCCAGGCTGGAATGCTATCATGTTTCAATTCCATCAATACCAGATCTGCTAAATCTCCGTTAGGCATCGGCCATGATTTATACATAATTTCTCTTACTACAAAACCGAGATTTTTACCTAGATTGATTGAGCTTTTATTTGATGATAGAATTGACGCACCAATAGTTTTAATTTGTAATTCATCGAAAGCATAAATGATTACTCGTTTTAATGCTAGCTTCCCATATCCTTTATTTCTATATTTTTTATCCAGAATTCCTAGACCAGCTTCAGCAGTTAACAAATCCATATTAAAGCCTTTTAATACTTATCCAATAGGCCAACTTTCTAGAGCTAAGTAAACTCCAAATACTAGAGGCTGACTTTTGCGACGAGAATAAGGGAAAGTGCAATTTAAAATTGACTCTATGAATTGTTCCGTATCATCAGGTTTAAAGGATGTGCTTCTACCAAGTAAATCTATTAAACTTTCGTCTTGAGCAAGCTTAATTAAGTGCTTAATATGAGTATCTTCCATAGAAGTCAAGAAAACCTTAAATCCTGTTGGTTTATGTTCTTGCTCTAATAAGATTTTTTTATACATAATGCTATTTATAGCTTTTTTTAACGATGAAATTAAATTAACAAAATACCCTTATTTATGATACAAAACTTTTGTGGATTAATGTTAAAGATTTATCTATAGGAGATAATCAATGATTGAAGTCAAAAAAATTCCTAATAAAGGACGAGGAATTATTGCAACACAGCATATTCCCAAAGGAACATTACTTGAAGTTGCCCCTGTAGAGGTTTTTCAATTTGAACAAAAACAGAGTATTAATGAAACAGAAGTCTTCAAGTATTACTTTGTAAAACCATCATAATATAGCAAAAGTAAAGATGTGAAGAGATATCTGATTTTTGGTTTAGCTTCTATTTGCAATCATGCAGAAAAGCCTAATGCTCGTGTGGAGTGGGTAGAAAATGAAATAGGTTTATGGTCACATTTGATTGCACAAAGAGATATTGAAGTAGGCGAGGAAGTTACCCTATTCTATACGAATATTGATGAGTATTCAGAGGCAAACAAGTTTGTTTAATGGTTTAATTATTCGGTTATATGATACTTCCGATCGAATTATTTTTTTATCAAAAATTTAGCGATCGCATTCAAGTAATTAAAACTAGAACCTCATAATAACTATAATACTATCCACGATTCCTAGAAAGAGAAATTTAATTCAATGGAAATTCAACTTAAACGTATTGGTATGTGGGCCTGTCCGCGATGCCTTTCAACAGTTATGCTGCGTTCTTGGGGAAACCGACCAGATACCTTCGTACATGACGAGCCATTTTATCCACATTATCTATTATGTAGTGGTAGAGAAGACCCCGGAAAAGATGAAGTACTCAAAAACTATGAAACAGATTGGGTCAAGATTGTGGAGCAACTGACAACTGGATCGATACCAAATGAAAAGTCGATTTATTATCAAAAATTCATGGTCTATAGACTCCTACCACATATAGATATCAATTGGATTACTAAATTGACAAACTGCTTTCTGATTCGTGAACCACAAGATATGCTTCTTTCATATATTCAACTATGGCCTAATCCCACATTGGAGACCATCGGAATTATGCGACTAAAGCAACTGTTTGAGACAGTCCGTAACTATACAGGTAAAGTTCCGCCAGTAATTGATGCTCGTGACTTACAGGAAAACCCTCGCCGTATCTTGTCTTTACTTTGCGCAGCGGTAGAGGTTGAATTCACAGATATAATGCTAAATTGGTCTAAGGGTAATCCGACCAATGATAGTTGGTCTAAATATGAGTGGTATGATACAGCAAGAAATTCAACGGAGTTTCGCCCCTACAAACGGAAAACTGATGATATCCCGGAGCGCTTTCATCATCTTCTTTCCAAGTGCAATGAAATTTACAGGGAACTATACGAATATCGTCTTGTATGACAACCTGACCTGAGAACAATATCAAGCTCAATAATCAAATATCCTCGTTAAACTGACAAAACGTCATCATGGTCTGAGAATAATACAGTGGGGTAGACGAGTTTGTTTACCGTACTAATTCTAAATTTAGTATCTTTTGACATCCTCTCCGGCTGTTAGGCGCGGGGATTCCTACTGATCCCTAGCTCTTCGGCGGGTTGACGTTTCTTAGGCTGCTGCACCCACCCCTCTTGCTCCCCACCCGGGAGGGGATGGGGGTGGGTTATGCTTGCCTCCACGTCCGCGCACGAGTTTCCCAGTGCCCCCGGGAACTAATAATACTCTAGCATATATTCAATTCACTTGCAAATCAAATAAAAAGTCCCCTTCAAAGGGGAGGCTTTAAACCCCAATTTTCTGGTAAATGAGTCAAAATCACAGAACATATCTAACTTTACAAAACTTACACATTTATATATTGTGTGTAAGTCCATCGTTCTTCAGGATTTTGCCAGTATAACTAATGCCGTTGCGTAAGTGTTAAATTCGTGTCATTTTCTCAATCAGAGACTGATGTTGGGGATAAAGTTTAGTTAATTCCTCTCCCTTGCCCAACTCAAAATCATTAAAATCAAAACCTGGATGTACTGTACACCCCACCAGTGCATAGGATTGGGGATCGTTAACCGTCGAACCAAACCAAGAACCCGCTTTGACTAAGGCTTGAAACACTTCACCCTCCTCAAAATTATCACCGAGGTTGATGGGATAATAGTTTCCCGATTCCTCAATCACATGAACCGTTAGTGAATTGCCCGCATAAAAATGCCATAACTCATCAGAATGGAGGCGATGAAGCGCCGAAAAATCAGTTCCCTCTAACAAAAAATAGATGGCTGTTGCAAAACTACGATCGCCTTCAAATCGTTTAGGTAGATTTTCCTGGGCTATTTCTTCCTCGCAACGATAAGTTTCCTTGTAGTACCCTCCTTCTGGATGTTTTTCAAGTCCAAGCTTTTCAATCCAATAGCTGGCGTTTTTTGTAGACATATATTTTTTCGTGCAAAATTATAGCCTTAAATCTTAACACAGTTTGCTCCAGTAGCACTGAACTAAGCATTTAGACACCTTACATATTAGCAATTCTCTATTACTCCTTAAATATCTGATTCAATGAATTGAAACCTGTCTGAAAAACACCATCACCTATTAACTTAATCAGATTCTTTTCTTCTTGAGGATCGCAGTCGAATATGGCTGTCCATTCAGCATAAGTTAAATCTCCATCTTTGATTGGCTTAAGCTGCAATGTTGCTACATAGTTTTTTAAGGGCATAGGTGATTCGAGAATTGAGTAGGAGTATAAATAGTCTAAGTCGCTGAGGGCCAATAGCTTCTCACGAATAGTACCTCCTTCTTTGAGATTGAAATTACGAACACAGCCTACTCGATCGCTTGGCTCGCCATCTTCTATAGAACTATTAGCAATAGCTGGATGCCAGTTAGGCAAAGCATTAAAATCTCTAATCTTCATCCATACTCGATCGATATGAGCATTGATAACAGAACTTGTAAAAACTCTAACCATAAATTTAATGTGGAAAAACCTGACTTACTATAATACCATTTCTCAAAAACTTTTCTACATTTTCGTATTGCAGGGGAGTGGGGGAGAGGATGTCAACAATCTCAAAAGTGCAGTAGGGTAGGTACTGGCCACCCGCCTGAATTCAATAGGAGCATTTTTCATGGCCGTGCTCCTACCCTATGTGGCTAAAATTGTATCGGGCGACTCTTTTCATCAAGTGCTTTCCAAAACAGATTGATATCCTCAGTTTTGATCTGTTGCGCCACGCGATAAACTCCAGGTTCTATTGCTTTTTCCGTTGTCGCCAATTTCACCAATCCCAACAGTTGCATAGTAACAATGGGATCGATATATTCGGTTTTTACTCCTTTCTCATGTTTGGCAAAAAAGTTGATCACAAAGCCATCGGCTAACAATACTAATCGTTTCGACTGCCCATTAAACTGAATATGATAGATAGTACCAACATCCTGGTGAATGGATTTACGAATCGAAATATGACTTTTGATCTTCTGCCGAATACATTCAGCTAAACTAGACACCCAAACATCAGGTTGGGCATCATTCAACCCGCTGTCTTCAAGCAATTCAGGATATTGTTTAAGTTTGGCGACCATAGAATCAGCCGTTTCCCCAGAAGCAAGCACTTGACGAATCACTTCCATGTCACCATCTGCAACAAAGCACATTTCCTGTTCATAATATCTCCTATACCAGGTTAACTGTTGTTCAATATCTATCGTCTTTTCGGAAACAAGTGCTAACAACTCATCCATAAAAACAATAGCTTTTTTGAATTCATAATCCTTCGATGAACCACTAACCAGAACAAGTTCATCAACTATATTTCCATGAAGCTTTCTGGTCAAAAACGCATTGATATCCTGTTCATCAAATACAGGTAGCCCAGTCATGCCAATTATTGTATCAATATGGTTTTGAATTAGGCGCGTCACTTTTTTGAACAAGAGTACCTGTTCTGAGACTAATAACGTGACTTTTTTGAATAAATTTCCTTTACTAAAAAGTTGACTCATCCCTTGTCCATTAGGCAACAATTCCATTTTCTCCGCCACATACCCAGAGTCCTGTCTGATAGATTCCCATAAATGATTCAATTTCTCCAGTTCTTTCCATAGCATCTCCAAGGAAATTTCTGGATGTGGGAAAGAATTGGTAAAAACTAATTCCTCAAAGGATGAGTAGGGGGAGGAAGGAGAGAAGAATTGGCGCACGAATTTCTCAAGGGTCTCGTTGTATATGTGCAGACTACGGTTGCCAAAAGACAAATCCATAATCACAGGCAAACAGTTGTCTTCCACAACATATCGACCCAAGTTTAAATAATCAACTTTTATGGCCGCATAGGGAAAGCTGCTATCAATTTCTCTAGAAAAAGCGCGATCGACAATATCTACGGCAAAAACATTACTGGTGCTATTCTGCATTTCGGTAAGTTCTTCAACCAGTCGAGTGCCGATCGCTCCATTGCCACCAATAACCGCCACTTTACGGGTTTCAAATGTGGGCAATCCTAATCGACCTAATGCTGTTGATGTGGAGTCAATTACTGCTTGTGAAACCCCTTTTGCCTCAAAAATAGTCTTGATGTCGTCCCGTGCTGTAGAGAGTACTGGTAGCAAAGCTTTGCCTTGATTTGATTCAATCGCAGCCAAGTCTCTTCGTTCTCCAGCGCCAGTCACTTCAACGGCACCAACGATTATATTTTCATCGACAGCTTGCTTGAACAGAGAATGCCAACGATGGCTGGAATCTTGATAAATTTGATAAATAAGAGGTATGGCATATCCCCCATCTTCAAAAATCAAAAATTTTGTCTTTTCTTGGATACACTGTTGCAGACTGCGGACAAGTTCTGTTTCAACTAAGGTTGTCATCGCACTCATATAGCCCTGATTGACTTGGGAGTCCTTATATAAGGCGGTAAATAACTCTTCGTCGGTACTTTGGAGAAAAGAAGACTGCATAAAGTCAAATCCGTATTGCGTTGGTTCAATCGGATGTTGAATCATCCGTAAACATCGATAGGATTGACCTGAAACATAGTCTAACATTCTCATGGTAGGCCAATTGCTTTCACCATAAGGAATTCCCACAAAGGCATCAATTTTAAACCCTAATAACTCTAGGGTTTGTAATGTCATCACAACTTCGTGGGTTCGATGATGAAGCACAAATAGATGGTAGGGATTCTGCTGTTGCAGGCTGTTTTTTTCCGGCAAACTCTCATAAATATGCTTCTGAATCGGCATATTAATGCTTGATATCAAGTATTTAACGTCTTTGTGAAGGGACTGCCGATCGTCCGCCACATAGATGAAAATATTAGCGGTTGTGGTTGAAGATTCTGGATCGTAATTGATGCCTTTTACTTCCCACTGAATAAAAAATGTTTGCTTTTGTGAGTCGTACTGCTTATGCACAACTAAACTGCCAGCGCGCCCTAGGGATTCAGGAGTACAGATTATTTCAAAGATATCGCTAGGAGCTGCTTCCGGTAGACTATTATTTCCGATCTGGGAAAAGAGGGTATTCAAAATCATCCCCCCAGAAGGAGTTCCTGGTTTGAGAACATTTTCCAGGATATTAGGAGAGGCAAAGAATGCAAGATCGATATCTTCTTTTTCTGGGACGCGGTCTAAAATTCGGTCAGAACCCGATAAAATGAAGTTAGATTGATCTCGGATAATCAGTTTTTTCTCTAAGGGAATAATCCCGTCAGACTTATAAGCTTCTGCCGAAAGTTCTTCGCCTAAAAAATAAAGATAGTCATTGCTCAGAGATTGCTGAGTCATTAATGAATAGCTTTCCTGGACTTTGGTAGAGAGATGGAGCGCAATATTTTTGGTAATTTGAAAAGCACTATTAGAATCATTTTGATAAAGTTGAACAAATGCGTCTTGGGAAATTCGTAATAATTTTGCCTCTTTTGAAGCGCATACTGCTGAATAAGAACGAGGCGATCGCTCCATCAAAGCCTTTTCTCCAAAGGATGTTCCCTCAATTTGTTCCGCAACTTTTTGTAATCCAATTGTTCCTTTTTCTACATTTCCTCGCAAGGTTGGGTTGATGAGAAGATCGACTTTACCTTCCAGGACTATATAGAGGTCGTGACTTTCCGTTCCTTCGTCGAAAATATGCTCACCATAATTATACTGTTGAGTTTCACTAACTTCTAGTATTTTTTTTTGTTGTTCTTCGGTCAGACCTTTGAATAGAATAAGGGTGTTTAGCAGATTGGTAGTTGTCATTCGATCAATATTTCCTCAAAAGATAAAAAAACCATAGTTAGATGGATAGACGAGATAGTTATACCACGTTTCTAAGAAGATTGTTTTTGATCGGAGTTGTCTGTTTGGGGGTCAAATGAAAAGACTGAAATATTAGATGTTTGTCGTTGGGAGTATGCTGCCGAATTTGATGAAATTAAATTAACAAAATATCCTTATTTATGATACATTAAACTTTTGTAGATTGATGTTAAAGATTTATCTATAGGAGATAATCAATGATTGAAGTCAAAAAAATTCCTAACAAAGGACGAGGAATTATTGCAACACAGCATATTCCCAAAGGAAAATTACTTGAAGTTGCGCCTGTAGAGGTTTTTCAATTTGAACAAAAACAGAGTATTAATGAAACAGAAGTCTTCAAGTATTACTTTGTAAAACCATCAGAATATAGCAAAAGTAAAGATGTGAAGAGATATCTGATTTTTGGTTTAGCTTCTCTTTGCAATCATGCAGAAGAGCCTAATGCTCGTGTGGAGTGGGTAGAAAATGAAATAGGTTTATGGTCACATTTGATTGCACAAAGAGATATTGAAGTAGGTGAAGAAGTTACGCTATTCTATACGAATATTGATGAGTATTCGGAGGCAAACAAGTTTGTTTAATGGTTTAATTATTCGGTTATATGATACTTCCGATCGAATTACTTTTTGATCGAAAATTTAGCGATCGCATTCAAGTAATTATAACTGGAACTTCATACATAACTATAATACTATCCAGGATTACGAGAAAGAGAAATTTAATTCCATGGAAATTCAACTTAAACGTATTGGTATGTGGGCCTGTCCGCGATGCCTTTCAACAGTTATGCTGCGTTCTTGGGGAAACCGACCAGATACCTTCGTACATGACGAGCCGTTTTATCCACATTATCTATTATGTAGTGGTAGAGAAGACCCCGGAAAGGATGAAGTACTCAAAAACTATGAAACAGATTGGGTCAAGATTGTGGAGCAACTGACAACTGGATCGATACCAGATGAAAAGTCGATTTATTATCAAAAATTCATGGTCTATCGACTCCTACCACATATAGATATCAATTGGATTACTAAATTAACAAACTGCTTTCTGATTCGCGAACCACAAGATATGCTTCTTTCATATATTCAACTATGGCCTAATCCCACATTGGAGACCATCGGAATTATGCGACTAAAGCAAGTGTTTGAGATGATCCATAACTATACAGGTAAAGTTCCCCCAGTAATTGATGCTCGTGACTTACAGGAAAACCCTCGCCGTATCTTATCTTTGCTTTGTGAAGCGGTAGAGGTTGAATTCACAGATATAATGTTGAACTGGTCTAAGGGTAATCCAACCAATGATAGTTGGTCTAAATATGAGTGGTATGATACAGCAAGAAATTCAACGGAGTTTCGCCCCTACAAACAGAAAACTGATGATATCCCGGAGCGCTTTCACGATCTTCTTTCCAAGTGCAATGAAATCTACGAGGAACTATACGAACATCGTCTTGTATGACATCAAGCTAAATAATCAAATATCCTGGTTTAAATAGATAGATTGAATCCAAAATTACTGCACAATGGTCTGAAAATAATAAAGTGGGGTAAACAAATTTGCCTACCCCACTATAACTAAATTAATTTAGCGATGAATTAGTATCTTCTTTGATTAGGTTTGTGTACGATGAAGCTCAATACTTGACACTGCTTCACGTTATCAAAACCCATCACGCGAATAAAGCAATCAGGATTTTCAGAGCGACAAGCATCAATTTCCATCAAAACTTCTTCAACTGTTTTGGCATGGAATAGAGGTAACTTCCACAAAGTCCAGTAGTGCATTTCTGGTGCAGAAGACTCGCTGAACTCTACACCAGCAATGAAACCTTGCTCCAGAATATACCCAATTTGCTTGCGAGTTTGCATATCTGTCAGAGGAGGCAAATAGGAAAGGGTTTCGTAACGACGCTCTTTTGGTAATGTTCTCATGTTTTTTTTCTATTTAATCAATGTGCAAGGGAGGTAAATTTTGAATCAATCAAGATTTAATATCTCAGCCCCCCGGTCTCTCCGTAGAGGAATTTTTAACCGCAAATTTTCGTGGTTAATCTGTTTGTTGCTCTGGATCTAAACTAGGGTCAGCTATTTCCAGTTGCGTTATCTTCTCGAGATACCGACGGCGATGTTCCATATTATCTTTCTGAATACCACTGCGAAGCATTTCTGGTAAATACTCAGCCACTTCCTCTGCTAAATGCTCTCGAACGGTCATCACTCTAAATGCTAATTCTTTATTTTCCTGGAGCAACTCTTGTAGGTAAGCTTCTCCATCTTGAATTTTGCCTGTTGAGGAAAAACCACTTAACCAAATTGCTAAGGGAGGGTTTGTCTCTCGTAACTGAGCAGTTACAGTCCGCACAGCTTGATAGGTCAGGTAGCTCGTCAGTACCTTTGCAGTATCTTTCGCAACTTTTTTAATATCCATTTTTGACCCCAGCCTGAATATTGTTGTTAGAATTTAGATTTTAGATTGAGGATCGATCTCATCCTTAGCAGACAAGTGTGACATATCTATTTCACTATTGCCATCTAAAATCTAAAATCCTACATCTTCAAAATAGATCAGACGGTATCCATTGCCTCGAACTCGAACTTGATTTCTTTCCATAGTTCGCAAGCAACGGCCAAGTCAGGAGACCACTTAGCAGCTTCACGGATAACATCGCCACCTTCTTTGAAGAGGTTACGACCTTCGTTACGAGCTTGGATACAAGCTTCTAGAGCTACACGGTTAGCTGTTGCACCAGGAGCATTACCCCAAGGGTGGCCCAAAGTACCTCCACCGAATTGTAGGCAAGAATCATCACCGAAGATTTCAACCAAAGCTGGCATGTGCCAAACGTGAATACCACCAGAAGCAACTGGCATTACACCAGGCATAGAGGCCCAATCTTGAGTAAAGTAAATACCACGTTCGCGGTCTTGCTCGATGTGGTCTTCCCGCATTAGGTCAACAAAGCCCATAGTGATACCTTTTTCACCTTCGAGCTTACCAACAACTGTACCAGAGTGTAGGTGGTCTCCACCAGACATTCTCAAGCACTTAGCCAAAACGCGGAAGTGAATACCGTGAGCTTTCTGACGGTCAATTACAGCGTGCATTGCCCGGTGGATGTGTAACAAAATACCGTTACGACGACACCATTTGGCCAAGGTTGTATTTGCAGTAAAACCACCAGTTAGGTAGTCGTGCATGATGATTGGAGTGCCAATTTCCTTTGCAAACTCAGCACGCTCCATCATTTGTTCAACGGTGGGGGCAGTTACGTTGAGGTAGTGGCCTTTAATTTCACCAGTTTCAGCTTGGGCCTTTTCAATAGCTTCTTGAACAAACAGGAAGCGATCGCGCCAGCGCATGAAAGGCTGAGAGTTAATATTTTCGTCATCCTTTGTGAAGTCCAAACCACCGCGCAAGCATTCGTAAACAGCTCTACCGTAGTTCTTAGCAGATAGACCCAACTTAGGCTTAATAGTACAACCTAATAGAGGACGACCATACTTGTTTAATTTGTCACGCTCTACAGTAATACCGTGAGGAGGACCTTCAAAAGTCTTGAGATAAGCTACAGGAATCCGCATATCTTCTAGACGTAACGCCCGTAGTGCTTTGAAACCAAATACGTTACCTACAATAGAGGTCAACATATTAGTTACTGAACCTTCCTCAAACAAATCTAGAGGATAGGCCACATAGCAAATGTATTGATTATCTTCACCGGGGACTGATTCAATATCATAGCAACGACCTTTGTAGCGATCGAGGTCGGTCAACAAGTCAGTCCATACTGTTGTCCAAGTACCAGTAGAAGATTCAGCAGCTACCGCAGCTCCTGCTTCTTCTGGAGGAACTCCAGGCTGAGGAGTCATCCGGAAGGCGGCCAGAACATCTGTATCTTTTGGTATGTAATCAGGGGTGTAATAAGTTAGTTTATAGTCTTTTACTCCAGCCTGATACCCAGCTTTAGACTGAGTTTGTGTTTTAGCGTAACTCATATATTCTTTCCTAAGAATCTCTTCACTTCTTTCTGCTATACAGCATACTATTTTAGATAATATCAAGAATTAGAACTTTTCTTCTTTAAAGATTATTTTTTTATTAATAACTTTTTTTAATCTGTTTGTTACATTTGTTAACTTTATCGCCATAATAATTTAAAAGAAATCAAGTGAATAATTGCTCATTGACAAAATAACAGAGATATGCAATATCAAAAAATCTTAATTATTCAAGATTAAATATTGAACAAGTACAGGGGATCGTCATTTCAGTTATCAGTTATCAGTTATGAGTTGTCAGTAAAAAAATGATATATTCACCAAAAGTGCAAGACTATACTAGCTAACTAATAAGGAAAATTGTGACTCTAATTTTATGTAGAAATTATTGCTAGTATCAAAATAATATAATTACTTTTTCTAGAAAAAATAAGTATTTAATACAAGAAAAAATCGGTAAATTAATTTTTCAACAGCGCTAATTATTCAGCACCTTTCTATTGAGAACTACTACCACTATCGGACTCAAGTAATGTACATTTAACTTGCATTTTTGTCCGCAAAGTCAAGAATAATTAGGGAATGCTCTTAAAAGTCTTTTGGGTGAGGGTAGGAGTCAACCCACCCCTAATACCATTTCTCAAAAAGAATGCTATATCTGATTGGCTGAGGAAGTGTGGGGAGTGTGGGAGGTGTGGGGTTCCGAAAAGTAGGAAAAATCTATACTAACAAACTAATAATTGTTAAAAACAAACTTTTAATCTTAGTAACTATTTGACTGTTGAAGTATCGCTGAAGTATAGCATTACTTTTGGTAATTGGTATGACCCCTCCGGTGGAGGGAAACTCAGGAGTCAGTCCTCAGGAGTCAGGATAAATGGGAATTACAAAGGATGTAGTTGGAAGAATTGTTCCTTAATTTTTCTCCCCAACTCTTGCACAAAATACTAACTTCTTGAGCTTTCTTAAACGAAAAGCAGGCATTTTTTTGAACAAAAGAAGACTGAAAGCTTTATCTGTCAATGCTTTTACAGTTAATCAGCCAACCCTAATTATACCAATTTGATAAATGTTTGCTACAAATAGTTAGGCTATTTCTTAGGAGTCAACCCACCGCTAACCCCGACCGTGGAGGGGAATTCAGGAGTCACAGGGGAATTGCTTCAATACCAGTTTTTAGGTCGTAAATTCTCTTTTTTCTCAAAGGGACATTTCCTGCAAAATCTTTTTATCGCACTTATTATTCGTAATATTCTTTTTTCAAATTGGTATTAGACCTAATTATCCTTGACTTTGAATAAATTTGTTTCGCACTGTTGCCTTTTGCCTGTTGCCTGTTACCTGTTACCTGTTGCCGTGTGTGAAAATATAAAAATATAAGTAATTTTCCTATTGTCCTCCATCTATAAACTAAACTTTAAATGACTGTACATCAGTCTGTTTTATCAAAAGTCCACTGTATCAATCCCCATTGTCCAAGTCCAATCCAGGCATGGGGCAATAACTTTTGTCAAAGTTGTGGAACCCCACTTCTACTTAACGATCGCTATATTCCCCTGGGAAAATTAAGCGCTGGTGGATTTGCGAAAATCTACATTGTTTGGGACCAAGAAACTCAAACCGAACGTATTCTGAAAGTATTATTAGAAAGCTCTCCCAAAGCACTCGAACTATTCGACCAAGAAGCCTGGATACTTGCCAGTATGCGTCATTCAGGTATTCCTAGAGTCGAAACAGGAGACTATTTTCATCTACGCAAGCGAAATAGTCAGCCAGCAGTTGGCCACTCTAGTCAATGGTTTCTCCCATGCTTGGTCATGGAAAAAATTGATGGTTGTACCCTAGAGGAAATTCTGGAACAATATCCCCAAGGATGTCCAGATTTCTATGTAATCAATTGGCTTTCCCAAGCTGTAGAAATTTTATGGGAATTACACCGCCGGAAAATTATTCACAGGGACATCAAACCTTCTAATTTAATGTTGCGGGAAGTCCAACCTTCAACTTTGACAAAATCTTCCTTATCCTATTCTTTTCATCATCAACGAAAAAAAAGAGGTCAACTGGTCATAATTGACTTCGGAGGGGTAAAACAAATTAATAGTTATAGAATCCAACCTAGAGAAACTGTCGCAAAACGCAGCACAACCAGATTAGTCTCTCCTGGATATAGCCCTCCAGAACAAATTAATGGGAGTGAAATTGGCCCATTCACAGATTTTTATGCTTTGGGTCGTACTTGCATTCATTTACTAACTGGTCAATATCCAGCAGAATTGGAAGACCCCTCAACAGGTAAGCTAAAATGGCGTCAACTTCAGCCTGTTCATCCAGCTTTGGCTAATTTACTTGATGATATGGTGAGCTTAGATCCAGCCCAACGACCAGCAACAGCAGCAGAAGTGCAAGTCCGTTTAGCTAAAATTTATCGACGGCAAAAGAGGTCTCTGAGAATATATTCCTTAGCTAGATTAGCTACAACTGTTAAAAATTCATTAATAGCTCAGTTGAAAAATCTCAGTGAGAATATTAATAGGTTATTTTTTACGCTGTCTAAAATTTTTCATCAAATAATTTCAGGTTGTGTAGATACAATTTGGGAAATGGTTTTGGGGGCAGTTGGAGGGAGTATTGGGGCAACATTCGGATTAATTTTTGCTTATTGGTCAGGAATAGGCGATCGCCTGGCTAGTATATTTACTAATCTAATTTTTCTTGTGTGGGATGTTCCTCTAAATATTGGTCCGGAAATACTTGTCTTTGGTTTAGCTGGTTTGGGAACGGGAGTTGGTTTCACGGATGTGGGGGGTTTAGGTCAACGTCGTCGTTATTGGTTGGCTGCATTTATGGGAATTATTGGTTACATTTTGGGTGGGTTATGTTGGCAATTTTCCCAAGTTGGCAGCAGTGTCTATACGACAAAGGAAGATTTAATTATCCTAGAAATTATGGGTAAATTATCTGTGGGGGTAGCTACTGGTGTTATTACTCTAGGACTTGGTTTAAGAAAGCATAATTTTATTTATGCTTTGATAGTTGCTAGTTTGACGGCAATAGTTTTTGTTGGTTTGGAGCAATTTAATATTTTTCCAGATTTATTTTTACAGTTTACTGCTATGAATCACAGTCAACCTAATTTATTAGAATTTTTTGCAAGTATAACTTTTTTCAGTTTGTTAGGTTGTATTGGTGGTTTTTGTTTGGGTGTGAGTCATTATGCGATTATTCCTCTTTTACGTTGGTTAGGTTTAAGATAAGCATTCAGCATTCAGCATTCAGCATTCAGCTATTGCTTTTAGTTTAGGATCAAAGCTTTATTAATTGTCTTATATAGCATTCAGCATTCAGCATTCAGCATTCAGCTATTGCTTTTAGTTTAGGATCAAAGCTTTATTAATTGTCTTATATAGCATTCAGCATTCAGCATTCAGCATTCAGC
>JAXHSW010000021.1:0-34481 GCA_034190295.1 Cyanobacteriota bacterium | reverse complement strand
TAATTGTCTTATATAGCATTCAGCATTCAGCATTCAGCATTCAGCTATTGCTTTTAGTTTAGGATCAAAGCTTTATTAATTGTCTTATATAGCATTCAGCATTCAGCATTCAGCATTCAGCTATTGCTTTTAGTTTAGGATCAAAGCTTTATTAATTGTCTTATATAGCATTCAGCATTCAGCATTCAGCATTCAGCATTCAGCATGGGGAGATAAACGCTCTTGTTTAGTAATAGGGAGAGAGGGAGCGATCGCTATGTTTTCATATAAAATCCGGTTATATACTGGTCGCACCATTCAATGAAGTCAAAAGTCAAAAGTCAAAAGCTCGATTCGCTCTAAAATCCGGTTATATACTTTTCGCACCTTCTACTTCCATCCAATGCGGACATAAAATGCGGAGCGTAATAGTTACAGTAAAAAGAAATACCAGGCGGCAGCAAGATACTCCCACTGCCATTCCTCGTAACAAACATTGGGGGATAATGCACGAACATTATAATGCACCACTACCTAAAACAGTGCTATGCTATTATCTGAAGTTTACTAAAAAAACTACGATACGACCTATGTCAGCTCAACTTTTGACAAAAATCATTTTCAGCACCTTAACCACAGGAATAATAACTATATTCCTACCTCAACCATCTTTTGCCGAATCTTATGAAACTAATACTGTTAATCCTCTAAAGGATTTGCAAACCGTAGATAACCCCGATCCTTTCAGTGGTTCCGGTGGGTTGAATATGTTCGACATTATTCATAACTCTAGACTGGGAAATAACCGGAATATGAAAGAGTATATGCTCGAACAACGTGACAGTCTTAATGATGCAGCGACACAGTTTCGCAATAAACAGCAGCAACTTATACAACCATCACAAAATGCTGGCGGTGATACTCCTGCTTCTACCGTAGGTGAGAGTGAAATTAATCCTTAATCAACGACATAGTTATTTATTCAAGCGATCGCTCTTGCTCAAACTAGCAGCATGGTGGAATGGGCTTTGTGGAATGGGCCTTGTGGAATGGGCTTTGTGGAATGGGCCTCTGGCCCGTTCGTTCCTACCCTCTGTTCTGGATATCTCTGTTGATTATAGCTGTATAATTTTTTATATAATGCTTAAATATAGGCTTAACGGTAAATAAAATCTCTTTTCCCTCTGTAATTTTATCTATCAAATCTCGTCTTTCTAAAGATAGCAATGTCTGAAATAATTCTGGTGATGATAATTGAGATTTTTCTAATAACTGGCAAAGTGAAACAGATTTTGGTTGTTCGCTCAGTAGAGAAATAACTTGTTTTTCCAATTCAGACAAACGTTGAAAATGCTGCTGAAAAATATTGGTTAATTCACTGCACAAAAATAATGGTTGATAACTCAAATATTGAGCGACACTCCCACCAAATAAATTTTTAATTGTCTGTCCTACTAATTTTAACCATTGAGGATTACCTTGATAAAAGTTTATCAATTCTTGCCATTTCTCTTCATCTAATAATTCTCTATTTTTTAGCATCCCACGCGCTACCTTTTCCGTTAAACCAGTTAACTGAAATAAACGTACTGCTGAGTCATTATCTGTAAAACTAAAAACTTCTAAAGGTGGTTCCCAACCGTTAAAAATAAAACAACTATTATGGGGTAATTCTCCGAGAATTTTAAATAGGTTGCCATAGTTTTCATATCCTGATTTATAGTTACCAATAAGTTGCCCACTACTGAGTATTTGCTGTAGGTCATCTAAAATAATTAGACATCGGCGATCGCGTAATTTTTCAATTAACAATGACAGTTGAGCATTAGTGTTATTGGGAATTTCTATTTCTGTTACGTTGGAGATAATTTCAATTAAATTTTTGAGAGTTACGTTTAGGGGTGGAGATGTGCGGAGGGTGCGCCAGATGATGCGATAAAAATTAGATTCTATTTCGGGGATGAGGTGACGAATAATAGTGCTTTTACCGATACCACTTATTCCTGAGACGGTGATGAGACGACAACGATGTTTGAGTATCCAGGTTTTGAGAGTGGTGAGTTCGGTGGAGCGATCGTAGAATATTTTTTTGATGTCTGGTGCGTCTCTGAGGTCGAGTTTTGGCAGTGGGGTATTATTTTCGTTTGCTGTTTGTGTAGTGGGTAATTTTTGTTGACTTTCAGGAGAATGTTGGGTATTTCTGCACAAGTTAACGTTACCTTTTAGATAATCACTTCCTTCAAAATTAAATACATTTGAAAAGTTAGAAACCTGATATCTTTCCATCGCAGCGCGGAAATTTGACTTATGAATTTTTTCATTTAATTCCTTAGAAATAAGTTGCCATAAATTTGAAGCGACATTACCAACATGAAATTTAGTGCAGTGGTATTGTTGAGCAACCTTTGAGTATTTTTCCCCTTGCCAAGTAGAGCGTAAAATAGCTTCTTGCAGACTATCAAGGTGTTTGCCAGTTTTGTCGAAAACCACATCATCAACAAACCTTAAAACTTCATTAAGAGTCATTAGTAAAATTTAGTTAGGAATTTATTCCTATTATACCTGATGTTTTCTGATATTTCGGGAAAAAAATCTGATATCTTCTGATGATTATGTTTAGTTGTACATTATTTTTTGTGAGGTTTTATAAGTAGTAGCTCTGATTATTACTTGTAGTAAATTATTAAGTATAAGATTACTTGGTAAAACAAAGATATTTTTTTTACTGTTCAGTCAGTAATCCGAATCAATAATTATTTGAGGAATATCTAACCTATGAAAACTACAAAATTTCAATCTATTCTTTTATTTTTAGGTGTTATTTTATTGCCACTGACGGTGAGTAATTTAGCATTAGCATCAAAAATTTCTGCCCAAGCATTAAAAACTACTTTAACTAGAACCTTAGCAGGTACATACGACGAAGGAACTTGGGGAGGTAAAGGTAGGAACGACACATGGAATCATTCATGGACAATGGTAGGTGATGGAACTGTTCAATTGAATAATATTAAAGAGGTAGATGATGAATTTACAGCCAATTTAAAAATAGCTTGGAAATGTAAACATACCAGAGAAAACTACAATGCTTTTGCCATCAAAACAAGTGAATATGACGATCGATATTCTGGTTATGTAACTGCAGAAGTGGCAGTGGGAACGATAGCTGGTCAATCAAGGATTTATGTAAATAAGATTAATAATACATATCGAAAATTTCGATGTGGAAATAGTGTTGTAAATAAACTCACAAAGCTCAATGCATCCGAGCTATAAAACTGTAGATAGGCAAGTAGTAAGTTTGGCTAATATTGCTCCTATGAATCAATATCAAACATTGTCATGCTTGCTGATTATGTATATTAGTCAAACCGTCCATCTCATTGATGAAAACTACGAAAATAAAATCTATGTTTTTCAATAGAAAAAAACACAAAAAACAAGAAGAACTTAAGGAAATAATTAAATTATTTTCTCAACTAAATAACAAAACATCAAAAGTCAAAAAAAATCAACATAATCCATCATTTAAAATAACTAAAGCTTTTTTAAAAGCTATCAGGTTAGTTATAATTTTTGGACCACTATTTGGATGGGTAGAACCAGCAATAGGAGGGGGTTTTGATCTTGATGAAATTGACATAAATATAGATGATATTAGTGAAATTGATCCGGCAGTTCTAGATAGTTTGACTGATATCTTAGAAAGTTTAAACGATCTAGATTTTGATGAATTATATCTTAACGTTGAATATATTGATATTAGCGATTTAACCTTAGATGAATTACAGTCTGCTAGGTGTAACATTGAATTGGTATTAATAAACTTATGAAAAATTTAATATTGATCGGGCATTAAAACATATTTTACTCGCTGTTTATGAACACAAGTTATTTATTAACAAAGGATAAACATGAAAAATCAATATTTAAAATTAATGGCTGTTTTGTTAATTACCTTTCCTTCATTATTAGGATGTAGAGCAGCAATAAAGGCTTTTAAAAGTGGGCCAGAAGTAGTTGAAACAACAATAGATGTTGCGAAACAAGGGGGAAGAGTGTTAAAAACCCTAGATCCAAGCCAAGTTTCCCGGTTGAAAAAATCAATTAGACAAGCAGCATCTTTAAATATTAGAGAAGAAGCAATTAATAATGGGAATAAAATTTCAAAGCAGAAGGTAGAAAAACATATTACTGAAGAAATTTCTCGACAGATGAAAAAAATGAACTTGAAGAGGAAATTGAGTAGAGTCGAAAGAGAAGAGATAGAAGAAGAAGTAGAAAAAGACCTCGAAAAAGAAGGAATAACTGTAACTACTGATTGAGATTTGAATTGTTTGACAATATTCAATCTATTAATTTGGCAGAAAGTAGATTTTTAATAGGAATAAAAATTATGAAATTGCAGAAAAACTTTAATCTAGCTACAGCATTTCCAACATTTAGGAAAAGAGAGTGGCTCAAAAACATATTTTTGTACCCTACTGCACTTTTAACAGCTCTGAGTTTAACTTTTTTGATACAGGAAAAAACTAATTCAGAAGTAACTATTATTACTGAAATATTTTACAATGTTAAAGTCTGTAATGAGTACAAAAATAAAATATATGTAGCCAGGGCAAAACGACGAATTTATACGGTAGCAGGAGCTCGTAACTATGGCAGTCCATACGGTGTTACAGTACAAGCATCAAAAGTTAGCGGATGGGGTTCAGTTGCTCCTAACGAATGTAAAAGTTTTCCCATTTTAAAATTAGATACTGATGCTCCACAAGGACGGTATGAACGCACAGAAGACTGGATATATATAGAAAGTTCTGACAATAAAAAGTTTCCTTCGCAAGACTTAACAAGTTATAGAAATTCTCAGGGAGGTAACTCTAGACGACCAGCATATTGTGTGACTAATAAAGCTTTTAATTTATCTTCCAGAAATTATCAAAAAATAGGAACAAATGCAACTTGTCCTGGTTATAATGTGAATCAAAAATCTACCTTGCCTGAAGGTTCATATTTTGTCAGATTTGAGCCAGTTTCTTCTGAGAAGAATAAGATAGTTTTTCGCTAGATTTAGTTATGGTGGGCGAATATCTTGATAAATCTATATCAACAATAAAATTTGTAATATTTCCCCACCCTACTTATTACTTTAATACCTAATTACAAAAACTTAATCGATCTAATCATTTCCACAAAAATTCCGATAATCTTCCTCGAATCTTTAATATAGTAATTTTCCACATCAATAAAAACTACATTCTTTTCCAATTTCAAAAATTTCCAGACATGACCTGTCGTAACTGCACCATAAATAAAAGGAACATCTTTACCATCTTGTTGATTATATATTTCAGCCGCAACCATTTCTGCAATACATTCTCCTAAACCACCAACTATCCTTTCATTTTTAGCCTCTACAAGAGCAATTACAGGAGTATCCAAATATAATTGTTCCGGAGATTGACTAATAATAAAATCACAAAATCCATTCAATCCCTTATCTCGATCCACTGAGAAATCTATACCCGAAAAAAAACTGATTTGAAGTTGCCTCTTAATCTCCAACAAAATATTAATAATTATTAGCTCAGAACTTGCCTTTTCTGTCGCGATCGCTAAAGCAATAGGAACATTTTGCTTTAACATCTCAGCTAAGAGATTACTAATTTATACAGGTTCAACTTGAGAAAATAAATCTTCTGTTTCTATAATTTTCAAGTTAAATTCAGCTTTTACTTTTTTTAAATCAAAGTCACTATATGACATTTTACCTATTCCTAATTTTTTAAATAAAATCTAAAATTATAACCTAAATCATACTCTTAATTACAGATAAAATATTCTGAAAAAAAATACTTATTTATAACATTAATCGCAAGTGGTATAGTATCCTGAGATTAATCAAAAATCTCTATGACACGAACTCCCCACGACCAATTTGCCAAACAATATTTGGAAGAGTTACTAACTTTATTAGGTAAAGTAGAAACCAGTCGCGATGTTGCCAGCGAAGTCCGAGAAATAGATGTATATTTCATCCCCGTCATTCCACCGCCAAACGACCCTCAAATTTTAGGGTTATTAGGCCAAATGGCTGCCACTGCTTCTATTTACGAGCCATTTCGCAATCAACCACAACGACTAGAAATACTAGACTGTCAAGCAAAACTTAACTTTGTTATTAACCAACAAAAACGTAAAGCTAGACGAGAAAACACTCCCTATACTGAAGCCGAATGGCCTTTATTATGGATTTTATCCCCCTCTTGTTCGGCCAGATTAATAGAAGGTTTTGGCGCTAAAATAGACTCAAGCGGTCAATGGCCTACAGGTATTTATTTTTTGCCAGATTTTCAAAACACAGCAATAGTAGCCATTAATCAATTACCAATAAACCAAGATACTCTCTGGTTGCGGGTATTGGGAAAAGGTCAGACACAAGAGCAAGCCATTTTAGAATTAGAAGCTTTACCACCAGGAAACCCACTAAGGGAAAATCTAACCGAGCTTCTGGCAAGCTGGCACGTCACAATTCAAGTAAGAGACAATATAAATGAAGATGACCAGGAGTTACTGATGAAACTATCACCTGTTTATTTACGATGGCGCGAAGAGACCTTGGAGGAAGGTATCCAGCAAGGTATCCAGCAAGGTCGCCAAGAAGGCCAACAGAAAACAAAGCAACTAATTGAAAATTTCCTCAATGTCCGGTTTGGTTCCCTAGATCCAGAACTATTGGCCATTATTGAGCCGATGTTGCAGTTGTCTCCAGAGGAGTTGACTCCTTTATTGTTGAGTGCTTCTCGTGAGGAGTTGTTGGAGAGGTTTAGCGAGTAGTTACTGACAGGAGTTAGTGATGAAGCGATCGCCTGTTTATTTACGTTGGCGTGAAGAGACCTTGGAGGAAGGTATCCAGCGAGGTGTCCAACAAGGCGAACAAAGGATAAAGCAACAAATGATTGAAAATTTTCTCAATGTCCGGTTTGGTTCCCTAGACCCAGAACTATTGGCCATTATTGAGCCGATGTTGCAGTTGTCTCCAGAGGAGTTAGCTCCTTTATTGTTGAATGCTTCTCGTGAGGAACTATTGAAGAGGTTTAATGGGTAATTTGATGAAGTTATTTTCTGTTTGTTGAAGTTGAGGCGAGGATATTTTTTGCTTGCCAAGAATGCCCATAGAAAAATCAAGAATGGTAGAAAGGTAGGCAAATATTTAGTTATCTATCTCAATGGTAAATATTGTGATTTTTGTCTACCCAATCTTTTCTTAAAAATAATTAAATATATTGAGGGAAATCTTGTAGTAGAGAAATAGTTCAATATTTGCCAGAAAAATCTCAAGTTATTGTTAGAAAATGGTAAGTATGGACGAGATTTTTTGATGGTTCTAGATCGGCAATTAATGGGTATGAAAGTATAAAAAAAATGTTGGGTTCGCTACCGCTTAACTCAACCTACAGTATTGTAATATCATGTCCGGATAATCGCGCGATAAAAAACTTTTTCTCGTAAGCGCCTTTTCTTCCCTCCTGCCTCCAGCCTCCAGCTCCCGCTGCCTTCAGACCTCCAAAGTGTAAGTATTCAACCGGACATGATACAACTAATTAGCAGAAATAGAATCCTTTTTCAGTACATTCGGACTTTTCCCATTACCATTAACAGAAACATCTAACTGCGGACGAGTTTCCTTACCCCGGAACAATTTCTGTAACCAATGGATAAAATTATCAATATAGGTAAACCACACAGGTACTACCACCAACGTCAATAATGTCGCTGTCGAAAATCCACCAATCACAGCGATCGCCATAGGACTTCTCACAGCGCCCCCGGCACCTAATTCTAGGGCGATGGGTAACATTCCAGCAATAGTAGAAAGCGTGGTCATCAAAATTGGTCGCAACCGGGAAATACCTGCCTCCCGTACTGCATGAAACTGAGACATTCCTTGCTTTTCATTTGCCAACGAACAGTCTACCAACAAAATTGCATTCTTTGTCACCAACCCCATCAACAACACAATACCAATTAAAGCAAACAAACCCAACTCCTTCTGCATCACCAATAACCCTAACAACGCGCCACCCATAGATAACGGCAACGCCACCAAAATTGCCATTGGATACAGAAAATTATTGTATAGCAATACCAAAATTGCATAAATACACAATACTGCAAACCCCAGAGCGCCCAAAAACCGAGTAAACACCTCAATCATAATCTCGGCATCACCGTCAGACTGTTCGGTAACACCCTCCGGCAGTGGATTCATTGCTGGCGATGCTTTCACCTGTGCTACTGCATCTCCTAGAGAAATTCCCTGTAAATTTGCCTCCAAGGAAACCTGACGATAGCGGTCAAAACGATTGATTTCAGCAGGCCCACTACCGATAGTAATTTCAGCCACCGCCGACAATGGCACTAACCCACCATCTTGACTAGGAATGCGTAAATTTTTAATTGCATCCAAATCATTTCTAAATTCCTCCGCCAACTGCACTCGAATCGGAATTTGACGGTCTGCTAAATCAAACTTAGCTAAATTTGACTCATTATCCCCCAAAGTCGCCAATGAAGCTGTACGAGCGATCGCCTGTACGGAAATTCCTAAATCTCCAGCTCTAGCAGGTAATGGTTTAATCAAAATCTCCGGTTTCACCAAACTCGCACTAGAAGTCACATCCACCAAACCAGGAACTTCTCGCATTTGCCGTTCTAAAGCATCTGCAGTCTGCCTCAAAGCGGTTGCATTTTCACTCTTCAGAACAAGGGTTAAATCCTTATCGCTACCTCCTGTACCACCACCAGCAAAACTCAACCGCGCCCCCGGAATTTCCTGAAATAGAGGTCGCATCTGTTGTTCAAACTCCTTCTGAGAAATCTCCCGCTCTTGCCTGGGTAATATATTCACATACAACTTTCCTTTATTTACCGCTTCACTATTTCCCCTGCTACCAACATCAGCAAACACACTGGTAACAAGAGAATTTTGCTCTAATAATTGCATTGCCTGTTGAGTTACTTGTTCAGTTTCAGACAAAGTCGATCCAGGAGGCAATTCTAGGGAAACTATACTCACACCATTGTCCTCAGAACCCATTAACCCTTTAGGTATTAGTGGCACCAGTTGCAAGCTACCAATAAAGAAAGCTACAGCAATAATTAAAGTAGTAACTTTATGGCGCAGTGCCCAAGTCAATAAGTTATTGTAGGGACGATTTTTGGCTTGCTTATGATGTTTGACTCCCGCTTTACCATTGAAAAATGAAGAACTTTGAGACTGTTTCGACTTCAACAACCGCGCTCCTAACATTGGTGTCATAGTACAAGCAACTAATGTGGAAAACATGGTTGAAACTGCTACCGTTACACCAAAAGGCTGAAAGAATTTACCGGGAATTCCACCCATAAACGCCACAGGCAAAAACACTGCCACAATAGTTGCGGTTGTTGCTACCACAGCCAAACCAATTTCTGCTGAGGCATCTAGAGCTGCCTGGAATGGTTTTTTACCCATCTGAGTATGTTGGTCAATATTCTCGATCATACAGATGGCATCATCTACCAAGTTTCCCATTGCTAATGCTAGCGCTAACAGTGTCATATCGTTGAGGGTGTAGCCTAATATTTTCATCACCAAAAAGGTAGGGAGAATTGATAATGGCAATGCTACCGCCGTGACTAGAGTCGGCCGCCAATCTCGCAAAAATACACCGACAACTATAACAGTGAGAATGGAACCAATAATTAGAGCGTCTACAGATGCTTGATAGATTTCTTCTATATCTGTTGCCCGGGTAAAAATTAGTTCTAAATCTATATCTTCTGGTAATGTTTGTTCCAGTTCGGCAATTTTTGCCCGTACCCCTTTTTCTACACTCACCAGGGTAGTACCTGTACTGCGCAGTACGCTAAAAGCAACGACTGGTTTACCAATATTATTTGACTGGGGAGTGCTTTTTATTGATGAATTTTGTGCAAAACTCTGAGTTTCATCCTCGCTATTTTTTTCTACTAACCAAGCTGTTTGTCTAGTTTCGCCAAAACCATCAATTACTTCGCCTACACTGGAAAGTGGTACTGCTCCACCAGAGGGTAGGATGATTCGATATTCTTTCAAAGCTGCTACCGTGTCAGCACTACCAAGGGTACGAATACTTTTTTCAGTACCTCCACCTTGAGAGCGTCCACCGGGTATATTAGCGTTGAGGGCGCGAATTTGATCGTTGACTTGAGTCGCAGTGATGCCAAGACTTTCGAGTCTGTCTGGGTTGAGTTCTATGAGAATTTCTCGGTCTACTCCGCCAATACGGTTGATTTCGGCAACACCGGAAACAGCGAGAATGGCACGACTAATTTCTTTGTCTACGAGTTCGCTGAGTTCTTCGACTGAACGTCGATCTGAGGTGACAGCGTAGGTAACGATCGGACCGCCTGTAGCAAATTCTAATCTTTTCACAATAGGGTCGTTGATATCTGGAGGTAGGTCTTCGCGAATTTCGGTGACTGCATTACGAACGTCGTTGGTGGCGCGATCGCTATCTACTCCCAAGTCAAAAATGATGATAGTTGTAGAAACTCCATCAGTTACGGTTGAGGTTAATTTGTCTATATTTCCCAAACCCGCTACGGAATCTTCTATTTTTTTTGTTACCTGAGTTTCTAGTTCTGTGGGACCTGCTCCTTGTTGAGTTACTGTGACTGATACTGCTGGAACATCGATATTAGGAGTGTTGTCTATTCCTAGTTGGAAAAATGACATTAATCCTACTATTGTTAAGATTAAAAACATCACAATGGTAGGAACTGGTTTTTTGATTGACCAAGCTGAGATATGAAATGACATGATTATTAATTAAGAAAGAAGGAAGAAGTAATTAAGTCAAAAGTCAAAAGTCAAAAGTCAAAAGTAAGAAGTCATTAATTCAAAAGTCAAAAGTCAAAAGTAAGAAGTCATTAATTCAAAAGTCAAAAGTCAAAAGTAAGAAGTCATTAATTCAAAAGTCAAAAGTCAAAAGTCATTAAGTCAAAATTCAAAAGTCAAAAGTAAGAAGTAATTAAATTAAAAACTCAAAGTAAGAAGTAAGAAGTTAAAAGTTAAAAACCCAAAGTAAGAAGTAAGAAGTAATTAAGTCAAAAGTCAAAAGTCAAAAGTAAGAAGTAATTATTTAATAGGACAATAAGCTCTGTAAATGTTTCTTAAGTATAGCTAAAAGTTCATTTGCGATTAGATTAATTTAGGGTAGTAAATTTTAAAAAGGTTACTCAATATAGCCAAATTTTCTTCTTTTTTCAGTCTAATTATCTCCTCTTTTTATTGCTATGAAATTTAATCCTAAATCCAAAAATTACTAATTTCCCTGAATTACTTTAACTTTATCTCCATCTTTGAGATAACCTGCACCTGCAACAACCACGCGATCGCCTAATTTTAAACCTGATTTTATTTCAATTTTAGCATTAGCTAAATCACTATTTTTGCTCAGAATTTCTCCTACTTCTATAGGCACGGCTTTAACTAAATTATTTTCTGCCAAAACATAAACAATAGATTTTCCATCTGCTTGAGGTAATACTGCTTTTGCCGGAACTTTCAACCCTTGATTAGTAGCAGTTGTAATTGTTGCCCGTAAAAACATTCCTGGTCGTAATAAATCACTTTTAGGAAGGTCTATTTTAATTGTAGCTTCGCGACTTTCTTGGTCAACTAATGGTGCTATTTCTCTAACTGTTCCTAACATTTTTATCCGACGATCGGCATCAGAACTGATTTGAACTTTTTTGCCAACTTTAACTTGCGCCAATTGAGTTTCTGGTACTTTTAATTGTAGTTCTAATTGATTATCTTTAATAATAGAAAACAACATTTTACTGCCAGAAGTAACATCACCAACACGAGCTATTCGTTCCGCTACTATACCATTTGCTGGTGCCCGGACTAATGTCTGTGCTAACTGAGTTTGTCTCTCCTCTACGCGAGCTTTGTCGCTGTTAACATTAGCGATCGCACTGTCAATATTTGATAAAGCGCTGTCAACTTCTGCCTGGGCACTATTTACATTAGCACTTGCACTACTAACTTTTGCTTCTGCACTGCGTAGTTGAGCCATAGCACTACTAACATTTGCTTCTGCACTTTCAACCCTAGCTTCCGCACTACTAACATTTGAGCTGGCAATATCAACTTTTGCTTCAGCACTACTGACATTGGCTTCGGCAATTTCAATTTTTGCTTCAGCACTACTAACGTTAGCATCAGCAATTTCAACTCTAGCTTTAGCACTATCAATATTAGCCTCAGCAACTCGCACTCCTTCCCTAGCAGTCTTCACAGCAGTGCTACGGGTTTCTAATTCTTGAGCACTAATAACCCCCTCTGACTCCAGGGTTTGATATCGTTCAAACTCTCTCAGAGCTTGTTCTTTGTTCGCTTTAGCTTCTGCTAACTTAGCTTCAGTCTGAGCTACAGATGCCAGAGCTTCATTCCGACTTGCTTGTGCTTGTTTCAACGCAGCAACAGCATCATTACGACTTGCTTTAGTTTGTTTCAATGCAGCAATAGCATCATCGCGACTTGCTTGTGCTTGTTTCAGACCAGCGATCGCTTCATCTGTACCTGCTTTGGCCTGAGCAATAGCAGCCTTGACTTGGTCGCGATCGGCCTCAGCTTGTTCGCGGGCAGCAATTGCTTGCTCTACCCCTACTTTAGCCTTGCTATAAGCAGCTTCTCTTTGTTTGACTCCACTGCTAGTAGATTCTACTTGAGATTTGGCCTGGTTAATTTGCGATTTCAAAACAGAGTCATCTAAAATTGCCATTACTTGGCCTAGAGTGACTTTGTCTCCTTCTTCTATCAATACCTGTTGAATTTGTAATCCATTGGCCTGTGGCAATACTGGCAACAAATCAAAAGCAACAACATCACCTGTGGCATCAAAAGTACGTTCCACTGTTGCTAATTCTACGGCCGCTACTGTGACACTCATAGCAGGAGCCAAGTTATTTTCGACCGCTTGTGTGGGGGAATTTCCCGGAATAGTTTCGCTCCCAGAGTTTTCCTTTTGTCCGGAGACTAACTGCATACTTGCCACACTAGCAACTACACCGATACCAATACCAACAATTAATCCTTGCCATCTAACTCTATTTTTCTGCGGAGGAAATGCTTTAGTGTCACTAATGATTTCTTCGTCTTCTTCTTGAGTATAGATATTCAGAGCATCTATATTGTAGGTCTCGGCTTGATGAAAGTCGTCTAGACGATCGCTATGTTGCTTTTTTGGTATATTTTCTGGTATAATGTCTTGTCTCAATTTAACTTCACCCATTTCCATAATTACTCAACACTATATATTGTAAAGAAAAATTATCGTTTTGTTAGGTTTCTTTGAAGTAGCACTCAGCACTCAGCTATCAGCAGTCAGCTTTTCAAGGTGTATAATGGGGGATTAAAACCCATTAAAGACGCACCACTAATTTTTTCACGCCTTCGCGTGGGGGACACCGAACCCTCGAATTTTTAGCGCTCCAGCTAAATGCTGGCAAGGGTCGCATTCCGGAACGTCCAAGCTGATAGCTAGTTGAAGTAGCACTCAGCACTCAGCTATCAGCAGTCAGCTTTTCAAGGTGTATAATGGGGATTAAAACCCATTAAAGACGCACCACTAATTTTTTCACGCCTTCGCGTGGGGGACACCGAACCCTCGAATTTTTAGCGCTCCAGCTAAATGCGCTCAAGCTGATAGCTAGTTAAAGCATGAAATAACTAGAGATAAAAATGACCCTGATTTTGCTTTCAGTGTCTCATTAGCTTCAGCACCATTTATAATATTAAGTAAGAATAAATGACGTAAGAAAGCCAAAAAATAACTCAGACAACTACAATTTTGAGAAAAGTCTAAAAAAATGAAAACAAATTTAAGAAAAAAATATGTTTAATGCTACTGAAATATTAATTACTTCATTTGTCGAAAAAATTAAAGATGGCTACCGTCGCACTTACGGCGGTCATAAATCTAACTACGAAGAAATTATTGGTTGGGCAGGAAATATGGCACTAGAAAATATTGCCAATAGTGATGCTCTTTACCATAATGTAGAGCATACAATTCTGGTGACTCTTGTAGGGCAAGAAATTCTACGGGGAAAACATATTCGAGAAGGAGGAGTTGCCTGCGAAGATTGGTTACATTATATTATTTCTTTAGTTTGCCATGACATTGGATATGTAAAGGGAGTTTGTCGGGCAGACAAAAAAGGATGGTACGCTACGGGTAGGGGTGATGAAATGGTTAATTTGCCGTTAGGTTGTACGGATGCTAGTTTAACTCCTTATCATGTGGACCGGGCAAAATTATTTATTGATGAACGATTTGGCGGTCATAAACTAATTGATGTGGGAATAATTAAATACAATATTGAGCTAACGCGTTTTCCTGTTCCTACAGAATCAGATCATCAAGATACTGTTAATTATCCTGGTTTAGTAAGAGCGGCAGATTTAATTGGCCAGTTAAGTGACCCCCGCTATCTCAATAAAATTTGTTCTTTATATTATGAATTTGAGGAAACAGGTTTTAATGAAAAGGTAGGGTATAAAAATTCTAGCGATCTGCGCGATAACTATCCGCAATTTTTCTGGCAAGGAGTTCATCCTTATGTAAAAAATGCTCTGAAATATTTGTCATTAACACAGCAAGGTAAACAAATTATTGCTAACCTTTACTCCAATGTATTTGTAATAGAGCATGACCTTTCTGAGAAGGTTGCTGTTTAGAAATTAGGGAGCATTCATTAATGGATAATGGATAATTGATAATTGATAATTACAAGAAGGTTAAAACCGTTACGGAATTGAATATCAGGAAATATCAAGTACACTTTTTTTTTCCTTAAAAGGGTCGGGTTTAAACCAGGATTATTTAATTATTAATTATTCGGTAAAGAAGAAGGAAGAAGACATCTAGTTATCTAGTTATCTAGGCAATTATTTATCTACCAGAGAAGGAAATATCTTGTTTTGTTTGAGTTTTAAGCTTTTGATATTTCCTGACTTTTCCTTCAACAGGTATAATATTTTGTTGAAATAGGCAACAAGAAAAAGAAAATATCTCTAATACTAAATCCAGTTATTACTAGCTAATTACTTAAAGACCAAAAACCTTTACCTCTAAAGATTTTGGTAAGCATTTCCTCCGGAATGCGGAGCTAACAGCCGTCAGCTATCAGCCAGCCTCCTAGGTCGGAACTGCGAACTTCAGCTATTGCTTTTCGTTTTACATAAAAGCTTTATGTAAACACCAGCACTTTAAGAGCAGAGTTTGATTGAGCCAGAATTAAATATTACTAGAAAAGCCTGGTATTATTGCGCTCTAGCTGACAGCTAATAGCTGAATGCTTACAGATTTTGATTTTTTTAATACTGTCTTAGATAGCAGAATGAAGAAATAAAAATTTTGTTTTGTCTGAGTTTTAAACTTTTGATATTTCTGCGCCCTTTTCTTCCACTGCTATACTTTATCACGGAAAAAATCATGTATTTAGATAATATTGAAAATTTTCACAGACAAAAATTTCAGGTGACTATTTCCTATGATAAGTGTGAAGTAATTTGTGACACGCTCAAGTGATACAAAACTGAGATTTGATAAATGTTGAAGCTGTCTAAGCTATTACCAATTACTAATTACTAATTACCAATTACCAACTTTATGAATGTCAAATTTTCACCTCTTCAACAGTTTCTAATTACATGGTTATTATTATTAGTAGCAGGATGGTTAACAATCGAAGCAATTAGTTATGTAGGTGAAATAGTTAGTATTCTAATTACAGCAGGATTAGTGGCATTTTTATTAAACTATCCAGTAGCTAAACTACAAAAAATTTTACCCCGAAGTTTGGCAGCAGGTTTAGTATATTTAACCGCTGCTTTAATCATATTAATTATCGGCCTAACTATTGTTCCACCAGTTCTTAACCAAGCTCGACAATTGTGGTTGAAATTTCCAGACTTATTAGAATCGGCCAGATGGCAATTAACAGAATTTCAAACCTGGAGTGAAAATAATAACTTACCCTTCGATGTCGGTATTTGGCAACAAAAATTACTAGCAAAAACTCAAGAACAAATACAAGCGATCGCTACTACAAGTTTGGGTTTAGTCTTAGGAACAGTTAACTGGTTTTTCGACTTAATCTTAATCTTAGTAATCTCCTTTTATATGCTCTTAGATGGAGAAAGAGTTTGGGATAATCTGACAAGTATTATTGTTCCAAAAGTACGGGATGTATTTACAAAATCCCTAGAAGTTAATCTGCAAAGTTTTGTTTCTGGGCAGTTGCTATTAGGTTTATTTATGGCAACCACCTTATCTCTTGGTTTTTGGTTTCTTGGTGTTCCCTATTTTCTACTATTTGCAGTATTTATAGGTGTAATGGAATTAATTCCATTTATTGGCGCAACCTTAGGCATTGGCACTGTAGGCAGTATCGTAACATTTATTAATTGGTGGTTAGCTTTAAAAGTCTTAATCGTAGCGATCGCTCTCCAGCAAATTAAAGATAATATAGTTGCCCCTAGAATCATGGGTAATTTAACCGGACTTAGCCCAGTAATTATTTTTGCAGCATTACTATTAGGTGGTAAAATAGGAGGACTTTTGGGAGTAATATTAGCAATTCCACTCACTGGAGTTTTAAAAAGTATTGTGGAAGTTGTACTAAATCCAAAATTACCACCCCAAACAGGCTCTTTTTTTTATAATCCTATGAATGAAGAAAATGAATTATCAGAAATAGAAAAAAAACAATTAAATCAAAAAATTTATCCTTAAATTATTATACCTTCTGTCTAACTTATTAGGCTCGTAGTAGGGCTTTAGCCCTGACAATACTGATAGTCATTCCAGTTAAGATTGAGGCACTTAACCTTGATATAATCTTGAAGAATAAGAGATTTATCCGTCTCATTTTTATTTTAAACTACTATAGTATTAGGGCTAAAGCCCAACTACGAACAAAAACTTTATTATCAGTAATTATTCGATAGGGCAGCTTCCCTGGAGAGGACATATAATATTATTTTCTTCCTCCTTCCTCCTTACTTCTTACTTCAGTATTAGGGCTAAAGCCCAACTACGAACAAAAACTTTATTATCAGTAATTATTCGATAGGGCAGCTTCCCTGGAGGGGACATATAATATTATTTTCTTCCTTCTTCCTTCTTCCTCCTTCCTTCTTACTTCTTACTTCTTACTTCTTCCTTCTTAAATATGAAATGGTGGAAAAACCTTAAAAAAAATCCTCTAGCGAGATTTGGTGCATTATTACTATTAATTTTTTACATAGTAGTAATTGCTGCTGATTTTGTTGCCCCTTATGACCCCTACGCATCTCAACCTAATGGTTCCCTATTACCACCTACTACAATTTATTGGCAAAACCAAACAGGCGAATTTATTGGACCTCACATTTACCCCACAACTCAAGGACCAGTAGACTTAGAAACTGGACTACGCAAATTAAACGTAGACTTAGATAAACCATCCCCTCTCAGTTTATTTGTCAAAGGAACACCCTATAAACTGTTTGGCATCTTGCCACTAGATCGACATTTATTTGGCAGTACAGGTGAAGCAAAATTTAACTTATTAGGCACTGATGAACAAGCAAGAGACCAATTTAGTCGTCTAATTTTTGGCGGTCGTATTAGTCTCTTTATTGGTTTAGTAGGTATTCTGATTTACTTTCCTCTAGGGATGATTATTGGTGGAATTTCTGGTTATTTTGGTGGTTTAGTAGATAGTATTTTGATGCGCTTTGCCGAAGTATTAATGACAATTCCAGGTATCTATTTATTAGTAGCATTAGCTGCCGTATTACCACCTAGTTTAACTAGCGCTCAAAGATTTCTGTTAATTGTAGCCATTACTTCATTTATTAGTTGGGCAGGGTTAGCAAGGGTAATTCGTGGACAAGTGCTATCCATCAAAGAACAAGAATTTGTCCAAGCAGTGAGGGCAATGGGAGCAAATTCTTTTTACATCATCATCCGTCATGTATTGCCTCAAACTGCAACATACATAATTATTTCAGCAACTTTAGCCATTCCTAGTTTTATTATCTCAGAATCAGTTTTAAGTTTGATTGGTTTAGGCATTCAACAACCAGACCCATCTTGGGGAAATATGCTATCTTTAGCCACGAACGCTTCAATCTTAGTATTACAACCATGGTTAGTATGGCCACCAGCATTATTGATTATTTTGACAGTATTAGCCTTTAATTTATTAGGAGATGGGTTGCGAGATGCTCTAGATCCAAGAAATTTACAACGTTGATTGAAGGGGGGTCATTCAAAAGTCAAAAGTCAAAAGTCAAAAGTTAGAAGTTAGAAGTTAGGAGGAAGGTTAATTTTGTGCAAAATTTGTATTGAAGTGGCACGCCTAAAATGGTGCAATAGTATTTACAATTAGTTGTGGTTTAAGTCCCCATCCACTTGTTCTTTCTTCAATTTAAACAATTTTTTTGAGGATAAAATATGAAGTTTGCGTAGCATGACCTAGGAAAGTTACGACCATAGGAGACTAACTGATAATTGATAACTGATAACTGATAACTGAAATGACTACTACTTTAAAACCTAAGTCTGATATAGCGACACAATTAGTAAATGGAATTCTCTCCATTAAACCTCTGGCAAAATTGGCAAAAACTCAAGCACGAAAGATGATTATTAAACGTGCAGAAAAAATTGGTGTACCTTGGCTAAAACAAGCAAAAGAACTTTCTGAACGTAATTGGAATAAAGAATGGGAAATAGTAAATAATCCTAATTTAATCTATCCAGAATATTACCTTACTTCATTTCATGCTTATGAAAAAGGTAATATGAGTTGGGAAGCTGCTGTAGAAGAAGAAGTAGCTGCTTTGGCAGTTCATGCAGGCATTTGGCCGGAATCAGGTATTGATGGAGATGCTAGACTTCGTAAAAGTTTTCTTGATATTCTCAAAGCAGAAATTCCTACACCAAAAGATATTTTAGATTTAGGATGTGGTGCGGGGTTAAATACTTTTTCCCTACAAAAAACTTACCCAGAAGCTAAGTTGACAGGGGTAGATTTATCACCTTATTTTTTAGCAGTTGGTTTGTATCGCTCCCAACAACAAAATTTAGATATTAATTGGGTTCATGCTGCTGCGGAAGAAACTGGTTTACCTGATGCTTCTTTTGATTTAATTTCTATCTCTTTAGTCTGTCACGAACTACCACAAACTGCTACTAAAAAAATATTTCGGGAGGCAAGACGGTTATTACGTCCAAACGGCAATATTGCAATTATGGATATGAATCCTAAATCAGAAGTTTATGCCACAATGAAACCTTATGTTTTTACTTTGTTGAAGAGTACAGAACCTTATATGGATGAATATTTCACTTTAGATATAGAAAAAGAATTGATAGATGCTGGTTTTATGACTCCCAAAATAATTTGTAATACTCATCGTCATCGCACAGTAATATCATCTCCAGCAGAACAATTATAATAGTAGCTCTCGTAGTTAGGCTTGAGCAATAATACATAATAAATATTGTATGGGCTGAAGCCCAACTACAAACAAACACAAATTTTGTTATAACTAAATTATCTAACTCTATAAATTCTATTCTCCCCTACTCCCCCACTCCCCTACTCCTGTAAGGGCGAATGCCATTCGCCCCTACTGCCCTACTTCCCTACTCCCTGACCTATCCGTGTATCCGTGCCATAATCCGTGTGAGCCACTCCCCTACTTAATCTGCGGGCCAAACACCAGAAAAAATATTTTTCACCGCAATTGAAATTCGTTCAATATCTTCTTTTAAAAGTGGCGGCCACATTACTCCTTTTCGTCTACCAGCTTCAAATAATTTCAGGCTTTCCATTGCTAATAAATATAATCCGACAACTAATTCTCGGTCGAGAAGGGGGTCTCCTTGTAACATTTCAAAAGAGATTTTTAGAGCTAACAAAATATTAGTTGCTTGACCCGGAATAGGAGGTTTTCCTTGTTCGAGACGCATGAGGAAAGCATCTGGATTAATTTTAGTTTCTAAAGCTGTTCCTTGATCTATGAGAAATTGACGGGCAGTTTCGTAATTCATATTAATAATTAGGTGGTAGGTTTTAGGTAGTTGGTTAGGAGAAGATTTACCAGATAATTAAGGTTTAAAGCCTCTCTCTCGCTGTGGAGAAACAAGAAAAAATTTTCCTTTTATTCAATCCTCTTCCTTTTTGGGAGAGGTAATTATCAATTATCAATTATCAATTATCAATTATTGAACAGATATGGGCATTTGGTCTTTCAGGACAAGGTGTTATTATTTAACTATATTTATTTAAGTTGTACCACTTAGAGCAAAAATGTCACGGGAAAATATAGTAACAGTTGTTAAAATTTTAGAATCCCTTTCTGATGCACAACAGGAGAAAATTATTGACCATTTACGGGAATATATTGCTGATTTAGAAGATGAATTACAATGGGATAAATCTTTTAAGGCAACACAAAATAAATTAGTAGAAGTAGCCAGACTTGCTAAACAACAAATTGCTCAAAGAAAGGGGTAAGTAATAGATTATGATAAATAATTTGTAGGTTGGGTTAAGCGTATCTCGCAACCCAACAAAAACTTATATATCTAGACAAATAGATGTTTCCATAACATTATATAATTACTAATTTACTCATCTGTTGGATTCTTTTTCATTACATTACTATTAAAACCCAAAATTGACACATTCCTGTAGAATTTAAGGCTGCCAGCAACACTAAACATCCACCAAACAAGATGAGTGAATTGAGCACACTCAAACCAAGTAAAAGTAAAACTCAAATATGCCAGTGCTAAAACTTCTATTTTTCTAACAGAAGTCTGAAGTGCTAAATAGAAATAAAATCCCCATAATGCTGTGTAGAATAGCATACCTAAAATACCAACAGATAATGTGGTATCAAGAATCAAATTATGAGCTTTATAAGTAGGTAATAATTTTGTTTTAATTTGACCATCTTTTCCCAAAATGTCGTAACTAAAATCTTCCAAACGAATCACATTTTGTTTATGCTTCTGGCTTTTATTTTTACTGTAAGGATAAGCAATTCCAAACCCATCAAAACCCCATCCAAATAACGGACGTTGACGAATACCTCGACTGGCAATTTGCCATAGAAAAATCCGGTCGGATGTCATTTGCTTGAGTGGGGATAAACCGGGAATTTTTCGGGTGGTTGTGGTCAGACCAACTACTAATAAACCTACTAAAGTTATACAGATGAGCAATTTTTGATACTTTCGCCCCTGGAGATAAATGATAGAAATTAATCCGGCGATAATTGCCATTCGGGTATTACTCAGTAATAAAGCAGTTACTATTGGGATTAAAATAACAGTGCTTATTGGAAATGATAACCAGCCACATTTTCGATTCAGTAAAACCAAAATTCCAATGAAAATTAACACAAATGCTGCATGACCACGATGGGAATATAAACCGATGGGTTGATGGTCTCGAAAAATACTGCTGACTAAAATATTTTCTTTGAGCAATTCTCCCATAGTGGCAGTATAATCAATGTGCCAGTTAATGACTTGGGGAAAAATACTCAAGCACAGAATTATCCCACCAATTAATAAACCTCGTATTTGAGCTGGGAATATTTCTGGATGTTGTTTTAATAATAGGGTGTTGCTGAGGGTAAATGTGGCGATGAGCAACCAGTAAAGCAAACCATCTCCCATCTGGTCTTGACCGAATAAGGAAATGGTGGGGAATGGACTGTTGAGAGTTGAAATGATACCTGTTGCTAGAAACAACAACCACAATACTGCTGAAATTTTCCAAGACCGAGGAATGGTGAGAGCTGATTTTTCATCCCATAAAATGCAGAGGTTGAATAAGGTGATGAGTAAAACTATCAATACTTTGGGTTGAGTCCAAATTTCACCACGGCTTAATCCCCAAGGTTCGATAATGATGATACTGAGACAAAAAATCAGTGCGTAGAAGCTCTTCACTATTTCGGTTTGTTATTGCGGTTTTTCAATTTATTAGCGATCGCTCCTACTCCTAACATCAATAGAGCAAAAGCTGAAGTTGGTTCGGGAATTGTTTCGGGAGTGGTATTTGAGGTGTTGGAGCGATCGCTCGAATCTAGATATTGTTCTGATTCCATTTTGTTCAAGATTTCTACATAATCTTGGTCGTGGTTTTCTATATAGTCAGTTGCAGATGACCTTCTGCTGCGACATCCACCGCCACCGCTACCACCAGAACAGGGTCGTTTAGGAGGCTTTGGAGGTTTTGGCTTAGGTTTGGGGGGTTCCTTTTGACAAACAGTATTGACTAAACTTGCGTTGTTTAAAACATCCAAAACATTTTTTTCTCTGTTGCTAACGTTAGTGATTTTGCCTCCGTTATTTTTTGTAATTGGGCAAACTTTTTTTAGGTCGTCTATAGAGTAATACTTATATTTCCAACCCCACCTGACTCCATTGTAAATAGTGACTTTCTGCCCAATCTTTGGGTCGTCTTTGGCTAGATAAAGTTCTGCAATCCAGTAAAAATTTTTTTTGAGTTCTGTTTCTGTTTTTTCACCGCGATAGGGACGGTCTCCGAAATAACCATTGTTTCCCATATTAAAAATATTCCTTCCTAAATAAGGATGTGTAGCATTTTTGCCATTATGACTAAGGTTATCAATATAGGTTACGCGTTGACCAACCGTATTAGTAGTTGAAGGGTAGTTAGTGATTATTCTTTGAATCCAGTATAAATTAGGCGCTGTAAAACTAGGAAATATGATATCTCTTGGTTTAGGATCTGCTGTTTTGACTTTTTTACCTCTTTTTCCAGGACGATAATAGAACTCAAGCACAGCACCAACTCCTCCTGTGTTACTTCCTGGAAGACCCTTAGCATAACATATCTTGTGTATCCCACAAGCATAGTTATTTGTAACATTAAAGCTTCCTTTTAGGTTACGGCCTTTCGTAAAAGTCCAACCTTCATCCATATAGAGTTTCAACTCTTCTAGGAGTCCTGCCGTACCTCCTCGTTTAATTGGAGTAAGGAATGGTGAAAAGTTTTTTTGTGACCAAGGGGTGAATGGATTGCTTGCACCTAAAGTTGTTACACCTATTCCCTCTAGTTTGTGGGATTTATCATAAAAGAAAGAGTAATCAGAAAAATTATTGTTGATTTTAGTTTTCTGCTTAATTGTGAAAGCAGGAGTTGATTCTGGAGTTATTGCGATTAATAATGGAGTTGATAACAGCAATAGTAGACATTGCTGAAGTTTCAGTTTTATGGGCATAACTATATCCTCAAAAATTAGCGAACTTTTATCTGTCGAAAAATTTAATTGTGAGTTAGATAGGTTTATCAACTAGCTGAAACTCTAGAACAGGTAAAACAACTTCTCCTGTCCAAATGTTGTCAAGTATTTTGTTGCCCCCACGAAGAAGTCCAACTTTCAAGGCAGATTCATCATTTCTATAGGTAAACTCGAACTCATAGTTTCCTGCATCAACAGCTTCAGATACCCACCATGTTCCTCGTTCAGTACCGAAGCGACATATATACTCCTCTTCATCGTAGGCAACAACGTAATAGTCAACAAAACTCACTGTTTCTCCTGGCTTAGATAACCGAAAATGAGATTCTATGGCTTGACCTCTCCAATCTGAACCGCTACCTCCAGGGATTATTTCACCATTAGCTTTCATCAGTAATGGTGTAAAGCCATCCCCAAAGTCGAAGTAAAAGGTATTAGATGTATTGTTTATCACCACAATCTCAAACTCTACTTCTGTCATGGCATTTTCTTCTTTAGGTGGCAGAGGAATTACATGATTTTTTAATCGAATTTCAAAGCGAATACCATTTACTTCTACTGCTGTTGTGTGAGGTTTTTCTTCTGCCATTTGAGCTAAGTTCGTTAGTGGATAATTGATGAGTGAAATAGCAACCAGACCTGAAAGGAAAAATATTAGGAATTGAATAACAATGTACATATAATTGATCCTAATATAATTGATAAAAGCAATAGTAGATATTGCTGAATTTTCAGTTTTATTTGTATAACTATCAAGAAAAAGTTAGAACACAATTTTTGTTTTTTTTAACTATTAATGTGGAGTTAGATTGATTCATCGACTAGCTGAAGTTCCAGAGTAGGTAAGTCTACTTCCCCCATCCAAATATTTTCAATTTTCTTTCTTGTCCCTTCTTCTGTATCTACTTTAATTACAGATGCAACACTTTTGTATGTAAATTGCAACTTGTAGGTTCCTGGATTATTAATTTCAGAAACTGTCCATGCTCCACCTTCTAGAACATTAAAACTCAATCTGAAATCATCTCCGGTATGATATAGAAAAATAGGTTGAGTAAAAGTTAATGTCTCTCCTGGTCTTGATAACAGAAAATCAGATTCTATAGGAAGTCTCATCCAATCTGTAACATGGCCTCCATCGAAAATCTGACCATCAGATGCTATCAATTTGGGTATTAAATTATTATGAAAAGCAAAGTAAAAGGTCTCAGATGTGTTATTGGTGATAATGATTTCAAACTCTATTCCTGGAGTATCATCATCATCATCTTTAGCAAATATATCTTCTTCTTCCCCAGGTACTTCTTCTTCTTCTTCTCTTGGAGGTAGAGGAATTACAGAATTATTCAATCGAATTTCAAAGCGAATCCCATTCACTTCTACTGCTTTTGTATTAGGTTTATTGTTTGTCATTTGAGCTAAGTTCGTTAGAGGTTTTTCTTCTGTCATTTTAGCTAAGTTTGTTAGTGGATAATTTATAACTGAAATAGATAGTAAGCTTAAATAAAAATAGTAGGAGCAAACAACCGTTTACCCCTACATTGAATTATATTTTACAACTTAATGATTGACTTACCTGAAATACTAATTACTCCCCAAAATAATGAGGCGTAAAACTCCCATGTAAACCATAAGGAATATGATGCTTTAAATGCAACTTCGCCACAGGTTTTTTATTCAAATCTCTAGCATCTAAAATCACAACATCCGACCGATGTTCCGCCGCATCATACATCAACATCAACAACCAACCATCATCCTCATTCACCCCATTCGGAAAAGGAACAAATAAAGGTTCTCCGGCAAAACCTCGCGGTGCAACACTAAAAATTTGACGTTCTCCTGTTTGCCAATCAATCTTTAATATTGCTTGTAAAGGAGCATTTCCTGTGGGAATTTCCGTAGCGCCAATAAACAAATATCGATAAGCTTTTCCTACATTATTCGGATGTAAAGTTGGAAACTCACAACAACGACTTTCTACTACTTTACTTTCCACATTTTCCTGAGCAATATTAATCTTAAATCTCCATAATTGACCTTCTGGAACTGAGTCAAAATCTACATCTTTAAAACCAGCATTGGGGTCAACTTGTGGGAAAGATTCATAACAAATAGAATCTACATAAATTTCCCCATTTTCTTCCCAAGCATTAGCATGATGAAAGACAAAACAAGGCTCAGTTTCCAAAATTTTTATCTCTTTACTACCATCACGAGGAATTAAAATAACTTGCGTTGATTTATTAGGTGAAAATTTCAGACATTGACCAGCACTTCGCAGTCCTAAGAAGAAAGGAATAGGATTCAAAGTAACAGGATTTTGGAAAAAGATACAGTAATTTGGAGTAATTACCATATCGTGTAAAAAGGCAAAACCAGAAATTGAATGAGAGTAACGTTTTAATAATTTTCCCTGACTATTAAACTCAAAAATAGTGATGGTACTCGATAAACCAGGCTTTACAGAAAAGTTAACTAAAACATCTCCTTTCCCATTCTTTCCTTTCTCAATTCTGGGGTGAGCAGAAAAAGCTTGACCTGGTTCTAAAATTCCATCTAAATCATCAAGTTTAATAGTTTCTAATGTATTTGGATTTAACTGATGGGGTTCTGCTCCTTCCCACAATGCCAAAAGTTTATCGCCCCAATAAAGAATACCAGTATTGGCAATATTTTTAGTTTTTAGGTCGAAAATATTAGCTAACCAACCACCAGGTTTTTGAGTACCAAAAACACCTCGATAGAGAATTTTTCCTGCTGCTTTTTCTGCCACATAACCTTCCGTTTTAACAAAGCTATTTCGGAAGTAGGCACGACCATTTTTAAAACCAATAGCACAAACCATTCCATCCCCATCAAAAGGATGAGCGATCGCCTGACCATTAATATCTAATAAACCGGGTCCGTTGCGGAAAAAAGTACCATTCAAATCTGCTGGTATTTCTCCTTCTATATTATCAATCCAATAACTATATTCATTAGGTTGAGATTCATATCCTTTTTGCCAGTCTTCACGGGTATAAGATGTAGATTTTTCAATTTGTAAATTTGTCATAATTAAATCCTAATTTCTCAACTGTTTAAAGTTTTACACGAAATATAAATTTGAGGAAATGAAACTAAAGGCGATCGCTCAACACAAAAAAAATCTGACTTAATTACAAATCAGAAACTAAAAATTTATTCACTATTGTTTTGCCATACGCAATATTGACATCCTCTCCCGTTAAATCAAAGATTATAACGAGAGATTCCCAAACCTCACGATTTAGGTTTACTGCTTGAGTGGCACTTATCTAGACTGTGGCCAGTCCCCGACAGTACGCCAACGAGCGTCAATTTCTGCTACGATCTGTCCGACCGCAGTGACACCTCGATGACAAATAACTTTTGCTGCTGCTACATCCCGATTGATTTCGTATTGGCATTCAGGACATTTATGTTCCCGCTCAGACAAATCTTTCTTGCCTGTATGCGCTCCACAATTTGGACAAATTTGACTGGTATATTTGTAGTCTACCTGGCCAAAATAAACCCCTCGTTTCCTGCATACCCAAGCCAAGATATTGAAGAACTGGCCAAACCCTGCATCTAAGGTGTGTTTACCTAACATTCCTTTAGCCCAGGTTCTCAAGTCTAGGTCTTCTACAAATATCATTCCTGCTTGGTCACATAAATGATGAGCTAGCTTAAAGTGAAAGTCTTTTCGGGTATCTGAGATTTTTTGATGAAGTCTGGCTATCTTTTGGTTAAGTTGATGTCGATTTGCTGACCCCTTAGATTTTAACTTTAACCTACGTTGCAGTAATTTCAACTTGCTGTGTAGTTTGGTTAAAAACTTTGGACGTTCAGTTAACTCACCATCAGAAGTTGCTAAGAATTTATCAAGTCCAATATCAATCCCTAGCGGGTGTCCAGAAGCAGGGGTATCCGGAATACTCACAGGACTTTGTAGAGATAACATGACAAAATACCCACTAGCTCGTCTGACCACTCTTACCTGTTTCAGTTTAAATCCTTCTGGTATTGGTCTAGATAATCTCATCTGAACTAACCCAATTTGAGGAAGTTTTATATACTCATTTGAGATGGGATTATTTTTAAACTGAGGGAAGACAAAGGACCTCATTCTGTACTTGTTCTTAAAACGAGGAAAGCCATAACCCTGCTGTTTCATGTTGCTAAATGCTCTTTCTAAAGTCTTGAGAACTTGCTGTAAGACTTGAGCATTTGTTCTTTTTAGCTCTGGGTTAGTTTTTTTTGCTTTTGTTAAGTTGGCCACTTGTACCCTGTAGTTAGGGTATGGTGCATCCCCAGGGATTATATACTCTTGATACAATGAGCAAGAATTAACCGCACATTTCCTACTGTTTATCCAGTCTTTGCGCTCTCTCAAGGCATAATTCCACACCTTCCTACAGACCGCCAGCATATCTTCTATGATGGCAATCTGTTGCTGAGAGGGGATTAACTTAAATTCGTAGGTTAGTGTGAGCATATTTCTATTGTCTCATAATTCTATCTCAATGGAGTGCTCATTGTTTGTTTGGTCGCGATTTATCCCCCGGTAAATCGGAGATTATACCGGAATTCCTCACTCGCTCCATTTCAGATAGAATCCAACTCTAATACTGGTAGAGAATTAATATTTTCCTCTTCTTTTTCCTCCATTTGAGCATTGGCTGCGGGCAACCAATTTAGTGAAAATAATGGCAATAAGGTAGATAGGTTAGTGATAACTATTAACAACCACAAATTATCAAAATTTGTCTCTGTAACTCCTAACCAATGCATTAACAATGCACCACCTTCATGGGAGATAAGTCCAGCTAAATTATAGATAGACATTAATAAAGCAAACAGAGTTGCTTCTACTCCCGGTGGGCAAAGTCTAGCAGCTAAAACTAATACAGGCATGAAAGCAATTTCTCCCATTACTGTTAGCACTAAACTATCTCCTAAACTAAACCAATGGTCATCGATACCTAGACTGCGGTTAGCATGAGTAACTAACAGTAAGGTAGTCATTCCTAAAACAGCAGAAATAACTATAGACCATCCGAAAATTTTCCGAAAAGGAACAGATTTAAAAAAGCGTTGAAATAGCCAAACACCTATTAAAGCTGCAATACTTGTAACTAACCGTACCCTGCCTAAAAATTCTGGTTGAAATCCTAATTCATTTGTGGAAAAGAAAAAGAAAGCTGACTCAGAATTAGGGGTTGCCTGCCAAATAAAAAGGAAAGCGGTTGGTAATAAAATTGATTTTTTTGTAACAGCTACTTTTACCTGTTTGATTTGCTGTTTTACATTGTCAAAATTAATCCCAATAGTAACTTTTTCTTCATTAATTAACCAGGCTACAGCAGAAACAATTAAAGGAAAAATAGCTGTCATTAAAAATACAGTTTGATTGCTAAAATGCTCCAGTAAATAACCACTCAAATAAGCAGTTATTAGCCCCCCTAATGCTGAAGCTATCCAACATAAAGATTGTAGAGAACCCGTACTACTAACAGATTCTTTTTGCACTCTTTGTACAACTAAAGAATCAACTATTACATCACTAATAGCCACCGATAAAGAACTAAGAGCGATCGCTCCTGTAGCTGCTAGTGGAGTATGTACCCATTTTGCCAATGCTACCCAAGAAAACGCCCCCAATATGCCAGAAAAAATCATATAAGGTCGTCGTCGATAACCTAATATTGGCACTCCGTCGGAAATAAACCCAAAAACAGGTTTAATCATCCACGGTATGACGACAACGCCCAACATTGCCGATACTTCAGCGGGACTCATGGCCAATTCATCTTTAAGAAAGAAACTGACAGCAAGACGTCCCAACCCTAAAACTCCTTGGACGAAGTAAACAAGCAATATGGCTATGAGTTCCGGTGTCGGTTCATTGCCAAAAAATACTCTCTGTTTGAGGGATTTTTTGAGCTTGATTATGCCTTGAGAAGATATGAACATCAGTTAACGCTTATTAACATTTTTTAATCAATACGATCATATCTTAACTAGCTATCAGCTATCAGCTATCAGCTATCAGCCGAAAAATTTGTGCATATAATTAGGCATCTGTTTGCGCAGCATTCCGTTAGGAAAGGCTTTTAAACACCATTTTTTCGTAGATTCATGGCCATTAATTTAAGTCAAAAGTTAGAAATTAAAATTAAAATTAAAAAATCAAAAGTTAGAAGTCAGAAGTAATCCCTGACTAAGTTTGAGCATTTACCCGTAGCGATCGCCACAAAGAAAACTAATCTAAAATCTAAAAACCCAGGCGCTATAGTATCTATAGCGATCGCCACAAAGAAAACTAATCTAAAATCTAAAAACCCAGGCGCTATAGTATCTATAGCGATCGCCACAAAGAAAACTAATCTAAAATCTAAGAACCCAGGCGCTATAGTATCTATAGCGATCGCCACAAAGAAAACTTATCTAAAATCTAAAAACCCAGGCGCTATAGTTGAAAAAAACTATGATTCACAGTATCTATAGCGATCGCCACAAAGAAAACTAATCTAAAATCTAAAAACCCAGGCGCTATAGTTGAAAAAATCTATGATTCACACTATCTATCTATATATATATATCTATAGCGATCGCCACAAAGAAAACTAATCTAAAATCTAAAAACCCAGGCGCTATAGTTGAAAATAGCGATCGCCACAAAGAAAACTAATCTAAAATCTAAAAACCCAGGCGCTATAGTAAAAAAAAACTATGATTCACACTATCTATAGCGAGCGATCGCCACAACAAAAACCAATCTAAAATCTAAAAATATGAAATACAAAAATATTGTACTAATTACGAATCTCCCCAAATTCCCCTCCTGGGAAGGGCAGGGGTGGGTTTCCATCAATCTCGGTAAAGCCACACAAAACTTTAATTGAGAAATTATATTGGCAAGAGTTATGATCAAAAGCATTAAGAACCTTGACAAATAAATAGTAGTAATTTTTTAGTTAATTCTTATGTGGATTGAGTTGTTAAAAGATGGTTTTTCATCTTTGCACGATCTCCCACATACGCACCTCCCAGAATCGCTCAAACCCTGATTCTTTTGCTAACGCAAAGCTTCGCTAACGTTGACCCGTGTATGTGCCTTGTCTAGTAAGGGTTTGAGCCTTGTCATTTTGGTGAATTTTGCCTTGTTGATATTTTAATCAAAGGGGCGTGTATATTTGGGGGTCTGGAACCCTTGCTGTGTGAGGCTTCTAGACCGGAACTCTTTCCTAAACCAAATCCCTACTTAGGGATTGAAACTATGATGTCCTTTCCTAAACCAAATCCCTACTTAGGGATTAAAACACTAATGCTGGAAAAGGCTCTATCAAAAGAAACTTTGCCTTTCCTAAACCAAATCCCTACTTAGGGATTGAAACTCAGTCGCAAAACAATATCTCAGTAACTCCCTTCCACTTTCCTAAACCAAATCCCTACTTAGGGATTGAAACTTTCTACTACATCGCAAATAATTAGACAACGCAATGTTGACTTTCCTAAACCAAATCCCTACTTAGGGATTGAAACCTTCAATGCCATCAAAATTCCTATCAAATATTAAATTCTTTCCTAAACCAAATCCCTACTGAGGGATTGAAACAAAACTTCTATTAATTTATGAACAACAATTTAATTGCTCCTTTCCTAAACCAAATCCCTACTTGCAGAATGTAGGTGATAAATAATACCTCGATCGAACTTATCGACGATACTTTACCGAATAATTAAGGTTTAAAGCCTCTCCTTTAAAGGAGAAACAAGAAAAAATTTTCCTTTTAGTCAATCCTATCCGTTTTCAAGGAGAGGTAATAATTAATAATTAATAATTAATAATTAATAATTAATTGTTGAATTCATGTCGTAGAAGTAGTAGAGCGATCGCTAGTCATCATATCCATCGAGAGTCATCCTCAATTTAGTACTATGGCCACAGTTACTTTAACGATCGATCGGAGTCAGATTAATATTTGATTTACAAGAACGTTTAACTTATCTAGTGTAGTATTATTGAAGGATTTTTTTTGGCAGTTCTGTCATCTGAAAACCTCATCTAATAGTTCCATACCTTATGAGTTTTGGTCTTATCTGTTTGCGCAGCATTCGGTAGGAAACTGTATTGACTGATAACTGATAACTGATAACTGATAACTGAAATGACCTCTGATTCAACATCTCAGGAGATTATGATTCAATACCTTTCTAAACTTGTTGAAAAAACTCCGATCGTTAGTACCGTTTGTAGCAGTTTAATGATGGGACTAATTACAGTTGCTCTAGCTGGAGGACCTCCCCCTGGCACTACTAAGCCACCTACTCAACCTTCAACAAAAGAACCTGCTGAAGTAGAAGAGAATACAGAACCTCGTCGTCGTCAACCTCCTGCTAGTCAGCCACCTAGTGGCCAAGGAAAACCAGTAGAGGCCGAACCAGAGAGAAGTGAGCCTCCTCGCCGTCAACCCCCTAATGTAGGAAACCCTGCTGGCCAGCAACAAGATATTAATCAAACACCACCACAATTTCCTGAACCTGCGGGTAGAGTTACGCCTGTGGAAGGTCTCATTACTCTAAGATTGATTAATCAAACGGATGCTGTAATTAAATATCAGGTAATTGGTGGCCGACATAGGACTCTAGGAGAAAGGTCAGTAGTAGAAATATATGAATTGCCAATCCCACTAACGTTAACCTACCAACGTCCTGATGGAGGGTTATTATTAGTAAGTCCTCAAGGTATTTCTCCTAGGGTATTAGAGGTGAGGTTTAATTCCACAGAAAATTTTGATTTAGATACTAAGTCACTAAATATTACTGGGGGAGGAGGAGTATTTTTGAACTAGGGTCGCTACGCGGATGCCGCTACCCGGAAGTCAAAAGTCAAAAGTTAAAAGTTAAAAGTATTTATTTGTAATTGTTTTAGGATTTTGTAACTGGTTAGTTATTTCTGCCATCCTGCACTAGGTTAATTACGGAAGGACTTATACCATTACCGAATAATTAATAACTAATAATTAAATAATTCTGGTTTAAAGCCTCCCCTTTTAAAGGGAAAAAAAAGAAATAATATTTCCTTAGATTCAATTCCGTAACAGTTTTAACCAGAGGTAATTATCAATTATCCATTATCAATTATCAATTAATGAACATAGCGCAGTCTTGACCGAAAAATTTTGGTCAATATTTTCCCCATGTTAAGGGGATAAAAAAAAGAGAATATTTCTGATGTCAATCATAAAGCTTTCTTAGGTCATGCTGCGCAAACAGCCTTAGGTACTGATAACTGATAACTGATAACTGAAATGACCTTAAGTACATCAGGATTTTGGTTCTTTTGAAACTTGGAGAAACTGATTTATATTCGTACTAACCTGTTCCATATCATCATTAAAATAGATAGCTTGAATATCCTCTGGTAAATTATTCTGTAGATAATGGTGTCCCTGCTGCAACAAAGATTTTACCTCCTGAGATGAAATAGTTTCTCCCTCAGCTTGGAGATATGCTGCAATTCTTGTTTCACTCCAGTGGAAAGTCTCAGACATTAACAGAATCAAACGCAGGAGTGCATCTAACTGGTCTAATACTTGCCTAACATAACACCATAAAGGCGGTGGAGCCACCTGTAAAGAATAACGAATTGATTCAACAGGAGGGATTTCTACTTCGTTAAGACTAATAGCTGTAACATTTATTAACCAATTCTGGAGAGTAGTATTTTCGTTGCTTGGGTCTGCCCCCTCTCGTAAATCTAGGCCACGCAGTTCATAAAATATATGTTGCCAAGTTTGGGCAAATAGATAATCTGCTTGAACGGGGGAGCGCACGGAATGTTGAATTAAAGTTTGGACAATCATACCATAGCGACAAAAAATTGTTACGAAGTATTTTCCTTGGTCTGGATAGTTTTGAAATAAGGTCAATAGTTCCTGGTCACTATGATGGAATAGTGATTTAACTATAGGATGATTAGATTCAGGAAATGTGTAAGTAGGCTCTGCTTTTAGCATAAAGTATAAAAAATTTAGATTATTGAATATTCGGTCGAACCACTATTAATTCTAAAATAAGGCAATTACAATTATTAAAAAGCTTTCAGCAGTTCAGCAGTTCAGCGGTCAGCTTTACGCGGAAAGCGGAGCATTCCGGAGGGGAAAGGGGATGAGCAACCCAAGCTTTCAATACCTAATTCTATGCACTACCTTTTTAGCTAAATCGTCGAGAAGCCTCGCGCCATAATCTCTGATTTGGCGGATGAATCGGCGGTAAATTAATGGGATTCAATGCCCCATTAATTTACAAATATTGCTTTTTGCTCAAGAGGAGAAAGTTGATGTTATCATAACAATCATCGAACCTTATGTTGATAGTAATGCGGACTGCCTACCAATATAAATTAAGGCCCAACAAAGAACAAATAGCCACAATAGAATTGTGGTTGGAATTGTTGCGTTGGCAGTACAACTATCGGTTAGGCGAGCGGTTTGAGTGGTGGTCAGAAAACCGTTGTCCAGTTAACGCCTGCCCCAAGGTGGATGCCAATTCCAAGACTCAGAGATAATCCAGATTATTACTCTCAAAAAAAAGATTTGGTCAATACCAAAGACAAATTTCCTGACTACAAGCTAATTCATTCTCAGGTGTTACAAGATTGCATAAAACGAGTAAAACTTGCCTTTGACAGATGGTTGAAAGCAGATAAAAATGGACATAAATCAGGAAAACCAAGGTTTAAGGGAAAAGGACGTTACCGAATAATTAATAATTAATAATTAATAATTAATAATTAAATAATTCGCGCCTTGAAGCCGACCCTTTTAACGGGAAAAAAAGTGTACTTGATATTTCCTTATATTCAATTCCGTAACGGTTAAAACCTTCTTGTAATTATCAATTATCAATTAATGAACGGAGCTTTTGTTATCCTCAAATCAAGCAAGACTGCATTCAAGAAAACAAGATAAACTTGCCCAAAATTGGAAAGGTCATTTCAGTTATCAGTTATCAGTTATCAGTTATCAGTTATCAGTACCGACCGCTAAAGCCGGAGAAAACGAAAATACGCTCATTGAATATTTTTTCATCCCCCTAAAAGGGGGAGGCT
>JAXHSW010000209.1:10743-15647 GCA_034190295.1 Cyanobacteriota bacterium | reverse complement strand
CCTCTCTCCCCTACTCCCCTACTCCCCCACTCCCCTACTCCTCCTCCTTGTCATTCCCATTCCCATAGGAGTTTTTCTCCCCAAACCACAATAAATAGCAAAGTCAGCTAAAGCATTTATTTGTTTAATTTTATCTGGTGAAATATCTCCAAAAATTCGATAAGTAACTTCACCGACAACGCCAATAAACTTACTTCGAGAATCAGCAACAATTTCTGTATTAATATCAATATAACTAGGATAAATAGATTCAAGTGGAATTTCAAAAAATTCCATCCCACTATATTTATCCCAACGATTCAATAGAGAATTAAACACACAATCTTTAGTAGGCATCGGCGTATCATAACTCCCTTGTCGAAAACAAGTAGGAGTAGCAAAATTTAAAGTAATAATCCTCTGAGAATCAGAAGCATTTTCATAGATTTCTTGATAAGAAAAAGAACCCACCCAAGGTTGATTAGATTTCGGCGTACTCAGAATACTAATAATGTTTAAATTTGCCGGACCTAAATGCCAAGGTTGGTCGGAATTAATATTCAACCAAAGTTTAGTTAATTCGCTGAATAAATTGTCATCTAAAAGAGATATACGCCACCAACAATTAGTATCTGATGGAATAAATTTTTTATGTTGCCATTGGAGAGAATTGTTGCGACTTTTTGAGTAGTGTTTTTTAGTTTGTAAAGGACTAACAGTAAAAGGTTTATTACCAGTAGATTCATGGAGGCGATCGGCTAAATTTTCATCGACGGAATTGACTAAAGTTAAGAATAAAGCATGGAGATGTCTACCTGTGAGATATCCTGTAGGAATGGGAGATTGAGGTATTAGGTTAAGGACAAGACTATATGGCATTGGAAGTTAAAAGTTAAAAGTTCAAAGTCAAAAGTAAGATTTTAGTGTGAAATTTCTGTAGGGTGGGTTAGACGCAAATAAATTAGGGGATTTGAAATTAATTTATATATTCTGCCGTAACCCACCAATAAAAAGTATGAAGTTTCAGACGAAAATAAAGAACATTTTATCAGAGTTAAATAAGATGTTAGATGTTGGGTTTTTTTCCTTTACCCAACCTACGTTTAAAAGTGTGAAATTTCTGTAGGGTGGATTAGAGAGAGATAATTTAGAGGATTTCAAATTAACTTATATATTTCGCCGTAACCCACCAATAAAAAGTATGAAATTTACGACAAGATAATAGATGATGTTGGGTTTAGGAGCGAAATTAAACGTAAGCATTTCCTGCGGACTGCTGAATGCTTACAATCAAACCTACATTTTTACCGAAGAATTAATAATTAAATAATTAAATAATTCACGCCTTGAAGGCTCCCCTTGAAAGGGGAAAAAAGCGGTCGAGGGATGGCGAGGTTTCCTCGCCATATCCAATCGACCAAGAGAATCAATTTTTTCCTTTTATTCAATCCTATCCGTTTTAGGGAGAGGTAATTATCAATTATCCATTATCAATTATTGAAAGCATATTCCAAGTATATAAAGTACAAAGATTAACAATTAAATTTTTGTAGTGTGGGCATCTTGCTCGCGATAAATGTACCTCACCAAGGTAGAATCTGCTGTAACTTTTTAAGCCACACTAAAACAATATTCCATCTGAGCGGGAATATCTATATTATTAAATCTGTAATATTGCCCTTTGAGTTTGACATTTTTAATCAGACTTACAGGAGGCATATTCACAACATCATAACTAATCACTTTATGGGAAAACATTACATCTAAGGGATTTAAAGGGAAAGGAAAATTAAACTCTTTTTCAGTAGTTGAAGCTTTTAAATCTAGAGTTTCTTCGACTCTAACTTCTGCCTTACTCATCCACTTTCCTAAACGAATCCATTTTGCCAGTTTTAGAGATTTTTCAGAAATGATAAAACACTCAAAAATGCTTTCTGGAGCTATTTCTTTATTTCTGCCAAAACTGGGAATATTTTTCTGGGTTTTTTGCATTTCAACGTGATAGCGGTTATCGGCATATTTCCAAGTATTTAGATTAGTAGAATGGGAGAGCGATCGCCCAGGAGTTACATATATTTTTTGCTGATTTAGTGGGGTTAAATGTTGCTCGTATTTTGGCATTTGTTCTGGGCAAAAATAACGATAAGTATGTTCTTCAGGAACGCGAGTTGAATAAATTTCACTATCTATTAATCCTAAAGCATAACAGAGGGCATAATTATGAATTACAGGTTCGGTTTCATATAGTCTACCTATTTCGCGAGTGGCAAAATATAGGTTGTCGTGGAGTTCTATTTCTAGGCGATATATTAGGGTCATTTTTTCAGAAGGAAGAGGGGAAAAAGGAAGAAGGAAAATATACTAATTTTTACTTCTACTCTTATTTCAGAAGGAAGAGGGGAAAAAGGAAGAAGGAAAATATACTAATTTTTACTTCTACTCTTATTTCAGAAGGAAGAGGGAAAAAGGAAGAAGGAAAATATACTAATTTTTACTTCTACTCTTATTTCAGAAGGAAGAGGGGAAAAAGGAAGAAGGAAAATATACTAATTTTTACTTCTACTCTTATTTCAGAAGGAAGAAGGAAAATATACTAATTTTTACTTCTACTCTTATTTCAGAAGGAAGAGGGAAAAAGGAAGAAGGAAAATATACTAATTTTTACTTCTACTCTTATTTCAGAAGGAAGAAGGAAAATATACTAATTTTTACTTCTACTCTTATTTCAGAAGGAAGAAGGAAAATATACTAATTTTTACTTCTACTCTTATTTCAGAAGGAAGAGGGAGAAAGGAAGAAGGAAAATATACTAATTTTTACTTCTACTCTTATTTCAGAAGGAAGAAGGAGAAAGGAAGAAGGAAAATATACTAATTTTTACTTCTACTCTTATTTCAGAAGGAAGAGGTAAAAAGGAAGAAGGAAAATATACTAATTTTTACTTCTACTCTTATTTCAGAAGGAAGAGGTAAAAAGGAAGAAGGAAAATATACTAATTTTTACTTCTACTCCTATAGCTATTATTTTTTCTTAGCAGTTGTTTTGCCTTTACCTTTATTCTCAATCTCTGGATTTTTCCCTTTAATATGTACTTTTGCATATTCCTTAGCTTCATCATCTGCTTTTTTCAGCATCCCTTTTAACCCCTCTTCATTACCAATAACTGTCTTAACTTCCTGCAATAACTCAGCAAATTTTTCTCCCACAAGATCGCTATGCACAATAAATTCCTCTGCCATTAAATTTTCTATTCCTTTTTGAGCAGAATTAATTACATCATCCTCATCTAATGGGTCGCGAATATTCAACTTTTCCTCAGCTTGCAAAATATCATAAATTGCCTGAGTCCAACGTAAATTACTCACAATTTCTCCATCAGCAAAAATTACTCCTATTAATTCATTTCTTACTCTTCCCGTCCGGGTGGTTTGCGCTCCATAATGACGGGTGCGGAGAATGTTATTAAACACATACAAAAAATTTGCTTCGGTGGGGTCTTTCAAAGTAACAATACTAGGAAAAAAAACCTGGGGTTTAATATGGTCTTGCTGATTAATTCGACTCGTAACTTCTCCCGGTTTAGAATTATTTTCTCCCTTAGATGTCATAGTGCCATTTTCAAAGGGAGCATTAAGAGTAAAAGTTTCGTGAGATTCGTCAAAAGCAGTAATTGAAAAGGCAGTATCTACCATAACTTTTGACTTTTCCGAACCAGAGTCACCTATGGCAAAACCATAAATAATACAATCGGGATTATCCATTGCAAATTTAACGTTATATTCGCAATCTTCAGCGGCCATAAAGCCATAATTTCGGAGTAATTCCCTACCTATTAAACGTTCTGGACTAGATTGTTTTCTTTTAAACATACTCAGGCGACTGATAGGATTTTTATTATTAATTCCTGCTCTTACCCTGGCTTTATTTAATTCTCCGTCTGTTTGAAATAAAGGATAAGATTCGGTAATGCGAATTGTCAGGAAGTGAACGTATTTTCCCATTGGTTTGTAGGGAATTTTGTCGAGGAAAAATTTAGAGTCAACGGATTTGAGAAATGTCATTGTTTTTGGTCTCCTATTGAAAGTTTCTTGGCAATGAAAAAATTTGAAGTTGATGAGATTGCTTTGAGGGTATTAATACTAAGTTTGACAGATTAATTGTTAATATTTTTCCTGGCAATGACAGTTATTCAATGAAAAAATTTGAAATTGATGAGATTGCTTCGGGGTATTAATACTGAATTCGACAGATTAACTGTTAATATTTCCCCTGGCAATGACAGTTATTTTAGGTTGGGTTGAGAAACGTTAGCGCCAGCTTATCCGTTAGGATAAACCCAACATTAAAAGATTAATTTGAGGGATAGGTTGCTAAATTTTGTATCTTGCGTACTTTCTCTCCTTATATTGTCTCAGCTTTCATATTCACCTTGTGGATATCTCACTAAATTTTCATCAGCTCAACAACTAGCAGTTTTTTCAAAAAAGCCTGGAAGCTAACCTAATTCTTTAGGTGTTTTAGCAGACTTTTCTAATTCCTTATGTTGATAAACCAGAATTATTTCTAGGTCTCTGTCTGCTAAATCTTTGGGAAGTTTTATTGTCAAGCTTCTCTCCCTATCTACGCGAGTTGTTAACTTAAGAGTTTCCATGATTAATTTCTTCCTGATAAATTACTTATTATTTTGCAGAGATTATGTTGGGTTTCTACATTTTTACTTTGCTATCTACGGGAGTTATTAATTTGAGAGTTGCCATGATAAATTTTGTTCTTTTTAGTTGATAAGTTCTTGGTTAGTTGGGAAAAGGTTATATTGGGTTTCTACATTTTTACTTTGCTATCTACGGGAGTTATTAACTTGAGAGTTGCCATGATAAATTTTGTTTTTTTGAGTTGATAAGTTCTTGATTAGTTAGAAAAGGTTA
>JAXHSW010000209.1:10025-10643 GCA_034190295.1 Cyanobacteriota bacterium | reverse complement strand
TGTTGGGTTTCCATACTTCAACCAAACCTACATTTTTACTATTTATGGAAATTAACTTGAGAGTTGCCATGATAAATTTTGTTTTTTTTTAGTTGATAAATTCTTGGTTAGTTGGGAAAAGGTTATGTTGGGTTTCCATACTTCAACCAAACCTACATTTTTACTATTTATGGAAATTAACTTGAGAGTTGCCATGATAAATTTTGTTTTTTTTTAGTTGATAAATTCTTGGTTAGTTGGGAAAAGATGATGTTGGGTTTCCATACTTCAACCCAACCTACATTTCTACTTTGCTATCTCAGGGAGTTGTTAACTTGAGAGTTGCCATGATAAATTTCGTTTTTTTGAGTTGATAAGTTCTTGATTAGTTAGAAAAGGTTATGTTGGGTTTCCATACTTCAACCAAACCTACATTTTTACTATTTATGGAAATTAACTTGAGAGTTGCCATGATAAATTTTGTTCTTTTTAGTTGATAAGTTCTTGATTAGTTGGGAAAGATGATGTTGGGTTTCCATACTTCAACCAAACCTACATTTTTACTATTTATGGAAATTAACTTGAGAGTTGCCATGATAAATTTCGTTTTTTTTAGTTGATAAATTCTTGATTAGTTAG
>JAXHSW010000209.1:1758-9925 GCA_034190295.1 Cyanobacteriota bacterium | reverse complement strand
AAAAGATGATGTTGGGTTTCCATACTTCAACCAAACCTACATTTTTACTATTTATGGAAATTAACTTGAGAGTTGCCATGATAAATTTTGTTCTTTTTAGTTGATAAGTTCTTGGTTAGTTAGAAAAGATGATGTTGGGTTTCCATACTTCAACCAAACCTACATTTTTACTATTTATGGAAATTAACTTGAGAGTTGCCATGATAAATTTTGTTCTTTTTAGTTGATAAGTTCTTGGTTAGTTGGGAAAAGGTTATATTGGGTTTCTACATTTTTACTTTGCTATCTACGGGAGTTATTAACTTGAGAGTTGCCATGATAAATTTCGTTTTTTTTAGTTGATAAATTCTTGATTAGTTAGAAAAGATGATGTTGGGTTTCCATACTTCAACCAAACCTACATTTTTACTATTTATGGAAATTAACTTGAGAGTTGCCATGATAAATTTCGTTTTTTTTAGTTGATAAATTCTTGATTAGTTAGAAAAGATGATGTTGGGTTTCCATACTTCAACCAAACCTACATTTTTACTATTTATGGAAATTAACTTGAGAGTTGCCATGATAAATTTCGTTTTTTTTAGTTGATAAGTTCTTGATTAGTTAGAAAAGATGATGTTGGGTTTCCATACTTCAACCCAACCTACATTTTTACTATTTATGGAAATTAACTTGAGAGTTGCCATGATAAATTTTGTTTTTTTGAGTTGATAAGTTCTTGATTAGTTAGAAAAGGTTATGTTGGGTTTCCATACCTCAACCCAACCTACATTTTTACTATTTATGGAAATTAACTTGAGAGTTGCCATGATAAATTTTGTTTTTTTTAGTTGATAAGTTCTTGATTACTTGGGAAAAGGTGATGTTGGGTTTCCATACTTCAACCAAACCTACATTTTTACACTAAAGAAGTTTTAACGTTAAGTTTTAAAGATGAACTATTAATATTTTTCCCTCCCAATGAAAGTTATAGTAAGTTTGATTTTGCGCTTCAACTCAACAATCAAAATTACTCACTTTGATCATCTACTTGCTTTGGTGTTTCTCGATTTTCTTTGTCATTTTCCAGACGATAAAGAAACTCACAAGTATCGCGAATTAAATTAATTTGTCTTCCGGCAAGACGGGCACGATCGCCTGCAAAAGTTTCATAAAAAACGTCTTTGACAAAATAACTGGCAAACTCCAAAATTTTCTCTCTTTCTTCTTCTCTTTTACTAAATATCCAACGACCTTCAGCAGTAGAAGCATGAACTCTATCCATTAATTTAGAAACCTCGGCAGCTACGACATTAACTAAAGTTTCATTCTGAAAACTTGGGTCAGCATTAAGAATTACATCTTTAGCAATATCAATAGGTTTCAACACAGCATTTGCTTTGGGATTATACTTTTTATTTGCCCGATAAAATTCCCGATACAATTCTGTCAGTTTTTGTGGATGATTCAAACTTGATTCTTTTGTCATAATTTCTAATTTCTCCTTTTCTCGGTTATATCTAACATTCGGGTCAAAACAAGGATAAAAATAATAAGTATAAAGCTTAATTTTTTCAATCCTGGCAGTTTCGACCTTTTGATTTCTTACCCATCTATTTAAGTAGGAAAAAATATAAAGGGGACTGGTTTCAAAATCTTTAGCGAGTTCCGTTAATTTGCCCCAGTTGGCATCGTAACCACCTTTCCCGACTTTGGCATTTACATCTAAATGGATGGCATAAGTAGCAGTCAAAACATTTAGGGGAGCGGGATATTGCTTGTCGTTTTCCTGCCAACCTTCCAAAATATAGTCCAGTCGGAAGCGATCGCCTCTAACCAATGACTGAAATGCTTGGGGTGCGGTATCTAGAAATACGGTCTCCTCAAATTCGCTGCCGTCGTTAAAAGGTGGGATGGGTGACTCAGAGACGACGGTTTTGACGTCCAATATCATCGGAAAGGCAAATGCTAACCAACTTGGCATTACCCAAGATTCGGTATCGGTGGCCTCCCTGCCAGGTGGCATGGCCATGAAATAAAATGTCAAGGGTTGGTCTTCTGGGTAGGAAAGTTTAAAGGTGCGGTCTTTTTCGGGTTGGAGGTTTTCATCTATTAGGAAAGTATCAACACTTTGGTATTTTTCCCTGGTAAAGTTTGCCTGAAAGTCTCGATCGATAAAATGATTTCTAATGCTGGTATCGAATCTGGTTTGGGCAATGTCGTTATAAGTTTTTTGGAGGAATTTATTTGTTTCGGGGGTGCAGTAATAGGTAGGGTAAAAATATAGATACCGATATTTGCCATCCTCGAATTTTTTTCCGGTTGCTTGAGTTTGGTTCATCAATATTTGACGCAACATCATTTCTATTCCGGCAATGCTAGAAATATTCCGTTTAGCGTTTGAACCTCCTAACATTTGTTTGTTGGTATAAACCTGGGGGGTGAACAAAACTGCTGATTCCATTTGTTCGGTAACTGAGTATGGAGAATGGGAAATTGAACAGATTAATTTTCGCCCTCTTCCGGGTTTTTTAGCTAACTGATAATTTGACAATTCATCTAAAAATTTTTCTGCGGATGTTGTGGGTATTTTTGTTTTTTCAGGTAACATGACGACTTGCTTTACCCATTCCCGAATATCTTCCCAACCATCGGCAAATTTATATTTTTCTAGTACGGGTTGAATGAGTTGAGAAATATGAGAAATAGTTTTCTGGCAAATTTCTTTTATATCCTCAACTCCAGGATTATTTTCTAAATATTTGGCTGCTAAAAAATACCAGTCATAAGGTACTCCCCCAGTATTACCTTTCAATTTTTGCTCTTTGAGACTTTCATTGATTTTTTGAATTTCCCTAATTTGGGGGATGTATGCTGAAAGTTCCCAGTATTCGGCGATTCTATGTACTAAGTTTTTCGTTTCTAGGTTTGCTGATAATTCTGGCAAATCTTTATTCTGCTTCCTTGCCTTATCTATATTATTAACAACTTCTCCCCAAATATTCCGAGTTACTACATCTCCAAATTCGGCAATCTGGTCAATTCTTAAATCGTCGTCAAATCGAAAATTATAATCTGCGGATAAAATTTGCTGTTGCTGAAATTTTACTAAATTGTCGCTGCGACTTTTAGCTACAGATTTTTTGCCAGAATGTAAAATTCTTAAAGTGGCATCTAGGGCAACTTCCATTAAACCAACCGTGTCAAAAAATAGGTTGTAATATTCAGCATATTTCATACCTTTGCCGTCTCTACCAAATCCAGTTTGTCGGAGTCGGAGTTGCTTGGCACAAAGTTCTTTTATTTTACTAACAACCAGTTCCGGTAAATCTGACTCTGAGATGGGTGGAGCATTTTTTTGTGTTAGGTAAATAACTCCAGTCGGTAAATATAGTAATGGCTGATAATAGATTTCTTCCTCAGTATTAATATTTTGATAGGCTGCCATAACGGCATTATTAACTATATTAGTTAGTACGCCCCGATTTTCGGAGATGCTGTGGTAAGAAAGTTCCAATTTTCCATCACTAACTAAATGAATAATATTATGGAGGCTAGAATTTTCTGCATCTTGAGGATGCTTAATAATAGATGAGAGTAAGTCCGCTAAAAGAGTTAGATTTGATAGACAGATAAGAGAGCGATCGCGTAGTTTTGGATTTAACCCAGATTCGGATAAGTTCAAATTAGTATCGTTACGTTTTTGAGTGTTATAGGCAATAAATAATAAATCTTCTAAATATTCAACCCACCCCTCCGGTTTTTCGGGATTAATCAATTTATCTAAACCCAATAATGGCACTATTACCTGAAAAATTTCTTTGTGTTCTGCGATAGAAAGTTTCCGAATATCTTGGTCAGGATTTTGGTTTATATCTATATATTGTTGTGGCATTCCCGGAAATAGATCGTATTGAAATTTCTCAAAGTCATGGAGAATAAAACCCGCAATTAAAATCCGCAGTTTGATTTCTTTATCCCGCGTCATTTCTCGCTTAACTGTGGTGTCTAATTCTTCTAATCTTTGAGCAATTAAATTTGCCGGAAATAATCCATTTAATATGTGAGTATTTAAAGATTGGTCCCCTGCATTATCCCGTCTAACTTTTGCTTTGCCTGCCGCTTCTCGTCGAGAGTCGATTCTATCAAAAAATTTCCCTCCTTTCGCAGTAACTCCAATGGCAAACTTCAGCAGATTAGGTAATACATATTCGGCAAATTCTCTGATTACTAAATCCTCTGGATTTTCAGTAATTATTGCTTCTCGTAAAAGTTTGAGAGTGAGTAATTCTTTTTGAGTAGGTTCGATATCTCGATTAGTCTGTTCAAAACTCTGACCTAACTCTTCATCTTCTAACCAATCATCATCTGAATCATCAATTGGTTCGGGATTAATATTTTCCTGAATTTCTGTCATATAGAATAAAGATAGTTGTTTAAACTCCTCATCATATTTTTTCTTTTTTCTAGCCATTATCTACCTCTAACGAATCTATATAATTTGTAATTTGCCTTTGATAAATTGGATAATAGTGTAATGCCATGTCAATTACTCCATGCACTACTACTGGGTCATTTATTCGTGAAAATGAACTAATCTATTTCTTAAGCTACCTGACTTAGCTAACCTACTTGATAATTATGGAGAAATAATCCCACATTTTCCTATCTCGATAAAAATCTCAAAATTAGTAGCTCTTGCTTGGTCTACTCCTAATTCTTTCAGTAAATATCTATTAATGTCGATTGCTCCTTGAAAAATTAGCTGCAACAATCTTTCTACTACTAACTGTTTATCAAAATAACCTAAATATTCTTTCAAAGATATTGATTCAAACCGCTTGAGTTTTTCCAAGTGACTTGTCATAAAATCGAGTTTAGTAAAAATCCTAATTGGTTCAATTTCTGTCATACTCCCCACCTTTGCAAATTTGCTTCAATTTTTGCTCGTAGTGCTTTACGAATTTCTTTAATTTCTAAATTGCTCTTTAAAGCTTTTTTCCTAAAATTCTCAAAAATCCCCGGTTCATCTTCATATAATAATTTTCCATCACGGGCAACAAAATGAGAAATTGTTGATGAATAGTTTCTCAATTCTACGACATCTATAATTATCGCTATTAAGGTCAAAAAAATCTCCTAACTTTTGCGGGACTTCAAACCAAGCAAAAGTATTATCTCCCATCATTTTTTTCCGAATTTCTTCATCATATAGTGCCGCAAAATCCCAGTCACTTTTTGCATGAGTATCTCCTCTAGCACGAGAGCCAAATAATACCAACATTTTCAGGTAAGGGATTTTTTCTGGTAGTTGGGGAGAGAGTTTTTTTAAGTCGGAAAATGATAGTGTCATTTCAGTTATCAGTTATCAGTTAACTTTCTAGGTCTTGCTACTCCCAAGCTAATGTTTGCCATAGCTACTTTCAACTTTTTTCTATAAGCTCAGATTTACTCAACTATTTATTAGGTTAGATATATTCAATTTAAAGAATTGGCGAAATTAATGGTTTTGCCATTGCATTTCCGAAAATATTATGATACTATTTAACTATAAGGGGTCGTTCGCCTATACGCATGACTTTTTATTCAACCTAGCCAAAAATCCCTATTAGGGACTGAAACCTCAAACAACCCATATTTCACCCCCCTTGCTTTTCATCCGATAAGCCAAAGTATCCATCAAAAGCGCCGACTGCCCGAAAGCAATAGAATAAGGTGGAGTCTTATCGTGAATACTCCCAGAATCAGAAATCCCATAAATCTGAAAGTGCATCGGTAGTTGTAACCGCCTCCGCACCTCCTCCACCGGACGCTCCGACACATAACAAACCAACGCCCTCCGACGTAACCGTTTATTAATCTCCCCTATCCAATTATTTTCTGGTTGCCAAACCTCAACCCCAAGCAAAACCTGCACTTTCCCACCAGAAGCAATAGACTCCAAACTCCCCCGATAAGTAAATTTCCAATCCAACCGTTGCTCCCGATAACTCCGCAACTTCATAAACGCCAAACAATATTCAAACCTCCCCTTAGCGATCGCTTCCCCAGTCTTTTCCACCGTCTCATCTAATAACTGCAAAAAATCTTTTTTCGTCATTGATTCAATTTCCAAATTACTCAAAATTCCCGGTAATTCGTAAGTTTTAAATCTATCCAAATTATTACTTTCTGTTAGATCGTAAATTCCACATTGCAATGAACTTACACCCCGAAAACTACAAGCATCTTCAACTATAGGATTTCCCGTTTTATTTCCTGATAATTCTTGCCATTCCTCTCGCCAATTTTTAATATTACCCGCCACCTTTCCTAAACTTGTTTGAAATACCAATTGACAAGCATCCTTAAATTCTTTCTGACTTCCAGAATATTGACGTTCAAGTTTTCCCAAATCCCAACAAATTTTCACAGACTGCACGGCTCCCCACTTCCGATAATAACCGTCAAAATTATTAATTTTTCGATAATTTTCCCGAATCATCTCATGGAAAAACGGGCGATTATAAAATCCCTCAGATGCCAAAGGTGGAGACTCAACTTCAAACAATCTTTCCACTAAAAAATTAGGAATTAAAGCATAAGCAGTAAAATTATTAAACTTAATAAAATCCCCTTCCTTCTCATAACCATCATGTCGCCCCAAACGCCCCAAACGCTGAATAAAATTACCCGAATCTGCCGATTCAAACAGCAAAAAATTAATCTTAAAATCTACTCCCACATCAATAGTGCTAGTACCAATAACTAAGTCAGCAGCAAGAGATTTTTCTTTCGTTTCTCTCCCAGATAATCCTGTATTTTCTCCTACCGTCAAACCATCCTTTGCCAAAATTTCTTGATAGAAAGGTGTCAAACGTTTCACCGCAGCAATTGAATTTAAAAGAATAGCTCCTTTAGTTCCTGGATTATTTTGAAAATGCTTTTTCACCAATTCAATATTTTCCTTAAGCCAAATTTCTGATGCTTTAGAATTAGCTTCCAGAGATATAAAATTTAGAGATATTTCTCGCGATACCTGTCTAAAATTTTGCGATTCTAACTGCTCTGATTCCTCTTTATTTTCAGGAAATTGATATTTATTTTCTGACAAAGGATTAATTTGTCTGCACCGAAAACCTGCTTTTTCTAATCGCCCAATTAAAGCTTCATTTGGAGTAGCTGAAAGAAACACAAACTTTTTCCGACGATTAGTATGTTTTATTAACAGTAAAGTATTAATAACACCAGCAATTTGTGGCGCTGAAAATACATGAAATTCATCAAAAATAAACAGATCGAAATTCTTGTCAATTCTTCCCCAAAGTTTGTCTGGATTATCTCCTTTAAAATGTTTCTGAGAATTATCCTTAATTAAATATGCCCTACGATGTAGATAATGCAAAATATCTGGATTAGTCAGTAAAATATCAGAATTAAAAGCCCTAGTTTCAATAGCAGCAGCTTTTTTAAATCCCTCATTTTCTGCATAAATTTCTAACTCTTTTCCGCTTAAACGTACAACACGAGGTTCGTATTTTGCCTGAAATAATTCTATATATTGTTGTATTTGATTTTGTTGGTCGCGAGCAAGTTCATTAGTAGGATAAAGACCCATTGCTAAAAAGTAAGTTTGCATTGTTTCTAGATAAACTGCCAGACTTTTTCCTTCCCCAGTCATGGCGTAATTAAAAATAACATCAATATTAGAATCCCGTAATGCTTTAAGAGTTTCTGCTTGATGCCAATATAAAGAAAAATTAGGAGGTAATTTTACGTCTTTTGGTGTAGATACTGTTTCAGAATAAACAGATTTGAGAGTAATTTTATAGTTAGACATAATCGTTATTTCTTGATAGTTATTTATTGAAATTTTATTATTTTACGAATTACTTATTCAATCCCAAATCAAACTGAGCAAAAATTCCTATTGCGACATACGCAATAAAACTATTCACTATTTCCCCAAATCAAACTGAGCAAAAATTCCTATTGCGACATACGCAATAAAACTATTCACTATTTCCCCAAATCAAACTGAGCAAAAATTCCTATTGCGACATACGCAATAAAACCATTCACTATTTTCCCCAAAATCAAACTGAGCAAAAATTCCTATTGCTACATACGCAATAAAACTATTCACTACTGCCCCAAAATCAAACTGAGCAAAAACTCCTATTGCTACATACGCAATAAAACTATTCAC
>JAXHSW010000209.1:1348-1658 GCA_034190295.1 Cyanobacteriota bacterium | reverse complement strand
CCAAAATCAAACTGAGCAAAAATTCCTATTGCTACATACGCAATAAAACTATTCACTACTGCCCCAAAATCAAACTGAGCAAAAATTCCTATTGCTACATACGCAATAAAACTATTCACTAATGCCCCACAATCAAACTAAGCAAAAACTCCTATTGCGGCATACGCAATAAAACCATTCACTATTTTCCCCAAATCAAACTAAGCAAAAACTCCTATTGCGACATACGCAATAAAACCATTCGCTATTTTCCCCACAATCAAACTAAGCAAAAACTCCTATTGCGACATACGCAATAAAACCATTCACT
>JAXHSW010000209.1:0-1248 GCA_034190295.1 Cyanobacteriota bacterium | reverse complement strand
ATTTTCCCCAAATCAAACTAAGCAAAAACTCCTATTGCGGCATACGCAATAAAACCATTCACTATTTTCCCCAAATCAAACTAAGCAAAAACTCCTATTGCGGCATACGCAATAAAACCATTCACTATTTTCCCCAAATCAAACTAAGCAAAAACTCCTATTGCGGCATACGCAATAAAACCATCTACCCAATCTTTAAGTAAATTATCCTTATTTATAATGTGTCCGTGACTTGTTGATATTTCCTATAATAATCACTGAAAATAGAGATATGCAAGATTTACAAATACAAAGTGTCCGTACAAAATGAGTCGCAAAGGTAGATCCATTACTCTGTCCATTTCCGAAAGAGACAAAGCAGAATTGTTAGCCCTGGCCCAAGAATGGGGTTATTTGTGGGGAGAACGAGCAAATATTTCTGGGTTAATAGAAGCGATCGCTCGTCATGACCTAAAAATTGCTCCTAACAATGACTGGTCAGAATTACGCATTAAAACCCTAGTCAAAATAGTAGGAATTTTAACCGACAGAGGCAAAATTGAAGAAGCTCAAATTATTGCCAACTTATTATTAGAACGTAGCGAACTTTCAATACCTCTGCGTCAACAAGTAGAAAAATTTTTAGATAACTTACCCCCTCCCTGGCGTTTAGAAATTGACAGTTATATCCGTCGCCAACAACCTTTTCAGTTGTCATATCAAGATGCAGCAAGTCGTTTGTGGAATTTCACCGTTTGTCATGGGAAAATTAACCACCGGGAGGAACGAGAATATTTAGAATGTTGGTGTGAGGAGACCGAAGGCAACCTAGATATACCAGAACTAATGCACAACTGGAGTCTGCGTTTAGACCGCATTCCCGAAGTTGCCATTGTACCCATAGACAGGGAATGGTTGCCCAGTTTAGATTATATTGAGGTAGAAATGCACTTATTTAGAGGATTAGCTTTTGCCTATCAACCAAAGTCTAATGATATTATCCCTCCAGAATGGTTAGAAAGTGACAAGAGAGTGCGGCGAGTAGTGAGACGAGTATCTAGTACGTTTTGGTTTATTCGAGAGGTGCTTCAGTATGGGCCAGACTGTATAGTAATATCTCCAGATAGCATCTGCGACAAAATCAAAGAAAAGTTGCGATCGCTCTGTCAACAATATGACCTCCCACTCCAAAATGGGGAGTGGGGGAGTAGGGGAGTAGGGGAGTAGGGGAGTAGGGGAGTAGGGGAGTGGGGGAGTGGGGGAGTAGGG
>JAXHSW010000208.1:0-16529 GCA_034190295.1 Cyanobacteriota bacterium | reverse complement strand
ATCCCAAAAACTTTTTACTTTACCAGAAAATTGGGTTTAAAGCCTCCCCCTTTTTGGGGGAAAAAAGAAAAAATTTTTCCTTTGAGTCAATCCTCTTCTTTTCAAGGAGAGGTAATTATTAGTTATTAATTATTAATTGTTAATTGTTGAACGATCGCCCCTTCAGAATGCCAACCATTTTTTGCCTCTTCCAATACATAAGCTGATACAGTTTCTATCTCTGTTTTTGTTAAACGGTCTTGATAAGCAGACATATTATTTTTAATTTTTACCATTCTTAACTAAGTAAGCGATCGCCTCCACAGAATCTAGTTTATTTCTTTCCCAAGTCTCTATTTTGAAATTTTTCCCCATCTAACAATATTACCTCCATTAGCATGACAACCTACACAATGAATCTGAAAAAGTTCCGCACCTTCTGTCATTTCTGCACCTAATACATTAGGCATTTTCGTAACATGGAAAAACATCAATATTAATAACAGAACTTACGCAGAAACCAGGTTTACCGACTAAATTTCGTGGTTTAAAAAACAATAACTTAGTGCAATAAACCCGGTTTCTTGTTTCGGTGCGTAAGTCCTGTTACATTTATTTATCAAAATAACATGGGTCTAAAACCCCGCCTTTTAAGGCGCAATATTTTTGGAGCGCGGCTTAAATCCCCTACTTCCCCTCCTGGGAGGGGCTAGGGGTGGGTTAACTTCTGACTTGCAGACTTGCAGACTTCTGACTTCGTTCAGCTCACCTATTTAGTAAGTTAATAGGAGCAATTCTAAGTATGGGGCAAAAAGTCTTTTCCTTTCTGATTTTAGTATTAATGCTTTTTGTCTTAGCATCATCAGAAATTTTAATACCAATCGACTTTTAGTTATTGTCGCTTAACTTAAAAAATTAATGAACTAACGAAAAGAATTACTATGCCTAATTAAACTCATAAACTCTTGACGAGTTTTCACGTCATCAGCAAAAACACCACGCATAGCGCTAGTAGTTGTCCAAGAACCTGGTTTTTGTACTCCACGCATGACCATACACATATGAGTTGCTTCAATAACTACAGCAACACCTGAAGGCTTAAGTAATCCTTGAAGTGCATCAGCTATTTGTGCTGTTAAACGTTCTTGTACCTGTAAACGTCGGGCATACATTTCACAAATTCGAGCAATTTTTGATAGTCCAATTACTTTTCCATTGGGAATATATGCTACATGAGCGCGACCAAGAATAGGCAAAATATGATGTTCGCAAGAGCTAAAAAGATCGATATCTCGAACTAAAACCATCTCTGAGATATCTTCACTAAAAACAGCTCCATTCAATAATTCATCTAGAGATTGATGATAACCTGATGTTAGAAATTTTAGTGCTTTTACTACCCGTTTAGGAGTATCTAATAATCCTTCTCGGTCTGGATTTTCTCCTAATCCTATTAATAAAGTTCTCACCGCTTGAATCATTTCAGCTTCTGTAACAGGAGGCTGAGATTTTGTTTTCAAGTCATCGGTAGAAACAAATTCTGGAGCTGTTGATAAAGTCATAGTTTGAAGGTTTGAAGGTTAATATTTTTTGGAAGGTTTTAGCAGATATTTTCCAACATAAATTTAAGATTAGTTATGAGGATTATTATCTGTATTTCTCTGATAATCACCTTTCTTAATTTATCATATAGTTAGGCAGTTTGTTAAACTTTGTTGAATCATTAATGGATTCAAGTTTCGTCCAATCAAGACTAACTGATTTGTCGGAGTAGTTGACCATTCTTCTACTTGCAGATCGTAGCGTTTACCGCTCAATTGAAATATATGTTTTGATTCACTTTCTTGGAACCAAAGAATCCCTTTTGCTCTAAATATATTCTCTGGTAATTTCTCTAGAAAATTCTGTTGAAATTTGAGCGAAGAAAAAGGTCTTTCACTTCGGAATGAAATAGATGTAAAGCCATCGTTTATTAGATGATATTTAGGGATTTTTTGTAGCTCATGCCGATCGTTATCATTATCTTCTAGAGAATAAGGTTGAAGCTTGGATAGATTTACATCTAAAATTAAGTATAGTGGTATCTGGCTGTACTCACTTCTCAAAACCCTAGCTCCATTATTTACAGTTTTAATATAAGACTCTAAATAATCTACTCGATCTGGGGAGACTAAATCTGTTTTATTGAGTAAAATAATATCTCCATAAGCAATCTGTTTTAAAGCTGCTTCGCTATCAAAATGGTCTGGTGTAAAATTTTCACAATCCACTAAAGTTAGTACAGAATCTAAATATGTTAAATCTTTTAACTCTGTGCTTAAAAAAGTTAACATAATTGGAAAGGGATCTGCTAAACCAGTGGTTTCTATAATTAAATAATCAACTTTTTCATCCCGTTCTAAAATTTGGTAGACTGCATCTACTAATCCTTCATTGATAGTACAACAAATACAACCATTGCTAAGTTCTAGCATATTGTCATTAATATCTACTAATAACTGACTATCTATATTAATGTCCCCAAATTCATTAACTAATATTGCAACTTTTAAATTCTGTTTATTGTGCAAAATTTGATTTATCAGCGTTGTTTTACCACTGCCTAAAAATCCAGTAACAATAGTAACTGGCATCCCTCTTTTAGGAATATCTAATTGTAGTGAATTATTCATTATGGCTAAATTTATTGACGAAGACAGCTACTCTTAAGTCTTATTTATTTTGAAGACATACTATAGAGTAAGGTCGTTTTGTCATTAACAAGAAAACCAGTCATTTCAGTTATCAGTTATCAGTTATCAGTTATCAGTTATTAGTACCTTGGGCTGAAGCATTGGGAATGATAGTCGATTTTTGGGCGTTGCTGAATGATTGTATTATTTTTCGTAGGAGGTTCTTTGAGCTGATTTGCTTCATTATATGGATATTTCACTTTTGGGGGTCTCTATGATAATGATTATCATAATCAAAATTTGACATCTAGTCAATGGTCAATGGAGATTCGGGAAAATTTTCATTAATAGAGTGACAAACGCCTGAATCTTATTTTTGAATAGGCGTTGATAATTGATGGGATAATATAATGGGCTTGTTTTTTGGCTTTTCGTCATCAATGCAGAGTCGTCGCTGGTTTCCTGGAGTTCTGATGCTGTCGAATTTTTGGTCATTACCCCATAGTTTAAGGGTACTGATGTTGACCCCATAATGTGCTGCTGCTTCTTTATGGGGTGAGATATTTCTTTATACTTTATTAAAACTTACTAACAACACATTAGGAGTTTTTAACAAGTTTGAAAAGGTTTTTAGTTAACTATTATCCTTCTATTAATGCCAACCATTTTCTGCCTGTTTCAACACATAATCTGATACAGTTTCTATCTCTGTTTCTGTTAAACGGTCTTTGTAAGCTGACATATTATTTTTTCCATTCTTAACTAGGTAAGCGATCGCTTCAACAGAATCTAGTTTATTTTTTTTCAAAGTTCTGATTTTTAAGTTTTTCCACCATCTAACAATATTACCTCCTCCTGCATGACATCCAGCACAATTCATCTGAAAAATTTCTGCTCCTTTTGCTGTTTCTGCTGCTAATGAAGTTGGAATTTCTATCAAGTTTATCAATGTAAATATTAATAAGCAAACTGTAATTATTTTTTTCATTTTTTTCTCCTCAATTAATCTCAACTATATCAGGGAATAGGGAATAGGGAACAATTGGAAAAACATTTCCTAGTGCAGGATGGCGGAAATAACTTACCAGTTACAAAATCCTCAAACAATTACAAATCAAAAATGATTGACTTTTAAATGCATGACTTTTAACTTCCGCGTAGTGGCACTACGATTCATCATCAGTAATTGTCCTAACCAATTCTTTCTTAGCTAGAATACATTCAACAATTAATAATTAATAATTAATAATTAATAATTACTAAAAAATGAGGTCCAAAGCCTCCCCTTTGAAGGGGATGAAAAAATATTCAGTTCAGTATTTTCTTGCCTCCCGCTTTAGTAGGAGGTACTGATAACTGATAACTGATAACTGATAACTGAAATGACCTCTCCTTGAAAAGAAGAGGATTGACGCGGTAGGGATATTTTTTTCTTTTTTCCCCTTTAAAGGATAGGCTTTAAACCTTAATTATTCGGTAAAAATTTACCAAAAATCAACTTCATCGAATAATTTTCGCCATTCTTTAACAGCAAAAATTGGTACGATTAATTCTGCTGAATTTTCACCTTGCAAAGGTATATTTATTCGCAGTGGAGTATTAGAGTCTAACTTTTTCATTACTTCCAAAAAATCATATTCTCCAACATTCGCAGGAAAAGAAGAATCAACTAAAACATCCTCTGCATTCCACATCTTACCAGTGCCAGTAGTAATTTGCAATTCCTGGGGATGAGCCAATTCAATTATTCCTGGAAATCCTACTAATCGTAATTTTAAAGTTGTTAGTTTACCAGATTTTATCCTTTTATATAGTACAGTTTGCCATGCTCTACCTGAAAGGTCTCGTAAACTTTGTCGAGAACGATACATTATTTGTGTAGAAGATTCGGGGTAAGTATGAATAGAAGCTAAAGCTGGTTGAGAATTACTAATAATTAAAAACAAAGACAGTATTACTGTAAAAATCAAACGAAAATTAATCATACTTTTATAGCGCTACACGCTAGACAATAGGGAATAGGGAATAGGGAAGAAACGAATACATAAGAATAAGATAACTACTATATTCTATACTTTAAAATAACACCTCAATTCTCACATCTGATTCCCGATCGCTATATCATAGGAAAAGCCAGTCATGCAACATGAGATTAATCATATTATTAACCTGAAATATTAAAAAATTAGCTTCACAAAATTAATAGTCAACAGCTTCCAAAATATAAGTAGTCCTGCAAAATAAATTTCCTAGTTGAGAGAGGGAAAAGGGAACAGGGAGTCAATAGTATGTTTCAATAATTGATAATTGATAATGGATAATTGATAATTACCTCTCCCTAAAAACGGATAGGATTGAATAAAAGGAAAAAAATTATTCTCTTGGTCGATTGGATATGCCTAGGTTTCCTCAGCATCCCACCCTACGGGAAGCTCCGCTAACGACCGCTTTTTTTTCCTTGAAAGGGGAGGCTTTAAACCTGAATTATTTGATTATTTAATTATTAATTATTCGGTAATTAATTTTGCATAGTAACTTACCAATTATCATTGAAAGTTGTGAATTAAATGTAGTTTAATGGTAAGCATTCAGCCATAATTTATCAGCTATAAGCTATTACTTTTGGTGAATTTTAAAAGCTGTATTAATTCAGCCAGGATTAAATATTACAACAAAAGTCGTTAAAGCCTACTTTAATTTAAACCCTGTTCTGAAAAGCAGAGTGCCGCTACACGGAAGTTAAAAGTCAAAACTATTGATTTGTAATTGTTCCCGCGATTTTGTAACTGGTCAATTATTTCCGCCATCCTGCAAGAGTATTATTGCTGATAGCTGACTGCTAATAGCTGAATGCTTAAGTTTAATTAGCTAATACTCTTTGCTCTAATTGTAGTTCAAAACGTTTTCCTGGTTGAGGCTCTATTACTTTTGTCTCCAGATTATTTTTGGTTAACTGAAGTTGTATTTCTTCCACACTTCCCGCTGCTTTGAGTAAAGATATTAATAATCCTTGAAAATCTATATCGCCCCCCGCCGCTGTAGGTAACATTACTTGGGGTTTCAACCATTGAGCTACTTGTAAAGCACTTTCATTTCCTTTAATTATCGGCCCGACTAACGGTAAATTCAAATTTATAATCGGGGTAATAACCACATCTATAGGAGCAAATTCTTTGATTTTTTCAGAATGGCTGCCGTGTGGTTCATAGTACATTGTATTGTCAGTATTTAGGTCTTTAAAAATGTAACCGTTTTCTACTAAATTAGGGCCAACGAGTGAACCAGGAACTGCTCTAATTTCAATACTATTGTCAAAAGAGTATGTCTCACCATGGGTAAGTGTGACTATTTGAGAATAGCCCAACTCCTGTACTACTTTTGCTGCAGTGGGAGAAGCTACTACAGGAATATTTTTGTCTAACTGTTTTAGGGTCTGAGGGTGAGCATGGTCTTCTAACCCTTGAGACAATACAATTAAATCTATTTTTTCTGGTATAGCGCGGGGAGTACGTCTATCTCCTTTAAATAACCAAGGTAGATTACCGAAGACTAGGGGGCCAACTAACCAAGGGTCCAGCAGGAGTTGTTTGCCTCCAATTTCAATTAACCAGGAATTACTATCTAACCAAGTCAGATGCATAGTATCTATAAAATTAAATTATGTTTCAATGATTATTGTAACAATTTATTACAATTGATGGGATACTGTTCATTGGCCATCGGTTTTTTAGGGTAAGAGGCGATCGCAATTTTCTTGAGTAGGGGAGTGGGGAAGTGGAGGAGTGGGGGAAGGTAGTGCGTCAAGGAAGTGTGGGAAGTGTGGGAAGTTGGTTCGTGTGGGAAGTGCGGGAAGTGTGGGAAGTTGGTTCGTGTGGGAAGTGTGGTCCGGTCTGCTCGAAAGTAGGAGGAATAATTGTACCTGTATCTTTCTGGGAAGTGTCTGTCTTTCGTCCTAACTTTTTGGTCTTAAAGGGTGAAAAATTTGCACTTTTTTCCCGACAAAAATCCTAAAAACTTTATATCTCAGTGCTTTTAGATTAGATATGCGGGCCCTACGCAGGCGAATCCCACACTTTACGCTCTGCACAACCTGGGGGAGTGGGGGAGAAGTGAACATCAGAATAATCAATGCGCTCCTAGAGTGCTAATTATCAAAAAGCTGATTTGAAAAAAATATCCTAAAAGTTTCTTAGTAAGGTGCAATTTTGTGTTTTTTTAAATGTTTTTTACTGATGGGAATTTAGTCTTAATATTCATTAAATTCAAATAAGGACTATTGATATCATGCTACTTAGATATAACAAAAAAAGTGTATTTATATTTCTGATAACTTTCGTACAAAACCTGCTTATATAAAAGTTAAAGTTATCTTTTCTGTGGCGGGTTTAATACCCTACTGTTTACAGGGTGCTGAAAATTGTTTGGGGTTTGGTTTATAGATACGAAGTTGCCGATAGTTGACTATCCATAAGGAATTTTACCGAAAAATTGTGGTTGAAAGCTTCCCCTTTTAAGGGGATAATAAATAAAATTTTTCATTATTAGTCAATCCTCTTATTTTCAAGGAGAGGTAATTGTTAATAATTAACTTCTAAATATGGGTTGAATTCACCACCGTCATACGGTGAAATAATTGGGTTGGGGTTTAAATACCCATCCCAATTCCAGCCTTCTTCCTTCTTCCTTCTTCCTTCTTCCTTCTTCCTTCTTCCTTCGTTTAATTATTCATTATTAATTGTTGAATTTCTACCTTCTGTATTATTCAAAGATAGCGGTAATCTTGAGAGGTAGGGGAAGAATATATAGCAACTGCCATGATTACTCTTGATTTATGGAATATCTCAAACAAAACAATAGAATATTAATACTCAACCTTTTTGCTTATCTCCTAGAGAGCTAAAGCTTTCTTTTTTCTTACCGAAAAATTCTGGGTATGCGCCTCCCCTTTTAAGGGGATAAAAAAAAGAGCATATTCCGTATTTCAATTCACTTTGCTTTCCTACGGACGGAATGCGGAGCTAACAGCTAGGGGTACTGATAACTGATAACTGATAACTGAAATGACTTCTGCTATACATTCCAGAAATAACTAAATCTTATCAGTAAATGTAGGGAGTTTTAATCATTTTGTACATAGCCAGTGGAGGAGCAAAAATTTACTGATATCTAAATTTAGCTTTGAGAATCTACTTCAGAATTATATTTTACTTTTTCCCAGATAATAGTAGCTAGGAAACATAACATCATTAAGTAAAGTGGTACGCTTATCATCATCTATACTCCTAATTTTTCTTCTAGTTCGTGTGGTTTATATTGTTGGGAATAAATTATCAATTCCATTTTTAGAGGAAGTTTACTAAGCATTTCCTAGAAAAAATCAAAATACTCCTAAGATTAATTATAACAGAGTTCGATCTGATTGTCATCAGAATAGCAAAAGTTGGTACTTAGTGAATAAAAAAAATAATCTCTAACATATAGAAGCAAATATAGAGGTCTACTTAGCCAAGATTGAAGTTGTATGTATTCATAAGCAATTAAATTTTATTAGCAGTCGTTTCCAGTCACTTAAAAACCACTTCAATATAAGAATTAGGATTTTCGGCAACCCAACCAAAAGGAGAATTATATCTAATTTCAAAATGAAGATGAGCTTCTTCAAAATCAGGTTTTCCTGTCTGACCAACTGTACCTAAAAGTTCTGACTGTGCAATTTTTTGACCAGTTTTAACATTAATAGAATCTAAATGAGCATAACGAGTTTGTTTGCCAGCAGCATGATTAATCACTACTAAATTGCCATAATTACCTTGTTTTCCAGCAAATGCTACTATCCCTTCTCCTACGGAAAAAACTGAGGTACCATTATTAGCAATTAGGTCTAAACCACTATGAAAAACTACTTGATTTTTAATCGGATGTAGTAACCAACCATAACCTAAAATTACTCTAGTTTCAAAAGGTAAAGGATAACCTTTTAATGAAGAAATTTGTGGGGGTGCTTTTCGCCCTGGAGACCAATTTACTCCTGGTAAAAAAACCACTTCTGGCGTCTGTTGTTCTAGTGTTTGTGGGCAACCATTAACTTCATATAATGCGTCAGCACGGATATTATAATTTTCTGCAACATTTTTCCAAGTTGTGCCAGTAGGTACTTTCACAGCAATACCATTATAGGGAGGAATAATTATTTCAGTACCCACAATTGGCAGATCTTTCTGTAGCACTCGATTAAATGCTAAGAGAGTAGGAGGAATGAGGTTGTATTTTTGAGCAATAGTTTCAATGGTTTCTCCAGTAGTAATGGTATGACGTTGAAGACGAGATAAAGCTGGTGGGGGACAAACTTCTTTTGCTTCTTCTGAAATGGAAGGAGTAGGAATTTTCATAGGTCGAGATTGAGCATTTACCTGCATTAATAAAAGTGGATTGATAAACCACAATAATGTAGTTAAAAGGTAAAGGTAGGATTGAGAAGTCATAAGCAATATTAAGTAGAAAAAAATAGTGACCTGCTCGATCATAGCCTTTGATTAGAGATTTTTCAGCTCGACAATTTTTGTTTGTAGTTGGGCTTTAGCCCATGAAATATGCTATCTTCTTGCTCAAGCCCAAAAGTCTAACTTATAACTATTCAACTGGAGATGATATTACATCTGTCGCGCGCTGTTCCCATATCTGCTCTTCCCTATTCCCTATTACAAAATTGTTATTTTTGCGCAATAACTCTTACTATTGCGTGGTAAATTGCCTGTGTATTAGGGTCTTCTGCAAACAGACAATAGTTGTCAATGTCAGAATGACTTGCTTTACCAGTTGCAATATATTTTTCTGTAAGCTGTATTGCAGACATTTTCATCATTTTGGCTATTTCCGATCGCCCTGGAGAAATAGGAGCATCATTTTCTACGGATAACTTTTGCCAATCATACTTTTGCAATATCTCTGGTAACTTGGCTCCTAAAGCATAATCTGTTCCTCTATCTGCAAACATTTTCTCAATAGCGAGATTGACTTTGTTTACTGACTGACACATTTGACTATCTCCCGCAATAGCTTTAGCTGCAGAAAAATCTGGCTCTTCAATGACTAACCATCCACCAGGTTTGAGCAAATCTACCATTTTTGATAAGGCAAGTTGAAAGTCTGGAATATGGATGAGCAGACAACGTGCATGAATTAAGTCAAAAGATTTACTTTCCAGTGCCAGATGGCAAAAGTCTGCTTCTAAAATATCAATATTAGATGATTTGATTTTTGCTAAAAAACGAGTATCTAGGTCAACTGCAACAACCTTTCCACTATCTCCAACAACTGTTGCGAGCCATTTAGCGTTCGCGGAGCGTGGTGTTAGCCGCATCGCTCCAGCTCCAGCTCCTACTTCCAGACATTGCCATTTTTCTGTAATTCCAGTTGTTAAAATTAGTTCGCGAGTTTTTGGGTCAAAAATTTGTTCGATCGCCTGCAGTCTTTCTAATTCATTGATATTTTGAGTATTGCTAAAAATATAGTCTGTAGACCCTGACATCTATAAAAATACCCCCTTCTATTGTTGGCTAATTACTTATATTTCCAACAACATAAGAGGGTATGCAATTTAAGATGTTCAAAACTTAGAATTATTTAAAACCGATCGTTTGATTTTTGCTAAAAAACGAGTATCTAGGTCAACTGCAACAACCTTTCCACTATCTCCAACAACTGTTGCGAGCCATTTAGCGTTCGCGGAGCGTGGTGTTAGCCGCATCGCTCCAGCTCCAGCTCCTACTTCCAGACATTGCCATTTTTCTGTAATTCCAGTTGTTAAAATTAGTTCGCGAGTTTTTGGGTCAAAAATTTGTTCGATCGCCTGCAGTCTTTCTAATTCATTGATATTTTGAGTATTGCTAAAAATATAGTCTGTAGACCCTGACATCTATAAAAATACCCCCTTCTATTGTTGGCTAATTACTTATATTTCCAACAACATAAGAGGGTATGCAATTTAAGATGTTCAAAACTTAGAATTATTTAAAACCGATCGGGACTTACGCAGATACTCTACTTATGGCGAGAAAGAATACTATTTACCCCTACAGATGGTAGTTTCATATCAAATCCGGTTGAATACTTATTATATAGTTGGGAGATGGGGAGATTGGGAGATGGGGAGATTGGGAGATGGGGAGATGGGGAGATGGGGAGATGGGGAGATGGGGAGATGGGGAGATGGGGAGATTGAAGTAATTATAGAATTATGAACATACACTGTATAACCGGATTCTATATCACAGTTAATTTGCGTAAGTCCTGTTATAATTGAAATGATTGATATAGCACTACAAGTTTAGGGATTTGATATTCCTAAATCCACCAAACCCACTCACAGCTTACTGTTGCCTGTTGCCTGTTACCTAGCGTGTAGCGCTATACAAGGCAGCGGAAAAACAAATATTGAGAAAAAATACTAATGCAGAAGTGGTAGATATGGAAGGTTTTGCAATTCTCAATTTCTTTGCTAATTTATCTGTCTCCGTGGCGATGGTAAGAGTAGTTAGCGATGACTGTTACCGAATAATTAAGGTAAAAATCCTCTCATCAGCAAGGAGAAACAATGAATTAATTTTCATGCTCATTCAATCCTATCCGTTTTAGGGAGAGGTAATTATCAATTATCCATTATCCATTATTGAACATGACCTTCCCAATATCACTTCTGCTCTGACATCATCTGAAAGTTTGCAACCTTTAGCATTAGCGATCGCTATGTTTCGTCAACCACTCCCTACTTTTCAACTTATTCGAGGTAGTATTCAAGAATTAAAAGTATTGCAAAAGGTGACAAGCTGTCTTTTTAGCGATCGAAAAGAATTAGGCAATTATTCTGAGACCATCCTATTTTCTGTTCTTTTTCAAACTTATTTAGTAGTCGTGTTACAGTAACACGACTGGTGCCAATAATATCAGCTAATTCTTGATGAGTTAACCTAATATCCAATATTTTCCCGTCTGGCAGTCGATCGCCAAATCTATCGGTCAACCATTTTAATAATCTCAATAGTCGCAATTCGATTTTTCTAGAAAGAATAATTCTTAGTAACTCTTGAGTTCTTTGAATGTGAGAAAGCATTACTTCTTGAGTATAGAAATAACCCCTTGGTAAGATACTCGCTTCTACAATAGTTAAACATTCAACTTGATAAAAATAAGATGGAAATAGAGGTTGACCAACAATGTCTCCTTGACCCCAAAATCCTAAAGCGATCGTATTTTCTTCTTCATTTTTTGTCAGAGTACGAACCACACCTGAATCTATTCGCCATAATAATACATCTGTTAATGGTATTAATTGGCGACGTTTAAATTGATGCTGCTTCAACTGATGGGGTTTAGTAATTACTGAATTTAAGCTCACAATTATTCTCCTATTTATTTGTGTTGAAAATTACCGACTTGAAATTGAATACGAATTTAAAAATTCATGCTATTCAAATCTTTTCTTTCTCCGTGCTACTAACTCCTGATTCCTAAATTTTTTCTCAGCAAAATATTAGTATTGGAAGCATTTTCTGTGGAATGCTGCGCAAATAGCTATTAGTATTTTCTACGGAATACTCCGCAAACAGCATTTGGGGTGCATCTCCATTTTGAATAAAGCCAAAAATTTATCGCTTTTAGGCAACAGGCACTATTGCTACAGGCAACAGGAAATATATAGGAAAAAAGTATTTTTGTACATAAGAGATGCACCCAGCATTTGTTTGTCATGCTACGCAAACATAATTTTGACTTCTCCTTCTGAAATAATAAGCTGATAGCTGAAAGCTGACTGCTAAATGCTTACTAATATTGCGAATTAGATTTACATCGGTGTAATATTGGTTTTACTAGATGATTATTTGGTTCATAATCACGACAATTTATAGCTGTTTCGGTGAGAGCATTATCAGGATTTACGGTACATTTCAAACGATAATCTCCTGTAAAAAATGTACAGCGACTACAAGGAATTTTATGCAGTCGTTTCACATAAGTTATTCCTTGCTGAAAGGTCAAATAAAAACTCCGCAAACCGATAGTAATTAATAATAGAATACCCGTCATAAAAATTATACGAGCTAGATTTTGAAGTAGATATTCTGGAAGCAAATTAATCATAGTTTCAACTCTATTCTGAATTAATTATTAGGAGAAAGTCACTAATTTTGTTTAGTCGTATAACTAGGCACAAACTGAAAAAATTGCTAACTATTTACTTGCGTTTTTTTTTATGAAAAAAATACTTCTTTTCTGACAATAAGCCAATAATTAGCAATAATAATTTGCTCTCTAGTTATTTGACTAATATCAAATTTTACTCGCTATTACTTCCTGAGTTATATCCGATAAAACCAGTCTATTATTTTGCCAAAATTCTAGCAGTGCTTGTGCTACATTTAGAGGATAAAAATGATGGAAAAAATAACCACCTTCAGGACATTCCCAAATCCGGTCTTCAGGTTTTAAAAATGCTTGCCATCCTCTAATTAAGTTAGGATCGATAATCGGATCGTCATTGCCACCACATACCATTAAAGGAACAGAAACTCCTCTAGGAACCATACTTTGGCGTTTTAATAATGAGTGAGGTGATGGAGATAAATCTAAATCTCTCTCCAATATCCTGATTAAATTTTGAGTCTTTCTTTTATCTTGTTCGCCAAATAAACTTTTCACCATATTAATCAAAATTACTTGACGACTACAAGGCAAAAGATGGCGATGTACATAATAATGTGCTTGCCAATCAATTGTAGGATGAACGCCGACAGATAATAAAGTTAAAGACTTTACTCTTTCTGGGTATTTACGAGCATATATTAATCCTACTAATCCACTCGTACTATGACCAATAAGATGAATAGGTCGATTCAAAGATTTGAGATAATCATGGAGTAAGGTGACAGCTATATCTAGAGTACAAGGTTCATCAGCAGTTTGAAAATAATCCCATTCAGCAATTAATACTTTTCTTGATAGGTAATTAATCAATCGTCGGTCAAAAACTTGTAGACTAGGACTGGTATTTAACCACAATACATCTGGAATCTTAGACATTGGTTTTCATTCTCCTAAGTTATCAAGATAATAATTAGTAAATAGTAGCTTTAAATACAGAATAATTGTGCAGAAGGAAGAAGATCGACAATTAACAATTAATAATTAATAATTATTACCTCTTCTTTTCAAGGATAGGCTTTAAATCTTAATTATTCGGTACTTTCGGGAGTAGGTATTGAGAGTTTCATAGATAAAATATGGTGTCAGTAGTTAGGAGGAAAAATCAAGATAAATAATTAAATGAAATACTAAAATTTTGCCTACATATCCCTTTCTTAAAAGCATAATTTGAGGATATTTTCCATAGCATTATTTTTCACATTTCATCTTAATTAGTGGTGGGTACTAATTTCCTACTAACTAATTAAATACCAGCCAATCTATGATTTAACATCCCTCTCAAACTTACTCCCTAAATCTGAGAGTTGTACAGAATTACATTCAGCAATTATGACGGGTGTGACTCCTGAATTTTGTATTGGTCAAACTTGTTTAGTTATCTTTTTTTTATGGCTTTATAGAAGGAATAAAGCATCGATATATTCAGAGAGTTAGATAGATTTATATAAATCAATACAGTTTAGTAAATCTCCCTTTACCCTCTGAATCAAATCAGATTAAATGTAAGTATTCAGCTATTAGCATTAAGTATTTCCTGCGGAATGCGCTCGCATTCAGCTTTTAAAGGTACAAGACTTACTAAAGTTAGCTCATGGCCTTTTTATTTCCTGCGGAATGCGCTCGCATTCATAAGTTTTAATTCTCTTTGGAGAGTAATTCCTCCTCTGGTGTGATAGTGACTTAATAACTCATAGCTGATAGCTGATAGCTGATAGCTTACAACTAAATTCCAAAATCTGTTTTGAGTTGTGCTACCCATTTTTTGACACGTTTTTCTGTAAGTTCAGCTTGATTATCTTCATCAAGAGCTAAACCTACAAATTTACCGTTTTTGACAGCTTTAGATTCACTATAATCATAGCCATCTGTTGACCAATATCCAACAGTTTTACCACCTAAACTAGAGATTTTTTCTTCTAAAATACCCATGGCATCTTGAAAATTGTCGGCATATCCTATTTGGTCCCCTGTGCCAAGATAGGCTACTTTTTTACCATTAAAATCAACATTGTCTAGTTCATCAAAAAAAGCTTCCCAATCACTTTGTAGTTCACCAATATTCCAGGTAGGGCTAGCAATTATAATGTTTTGATAGCCATCAAAATCTTCAGTATTTACCTCATCCATATTATGGATAGTAACTATATCTTCTCCACCAAATTCTTCCTGAACCATTTCTGCTGCTGATTCAGTTTTTCCTGTTGTAGTACCGATAAAAAGACCAATATTTGACATTTTTTACCTCCTTGGTAATCATTTAGATTAATGGTAGTTAGATGTTTCTAACTTTTAGCAGTTACCGAAAAATTGTGGTTGAAAACCTCCTCTTTTAAGAGAATAAAAAGCGGTCGTTAGCGCAGCTTCCCCTTAAAAGGGGAGGGTTTGGACCTCATTTTTTGGTAATTCTTAATTCTAAATTCTTAATTCTAAATTCTTGAAAGTTATTGAATTAGAATTAATCAATATCTAATTCATCACAATAACCAGACCAATCACTTTGTAATCTATCCAAGTTATTGTTGGCATTAATTGTTTGATTTTTCCCATTAGTTTCTCCTTCTAAATATTCGATCTGGTTTTTTTGATAACCATTTTTGTTGACTTGTCTGATTTTCCATGAAGCTCGTTTTCGTGAAGTTTGCATTTGTTCTGATTTCCTATACTTTATTTCTGAAATGAAGTGGCTAAAATCAAGTTGAGTAATTCATATTTTTCAGTAGCTAAATATCGTTCAAATTATCATTAATTCTGATTGTTTATTTCTGATAATGATGGCATGAATTAACGCGCGTCATTATCAGAAGTTTGAATTCTCCTTGTAGGATAATAAGTTCAGGACTTACCCATGCAAAACCCTTGAAAACGCCATATCTAGGGGTGCCATTCGGAGCTTTGCGGAGCGCCATTCGGAGTTATGCGACAGCAAAACGCCCTCACTCGGTTTAGTGTCTGTGCGTATGTAGGGGCGAATGGCATTCGCCCTGATAGCTTACATAGCAACTACTCTATTTAAAGCAATATCTATGAAGTTGTTGCGTATTCAAGCTGCATACTTTACTATCAGATTAAATCGCGATCGCCCTCGATCTATAAGTATTTCATCCATAATAATTCTTGAAAAATATGCAACTTTAGATACCTGAGAGCTTATTGTCTTCAGAATTTACTTCTCAACAGATGAGAAAATATCTCAATAAATTGCGAAAAAGATTTTTGGTCAAAGTCTTAGTTTACAATATGTTTAATCCTCAGTATTGTCAGTGGAGATTTTCGTAAAACTAATGAGAAATATTTCTATTAATATTAACCCACAACCTAAGTGAACTTGTCAAGCCTAAAAACAAAATTTTTTCTACTTGATATAGCTAAGTGCCAACTACTGACGGCTTTGTTGCATGAAAGTATATAGCTGCCGCACTTACTCCGCATCTGTACAACAATAACGTGTGGAAACTGCTGTAACTATTGTCCAATAGATAAATAGTAATAATTGCGGTCGCACAGCGATCGCTCAAGAGCAGAGCAATAACTATTGTCCAATAGTAATAATTGCAGTCGCAGGGCGATTAAGCTGCCGCAAAGCTGCCGAATAGCGCTCAAGAGCAGAGCAATAACTATTGTCCAATAGTAATAATTGCAGTCGCAGGGCGATTAAGCTGCCGCAAAGCTGCCGAATAG
>JAXHSW010000207.1:0-16785 GCA_034190295.1 Cyanobacteriota bacterium | reverse complement strand
TCACTCAAGCACGGCAATGATAACTATTATGGTTATGAATTATATATTTCAGGTCCTTGCCAAATCGTCTATCGACCTTACAAACCAGCAAGTTGTGGCGCTCATCTGTGGATTAATACTTATCATTCTGTGCAATTTATAGATACTAAATCCAATCCAGCCACTGCAAGGCAATCTAGCAAACAAATTTACATATAGTCTGGTTTCAACCTACATTCCGCACGACAAGATGTACTACATAAATAGGGGAAAACTTGAGGCCGACGTTACCAGGTAGAAGCAGGAATGGAACAGATAATCATAGATTTATATAGATTATCGTAGGTTTCTAAGAACGGCTGTTCTGTTAATTCTTCATAGCGATCGCTTTTCCCAAAAACTAAGCTATCCACAATTATCGATCCATTAATTCCCTAATTTATGATCTATTTTAGAGTGCTTTATGTAATGCGATAGCTATTTGCTGGCTGTGATAACCCGCCCTTCCTCCTGCAACAGCTCCTCTAGTTTTGCTCTCACTTTGTCCTGCCAGTTGGGAAGGGTTTTGATTCGAGAGAGAGTATCAGAAGGCATTCTCAAAGTTAAGTGTCCATCATTGGGGCGACCGGGTACTTTAGCTTGAATCCTGTATTTTTCTATCTCTGGATTACCGGGGGTTGGGTATTTTTTCTTTTTGGCCATTGTTATTGTCCTCCTGTTTATCTACCTTCTATTATATTTACACAAGTCATTTTAGATAATGAATCATTGACAATTGTTTGTGTACTGGTTATTATATAAACATAGGCAATGACCTATAGGCGCTAAAAAGGACATCATTTAAGCTTTCTCAGGGCACTGAATGATGTCCTTTGAATGTCCCTAATAGTTAGTTCACATACTATTTAGAGTTATCTAATATGTTACTAAAATCCCAAACAATTATCAATCAAGAAGAGTTAGTCAGTATCTTAGAGACTCAACTACAACAAGCAACGTCCCGACTAACTGAACTCAAAAATATTGATTCAAAATTTCAGGCAACAATATCAGAACTTGAGACTTTATTGGAGCAACACCCGGACTATCAATCAGTAGTAAGCGATCGCCTCAAGTACAAAGAACCGGAACCAACACTTGCCCCCGTGAAAATTGAAATTATTGGAGAGGAAGCTACCGCGTTTGAAACGCAACAGCCACATACAACTTACACGGCCTTCGAACTTGATGCTTATGACTCGCTGTTTGGAGAACAACCACCACAAGATACACCCAAATCTGAGAAAATCGAATCGCCATACTCCAATGAAGCAGAGATAGCTAAGGTAAATGCAGCATTTGATAAAATCTCAGAAGAAAAAATTACCACTAGCCCAGAGCAAAAATTAGAAGTTGATGAAGTTCAGCCAGCAAAACCTGCCTCTAGTTGTCCAAAACCAGAACCTACTCCAGACTCCACAGAAGAGCTATTAATCCTGCACTCTAAGTTAATGTCTAATCAGACCCGGGCCGCAGTAGAATCATTCAAAGCTGAAATTGGAGAGGCAAAAGCTAAAGAATTATGGGAGCTTTGCACTATCCCGGAACGCAATTATATTAAGTGTCTGATGGTAGCAAGCAACCCAAAAAAATCACCAGCAACCTTAGGCCACCGATTCCAATATATCGCCCCTATTACAGGAATTAAATATATAGCTACCTATTTAGGATATTACTTACACGGTGAACCAATTCAAGGGGAAAATAAACGCGCGATCCTGGTAAAAGGCGAGGCTATTCTATGTGACAAATCTGATTTAAGGCCAGGAAAGTATCAGCCATTATCTCCAGAAGAACGCGATCGCTTAGAGAAGATTATATCTGAACCAGAACAACCTACAGCTCAGGAAATAGCCAACAATAACTTCACAGGATTAGCACCCGCCCCAAAGCTCCCAACTGCTTCTCAGACTGGAAAGCAGCCCGAATCAACAGTATCAGAGTCAAGGGTAGGAGTGCAAGCAGGGGACATGATTGAAGTACATACCAAAGATAGCATCGCATACGGTAAAACTGTTGAGGTGAACTTCGTCAAAGAAGATGGGACAGTACAGGTTGTCTGGGATGGTAAAAATGTATATATTCCAGCAAGCGGATACAAAATATTCTCTAAAGGATTAGGGTTCAAAAAAGCATAGAGTCATTATCTGGAGAGGACTTAATACCCTCTCCTTCTAATGAAGCAGGTTGCAGATAATGACTATAAATACGAACCTGACAATTTTGATTACCGAAAAATTTTGGTTTAAAGCCTCCCCTTTTAAGGGGATAATAAATAAAAATTTTCATGATTAGTCAATCCTCTTCTTTTCAAGGAGAGGTAATTATTCATTATTCATTATTGAAAACTTCCTATATGATGACCGCTGATAATTTCGTAAATGCCATAATAAGTAATTTCGATTATCTGTTCGTATACCCAAAACTTTCCTGGTTTAATTTTCTTTCCTTTAGATGTTTGGGATAGAGGGGTTTTATCTCTTTCTTCTGAACCATCCCCTGACGCCAATTCTAAAGCAATAAATGGTGGAACTTTTTCTCTGGGGAGAAGGTAAGAGCGATGATATTGACCATCCAGTAAAGGGGGTACATTGGGAACATAGAACCAATCTGGACAGACTGCACCTTGTTCGGGAGGGTCTGTTTCCCGCCAATAAATGCCACAGTCTTGTCCGATGGCGTATTGTCCGTCAGGGTGAATACGCTGCAACACTGGGGTAATGGAGTCTGTAAGAATAATACTTTGAGGATGTTCTTGGAAGTTTTTCACAAATGTACCATCTGACTCTGGCAGTTGGGTATGGTCAGGAAAAGACCGTAGTAGTTCAGTTTGAATGTTTGTTTCCGTCATTACTAATCCATCCATATTTGATATATTCAGGACTTATATCATGTCCGGATAATTAGTGATGAAAAAACTTATCCTATTGCTTAAACAGTAAATATTTCTATTTTCCCTACTCCCCTACTCCCCTACTCCCCTACTCCCCTACTCCCCTGCTCCCCTGCTCCCCTACTATCTTAATAATAAGTATTCAACCGGACATGATATTACGCACCAAGCGCCATATCTAGTAGGGGCGAATGGCATTGGCGCTCCGCCAGAGCTGCCGAATTGCGCCCTCTATGGATAGCTTATTGTCTAAGAATTTGCGTAAGTCCTGATGTTGTCTGATTTTAGCAAAAATTTAGCTGTTTTTAGGGATTATCTGACAGATTAGTAGGAGCGTTCCATGGAACATCCCTAAATTGTTTTGATGTCTATTACTCCAAAATTTTCTGAACTTCCTCAACACTCAAACCGAGAGTTTCAGAAACTTCCTCCATACTTAACTCCATTGCCAACAACCGAGAAATAGCATTCCTTTGGACAAGCAACGCCCTTTCAAGTTCAGATTCAGTACGTTCAAGTTCAGATTCAGCACGTTCAGCTCTTGCCTTTTCAATTTCAGCACGTTCGTTTCCTATTAACAGCAAATTACCTTCTGCATCCCACCAACGCAACCACAACATCAATTGATTGTCATAATTACCTTCCCAAAGTCCTAATTCTACTCCCAATTCCTCAATGGGATAGTGACCACGCTCATTTGGTGACATCCGATAATAAGACCCATTCTCCAAATGATAAACTTCCAGATGGCCGCTGATAATTTCGTAAATGCCGTAATAAGCAATTTTGACTACCTGTTCGTATACCCAAAACTTTCCTGGTTTAATTTTCTTTCCTTCAGATGTTTGGGATAGAGGCGTTTGATCTCTTTCTTCTGAACCATCTCCTGATGCCAATTCTAAAGCAATAGATGGTGGAACTTTTTCTCTGGGGAGAACGTAAGAGCGACGATATTGACCATCCAGTAAAGGCGGTACATTAGGAACATAAAACCAATCTGGGCAGACTGCACCTTGCTCGGGAGGGTCTGTTTCCCGCCAATAAATGCCACAGTCTTGTCCGATGGCGTATTTTCCGTCAGGGTGAATACGTTGCAAAACGGGGGTAATAGAATCTGTAAGAATAATACTTTGGGGATGCTCTTGGAAGTTTTTCACAAATGTAGCGTCTGACTCTGGTAGTTGGGTATGGTCAGGAAAAGGCCGTAGTAGTTCAGTTTGAATCTTTGTTTCCGTCATTACTTACCCATCCATATTTGATATGTTGTCTTAATTTTAACAAAAATTTAGCTGTTTTTTCATGTGCGATCTCGCTATCTGGAGTAGTACTTTACGATACTCACAAGTGCCAAAGTATTTTCCGACTCCCTATTTCCCAGGGAGCAAGATGCTCCCACTACAATTTACAATTATTCTTTCTTCACTTTTTCTGGAACTGCTACAGGAGATAAACCAGCGATCGCTCTTAAATTTTGACACCTAACTAACTCGCTAAAGTTGAAATTATTACGCCCTTCAATTTTGGCTACATTTTCTATTCCTTGTAATAAATAATTTGCTGCTTCAGTTTCTTGATAACCTCGTCTGGTTGCTACTCTAATTGCCATTTCATCTGCTGCTAATTCTGTTTGTGTACTATGATTATTTTGCCAAATTTTGATTAAACCAATTGTACTTAAACCACCAGCAACTAATATTCCCACTACATCTGCTTCGCTTAATTGGGAAATTACTCCTATTAAACCAACTGCAAAAATACCTTGATTCAGATTAGGCTTAAACCATTTAATTTCACATAACCAATTGACAGTTCGTAGCATGATCAAGTCTCGTTGTTCTTTGGGTAAATTCATCCATAAATCAAAATTTAGGTAGATTACCCGGTCATTTTTCCAAGGTAAAGGAAAGGTTGTTTCAATAATTTTAGATTGTTGATTTTTACCAACTATTTTTGTCATCATCCGCCCAGAAGCAGGCATGATATCTAATAAGCGGGTAGTTTCGGAAAGTTCTGGATTCATAATTTTTAAATTAAGGAAAAAGGAAGAAAGAAGAAGGAAGAAGGAACAAGGAAAAATATTACGTTGTCTGAGTTTTAAACTTTCTATCTGTCCTAACCTTTCCTTCGACTGCTATAAATAGCAGAAGGAAGAAGGAACAAGGAAGAAGGAACAAGGAAAAATATTATGTTGTCTGAGTTTTAAGCTATCTATCTGTCCTAACCTTTCCTTAGACTGCTATAAGCAGAATTTTTTTATTGGAATTAAACTGCTTTTAAACTATTGGATAAAACTTGCAAAACTTGGGTAATTTTTTCTGCTTTTGCTTCTGTGGTACTAATTAACAATAAAAATACATTTTTATCAATCTGACGGGCTAAAATTATTCCACTTATCGGTTGTGTATTATTATTCATTGTTAAACTACCACTCCAAGGTAAAGTAATTTCTCCTGATTTAATTACTTGAAATTCTTGTGGTTGAAAACCTTCGCCTCTAGCAAATTCATTTATGGCAATTATTGCTAAAGTTTGATTATCTAATTGTTGTAAATTAACTTGAGGTTTGACTACTACAGTATAAGCTAAATTTCCTTCTGGCGATTCAAATACTGGTACACCAGCAATAATTTTTTGTTGATAACCTTCTATAATTCCAATCTCAAATTTACTATCTTTATATGAGAGAGAATTCAAAGCGATCAATGAATTACTAATATCTTCAGCTTGGGCAGGTTTAAGTAAGGATATTTGATGCCAATTTCCGACAATATAGTTGAAAATAAATAAAGTTAGAGCTGTTAATAATCCGATGCTAATTAAGCGCCATTTTTTCATATATATAGCTATCCTATTTCAGTTATCAGTTATCAGTTATCAGTTATAAAAATATCTTTGAATTTAGGGAACAGGAGTCCAAGTTTCAGATGTTTTATCAAAATAACATGGGTCTAAAACCCCGCCTTTTCAGGCGCAATATTTTTGAGCGAAGCTCAAATCCCCTACTTCCCCTCCTGGGAGGGGTTAGGGGTGGGTACACTTGCTGACTTGCAGACTTGCAGACTTCTGACTTCGTTAAATATCCTTATATTTTTGATAAATGATTTGGAATTACTATTTTAAACTTCCAAATTAATTTTTTTCTGTAAATTATCATCATTATAGTCAGAATGATTTAGGTATACAGTATCTGAAAAAAAAGTTGTATAGCAGAGGCAAGGAGGAAAGTTAATATTACATACAGCATATTTCGGACAAATGATGTACAGGTTTGAATGGTAAAATTATTGTAGTGCGGGCATCTTGCCTACTAGATGTGTACCTCACGGGCAACGGGAAGTACTTTCAACAATTAATAATTAGGGTTTGCTGATTAAATCTAAAAGCATTGAAATATAAAAGTTTTAGGCTTTTTGGGGGCGAAAAAAGTGCCTGGTATCACGTCTAAAGCGCTCAAAAAGTTAGTCTTTTAGACGCATAGTTGGGCAGAAAAATCATTCTTACAATTTTTACCGAAGAATTAATAATTAAATAATTAAATAATTAAATAATTCGCGCCTTGAAGCCTCCCCTTGAAAGGGGAAAAAAATTCTTGTTTCTCCTTTAAAGGAGAGGCTTTAAATCTTAATTATTCGGTAAGTAAAGAGTACTAATAGACATCTCAAAAAATCAAAAATTAAATCAATTTTCATCTATAAATTATCAATTATTTCTCCCTATTCTCTCTTTTATGGAAATATCTAATTGCAATGGCTATAAATTATCAGTTAAATTTCTCACAATATTCAACTATTAACCTACCACCTACTACCTACCATCTACTACAAACCTAAAATAGTAGGGTCGCCAAAATCAAATAATCCGGCGACACAACCTGTCATTAAGGTAGCAAGAGTACCAACCCATAAAGCTTTCCAACCAAGAGCAGAAAGTTCCGATCGCCTCGATGGTATGAGATTTGATATTCCACCGACAAAAATTCCATAGGATGCTATGTGGGTAAAACCACAAAGAACATAACTAACTATTAGTAAGCCACGATCGCTAATTTCTCCGGCAGCTTTTAGTTGTGCCAAAGTAAAATAAGGAGGGATGCTGGTTTCAAATAATCTACGTCCAATTAATATTGAAACTTGCCAAAGTTCATTCCATTCTAGAGATACTCCGGTGAGAAAAGTTAGGGGTAAGAATATCGCTCCTAAGATATTTTGTACAGTAATTATTTTAAATATATTTCCTAGAGGACTTGGTAGATTTGCTAAACCATTAAATATGGCATTAACTAATGCAAGTAATCCTAAAATTACAATAATTACTGCCACAATTCCTACTGCCATTTTTACTCCATCTATCCCTCCATTCATTAAACTATCCATTGGGTTTGGTAATTGGTCATTTTCTTTTTTTTTCTCAGATGGAATATGACCTAAAGTTTTCGGTTTCTCTGTTTCTGGTATCAAGAGTTTCGATAGTACAAAACAAGCAGGAATAGTCATTATTGATGCTGAGACTAAATGTCCAGTAATACCAGGAAAGCTTGGTCTGAGAATAATTGCATATATGCCTAATATTGAAGAGGCGATCGAACCGAAACAACAAGATAAAATAGTACAAAGTTCGCTGCGAGTCATATCCTTTAGATATGGTTTGACGGCAATTGCTGATTCTATTCCTACGAATATATTGGCAGCTCCAGATAAAGATTCTGCCCCACTAATGTTCATTGTTTTTTGGAAAATTTTAGCAAACAATTTAACGATGGGCTGAATAATATTTAGTCGATATAATAGACTAATTAACCCAGAAAAAAAGATTATTTGTGGGAGAGAACGAAAGGCAAAAATAAAGCCCAAATTCAGATTATCCGGGGTGAGGCGATCGCCTGGAATTTCTACATAAGGAGTACCCACGGTTCTAACTATCCATCTAGCTGCGGGGCCTGGTCCAACAATGCGATTAGGGTCTGGGACAATTGCTGAATTAGAGCCGCCAAATAAAAATCTTGCCCCTGCTTCTGAAGCATCTAGTACTGTATTTAAAAGATTATTAATTTGTGCAATTAGGTCGCGGGTTGGTAATACAAATATGAGCAAACCAATAAATAGTTGTAATCCTATTCCCCAAAATATAACTTTCCAAGGAATAATTAGGCGATTTTCTGAACCTAACCATGCAATAAAGCACAGAATTACAATTCCAATTAGAGAGATAAAATTTAATAACAGATTCATTTGATTGGGGTTGAAGAAAGAAGGAAGAATTCATTAATGGATAATGGATAATTGATAATTACCTCTGGTTAAAACCGTTACGGAATTGAATATAAGGAATATTCTCTTTTTTTTTCCTTAAAAGGGGAGGCTTTAAATCAGAATCATTTAATTATTAATAATTAATAATTCGGTCATACCATTTCTCTGTAACAATGCGCTTAATAATTATTGCTCAGACCTTATTAAACTGACTATTGTCATCTTTATATTAAGCGCAACTTCATGGAGAAATGGTATAAGAAGAAGGAAGAATAAAGGACTGAAATTAGAAAAAGTGGATGGGGACTCAAACACCAACTAATTGTAACAAAGTCAGAAGTCAGAAGTTGTTTTTGTAACGGGTATTTTCAGTAACCCCCCAAAAATATTTCGCCTTTTAAGGCGTGGTTTTAGACCAATTTTTTTTGATAAAAACTGTTTTTAAATGTGAAACTAGATTGTGATTTTTTGACTACAAAAAAATCTATTAATTACAGAATATTCTACTTGAGTAAGGTACACCTCTCGTGGGCAATATGCCCGAAGTGGAAACATTTAATTGTTAATATCTGTACTTCTTATGGGAGGAATCTACTGTATTTTTCTCTATTCCTTCTAACGCTTAATTTAATATCAATGGTATATCCTAAATAAGTTATTCTTTTAAGTCTAACTAACTCTGGGCTAACAGCTTTTAGTTATTAGCTTGGGCTGAAATACTCGGCTGATACGCCGGATAATTTAAGAGGGGGTCATTTCAGTTATCAGTTATCAGTTATCAGTACCGACAACTATTGCCTGCAGCTTACGAAAATACGCTCACTGAATATTTTTTCATCCCCTTAAAAGGGGAGGCGCGTGGACCTCATTTTTTGGTAAAAGACCCTTAGAAATTTCATTTCTATTGCTTTCAGTATAAATCTAAGCAGTAATGCTGAGTGCTAAATTGCTATTTGTGGAGCATTCCGTCAGGAAACGCCTTTTAACTTTCAGTTATAATATTGACATAAGTAAATCTATATGATATTTAAATTAAATAATGGAAGCATTTAGCCCAACTCCTCCCCAATGGACAGAATCCTCAATTCATGTGTTTCAGTTCTGCTGTCCTAAGTGTGGGGCAGGTACAATAGACGCACAAGCAGTTTGGATTAATCGACGCTCCCCTGTCTATGGAGAAAATAGTCGTCGCAAGTGGCAAGAATTTTATCATTGTGAATGTGGCTGTAGTTGGTGGGCCTGGAGTAGCGATCGCCCACCTTCTAAGTATGCTCCTAGCGATCGAGATGAGGACGAATGAATGATTTATATTGTGTCTGGTTGAATACTTAATGGAGTCCTCAGGAGTCAACCCACCCGCGGGCCCCGACCGTGGAGGCAGGGTCTATTTATTGTCACCAGAGAAAAAAGGAGGGGGTGGGAAGTGTGGGGAGTGTGGTCCGTGTGGGAAGCACAGGATATCACAAAAAATATAGGGTTGTAAATATTCTCCCCAGGCAATGAATTAGCCCTGCTCCCAGGAGGGGAAGAAAGAAGCAAGAAAGAAGAGCAGGAAAAGGAGAAAGTTTTTTTATAACGCTCTTATCCGGACATCATATTAGATCCTTTCAGTTAGAAACGGTAGTCCTGCATAGTAATGGTATATAGCAAACAGGAATACCTGGCACGGGAGCAAGATGCTCCCACTGTTTTTGTCACAAATATTGCCGGATAATACAGGACCATTACAACCCACATTCCGCACCACAAAATGTAGCAACCGAAGAAGGAGACAGCTATACTGGAGACAGGAGACAGAATTTTAGAAGAAAATTATAGCTGCCGCGATCGAGTAAACGATTAAGTAAGTATTTATGCGTAAATTTTTTACTCGGAAGCCAGATGAACGAAAAAAGTAATTGAGATGATTTGCATAGTATAAATACCTACCAAGTTACGGATTTATATACTACTTTTAATGATACAAATTGAAGTGCGGAATGTGGGTGACAATGCAGCATCACCAGAGTCATTTTTCCTTTTTCTTTCTTTCTTCTTTACTTAGGGTTTACCGATCGCTCTGGGGAAGCATTGACATATAAAGACAAGTGCCTTTTTGGGGTCAAAAAAAGTGCGCCTGTTTCAGTCTAAAATGCTCAAAAAGTTAGTATTTTAGGCGCATAGTTGGGGAGAACAATTCTTGGGACAATTCTTACCGAAGAATTAAATAATTAAATAAATAATTAAATAATTCGCGCCTTGAAGCCTCCCCTTTCAAAGGGAAAAAATAAATTTTTTTCCTTTTATTCAATCCTATCCGTTTTTAGGGAGAGGTAATTATCAATTATCCATTATCAATTATCAGTTATTGAATCCTACCTCCTCGCTCATTCCCATTTCTCCTGTCTCCTGTCTCTTACCAAAAAATGAGGTCTGCGCGCCTCCCCTTTTAAGGGGATGAAAAAATATTCAGTGAGCGTATTTCAAGCCTCCGGCAATAGTTGTCGGTACTGATAACTGATAACTGATAACTGAAATGACCCCTACTAAAAGACTTTTCAGCAAACCCTACTTATTTCTTCTTGCTTTTTGATAATTCAGAAGTCTAATAGACATAGGCGTGAAAATTCAAAATAAAATCAATTGTTTCCTGTTCCCTCTTTTCTGGAGATGTCTAATTAATGCAGTCTGGAGGTGATGAATAAATGTTTTTAAATGAAAGAAGTATCTTACTAATATTTCAGCAGAGCTTAATTTTATTTGTCTACTTTTTAATTTTGTCAGAATCTGTAATAGCAGAGCCTAGCAAAAATAATATGCTTCTGATAAATAAACTACAATTTGTCGATCGATCTGAAAATTTTGCCCAGCAAAGAACAATTTCATCTCAGCTACAAGCTATTAGAAAATGGGAAGAAGCATTATTGAAGTGGCAAAAATTAGGGGATAAATCTCAAGCAGCATTGACTTTAATTAAACTGGGTAAAATTTACAAAGATATTGGTGCAACAAAGCTGGCATTAGAACACTACAATAAAGCATTAAGTTTATATCGAGAATTTGATAACCGCCTCCAGGAAGCTTTTATTCTTAGTCAAATTGCTAGTATTTATATTATTGAGTTAGAACGACTGGAAAAAGAAAGAAAATTTCAATCATCTCATAGTTTGTTTGTCAATTCTGGTCAGTCTCAATTATTGTTAGAAAAAATTCATAGCACTCCAGAAAAAGCTTTAGAACTTTACAATAAATCTCTGACAATTTACCAGGAACTTAATAATTTATCTGGAGAAGCTAGTATTCTGAATAGAATGGCTCAGAGCAGACATTTATATGATGGTAATGAAGATAAACAGAAATTACTCCAAAAATCTTTAGCTATTTATCAAGAAATTGGGGATAGGCAAGGAGAAGCTTTTGTTTTGGGTCTTCTCAGTGAATTGAATCTTATTGAGTATAGAAATGATGGAGTAGGATGGGATTTATTTAATCGAGCTATGGCAATTTATCGGGAAATTACACCTCAAAATGGGGATGATTTTTCGATAGGTCAAGCCAAAGCAAATCTATTAACAATTGCTGTGGATTATTGGTGGTCAGATAATCAACGAAAAGCTTTGGAATTATACGAACAGTCATTAAAAATTTATCAAACAATTGAGGATAAAAAAGGTAAAGCACTGGCGATAAAAAAGATGGGCGATCGCTATGGTTGGTTAGAGGATAAAGAAAAGCAATTAGAGTTTTACACGGAAGCACTGAGTATTGATCGAGAAATTGGCGATGGTATTGGAACGGCGAATATTCTGGATAGTTTAGGAAGGGTTTACTCTGATTCGGGAGATGTAGAAAAAGCATTAGAATTCTACAATCAAGAATTAGAGATACTTCAGGAAGCTAGTCAATTTTATACTCAAATTGGAGACTCAGAAACTGCGTTAATATTGAAATATCGTCAGCCGCTTATTTGGTTTGCTATTGGAAATATTTACTCTAAATTACAAGATGAAAAAAATGAAGTAGAGGCGTATAAACAAGCAAGAAAGATTTATCAAAAGTTGCGAGATAATGAAGGAGAGATAGATTTTTTGATTAAAATTGCTGAATACTATGGAAATCAAGAAAATCTGGAAAAAATGGTAGATTTTTTAACGCAAGCTGTGACAATTTATCGGGAAACTGGCGATATTCAAGCTGAAGCTAATCTCTTGCGTGACAAAATTGCCGGGATTTATTTCTATCGATTGAAAGATTCAGAAATAGGGTTTGAAATTCTGAATCAATCTCTGAAAGTTTACCGAAAAATTGGCGAAACCGAGGAAGTGGCAAAGACTCTCAGTCGGATTGGCTATTTCTATCTTTATACTGCTGAAAATGAGTTAGAAAATCCATTAGAAAGTAAACGCAAAGCACTAGATTTTTATAGTCAAGCTCTTTTGTTTTATCGAGGAATTAATGATTTTAGTGAAGAAGCATATACCCTCAGAACTATTGGCAAAATTTACTATGGATTAGACAATAAAGAAAAAGCTTTAGAAGCATTTGAGCAAGCGGGAAAGGTTTTTCTAGAAAATGGTGAAGATAAAAAAGCAGTAAATATTTTGATTAATATTGCTCGAGAAGACTATATTAAATTTGGAGATAAGGAAACTGCTTTACAATTCTACGATCGAGCCATCCCAATTTCTCAAAAATTAGGAGATTACAAGAAAGAAGCATGGATTTTGCGAACTATTGGTCAGCTTTACTATGAATTAGAAAACCTAAATAAAGCATTAGAAACTTTTAATCAAGCCCAAAATATTTATCAAAAAAATAATGACCGTTCAGGACAAGCTTGGACAATTTATGAAATTGGTAAAAGTTACACCATATTAGGAGACTTTGAAAAAGCTTTAGATTCCTATCAGCAAGCTTTACCTATTTATGAGCAAGAAAATGATGCTCCTTTTCGAGAAGAACGAAGCCTTGATATGTTTATGAGAATGAGTCGAATATATGCTTATTTAGGAGATTCAGACAAAGCTCTAGAATTATGCCAAAAATCTCTAAACTATGGTCAAGAAATCCTACAAACAAAAACAATTTCCAACACAGAAGTATTTAGGGAAATTGGTAAACTGTGCTATCAAATTGACAGTCCCGAAAATGCTTTAAATGCCTTCGAGCAATATCGTATAATTTATCAAAAACTTGGAGCAGACCGAGAAGTAACAGGTCTAATGCGAATTGGTAAAGACTATACTGAATTAGGAGACTCAAAACAAGCATTATACTTTTTCAATCGAGCTAAGAGAGTTTCTCAAAATAGTGGTTTTGACGAAGGAATAATAGATACTTTAATTTGGATTTCTAGAATTTATTTTCAGGCTGGAAATTATCAAAATGCCTTAGATTCTTTCAATCGAGGTTTGAGAATTGCTCAGAAAATTGATAATCCTAGCAAACAAGCCTTAATATTAAGTGAAATTGGTGATAGTTATTCCGAATTAGGAGACCGAGAAAAAACTTTAGAATTCTACAATCAAGCATTGATAATTTACCAAAAACTCAGAGATTATCGTCAACAAACCGATATTTTAAATAAAATTGGTAAACTTTACCAGCAATTCGGAAATTTAGAAAAATCCCTAAAGTTTTACCAACAAGCTTGGAAAATTTCCCAAGAAAATAACCCTCTTGATTTAGTCTCTATTTCTATGAATATTGCTGCAATCTACTCCGAACTCGGAGAATTAGAAACAGCCTTAGAATTTTTCAAACAAACTTTAAATTCTCATGGGCAAAATAATTCTTCTTTATATACAGAGATAGGTAAAGTTTATTCTAATTTAGGAGAACTAGAAACAGCTTTGCAGTTCTTTAATAAATCCCTAGAATTACTTGAAAATAACTATCCAGAATCAAGAGCAGAAAACTTGTTTGGTCTTGCTACAGTCGAACAAAAACAAGGGAATCTCCAGACTGCTTTAACTCAAATAAAAACAGCAACTTCTTTAATTGAAGAAACACGAACTAGCAAAAATTCTCCCGAAGAACGTCTTACCTTTTTTACCTCCAAACAAGACTATTATGAATTTTACATCGACCTATTAATGGAACTGCATCAACAAAATCCCTCTCAAGAATATGATGCTCAAGCACTTAATATCAGCGAACGTTCTAAAGCTAGAAGTCTCCTCGAACTTCTCACCGAAGCAAACACCGATATTCGCAAAGGTGTTGAACCAGAATTAGTCATTCAAGAACGAAATTTACAACAACAATTAGATGCCATTGAGCGACGACGGGTAGAACTTTATATTAGTGAAAAACAAACCCTAGAACAAAAAACAGCCATCGAACAAGAACGACAATATCTACTCCAAAAATATAAACAAGTCCAGGCAAAAATCCGCGAAAAAAGTCCGAGTTATGCAGCTCTAACTCAACCTCAACCCCTCACCTTAAAACAGATTCAAACACAAATTCTCGATGATGAAACACTTTTGTTGCAATATGCTTTAGGTCAGAAACGTAGCTTTCTTTGGGCAGTTACTAAAAATAGTATTACCACTCATAAACTCCCTGCAAAAGCATTAATTGAAAAAGTAGTTAAAGAATTTCGTCTTACTGTTACTGATAGACGAGTAGATCCATCTTTCTTATTAGAAACCTCTCAATCTCTCTATGAGATAATTTTAGCTCCTGTTGCCAAGCAACTAAATAATAAACGCCTGGCGATCGTTAGTGATGACATTTTACATTACATTCCCTTTGCTGCCATTTCCTTACCAACAACTTCATCAGAAGCAAATTATTTACCTTTAATAGTTAAGCATGAAATTGTCAATCTTCCTTCTGCATCAACCTTAAGTATTCTGCGTCGAGATACCCAACAACGAAAAACTGCACCCAAAACCATTGCGATAATTGCCGATCCTATCTTTAGTCCTGATGATACCCGATTAGAAACTGCCGTATCAACCCATAGTGAAAATTGGGCACAATATAACCTCAATCGTGCCACTCGACAAATAGATCTCGGAATTTGGCAACGACTCCCATATACCCGAACAGAAGCAGAAGCAATTCTCGCCCTTTTGCCAAACTCAGAAACTATATCTCACTTTGATTTTGCAGCAAATCGTACCCAGGTAATCAATTCTCAACTGAATCAATATAGAATTATCCACTTTGCTACCCACGGATTACTTAATAGTATTAATCCTGAACTTTCTGGAATTGTGTTATTGATGGTAGACCCACAGGGAAACTTGCTAAATGGGTTTTTACGTCTCCATGATGTTTTCAACCTAGATTTTTCCGCAGACTTAGTAGTGTTGAGTGCTTGTCAAACCGGATTAGGAAAACAAATACGAGGAGAAGGGTTAGTGGGATTAACCAGAGGATTTATGTATGCAGGTACACCCCGCGTACTCGTCAGTTTGTGGAATATCGACGATGCTGCTACTAGCGAAATAATGAGTAGATTCTATCGGTTGATGTTAAAAGAGAAATTATCACCAACAGAAGCATTAAGAAAAGCACAGTTGGAGATGGTTTCTGAGACTCGCTGGAAAGCTCCTTATTATTGGGCAGCTTTTACTTTGCAGGGAGAGTGGGAAGAAAGTCAAAAGTTAAAAGTTAAAAGTCATAAGAATAAATAAAGTCAAAATCAAGTCAAAAGTTAAAAGTCAGAATAAATTAAGTCAAAATTAAGTTAAAAGTCAGAATAAATTAAGTCAAAATTAAGTTAAAAGTCAGAATAAATTAAGTCAAAATTAAGTTAAAAGTCAGAATAAATTAAGTCAAAAGTTAAAAGTCAGAATAAATCAAGTCAAAAGTTAAAAGTCAGAATAAATCAAGTCAAAAGTTAAAAGTCAGAATAAATCAAGTCAAAAGTTAAAAGTCAGAATAAATCAAGTTAAAAGTTAAAAGTCAGAATAAATCAAGTTAAAAGTTAAAAGTCAGAATAAATCAAGTTAAAAGTTAAAAGTCAGAATAAATCAAGTTAAAAGTCAAAAGTCAGAATAAATCAAGTCAAAATTAAGTTAAAAGTCAGAATAAATTAAGTCAAAAGTTAAAAGTTAAAAGTCAGAATAAATTAAGTGAAAAGTCAGAATAAATCAAGTCAAAATCAAGTTAAAAGTCAGAATAAATCAAGTCAAAAGTTAACAGTCAGAATAAATCAAGTTAAAAGTCAAAAGTCAGAATAAATCAAGTCAAAATCAAGTTAAAAGTTAGAATAAATCAAGTCAAAAGTTAAAAGTTAAAAGTCAGAATAAATCAAGTCAAAATCAAGTCAAAAGTTAAAAGTTAAAAGTCAAAAGTTAGAATAAATCAAGTCAAGGGAATAGGGAATAGGGAACAGGGAACAGGGAACAGTTAATATTAACAAATAGTTCAAACAATCCAAAATACAAAATACAAAATTATCAAATCATATAGAATCCGGTTATATCATGTTCCCCCTCCAGGGGAGCTACGCTAACGGTTGAATACTTATAAATAACTGTTCTGAGGAGGACCGAGTCAACCCACCCCTAATATCAAATCCGGTAGCATCGGTGTAATTAGATGGGGAGATGGGGAGATGGGGGATGGGGAGATGGGGGATGGGGAGATGGGGGATGGGGAGATGGGGGATGGGGAGATGGGGGATGG
>JAXHSW010000206.1:0-16848 GCA_034190295.1 Cyanobacteriota bacterium | reverse complement strand
ATTTCTTACTTTTAACTTTTAACTTCTTTTATTTCTTACTTTTGACTTTTGACTTTCTTTTAACTTTTAACTTTTAACTTCTTTTATTTCTTACTTTTGACTTTTGACTTTTGACTTTTGACTTTTATTTCTGACTTATATTTTTCTGCTACGTTTTGTAGTGCAGAATGTAGGTTTTAAGGATGTATTTGCCCTAATATTATTTTTAAACGGTCATAATCATCTCTCAATAAAACACTCATATTTCTACCTGCCTGAACTAGCCAATTTCGGTCTGCTTTTCTCAGTTGATAAATTTCTCTAATAGTAGCAGCTACTAAAGCATCAACAGGAGCATTAAATAACTGTAATAAAGTCCGCAAAAAGTCTAACTTTTCACTAAACCTAATTATTTCTTCTGATTCACATAAATAAACTGCTTGATGAATTTGAGGCGGACGAGGTGGAAGATATTGGTAAATTCTGCCATTTTCTGCTGTAGAACCATTTAATTCTTCTTGAGATTTAAAACCTACTATTGCTGCCCTAAATTCTGTCTTCAACATAGCAAAAATTTGTGGTTGTTGTTCCCGTAACTCAGCTAAAGACATTCCTAAAGCTCTTGCCCTATGTACTGAATCAATAGGTAAAGTAGTTGCATAATAAACCACTCCATAAATCTGATTTCCTGATTGTTCATCCTCAGATTTTACCCAAGTACCAAAAGCAGGCATCATCGGAAAATCTAACTCTTCTGGTTCTAAACATTGAGCTAAAAATTCTGTTGTTGCTGTTTCTATCACTTCAGCTATGTAATTATTCTGGCGATTTGTATTAGCAAACTGGGGTAAAGGAAGACGCATAAGTATTTAATTAAGGTGGTATATTTTAGGTGTTATATCAAATCCGGATAATTACTATATTCAAGTCCGCAGCGACTGTAACGGAGTGGAAAGTTTGCGGAGCATTCCGGAACGGAAAGCAATTTCAGGGGTGCGCGGAGATTGCTTCCTATCGTCGCAATGACGACTATTCAACCGGATTCTATATTAGGTTGTAGATAATTAAGATTTTACCTAAAACTTCACACCATTCTTGATTTTTTCAACAGTTAATAATTACTTCTCCTTCAGGGTTGTTTCATTCTAAACTATGCCATTTTATGTATTAACTCAGCCACGTTATTTCAAGTTTTAGGAAGTTTATCAAACAGGATTGGGTCGCGCCACCCCACCTTTTAAGGCGAAATATTTTTGGAGCGAGGCTCAAATCCCCGTTACAAAAATAACTTCTGAATTCTGACTTCTTACTTCTGACGCGCGTTAACTTTCGCCGTCTGAAAATCAATAAATTCCGCCGCCAAAATCTAGAATTAAATGACCATGTCTCTCCTTAAAATTATAGAGTTAACAAACAGGATTTTTTGTCTTTATTTTTTCTTAAAAGAAGATATTTAACTAGCTATTAGCTTTTAGCATTCAGCTAGTCTCCTAGTGCAGGATGGCATAAATAACTGGTGACAAAATCCTAAAAGCCTTACTAAGTAATACTTTTGACTTTTGACTTTTGACTTCCGGGTAGCGACACTAACTGAATTATTTTTTCTTGCGACCTGCCGTAGCATCTACTAACTCTAATTCTGAAAGTCTAAATGTTACTAACTTATCCCAATTTCCACCTTCAAATAATACAGCAGCTTTACCGTCACTTACTCGTTGAACTTGTCCTTGAAATCCATAATAAGTATCACTAATATTTTTCACTTTAACTGCGACACCAGGTAAAATCATTGTTTTCTACTCCTATCAAAAATTTTCTTAATTTTAGGAAAATGAAGGCTTTTTTATTGTAATATTTTTGGCATCATAAATCTTATTTTATGCCAAAGCAATAACAGAAACTCTAGCAGCAATTTTTTGAGCGATCGCTTTCAACTCTTGAGCAGAACTAGAATTAGGAGCGCCAACTACAATAGGAACTCCAGTATCTCCACCTTCTCTAACAGGCATTTCCAAAGGAACACCTCCAAGTAGTGGTACACCTAATTCCTCCGCTGTTCTTTTACCACCACCAGAACCAAAAATGTCATACTTTTTCTCTGGCATATCTGGAGGGACAAAATAACTCATATTTTCCACTATTCCTAATACAGAAACGCCCAACTGCTGAAACATTTTTAGACCTTTGCGAGAGTCCAACAATGCCACTGTTTGAGGAGTTGTCACAATTACCACTCCAGACATAGGAACAGCTTGAGCTAATGTTAATTGAGCATCCCCAGTACCAGGAGGCAAGTCCACCAATAAATAATCTAAATCACCCCATTGCACTTGGTACAAAAATTGTCGGATAATACCATTCAACATTGGACCACGCCAAATTACAGGTTGATCCTTATCAATTAAAAAAGCCATAGAAACCAACTTTACTCCATGATTAAAAGCTGGTTCCAGGACTTCTCCAGATACTCCTGCTTGTACCATGACTTTAGCATCCGCTAGACCTAACATCGTTGGATCGTTAGGGCCATAAATATCAGCATCAATCAAACCCACTTTAGCGCCCATTTGAGCTAGTGCCACAGCTACATTCACTGCTACTGTGCTTTTACCCACTCCACCTTTACCACTAGAAATAGCAATAATATTTTTCACTCCATCAATACCTTGGCGGTCGGGTATAGTTTTCTGTTGAGGAGTCTCTGCTGTGACATCTACTATCACTTCCTTTACCCCAGGAAGTTGCTTGACAGCTTTTTGACAGTCTTCCACAATAAATTCTCGTAATGGACAAGCTGGAGTTGTCAATACTAAGGTGAACTTAACTTGTCCATCTGTCACTTTAACGTTGCGAATCATATTTAGTTCTACCAAACTCTTTTGTAGTTCGGGGTCTTGTACTGGTCGCAAAACATCTAAAATAGATTGAGTATCGGGTATGGTTGACATATAATGTCCTTTAATATCCTGCAAAAATTAAATTTTTATTAAATTATATCTGTTATTTGCAAAATTATGTTTAGTACTTTTTTAAACTTAATAACTAATAGACATCTCCGGAAATTAAACATATAGATAATTTTTTGTGTTTTTTTTCAGAAATTTTCTTCCCTGTTGCCTACTTCTGCAAAAAGTCTATTCTTTTTCACCAGATGTTAATAATTAAATGCTTACCTTCTAATACCATTTCTCCATGAAGTTGTACTTAATATAAAGATGAGAATAGTCAGTTTCAAGAATTAAGAATTTAGAATGCGCGAATTACCTCTCCTTTAAAACGGATAGGATTGACTAATCATGAAAATTTTTATTTTTGTCCTCTTAAAAGAGGAGGCTTTAAACCACAATTTTTCGGTAATAAGGTCCGATCAATAATTATTAAGGGCATTGTTACAGAGAAATGGTATAAGGTTTAGGAAGGAGGCTTTAACAGTAATTTTTATTCTGCCTCAATTTATCAATTATTTTTACCAAAAAAATGAGTTCTAAAGCCTCCCCTTTTAAGGGGATGAAAAAATATTCAGTTCAGTATTTTCGCGCGCCTCCAGCTTTAGTGGTCGGTACTGTTCAACAATTAATAATTAATAATTAATTATTACCTAAAAATGAGGTCCAAAGCCTCCCCTTTTAAGGGGATAAAAAAAAGAGTATTCCTTATGTCAAGCCTCCTTATTGCAGAGGTACTGATAACTGATAACTGATAACTGATAACTGATAACTGAAATGACCTTCCCCAAAATTAATAGCTGAAGTCCGCAGTTCAGACCTTATCAGGCTAGCAAACAGCCGTCAGCATTCAGCTATCAGCTATTAATTAATTGCCTTGATATCGGGAATTAGTATTAAAAAAATTAAGGATAATTATAAAGTATTGGAAAAAAACTGACCTTGACCTTAGCAGCATATACATTATCTATGAAACAGCTAAAAGCTGACCGCTAATAGCTGTTTGCGCAGCATCGACCTTGGAAATACTTACATTTATAACCTCATAAATGTAAGAGAATTTAAGTGACAGAAATGATTACTGATGAGATTAAAAATGAAATTTAGTAATTAGTAAAAGAATCAATAATAACTAGCTACAAAATTTTTGTAATCCATAAGTAAATTATGGTCTACCATATCATAATCATATAGTTAGATTTGACTACTCCCCGGACTAAAGTCGCGGGGATTCTAAGCAGATACTACGCAACACCGGTAATCTCTGTTGCTCCGTTTCTTCTTAACTGACCAAAGATACACTCTCTGGGGACAATGAAATTGTCCCCCTACACAGTTGGCTTAAGTTTAACCTTAGCTTTCTGCTTACTTTTATGATTATATTTGCAGCCCCGTTACAGTCTGCATTAATTAACCAATTATTACTACTTCGCTTGCAACCACGCTTTATTCTTTTTCCTGACGGTTTCCAATCATTGGGTTTCTCACCATAAATAGGCAGATTATCACCATCTAAAAATGAAGCTATACTTGTATAACTTTCTGAGGTTTCTATAAATATAATCCCATATTCTTCACATAATTGAGCTATTCTTTATTTCAGTCTAGCTGTCGGAATTGGTACAAATTCTGAATTACTTTTTTTTCCTAATTTTATTTGATTTTTATGACCTTTATTCCAACCAAAAACAATTGTACCAATAGAATTTTTGCGCGCAATGATTAATTACTATTCTGGCTGCTTTATTAATACCCAAATCGCATTTGACGGTTACGCTTTTCTGTAATTGCAGCTAGCCTATTTGACCAAAATCCTTGAGGTTGATTTTCTTTCATAGTTGATACTTGTTTATTATACCAACGATTCATTGATAAGAGAAGTTTACCATCTACTACCCGCGCTAGTACCCACATTAGATACACAGGTCTTTTCAGTTATCAGTTATCAGTTATCAGTTATCAGTACCTCTACCTGTTAGCTCCCCATGACAAAGGTCAAGTAAAGTGAATTGAAATATTAAACTTGATTTTTTTTCATCCCCTTGAAATGGGAGGCTATTGACCTGATTTTTTGGTCAACCAATTATTTAAACCATGGTCTATTCCTAATACATTTTCTTGATTTAATTGAGGTTTAACTACTACTTCTTTTTCATAGACAAATTCCCAATAAAAGCATCTATTCCTCGGTAATATTCTCAGTTCTTTAAGAGAAGCAAAATTGAGATTACTCGGCATAGAAATATAAAAGCTATCTATTCCAAACCAGCGTTTACAGGTATTGCCTAATGGTACTCTAAGCGTGATTACCTTTGAGTTTTAATGCTTGATCGGGATAACTAACTGTAGCCATTCCCCCTTTTTTTCTGTAGTTAGGAATCCTTGGTCTGTCTGAGATTTCCCCTGAACTATAGGTTTTAATTAGACCATAATAAGAGCGTATGGGATTCCGCTACAGTTCTCAATATTTGTTGTGCTGCTTGAGAATATAAAACTTTGTAATGATAGTTGCTTTTATAGACTAATTCCTGCGTCATACTTACCCAGGGTTTTGTGAGACTTAAAATATAATTGTCTGCCATAATATATTCCCATGTTAGTTAGCTTGTGAGACTCTTCGCATAAGAATTTTAAGATAGCAATTAATTCAGGATTTTTATTTACTAAAACTTGCTGACAACAGTACATTTGAAACGGGGGGAGCGAAAATTTATTGTCGATCATAGTAACAGAGGAAAACTTTAGTTGTCTAGTCCAAACAACTCCCTTGTTTTCATGTCCTGGTTCAAACACGGGGGAGCTTCAACGTCGCTTTTCGGTCAAATAAAATACAACGGAAATAAATCCGACGAGTTGCCTTTCATCCATCGTTTAAAAGACGATGGCTTTCATGCTCCCGTGTTATTTAGGAAAAAACAGGAAAAAACAGGAAATTTTACTAGACGATCCAGAGCATGGTAGGATAAAAAGTCTGGAAAGATATAATTTTTAGCCAACTTGAAACACATATTATACCTATGACAGCTTCCACTGAAACCCAAAAAACAACACCTCTATCTCTATCACTGAGTAGTACCCAAGGTCGAGTCAGTAAATTTATGCAGGATATACAAGATGAAATTTGTCAAGGACTAGAGCAATTAGATGGAATAGGCAAATTCAAAGAAGACAGTTGGGAACGTCCTGGTGGTGGTGGAGGAAGGTCTCGTGTAATAAGAGACGGTGGGGTTTTTGAACAGGGAGGAGTGAATTTTTCAGAAGTCTGGGGAGATCGACTACCACCAAGCATACTAGCACAAAGACCAGAAGCAGAAGGTCATGGTTTTTATGCCACAGGGACCTCAATGGTACTGCACCCTAAAAATCCTTATGTGCCAACAGTGCATCTTAATTATCGCTATTTTGAAGCTGGACCTGTATGGTGGTTTGGTGGAGGTATAGATTTAACACCTTACTATCCATATCCCGAAGACGCAGCTCACTTTCATCAAACTATTAAAGCAGCCTGTGAAAAAAGCCATAAAGAATATTATCCTGTATTTAAAAGATGGTGTGATGAGTATTTTTACTTAAAGCATCGTCAAGAAATGCGAGGTGTAGGAGGTATCTTCTTTGATTATCAAGATGGTCAAGGAGAATTATACAAAGGGCCAGATAGTCAAGGACCAGCAGCAACTTATAGTCAGCAGTTAGGAGTTCCTGAATCTCGTAATTGGGAATCTTTATTTACATTTGTACAAAATTGTGGTAAATCATTCTTACCAGCATATAAAACAATAGTAGAGCGACGGCAACCCATGGAATATGGCGATCGGGAACGCAACTTTCAGCTATACCGACGTGGCCGTTATGTTGAATTTAATCTAGTATATGACAGAGGTACAATTTTTGGTTTGCAAACCAATGGTCGTACAGAGTCAATCTTGATGTCTTTACCACCTTTGGTCCGTTGGGAATATGGCTACAGTCCAGAACCCAATACACCAGAAGCTAAACTATATGAAGTATTCTTAAAACCTCATGATTGGGCTAACTGGAAACCAAATAATTAATTACCTTGAATTTGGCAGTTGAAAGCCATCATTCAGCGGATGGATGAAAACAAGTTAGAGATTTTAATCTCCTGTATCCCAAAATATGAAATTATATATTCATGGGAGTAAGAACAAGGTTTGTCCCCATCAACCAATGCTTGTAGGGGTAAAATTCCCGTCGTCAGGAAACAAGTAGGACATAAGTCGCTACTAAGACCAAGGCAACAGACAAGCAGGCAGCAAAGATAGGGATTTATAGCTCCCTCCTTGAGTAAAACCACTCTGAAAGGATTAATCATCAAAAGTAAGCGCAAAGCATATCGTATTAATCATCAATATGTCAGAGCGTCTAGGTGGTATATGAGCTGCCACCACTGACTAATTGTCGGTGACAGTTAAGTGTTAAAGGTGGAAAATCGTGGTTTTAACCCGGTTTGGAACATCCGCTTAGCTAAATCGTCGAGAAGCCTTGCGCCATAATCTCTGATTTGGCGACCTGATGAATCGGCGGTAAATTAATGGGGCACCAAGCCGATTAATTTACAAATATTGCTTTTTGCTCAAGAATCAAAAGTTGATGTTATCATAACAACGATCAAACCTTGTATTTATAGTAATGCGGACGGCTTATCAGTACAAATTAAAGCCTAATCAAGAACAAGTGTCTACCATAGAACTATGGCTGGACTTGTTGCGTCGGCAGTACAACTATAGGTTGGGTGAGCGATTTTCGTGGTGGTCAGAAAATCGCTGTCCGGTTAATGCTTGCCCTTTAATAATGCCAATTCCTCAACTAAGAAACAATCCAGATTATTACTCTCAAAAAAAAGATTTGGTCAATACTAAAGACAAGTTTCCTGACTACAAGCTAATTCATTCTCAAGTATTACAAGATTGTATAAAACGGGTAAAACTTGCCTTTGATAGATGGTTTAAAGCAGATAAAAATGGAACTAGACTAGGCAAACCAAGATTAAATGGAATTGGACGTTATCGTAGCTTTACTTATCCTCAAATCAAGCAAGAATGTATTGAAGAAAATAAGATTAACTTACCGAAAATTGGTAAAGTCAAGTTGATTCAACATCGACCATTGCCGTCAGGTTTTAATTTGAAAACCGTTACTATTAGCCGTAAAGCTGATGGCTATTATGTCACCCTATCCTTAGAAGATAAATCGATTCTGACATTTAATTCTGATGTCGAACCAACAACAGAAAATACTCATAGAATCGATATGGGGCTGAAAAACTTCTTGGTAACAAGTGAAGGCGAATCGGTTCCAATACCTCAATATTATCGCTCATCTGTGAAGCGATTAAAGACTAATCAAAAACGTTTATCCCGTAAAAAGAAAGGCAGCAAAAGATGGTTAAAAGCTGTTCAAGCTGTAGCTAAACAACATAAAAAAATAGCCGATCGACGTAAAGATTTTCATTTCAAAACAGCCAATGAATTGTTATTAAAAGCTGAAGTTATCGCCCATGAAAACTTAAACATTAAAGGGCAAGCATTGACCCGTTTGAGTAAATCAATAAACGATGCTGGATGGGGCCAATTTCTGACTATTTTAACTGTCAAAGCTGAAAATGCTGGACAGAAAACTATAGCAGTGAACCCCAAAAATACTAGCCAAGATTGCTCAAATTGCGGTGAAAAAGTCCCGAAAGAATTAAAGATACGAACTCATTCTTGCCCACATTGCGGTATTGTAATAGACCGCGACTTAAATGCGGCAATAAATATAAAAAATAGGGCGGCGGGGCATCCCGTCCTTAAAGCTCGTGGAGCCCGACGGGATACCGGGGCTACGAAACGAGAAGCCCACACTATAGTATCAGCTTAGTGTGGGAGTATGTCACAATATCTCGTGTTTTAACCGAGAGAAAAGTCAATCTGAGTTAAACTACAGTCAGATGGGCAACCACCATAATTAATATCATCCCGAGGGAAGGGTCAGTGATTCATATTGAGCAAAAAACCCACACAACTCAGGACGGCACAACAGTAATCGTCCTAGCACCAACTGGACGCTTGGATATCACAACAGCTTGGCAGTTTCGCCTCAAGTTGCAGGAATGTATCTCCAAACTAAGTCGTCATGTAGTGGTCAATTTAGGTCAGGTTAACTTTATTGATAGTTCTGGACTTACATCTTTGGTAGCAGGGATGCGAGATGCTGACAAAGTTAAGGGGAGTTTCAGAATTTGTAGTGTTCATCCAGAAGCTAAACTGGTATTTGAAGTAACTATGATGGATTCTGTGTTTGAGATTTTTGAAACAGAAGAAGAAGCTCTTGATTATGGTGATGTCCGTGAAGAAAATAGAGCTTAAACAATTTTATATCTGAACAAACTGTCCAGCATAGTACTTCTTTAATAAATTAAAATTAGATTGAAATAGGATGATGGAGACCATTCAACAATTAATAATTAATAATTAATAATTAACAATTAGCTCTCCTTGAAAAGAAGAGGATTGACTAATTATGAAAATTTTTATTTATTATCCTCTTAAAAGGGGAGGCTTTCAACCACAATTTTTCGGTAAAAACAGAGGTGTATATTGGGTTTCAGTCCCATTTGCCATTACTATTGGTAGATTCTCCTAGGATTAAAGACTGACAACTTTGTTGAGCAACAAGTTGGATTGTAAACCCACCGAAGATTCTGGAGTTTGCTTAAGTAAAAGTTCTCGCAGTTTTTGTAGAAACAGACTTTTTGATGAGCAAATGCAGACATTAATTCTGTACATTAATTTGTTCTAGCTTGGGAGTGGCTGAAAATCCCCAATTATAATTTTAATTGCACTTATTTAACTGGCTGTGCATTCAAATAATACTTTAATAGTTAAAGTAATACCTAGAAATGTATTGTTTTGCCATATTGTCTGCCTTACTTCTAATCAATCTAAATTCAGTTAGTATGGACTTGTTCTTTGGTGAAATATACATTTTAGTTTAACTCAGAGTTAAGCTTAATAATCTGAATGGCTGCCAATTCTTAAAACCTGGTGGCCTTTTTTGAGGAATTAGAATATTGCTGCACTACCTATAACATCAGTTCTGAACTAAAGCTACGACTTTTTCTGAATTTATATGGCCCTAATAAAGCCCCCCAAGTACCTTTACCTGTTTGCGGGTCTATACCTTTGTCATAACTGAGGAACTGTTGAGCGTGAACTTCAAAACCTAGTTCAACTTGTTGACTACTCCCCGGAGGTCAGTCACGGGGATTCTAAGTAGATACTACGCAACAGCGATTTATCCGTGTTGCTTCGTTTCTTCTTAGGAGACCAAAGATACACTCTTTGGGGACAATTTCATTGTGCCCCTACACAGTCGGCCTAAGTCTAAACTTAACTTTCTGCTTACTTTTATGATAATATTTGCAGCTCCATTACAGTCTGCATTAATTAAGCAATTATTAGCACTTCTATACAAACCACGCTTGATTCTTTTTCCTGTTAGCGAAGCTTGTCTGAAGGACTTAGGTTTCCAATCATTGGGTTTCTCACCATAATTAGGTAGATAGTCACCATCTAAAAACGAAGCTATACTTGTATAACTTTCTTCGGTTTCTATAAATATTATTCCATATTCATCGCACAACTGAGCTATTCTTTCTTTGAGTCTAGCTGTCGGAATTGGTACAAATTCTGAATTACTTTTTTTTCCTAATTTTATTTGATTTTTCTGACCTTTATTCCAGCCAAAAACAATTGTACCAATAGAATTTTTGTGCGCAATGATTAATTACTATTCTGGCTGCTTTATTTATACCCAAATCGAATTTGGCGGTTACGCTTTTCTGTAATTGCAGCTAGCCTATTTGACCAAAACCCACTGGGCTGATTTTCTTTAATAGTTGATACTTGTTTGTTGTACCAACGATTCATTGATTTTATCTGTTTCCCATCTACAACCCGCGCTAGTACCCACATTTAGATACACAGGTCTTTTCAGTTATCAGTTATCAGTTATCAGTTATCAGTACCTCTACCTGTTAGCTCCCCATGACAAAGGTCAAGTAAAGTGAATTGAAATATTGAACTTGATTTTTTTTCATCCCCTTGAAATGGGAGGCTATTGACCTGATTTTTTGGTCAACCAATTATTTAAATCATGGTCTATTCCTAATACATTTTCTTGATTTAATTGAGGTTTAACTACTTCTTTTTCATAGACAAATTCCCAATAAAAGCATCTATTTCTCGGTAATATTCTCAGTTCTTTGAGAGTAGAAAATCCTAGATTACTAGGCATTGGTATTAAAAAGCTATCTATTCCAAACCAGCGTTTACAAGTATTACCTAGTGGCACTCTAAGCGTGATTACCCTTAAGTTTTAATGCTTGTTTGGGGTAACTAACTGTAGCCATTCCCCCTTTTTTTCTATAGTTAGGAATCCTTGGTCTGTTTATAATTTTACCTGAACTATAGGCAATAATAAGACCATAATAAGAGCGTATGGGATTCAGCTACAGTTCTCAATATTTGTTGTGCTGCTTGGGAATATAAAACTTTGTAATGATTGTTCTTTTTATAGACTAATTCCTGCGTCAAACTTGCCCAGAGTTTTGTGAGACTTAAAATATAATTGCCGACCATATATTCCCATGTTAGTGAGCTTGTGAGACTCCTCACATAAGAATGTTAAAATTGCCATTAATTCAGGATTTTTACCTACTAAAACTTTCTGACAAGAGTACATTTGAAACGGGCAGACCGAAAACTTACTGTTAATCATAGTAACAGAAGACTACTATTGTTGTCTAGTCCAAACGACTCCCTTGTTTTCATCCCCCCGGTTCAAACACGGGGCCTTCAACGTAGCTTTTCGGTCAAATAAAATACAACGGAAATAAATCCGACGAGTTGCCTTTCATCCATCGCTTAAAAGACGATGGCTTTCATGCTCCCGTGTTATTTAGGTAAGTAAAGCCACAAACTGCATCAGGAGCTAGAATAGCTTGGAAATATTCATTATTTTGACCATGATTGCGATTTATTACTTCTAGAGTACAACCAGGTAAAAACTCCAGTTGGCTAGGTTTAAGCTGTTTAAGAATGTCTGGGTTTCTCCCCGCTCCGAGAATAGAAGGCACATCTTTTGGTAAGTAGTACTGAATTTGTAAGGATGTGGGACTATCTGATAATTGTCGAAGTTGCATAACTCTAGGTCGATATGGTTGGTCTAGTTTGAGAATATTTGCTTGCTCGGCAAATAAAGCAATACTAGGTTCTGGAAATAGAGTAATAGGGACAGGTCTGTGCCATAATCGAAGCTGAACATACCATGGTCTGCGATCGCCTGAGTAGAATTATCAAATTCGCCAGCAAGATATCTAGCTAAAGATATTAACTCTGGAGAAAAGTTCATATTTATTTTCAATTTTTATTAAAATAATTATACAGATTACTTAATTCTTATAGCGGTTTTCATTAATGTAGAATACAGCTATCAGCTCTGTAATTTATCAAGCTTCAAATATACTTATATTTTTTCTATAGTCTACCTTTGTGAAAAACGCACGCTATAAATAGCTTTCATCTATGTAGTGTAGTGGTCAGAATTTTGTGTTCTGCAAAGCAATTCTCAACAGCAAACAAAACATATCTATTTAATTTCTATAGAGCTTTGGTCAAATATACCCTGACTTACAATTGTTTCAGAGTATTCCTTCATCTTGAAAGCTAAAGGCTATTTTTAACTTTTAAATCAAACAAAATCAATTATAATTTTATGTTGAATCCCTACTTGTGTTATTATTAACTTTGGGACAGACTACTTTTATGCTTTTTAACAAGGATTCACTTTGCTCAGTTTGTTTGTTGACCTCCATTCCCCTCACCGTTAAGCTTCGCTATAACGGGAGTCCCCTAGAGGTATAAAGATGGTTTTTGAGAATCAAAGTAATTCTCACTTGCCCTTTAAGTTGATATAATACCCCATTGTGCCATACAGTAATTATTGGTTAAACCAGTAAGAAGAAATTAACTGTTTGAATTTTTTGCAGTTTAATTCTCACGGTAGGTACTTCACAAAGTCAAACCCACCCTGCTTTTCCAGTACTATCAGCTTTTAAGCTGACCTAGTAGGAAATCAACATCTGACAGGGATGGGATTATAGAAGAATTAGAACACCAGGTGAATAATATTCGTACTGTTTCAGATACTAAGAAAGCTTTTTATAATTCTCACACCCGTCCAATTAGCTCCATATACAATCGAGTTGTTGAAGAGCTGCTAGTGGAAATGCACCTGATTTCCGTCAATGCTAATTATAGCTATAATCCATTTTATGCTTTGGGTATAGTTACAGCTTTTGACCGTTTTATGGAGGGATATTCTCCTGAACAGGACAAAATTTCTATTTTTAATGCTCTGATTCAAGCACAAGAAGAAGACCCCCAGAAATACCGTGCAGATGCTAAAGGATTAGAAGATTTAGCTGGGCAAATGTCTGGGAAGGATATGATATCGTGGATTTGCTTATCAGCAGATAGAGATGATGCTCAACATTTGCAAGATAATTTAAGAGCTATTTCCGATGGTTATAAATTCAAGTATAATCGCTTATTTGCCATAGGTTTATTCACTTTACTAGAAGTAGCAGATACAGAGTTAGTTAAGGAAGAACAGCAGCGTACAGAAGCTATCAAGAAAATTTCTCAGGCTTTAAATTTGCCAGAAGAAAAATTCTTAAAAGATATTGATATGTATCGTAGTAATTTAGAGAGAATAATTCTAGCTCGTAATGCTATGGAAGATTCTCTGATGGCAGCTAAGAAAAAACGAGAGAAACGTAGCTTAGAAAAAACAAATATACCTACTTCTGCTAGTAATACTACTTCAAAAGATAGTAATCAAGAATAAATAACTAAAGATTGAATTATTGAATATTTAGTATTTTGACTGTATTTTCTAAGATACTATGTGCTGGTTCATCAAAATCCTCCTTGCTATTCTTTCAATTGTATTTGTTGAGTTAGAGATGTTTGAAAACATCTCTACTCTAAATTATTCCCTATTATTGCTTATGTAGTATTTCTAAAATTTAGTTCACTATTATTTATTTATTCAAAAAAAATTATATAGAACTATCTATTTTTGATTTTCAAAAGACTATATATTTAGTAAATAACAATTTAGAATACTTCATAATTATTAATACAAATAAAAATAATTTTTTCTATATAATTAGAATTATGATGCTCAGAACAAACAACCTTGATTTTCCGATCTATCTTATCTAGTAAGGATAATTTAATTATCAATCAGACTGTTGTTCATACCGTGGAGCATTAAATTTAAGTAATTCACTAAGCTGTGAACCAACATCAGGAGAACTACCAAAAGGTGTAGGATTAATTGGTTTTCGGTCTATATTTTGAGCAATAGCTTCATTTACCTGCTGAGAAATTAGATTTTGAAGTTCATCTTTAGCTTTAGACCTTTGAAACTGAGCGCCCTCCTCTGTCGTAGCATATAAAGGAGGAAGTCTATTTAAAGCATAAGCTGCAATATCACCTACATCAAGGGTTTTGTCGCTAGTTGCCTCAATCTCTGTCACTCGTGCGATCGCTTCAGAGAGTACTAACTCTTCCATAACATTAATAAATTGTTTACGAGGTAAAACAACAACTTCTCCTGTTAATAAAGCTCCCATTAAACGGTCAAGAGCCATATATTCTTCAATTGATAATTCTGAAGCTGTGTTACAAATTAATCCTACCTCTGCTTCCATAGAAGGTGTTAAATAACCATCTTGTAAAGCTTGTTCAACAATTTTTTCTATACTCATAAGTTTTATTTAAGTTGACTGAGAAGAATTTTCGGCATTGCTTAATTAAGGTATGAAAGTAGGTTGATCAAGAATAGGGAATAGGTCATTTCAGTTATCAGTTATCAGTTATCAGTTATCAGTACCGACCGCTAAAGCATAAGGCTTGAAAATACGCTCATTGAATATTTTTTCATTCCCCTAAAAGGGGGAGGCTTTAAACCCAATTTTTCGGTAAAAGTCAATATTAACAGGTAGTTCAAGCAATCGAAAATCCAAAATCATCAAATCATACCCACCCATCAGCAACGCCTAATTTTCAAATAATATTTCTACTATTTATTAGATTAAGATTATAAGTTAATCAAAGTCAAGAGCTACTATCATCTTATTTCTCAGAGCATAACTTAATATTCGCGTATATTTTTACAAAAAAAATTTTCTGAGTCTTGATGGGTTCATTTAATACCTTGGTATCGCCAAGGAACAGGATCGACCGCTTGACCAGATACATATAGTCCCCAATGTAGATGAGGGCCTGTAGATGCCCCCGTAGATCCTACACCACCGATTAACTGGCCAGCTTTGACAAAATCGCCTTCTTTAACATTGACACGACTCAAATGGATAAAAATGCTTGTTACCCCTTGACCATGATCGATACCCACAGTATTACCATGAATTTCAAAACCCTGAGATTCTAATCCCACTAGAGCGACACGACCAGCAGCAGGAGCTACTACAGGGGAGCCATTATAATCTGCATAATCTACCCCACGATGGTAATAGTTCTCCGCAAACTCTCCATTGTAATACCGCCGCACCCCATAAATTGTACTTACAGGACCTTGGTTAGGTCGAAGAAATGGACCATTCCAATATTTTTCTGGAGTGACAAGTTTCTTGAATGCTCCCACTCTGTCAAATTCTAAGTCTGTTCCTTTGAGAGAATCTTTACCAGGAGGTAGCCAAATAGATTGAGTGGGAAAGGAGCGACTTTGCAGATTTACATTTATATTCTGCACACCTACTTCAGTGTTAATTTGAAGCTGTCGCGTACCTGGTCGGTCTAAAGGAGTAGTTGGTAATAATGCCCTCAATTTATTTTGTCCAATTGAAAAAAATGGATAAGTTTTTCCATCCATATTAACTGTAGGAGTTGCTCCTCTAATGGATTCTTGAATTACAACTGATAAAGTATCTCCAAGTTGTGGGTTAGTAGGAGTTATTTGTACAGTTTGGCTGAATCCAGGGCTAGCTATTACCAATATTGTTGTAACTATAGCTAAGATTAAGCTAGGGATAAACTGTTTAAGTTTGACGTACCAAAACATGAGTTTTTGTAGTTAAGATTTTGTGATTAATTAAAAACTACATTATACTTACACTCTCAAATTAAAAATATCCTCACATTTAAGGCAGAATCTACATAATTAGGGCTTACCGATCGAATATCAAAATGTTGATTTATAAAGGTTTGAGCATTTTGAGAAAAAATTGCGCTTGTTTAAGTCATTAACGCTTAAAAAGCTAGTATTTTGGGCTGACTATAGCAGAAAAATGAAGGGACAATTCTTACTCCTACCTCTTTTAAATTTTCATTTCTCCTGTTTCCTCTCTCCTACCCCAGCAAAAAGACTTTATTGAGCAAATCCTAATTAATTTTAAAAGTGATTTGATCGAGCATTTGTGCCAGCCGATCTACCATTACTGTTGCGCATTAATTAATTAAGAGAGAAGCAGAAGAAACTAAAAGTATACCGGAATAGTTTACATAGACAAATGATTTGGCCTACCTAATGGAGTTGTCGCTAATGCTAATATTGATGAAAAAAATTGCTCAAATCAAGACACAGCAGTAACTACAGTCTTTTTAGATCGAGATTGCTAAAATCCTTACTTAACTTGGGTTTGCCAGTTTTTTTAGTGATAAAGCGACAAGTCTAACGTTGAAGAAGGAAAAAGGAAAAAGTGGATGGGTACTCCAACCGTTCAAATAAATCTGGACATATCTACCAATAAGTAGTCATATCTAGACAAATTCATTCTTAGTCCATAATTTCAGAACTAAAGGCATAAACGGCAATGCCTCTATCCCATCCATAA
>JAXHSW010000205.1:0-17071 GCA_034190295.1 Cyanobacteriota bacterium | reverse complement strand
TGCTGATGAGCGATCGCCCAGGGAAGGCAGTTATTACTATTGGACAATAGTTATTGCTGTGCTGATGAGCGCTGGCGGAGCAAGTGCGACAGCTACATACTTTCATGCAACAAAGCCGTTTGTTAGTATAGATTTTTCCTACTTTTCGGAACCCCACACCTCCCACACTTCCCACACTTCCTCACCCAATCAGATATAGCATTCTTTTTGAGAAATGGTATTATCGAGAACCCACATCTTCCCTCTTCCCCTCCTGGGAGGGGTTAGGGGTGGGTTGTATCCTGTCTCCTTCCGAGAGGCTAAAAAAACTTGATATTTATGAAGATACGGTTAGGGGTTCTATATCATGTCCGGATAAGAGCGCGATAGAACTCCGTTCCGCTTACGCGACCAAAAAAACTTTCTCCTTTTCCTCCTCTTCTTCTTGCTTCTTTCTTCCCTCCTGACTTCCCCTCCACGGTCGGGTCGGGGCCCGCGGGTGGGTTGACTCCTGACTCCTCATTCGTTTATTTATCAGTATTCAACCGGACATAATATTAGGTCTTATGTGAGACTGAACATAATTATTAAATTTGGCGTTGCTGATTTGAGGTATGAAATTCAACTTTGGGTAAATTTTAAGCTAAAACAATAGTGCAAATTATACCTATTTAGTTACCGAACAACTCTTTTCTACCTACTGACTCCTGACTCCTGTGAAATCATACATTTATTCAACAACGCCCCTATTTCAAATAATAAATTAAGTTATCAATCATGTTCATCCTCAGAAGCTCTAGAAAAAATGCCAGGAAAATAGTTGCATTCAAACAAAAACTCTGATATTCTGAAGACTATAAGATGTATAAGGGGTCGTTTGCCCCTACACATGATTTTTTATTCAACACAAAAAATAAAGAAGTAGAAACTGATTCACCTTCAAAAGCTCTCGAAAAAATTGTCAGGGAAATAGTTGCATTCAAACAAAAACTCTGATATTCTGAAGACTATAAGATGTATAAGGAGTCGTTTGCCCCTACGCATGACTTTTTATTCAACACAAAAAATAAAGAAGTAGAAGCTAATTCGCCTCTTGCCATAATATGACCGAAAAATCAGGTTTCAAGCCTCTCTATTACAGGAAGTAGGGGGCGCCATTTCAGTTATCAGTTATCAGTTATCAGTACCTCTGCCTGTTTGCGCAGCATGACAAAGGTCAAGTAAAGTGAATTGAAATATTGAATTTGATTTTTTTTTTCATCCCCTTGTAGAGCGGTAGCTCGCGGCGCAGCCAAGGGGAGGCTTCAGACCTTATTTTTTGGTCATTCGGAGCGAGTGCGGAACGCATAAGGCAAAAGCGATCGCATCACTATCGAATGGCGCCCCTACTAGATATGGCGCTTGGTGCGTAAGTCCCGATCGTAAATTAAACAGGACTCACACACTTGCTAGGTATTTCCGCGATCGCGACCGATAGGGTTGGCGGAGCAGTCCGGAACGGAAAGCAATCTCAAGTCCTAGTTTTTCGTACCTCATGCGTAAGTCCTGTTAAATTATCGATTATCGATCGTTCTCATCCTCAGAAGCTCTCGAAAAAATGCCAGGGAAATAGTTGCATTCAAACAAAAACTCTGATATTCTGAAGACTATAAGATGTATAAGGGGTTGTTCGCCCCTATGCATGATTTTTTATTCAACACAAAAAATAAAGAAGTAGAAGCTGATTCGCCTCTTCCCATAAGATGACCAAAAAATTAGGTTTCAAGCCTCTCTATTGCAGTAATTACTGATAACTGATAACTGAAATGACCATCACCCTCAAACTATTCGCAGCCTACCAAGAAGCCTATGGAGTCTCCGAACTCCAACTCACCCTTTCTCCAGGAACTACCGCCTCCCAACTTTTAGAACAGATCGTCACCCAACATCCCGAATTAGAGCAGTGGCGAAAAGTAACCAAATTTGGCATTAATTTCAACTTTGCTCCACCCGAAACCATCCTTCAAGACGGCGATGAAGTAGTCCTCATTCCTCCAGTTAGTGGGGGGGTGGCTCACACGGATTATGGCACGGATACACGGATAGGTCAGGGAGTAGCTAGGGACGTTGCATAAGGGCGTCCGTACAGAGAGTAGGGGAGTAGGGGAGTAGGGGAGTGTGGAATGGGCATCTTGCCCGTTCTTATATCTTTGGGAGTAGGGGAGTGTGGAATGGGCATCTTGCCCGTTCTTATATCTTTGGGAGTAGGGGAGTGTGGAATGGGCATCTTGCCCGTTCTTATATCTTTGGGAGTAGGGGAGTAGGGGAGTAGGGGAGTAGGGGAGTAGGGGAGTAGGGGAGTAGGGGAGTAGGGGAGTAGGGGAGTAGGGGAAGTACAGGACTCAAAAAATATAGGGTTGTAAATATTCTCTGATGACAAAGAATTAGCCCTGGGGGAAGTAGGGAAGTGTGGGAAGTGTGGGAAGTGTGGGAAGTGTGGGAAGTACAGGACTCAAAAAATATAGGGTTGTAAATATTTTCTGATGACAAAGAATTAGCCCTGGGCAAAGAAACCGAAATACATCCTCTCTCTTGGTCAATTGGATGGCGAAATATTTTTGGAGGGTTGCTCAAATCCCCCTTACAAAAATAACTTCTGACTTCTGAAATAGAATCCGGTTATACAGTATATATATGTTGATGTTGATAATTCTATCCACACTTTCTCGCCCTCAATCTCTCCACCCTTCCCCTCCACGGTCGGGGTTAGGGGTGGGTTCCCACACTTCCCACCCGGACCACACAGACCACCCCCAAACATAAGATAAGTATTCAACCGGATTTGATATGACTTGCAGACTTGCTGATTTCGTTAAGGTTGCAGGACTGCCAACCATTTTAGACTTTAGATATTTTTTTTTAGAAAATATAATTTCTTTGGTATATGGTATTAAACCACTTACCTCTAGAAGCCTTTTCACTATAAAAAGCTACATTTATTAAAATAAATCCAATAACATTATTCACATTTAATACTAAGTTAAATAGAAAAAATGTGACACAAAAAAAATAAATTTATTCTAAAATTTAGTAATATTTATAACTAAAATTTGAATCTAAATTAACTGGAAAAAATAAAAAATAGTTATGTAAGCAATAAAATGTGAGTTTAACTATAATAATTAAAAAATATCTTTCCATACTAAAATAACTAGATAAAAACTAACTACTACATCAATAAAATTACTTACCAAAACAGAGCATCTATCTGTTGCAATTAATAATGAAAAAATAGAAACAAATTAAACCCGACTATTTTTGTCGGGTATTGTTGACGGTAATTTTTACCCATGCTAGTATTTCAAAAAGTGCAGAATAATTCTTAGTTAGAAGTAGGAAGTAAAGAATATGACCCAGGCCACAAACACTGATAATCAAATCCACAGTCAAAATACAGCAATAGAAACACTAAAGTGCAAAGAATGTGGGGAAGAATATGCACTAGAAGCCAAACATATATGCGAAGACGTATGCTTTGGCCCCCTAGAAGTAAAGTACGACTATGAAAAAATCCGTCAAACAGTGAGCCGGGCAACAATCGAAGCAGGTCCAAACTCTATATGGCGTTATCGTCAATTCCTACCAGTAGCAACAGATAACGTAATAGAGGTAGGAACAGGTATGACCCCCCTACTAAAATCAGAACGTTTAGCCCGTCGCCTGGGTCTAAAAAATCTCTACATCAAAAATGACGCTGTAAATATGCCGACCCTCAGCTTCAAGGATAGGGTAGTATCAGTGGCCCTCAGTAGAGCTAGAGAATTAGGTTTCTCCACAGTATCCTGCGCCAGTACAGGCAACCTAGCAAACTCCACCGCCGCGATCGCAGCCAAAGCAGGATTAGAGTGTTGTGTATTTATCCCCGCCGACCTAGAAGCAGGCAAAATTCTCGGCACTCTGATTTACAATCCAACAGTTATGGCAGTTAAAGGTAACTACGACCAAGTAAACCGCCTCTGTTGCGAAGTTGCCAATACATACGGTTGGGGATTTGTCAATATTAACCTCCGTCCCTACTACTCAGAAGGTTCAAAAACTCTAGGCTTTGAAGTCGCCGAACAACTAGGATGGCAACTACCAGACCATATCGTTGCTCCCATCGCCTCCGGTTCTCTCTACACCAAAATTTATAAAGGGTTCCAAGAATTTGTCAAAGTAGGTTTAGTAGAAGATAAAGCAGTTCGTTTTAGTGGAGCGCAAGCTGAAGGTTGTTCTCCAGTAGCTCAAGCATTCAAAGAAGGTCGTGATTTTATCAACCCAGTTAAACCTAATACTATTGCCAAATCAATCGCGATCGGCAACCCCGCAGATGGTATCTACGCATTAGAAGTAGCTCGCAAAACAAACGGTAATATCGAATCTGTCACCGATGCTGAAGTTATTGAAGGCATGAAGTTATTGGCAGAAACAGAAGGTATCTTCACCGAAACAGCAGGTGGTACAACTATTGCAGTCTTGAAAAAATTAGCAGAAGCAGGCAAAATCGATCCTGAAGAAACTACTGTTGCTTACATTACAGGTAACGGCTTAAAGACACAAGAAGCAGTACAAGGTTATATCGGCGAACCTCTAACAATAGATGCCAAGTTAGACAGTTTCGAGAGAGCTTGGGAACGCGCTCAAACATTAGAACGCCTTGATTGGGAGCAAGTTTTGGTTTAACTCACACTACTCCAAAAAATCCTATATACAGCAGATTCGGTGGTATATGAAGTAAATATACTAACAGTTAAATTTTCCCTGTGCGGGTATCTTGTCCGCCATGAATATACCTCAGCAAGGTGGAATCTGCTGTATCTTTCAAACAGCAATAGTGAGTTAGTGGGACTTACATCAAACAAAGGCAGAAAATAGGCTCAAATATAGATGGGTAGAGGTTTTTATGTTAAAAAGGCATAAATCCTGAATTACCGAATAATTAATAATTAAATAATTCTGGTTTAAAGCCTCCTCTTTTAAAGGGAAAAAAAGTGCTAGGATATTTCCTTCTATTCAATTCCGTAACGGTTTTAACCAGAGGTAATTATCAAATTATCCATTATCCATTAATGAACAAGGGTTCTAGCCATTTTTGAGGCTTTGACGCATTTTTCCTACCCTAAAATATCAGGAACGGGGAACGGGCAAGATGCCCATTCCACATGAAAAATAATTTTTTTCTTAAAAATTTCTAGTTTTTCTTAGCTCACCATCTAAGATAAAAATTTGCAAAGACGTTTTAGTTATATTAATAAAATTACTCAACTATGGCAGTTACAGTTTTAATTCCTACTCCCTTACAAAAGTTCACCAAGAATGAAGCAAAAATTGAATGTGGCGGTGGCAATATTTCCGAACTAATAGATTCTCTAGAAACAAAGTATCCCGGAATCAAAAAAAGTCTCTGTGATGACCAAGGAGAACCCCGAAGATTTTTAAATTTTTATGTCAACAGCGAAGACATCCGGTTTTTAGAAGGAACAACAACATCTCTACAAGATGGAGATGAAGTGAGTATTGTTCCTGCTGTTGCTGGTGGTTAAAGTAGCGATACAGTTACACTAAGCTCCGCGATCGCATCCACAAAAAAATCTCTCAAATTCAGTTTTTAGTTAGATTGTTTTTTACTCAGTCCAGGCTGTGAGATAATATTTCTAATTATAGAAATAACTTGGAGATTTAATATGGTGCAGGGTAATATATGGATTCCAATTGCAGTCGTTGTAGTAGGCTTTGTTGCTGCTGTTAGTATCGGTTCAATTGCTTGGTATAATTCTAAGCGTCCTCCTGGTTGGGAAGATGCACAACGTCCAGATTATGTTCCTAAAGTTAATGAGGATAAAGATAGCTAAAATCACAATAACTTACTGAAGATTATAAGCTACTCTAACTAGGAAGAGATTATGTTTTAGAGTAGCTTTTATCTAACCTCAGTATTATCTCATTTCTAAGTTTGTTTGAGAAAGAAGCCAGAATTATCAAGGAAACTGTATACTTGCAGTCAATTCCTGCTTTACTCTCAATCTCACTACATCAATTTTGCTCTAGCACTACATAGATTTTAAAGATTAATAGCTATTTATTCTTCATCCCACTAGGAAACTGTTCAATCTTGGCTATACCATAAAATGTAATGTCATCTCTTCCTACCCGTAGTCGGTCTACTCTTAGTTGAGTATTTTCTAAGGCAAATTTATCTAGGTCTAGTAAATTATTGACATGGTCTATGAGAGATTTACCTAAATCTACTGACTCTCGATCGCCATTATATTTAACATTGACAAATTTGATTTTACGTCTATCTTCCACTTCGACGCTAGCAGTTAAATCAACTTCTATAGGTTGATTTGGGTTTCCTACCCCGATTTGAGTTTTAAGTCTGAGAGCTCGATCTTCAGTGATAGTCATTTGAGTATTTTGGAAATGTAGGGATTGTCCCTCATATTTGAGCCTTTGCAGTTTCTCTACCACAAATGGTGTATTGAAAGAAGTGGTCAAGTCAGACTCAGTTAATACAGTCCTCAGAGTGGCCTGGATCGGCTGCCTTAATTTGACTTTACCAGTAAAAATTGCACTAAAGTCTATTGAGACAGCTTGCAGGTAAAGCTCCATAACTTCAATCCGAAGGCCATTGTACATCCGCATTCCTTTGCCAATGAAATCAAACCCATCCAGACTACCCTGTAAAAGTTTGGCCACTGGTTCGGCACGGACATTGGCTTCGACTTTATCAGAGCTTTTAAACAGAGCTGCTATTGCCGCTCCTGCTGCCTTGCTCACTAGGCGATCGCCACTTTGATTTTGCATTGGTACATTGGTAAACAACGCAGTCACCATAATTTTTCAATGTTTGCTTTGCCTTCATTGATATCCTAGCAGTTTGATAAAGAATTGTAAAGTTTACTTGTACTTATGTACTTAATAAGCATTACTTTGTATCTACTGAAGACATAGTCTACTGGACTGACACAGGGAAATAGGGCGGGTTTATCTCAATTGAATGTTGAGCAATTAATTTAACGCCGAACCCGCCACTACTATTACAACATTTTAGATGTGTCAATCCACTACGCAAATCAAACTTTTAGGAATAGACTGAATCAAGAGGTGTACCTTGTAGACAAGCATCTGTGAGTATAGCCCCATTGAAGTCAGCCCCATCGACAATAGCACAGAGCAAATTAGCCCGTTGTAAATTTGTGCCCCGGAGTATAGCTCCAGTAAAATTAGCTTCTTCTAAATCTGCTTGAGATAAATCTGCACCAGCTAAATTAGCACTACTAAATTCTGCTTGAAATAGAATACTTCTAGTGAAGTTCACACCCCGCAGGTCAGCTCCACGAAAATCAGCCCCACTTAATTCTAAACCATTCAATACAGCTCCATTTAAGAAAGCACCTGCAAAGCTAGCTCCTCTAACTTGGGCATCCATAAAAATAGCACCTCGTAGGTCAGCATTACGAAAGTCTGCCCCTCTCAAATTTGCACCAGTGAAGTCAGCTCCGCGCAGGTTAGCTCTCAATTGTGCTTTCTGTAGATTAGCACCAGCAAAATTAACTCCAATCAAGTTAGATTGGTAGAAGTCTACTTCTGAAAGTTGTGTTCCTGCTAAATCTACACCAGGCAGATGAGCATTTGCTAAATGTTTGATTTTGCCTACTCGAATGGCTGAAATATCTAGAGAAGTTGATTGATTCATATCTATTTAGGTGTTAGGTTTTAGGTGTTAGGTGAATAACCTACGAGCTATAATATCCTTCAATACCCTGATGGTTGAATTTTCAACCCAATTCCTCGAATAGTATTACATTATGGCTTTAGACCCAAATTTTTCGGTAACTGCTTCCTCTAACCAAACGTTGGGCAGTTGAGTTGGCCTTTCAGGTAATTGCATCAGACCCATTTCAGTTAATCGAATGACGTTGCTGAGAGATTCTACGAGAATAGGCTCAAAATATGTGCCACTGTGATTGATACATTTTTCTAAAGCTTCTCCCAAACTAAGAGCTATTCGTTTACCTCGTGCTTGTATTAGCTCTTGGAAGTAAGAAACTAACCCCAAAATTCGAGATTCTATGGGTATTTCCTCTTCTCTGAGACCATCTGGTTTACCGCTACCATCCCAATATTCTAAATGATGAGCCACAATTTTCGCTACAGCTGCTAACTCTGGCATTGCTGTTAATAATTGAGCACCAAGTATGCTCCTTTCCTGCCAAAAAGTTAAAGTTGCATCATCTAATTCATCTGGTGTTTGAGTAAATACTTCCTTTGGTGCTGATGCTAACCCCACTCGAAACAATAATCCTGCTAACCGCAAACGTCGTAACTGCAAAGTAGGTAAATCTAACATTTGACCAAGAGTTTCAGATAAAGCTGCAACTTGCAAAGAGGCAATAGGGTTACTCGGATCGCGTTCATCTGCTTTCTGCGCCATTCGTAAAAATGCCTGTAATTTATTAGCATTGATGTTGCGACTAACTCGTAACGCTTGACCTTCCAATTCCCAAAGTTCCCTAGTTTGACGATTCATCGCAATCATCTGCTGTTGGGAAGTTTGTAGATAAGAAACTATCCGAGATACCACATTAGTCATATCTGTAGGTGGTGCATCTTTGATAGTTAGAATTTCTTGATGTTGTTTTTGAATGGCGTCTGCTAACGCAGGATCGTAGGGGCGACATCTTTCTATGAGAATTTCTGCGGCTTTAACTATTAAATTCCGGTCGAAACTCCATAAACCGTAAAATTTTCTTTCTACATCTACAGTGGGTTTACCATTGAGTACATATTCATCTTCTGATAGTTCATGGCAAAGTACCATAGCTCTGTAACCTGGAGCTAGGATAATTAGATTCCATTCATCAACTAAACTATCCGTCGTTTCCAAGTTAACTAAAGAGACATTTTCTAGCTGACTTGTAGGATGTTTGGATAACCCACTATCTGGTACTGCACTAATAACAATATGACGGCTAGATTGTGCTATTTCTTGATAACGATCTGCTTCTTGTAAGTACCATTTCCCTTTTTGAAATGTTACCAAAACTAATGGTTTTCCTTCCGAATTTTTAGGGCTAGTTTGCAATATATGGTCTTCTAAAGCATGGCATAGAGCTACTAATGTATTTTTGAAATAAACTCCATAACTAGAGGGAAGTTTTCCTTCCGGGCTAGCTTCTTTAAGTTGATTTAAAGTTGCTTCTGGATTCATTTTATTAAATGATGATTATTTTATATATTTGTATTTTATCTTTATAGCTACCTTTATTATTTAGGCGATCGCTTCCTACATTTATACATACTATGATGATTTTGTCAAGTATTATTGCGCCTTTACACGACAAAAAAAGTGATAAAATATATCCGAATATAATTAAGGTATATAACTATGGCAGTTTATCAAGACAGGGAAGCATTTATTCCTTATTCTAGAAAAGACATCATAGAACTTTGTATTAAAGATGGTAAGTTACCAGAAGGCTCTTTACAAAAGTTTAGAGATTTTTGTTCTATTCTGCTGTCTTATTATCATTTTAAATTACATAAAACACTGGAAATCTTAAAGGAGAATTATGCTCCATTTAATCCAGATGCTAACACGAAACATATTGTTTCTCACTCTGCATCACAACTAGCAATTATGAAAACTGAAGTAGTTAAGAGTTTTGAGAAAATTTTAGAACAAGGAAATTATTTTCCCATATCCCAGGCTAGTTTAGAACGTGCTTTTCAGGAAAGTTCGCTAATTGAACTGAAGACAGATATCAATTTTGATGACTTTGAAGAGATGATATGTTACTGTCGAGGAGATATATATAAGACAATAAAAGTTAAGAGGTTTTTCCGAAAAATTGAAAAGACAATTGACATTTTTGAAAGGGTTGCTTTATTAATTAAATGCCAAAATACAGAGGATACTGATAGTTCAGAAAATGATTTGGAAGAATCTCAACTGAGTCCTAAAAAAATTTATATTTCTCTCTATAAAAATATTCCTAAAAATGATATAGAATTTCTATTTCCTAACGTGAAAGTTAGTATGACTTTGAAAGACCGTCTCATGCTAGTAGTACCTGCTATTGGTGCAGGAGTACCTATTGTCCTGAGAATTGTACCGCAACTTTTACTAATTATTGGTGTAATTGTTTTTCTAACTTTTGGTCCGTCTTATGTAGAAAAATTGAACTTGAGAGCTAATCCGGAAGATGTGAGAAATATAACAGGAGTTTTATTGGCTTCATCATCTCTATTAGTAACTTTAGGAGGATTTTGTTTTAAGCAGTACAGTAAATATAAAACGAAACAGATTAAGTTTCAAAAACAGGTGACAGACACTTTATTTTTTAAGAATATTGCTAATAATGCAGGTGTATTTCAAACTTTAATTGATGATGCTGAAGAAGAAGAATGTAAGGAAATTATTTTAGTTTATTATCACTTATTAACAAGCAATACATATCTAACTCCAGAACAATTGGATAACAAAATTGAAGCCTGGATGGAGCAAAATTTTGATACAAAAATTGATTTTGATATTAATGGACCCTTGAATAATCTCGCAAAAATTCAGGGAAAAATTGTCAGAGATGGTGAAGATGAGGATGAGATTTCAGAGGTACCATTATTAACCTATGATGAAAATGGTTGTTGTCAAGTATTGCCCTTAAATGATGCGAAACAATTAATAGATTATATTTGGGATAATGCGTTTAGTTATGCTTAAGGGAACAAGAAATTGAGGATTCGGAAATTGGTAATTTCAGTTATCAGTTATCAGTTATCAGTACCTCTGCAATAAGGAGGGTTGACATAAGGAATGCTCTTTTTTTTTATCCCCTTAAAAGGGGAGGCGCATACCCACAATTTTTCGGTAATTGGAGAGAAATAGTGAATAAAAATTATAGATAGTATTACTCAGCGACTTTGTTGTATACCTCCTACAGAGTCCCACATTTATCACAAATTGATTTGATATACTGCTGAGTACCACTGAAATTTAATATATTGAATAATTACCAAATCAATCTGGAGGAACTATGTCAGAAAAATTGACACTTCTGCCTCATGAATACCCAGACACTACTAATATGATTCTGGAGGATGATACTCCCTTGGATAGTTTTATTAACGAAAAACAACAGCGTCTCCTCACAACCGTATTTTATAGCGGTGCGGAAATACCTATAACTGCTCCTTTTATCGTTGCTGCTAATGTGGGTTTATTTTCTTATGTCGGAGATTCAGGAATTGTACCTGATGTGTTTTTAAGTTTGAATATTCCTGGTGGCGAACAATGGTGGAAACGTAATGTTCGGTCTTATTTATTCTGGGAATTTGGCAAATCTCCGGATATAGTAATTGAGATTGTTTCTCCCACTCCAGGCAATGAATTAGGAAGTAAATTGACAAGTTATGCACAATTACGAATTCCTTATTATGTTGTCTACGATCCATTGCAAAAACTAGGTGAAACTTTTCTCCAAGTATTTCAACTTCATGGCACTTCTTACATTCCGAAAAATGATGCTTGGTTTGCTGATGTAAATTTAGGATTAACTCTTTGGAATGGTGTGTTTGAAAATCTTAGCGGTACTTGGTTACGTTGGTGTGATGAGTCGGGGAATGTCATTAAAACAGGAGATGAATTAGCAGCAGAAAAAAATATGCAAATATCCCAAAAGGATGCTGAAATATCTCAAAAGGATGCTGAAATATCTCAAAAAGATGTTCAAATTAAACAGGCGTTATTATTGGCAATTGAAATGGGATTGAAACTCAAGTTTGGTGATGAATATGTGAGGATATTATCTGATATTTCCCAAATAGATGATCTGAAATTGTTAGAGGCGATCGCTTCTCAAATTCCCCAGATTTCCTCAACGGATGAATTGCGAAAACTATATTCTGAATAGCTCAAAAAATGGTCGCTTTCATCCCGACATTCCCTTGCAGGAGAACGCAAGACTTCTCCCTATTTTTTGTTGAGTAGGGAAGTTCCATGGAACTTCCCTAATTGGTTTTGGTTGTGACAATGTGGTTGTTCAAACAGTTAGGCTTTTGCTTTTTTTCTGCTTCCTAGCATTAAACCGCCGAGTGCGATCAAACCTAGTATTAGGCTGGGTTCTGGGGTAGAGACCATCTCCGCCGCATCTCCTGTGACAATTTCCGGTGGAGATTCTTTCACTTCCGTTTCCGCGTCCAAGCCCCATCCACAAAATTCTATCCATCCCAAATTGCACGCTTCAAAAGGAGAAAAGGCTGAGGCTTTTGTTTGAGAGGCGATCGCCATTGTCATTCCTAAAGCCAAAGCAGCACACAATTTTTGACCATTTTTCACCAACATTATTTCTTACCTCATCTACAATTTTGAAAAAAAAAAACATTTAAAAAGCTTCACCCCTATTAATAAATCATCTTATTTTCAACTCTTAACAATCCGCTACCCTTCCCCAAAAATCTTTACTGATTCCTCATAAAACTGGAGTTTTTTTATATTTTATCCGTGATTATAACGAGTTTTTCTTCTTGTTTTTATATGATATATTTTTTGTCGTTTTTTCTAGGTTTATGGATGGGACTGAATGAAAGAATACAATAAAAGGGAGCGATCGCTACTATATCTGTTGACTTTTCTCCCGCACCAAAACTGCAGCATCAACCGCCGACAAACCAGAAACATCTACTTTATAAATACTCACTCCTCTTTTTTCCAGATCGTAAGTATAGGTTTTGTCATAATAATGGAGTATTAAATCTGAAGCTGCTGCCAAATTTCCCTCCCTCAGAAAATTAATCGCTTCTTGTGTCCGTAGACCTCCCAGTCGTCTACTAATACGTTCTGTTGCAGCAATCAAATCATTAATATCTGCTTCTCCATACATTTCCACCAAAAATGCTACTCTTTCCTGACGACTGCGACTTATCTCAATAACTTTCGCTCTTTCCATTTGCTCAAAAATTTCCTGGGGAATACGACATATTCCAATACGCTTACTCTCTGCTTCTACCCATAAAAGTTGACTCCGCTCAAACTTTGCCCATTCCATCGCGATCGCATTCCAAAATTGCTCGTTAGTGGGTTGAGGCAATTGCCCCAAAGCACCGAAACTACTACCACGATGGTTAGCAAGAGCTTCTAAGTCTAATACTTGTTCTCCCATAGAACCCAGAGCAGATAATATCTCAGTTTTACCACTGCCAGTCATTCCTCCCAGAATAATCATTTTTTGGGGAACCGAAAATAGAGAAAGCGCCCAACGTCGAAACCCTTTGTAACCGCTAATAAGTAGAGCAACATTAAATCCTGCGGTTTCCAGTAACCAACCAACTGCAGCGCTACGCATTCCACCTCGCCAACAGTGAATTCTAACTTGACGGTCTGGAGCTAATACCTTCGCACGGGCAACAAAATTAGCTAATTTCGGACCGACGATCGCTAATCCTAATTCTATTGCTTGATCTTTACCTTTTTGTTTGTAACAAGTTCCCACCAAGGCGCGTTCATCATTATTAAATATAGGAAAATTAACAGCTCCAGGAATATGACCTTGAGCATATTCGCCGGGACTACGAACATCAAGAATGACTCCTGGTGTTTGGAAAAATGCGTCAGGTTTTAGGGATTTTGCCATTAGTTAAAGACGGAAGACAGAGGTAGGAAGGAAAAAAATCTGCATATTATAGCGCTACGCGTTAGGCAACAGGTAACAGTAAGCTGTTAGTAGGTTTGGTGGATTTAGGAATGTCAAATCCCTAAACTTGTAGCGCTATACATTTTATCATATTTGTGTGTAGCATATTTGCTGAAGTCCTAGATTTTTTTATTCTGATAACTTGGTTAAACAAAATCGGGACTTACGCACGCATACGCAATTATACAGCATTTGTAGGGGCGGCCGTTAACCCGTGCTTTATGTGGAGGTTATGGGTAAGTCCTGGAAATATCAAAAGCTTAAAACGAAAGACTTCGCAATATTTTTCATTCCGCCTTCTGCCTTCTGCCTTCTGCCTTCTGCCTTCTGCCTTTTGCCTTCTGCCTTCTGCTATAGCGATCGCGTTCGGCAATAAGAAAGAGCCTAGTTTCATTCATAGAAAAACTAAGCTCCTGGTAGCATAACCTAAATATCATTGAGCTACTCTAAGACAAAATGTAGAAGCAAGCATTTAAAATCAAGAAATATATTTCAGCAATAACCGGTAATATCTTCTCCACAAACATCCGCTAGAAAAGTTAAAGCACGAAATCGTAAGCCGATAAATTGGTCGTACAAAGGATTAAGTTTACACATTGGAGGAATATGAAACAGTAGGTGTCCGAATAGTTTCACATCTCTCTCAAAAGGACATTGAGCCGGGATCAGTTGACAGACCAAATGTGCTATTTTTTGATTATTTATTTCTACACGATCGAGATATTCGCGAATTGGCTGCAGTAGTGTATCTCGGTAGTTATGGTTTGCTTGAGCTGCTTGCTGTGAAATACCTGTAATAGAACTCATAATTAGATCGTCCTAATATATAAACTTATTCTGTCAATATATTTTTAGTCTAACTTCGATCTCACTTACTTGTATAGTCAATTTGGCCTGACTTTGCAAACTTTCACAATTACTTTAATTTTTATCTTAGCATTATGAAGATTAGATGAAATATGTTGATATTTGTTTAAAATAATTAGCTTTTATTGCCAAAATTTGTTAAGCAAAAAATCAAATAATTGAAGCTGATAAATTTACTGTTATATAGGTATAGTATAGCAGAATATTCAGTAAAATTACGTTAAAAGATAGTTATGGAAATAATAAATATTGATAAATTGTTATCTAATATACTGATTTTATGTTATTATATTTATAGATAGTCATGTCGATACTCAAGCAAATTTTTGTGAATTAATCTTTAATAGAGTTGTTGGGAAATAACTTAGGTTAGTGAAAAATGAAAACTCAAACCGATCAATTTTGGTTAGCGATCTTATTATTTATGCTGCCATCAGGTACAAGTTCCACGGGTCCAGTCGCTGTTAACATTAATTTGTCATCAAAATCACAAGAGTGATTACGGTAAATCTGATTGACAGCTCCATAGCGTTTGACACCCTTGATTTGCGTTTTCACATACCACCCGCTTATTGACTCAATGTCCGATTTTCGGTCTTTTGCTGTTCATTTAATTGTCTCCCCTTTGGTTTTTTATGGGGTATGCGGATATTTTCATACTGGTGCTGAATACCTTGAAATCCACTATCTACTTCAATTGGTATCTCTACGGGTATACTTCCTATCAACTTTTCTTCCTATACGAAATTTCTTGTCATGTAACTTTCCTTCTCTTGCCAGGCTCAATAGCAGCACTTGTTTGTTTTGGTTTACTGCTGCTAGGTGTTTACGAGAGTTTCGCTTTTTTTTTCCCGAATAATTCAGTTTTGGTTTTTCTGAGTCATATAGAATCCGGTTATACAGTGTATGTTCATATTTGAGATGCTTCCACTCAAGCTCAATTGGGTTCATTTCTGAGCAATACTTAGGTAAAAAGAATATATACAAGCCCAGGCTTTCCCATTTTGCCGATAATTACTGTACCTCTCGACATCGATGTATCGGTCTGTTCAATACAAACAATTATCCTAATACGCCCAGTTTTTGCAGCTTCTTGGGCTTCATTTTCCATCATTTGGATGTAAGATCCGCTTTTAACTCCCCCAATTACTAAACCATAAACAAAATTGATTAAAGGTTGAAGAAAGCCAATAATGCTTAGTCTACGACCACCACGTTTTGTTTGCTCGCTCGCGTTTTTGCTCCCCTTTGAAGTAGTAGGTATAACTTGGTTCACTCCACATACAAAACCCAGATTCATCTAGGTACTTGAGGTCTATTTCTCCTGTGGCTGCAGCCAATTGCAACATATCCCGCGTCGGCTTGTTTTATTTCTTTGACTCTTGAGTCCTGTTTCTGTTTGTGACTTTTTCTGGCCCGCTTCCAAATGACCCCCTTTTTTTGAGTATCCGACTTAATCTATCAGGACTCAATTTAATTGCGCGTTAGCGCAGCTCCTCTGAAAGAGGATCGCTTTCTAATTTCTCTGCTAGCTGATGACTGTTATATGTGCGTGGCTCCTGGGTGAGGCATTCTTCCAAAAATTCCATATCACCTTCAGTCCACCTCGGTTTTAAACCCCGACCTTGGGAGTCCCAAAGTCCTTGAACGCCTAATTTTTGCCATTTGTGTAATACTTCTCTGACTGTTTGTTTAGCCCAATGAAAATGAGCAGCTATTTTTTCTACATACCACCCATTTGCATTTCATCTAATCACTTCTGCCCGGTCTTTGACTTTCTGTGGTACATCCGCTGTTCTCAAGTTCAGCAGACTTTGGTCTTGCTCACTGGTGAGAAATACCCTTAAACGAGCCCCCATCTGTAAATTTCCTCACTCATATCGATATATTATCCGTATTTACCGAACAATTAAGGTTTAAAGCCTCTCCTTTAAAGGAGAAACAAGAAAAAAATTTCCTTTGAGTCAATCCTCTTCTTTTCAAGGAGAGGTAATTCTAAATTCTAAATTCTAAATTCTAAATTCTAAATTCTAAATTATCTTTACATAGTTTGGTTTATTTATGCCAACTTACTTAGTTACATTATTAATTATTAATTATTCAGTAAAATAATTTGTTGGGTTGCGAAGCGCGCTTAACCCAACCTACAAATTAGAAAAATTATGTTAGAAAAAATATACAAAGGAATAGCTTGGTGTCTTGCTTGGGGAAATGAAAAAGAACCTCAATTTGACATATAAATTTTACAAAAATTCTATCAAGGTAAAGAATTGATAATTTATTTGGGATAATTGATTTTATTTTTTACCGAAAAATTGGGTTTAAAGCCTTGCCCTTTTAGGGCAACTTTATGTTATACTTATACAAGCGGCAAAGGTATTCAACCGCTCTCAAAACCTAGCTACTAATCGTAGCGCACGATTCACCTTGAAAAGTAGAGTTATGGAGTTTTGCACAGGAATGCTTGTGCTTAGGAATTGCTCTAAGCATCAAGTATCAGAGAACCAAAGTTT
>JAXHSW010000204.1:0-17119 GCA_034190295.1 Cyanobacteriota bacterium | reverse complement strand
CTACTCCCCCACTCCCCTACTCCCCTACTCCCCTACTCCCCTACTCCCCCACTCCGAGATAACTTCTTCAAAAATCTAATTCGCTGCTGCCTCTGCTACAGTCGTAATGACTTCCTGGAATATCACTTCATCCTTACGAGGGTCAGCATGAGCAACCTTCACCTCTAGGCGATCGCCCACATTAACAGACCGACCAAACCGCATTGCCAACTCTAACCCCAACTCTTCCAATAACACCAACCCTAAATTAATTTCTTCTTTCAACCACCGAATTATCAATGCCTGCCAAATCTCATCAGTATTACGTCGCAAATATTCCAATCCCCAGTAACGGTTAGTAAATCTTTCCACACTAGAAGCTTCTTTGACAGCAGGAACTAAACTCATTACTATTTCTTGCATCTGCTCTCGAGTAAAAGGTAACTCGTCTCCTCGCAAATGAGCTTTAATTTGAAAGTGAGCCAATAGATCGCTATAACGTCGAATTGGAGAAGTAACCTGAACGTAAGTTTCTAAAGCCAAACTAGCGTGACGAGCTGGTATAATACCCATTTCACTTTTAGGCATACATCTACGCATTGCACAAGACCGAACTGGTCCAGCAGGCAATAATATTAGTTCGGCCTCTGGTGGAAGTTCCGGTTGAGGTTGACTGCGATAAGGAAGTGGAATATTATTTTCTTGACCATATTTTGCCCCAATCTCTCCTGCCATAATCATCATCTCTGCCACTAGCTGCCTTGATGGCGAATCATCCAATACCTCTACTTTTACTTCCTCACCTTCAACTTTAATCACTGACTCTGGCATATATATACTAATAGAGCCTTGTGACTGTCGCCACTGAAATCTTTGTTTGGCCCAATGGTTGAGGGCATGAATTTCTGGCTCTAACTTAATCTTTAACTGTAGCATTTCATCTACATCATCATAAGTCAGGCGGTAGGTTGGTTTGATTAAGCTAGCATGAATGCTGTAGTCTACAACTCCTCCACTTTCATCTAAAATAACGCCAAAACTCAAAGCGCTGCAAATTTGTCCCTGAATCAGACTCATTGGTCCTGTGGCCAACTCTGATGGGAACATGGGAATCATACCAGTAGGTAAATATAATGTAGTAGTTCTTCGCCTTGCATCTAGGTCTAACTCATCACCAGGAGTAAGTAAACGAGTTGGGTCGGCAATATGTACCCATATCTTTTGTCGATCGCCTTCTAAAAATTCGATACTGAGGCCATCATCTATTTCTTTGGTGCTTTCATCGTCTATGGTATAGACCTTTAGATGAGTTAAATCCAAACGGTTTGTGTCTGGATCTGGCGGGGGAGATTGCAGGCAGCTTTGAGCCACTTCTAGTACCTTGGTAGAAAAATGTTTTGGAATCTGACTACGTCGCAGAAATAGATTTTCATGTTCGCTCCATATTCCTAGATCCATTAATAGTTTATATGCTGCTTCTGGAGTTTCTGGTAATTCTAAGACTGCCAAGGTATCCATTGCCTGGTTACGATTAGAAGCTTCTTCTCCATAAGTCGCTAATTTTTCTATTACATCTAGACGGTTATAATCGCTTGGTTGCCACTCTACCTCTTCTCCTGCTAGTCGGTTACGCACCCGGAGTAAAAAGTTTGCTAGTTCTTGCTGTTTTTGTTTTTGGACTTCTTGCTGATGTTTGATTTCTCCTACTTGAGCTACAGGTCGGGGTTCGTAGCGATCGCCTTTTTGCTTAAAGTAGAGTTTATCGTCTGATAGTAATATATACGCTGCGTAACATTGGGCTGGTGTTTGTTCTGAAAATAGCAGTAAGGCCATTTCTTCTGGATTTACTGTTTCTGATTCTTCTACCAGTAGTTCCCATGCTAATTCTATACTTGAAGGGTCTATATAAGTTTCTACTTCCTGAAGAAATTTGGGAATTTCTGATGATTTGTAACCTTCTCCTGATACTTCATAACTGATTTGCTTTGGAGGTATGCTGTGAGATTGACCATTTTCTTCCACCACGACCCAGTTTTTTTTACCGTCTGGACGTTCTGCTATGGCTAGTCGCCGTTCTCCATGCAATCTAAATTCAATTAATGTTCCCTTCTCCACATTTATATATCCCTATAAATTTTCAACTGCCTTTGACTAGGTTGTGGTATTTTCTAGTTTGAGATTTTTTGACTGTGAAGTTCTCTCCCGTCAAATCTCGCGATTATACCGGGAGCTTCTCAAACAAAGAAGTTTCTTGTTTCCCAGGCCGATCAATATCTAAGCCTCCACAAGCAGACAAGATGATACCCACCTCGTTTAATGCTTTATTTAATATATTAATTGCTGCATTCTCATCTCTATCTAAAACTATTTTACATTTAGGACAACAGTGAGTTCTAACTGATAAAGTTTTAGGTACTTTTTGACCACAATTACTACAATTTTGTGACGTATTGTGAGGGTGTACGGGGGAATGGCCATTCGCCCCTACTTACATGAACACCGCGTTTTACCGCTACTGCATTCAATTTTTCAATAAAAGCAGCCCAAGCTACATCATAAATTGATTTTGGTAGTTTAGTGTTTTTAGCTAAACCTCTAATATTTAAGTTTTCCACTGCAATCATGTCATATTGTTTAACTAATTTATGAGCAGTCTTATAGTGAAAATCTTCTCTTTGTCTAGCAATGTGCTGGTGCAATCTAGCTATTCTATTTTGTGCTGCCCTCCAGTTATTTGACCCTATTTCTTTTCTAGATATTTTTTTTTGCTTTCTTGCTAAATTAGATTGAGATTTTCTATAGAATTTAGGTACAAAAACTGTCTCGCCAGTATTGGTAGTTAAGAACTCTTTTAAGCCGACATCTATACCTACAGCAGTTTTGATATTTTCTGTAGGAATTAAACTAGGTATCGACTTATCTTCTAAACTAAAACTTACACAATAACCATCAGCTTTTTTGGTTATAGTTGCAGTTTTGATTGCAAACCCATCTGGAATTGGTCTATGAACTATTACTGGAATAGCACCAAACCTCGTAGTAATTATTTGTTTTCCATCAAATTTAATTGCTGCTTTAGTATGATTGACTCTACTAAAACACAATGACCTTAATTTTCCTGATTTTTTAAATCTTGGTCGTCCTCCACGTTTACCAGTTTTATCGGGTATTAGCCAACGTTTCCAAGCTTTATCTAGTCTTTGTAAGTTAATTTGTTGAACTTCTGAATAGATTTCTTTGTAGTCAGGAAATAACTGTTTTGTCTGTTTAAGTGCTGATTGCTGAAAATAATAATCTGGTCTACTGGAAATCTCGCCAATAGGACATGAAATTAATGAACAACGGTCAACTTGACACCTAGTTCTATTTAACCAGTCTAGTCTTTGACCTAGAGCATAATTCCAATGTCTTCGTAACAGTTCTAGCCAATAATCAATTTTGACTGACTGTTCACAAGTGGGCTTAATTTTGTAGCAATGAGTAATTATCATAATTTTATACTACTCTTTAGTGCCATATTTGAACAGCAATCGACACCTGTTTCATTGACCACCAGGCAATTACCTTCTCGTTAAATTGCAGATTATAAGGGGAGACCTCTTGTCGAATCAAGTTGGCTTTTATAAGCATTCAGCCATCAGCTATTAGCTATCAGCTATTAATTTTGGGTCCGCATAAAAGCAACCTTTGAAATTTAGACATAATCAAAGTTACTGCCAAAGTCCCCGGACTAAATTAGAAGTAATTATTCATTACTAATTGCTGTTAATGTAGTTCCTCTACAGGAGGCTAGCTGATTGCTAATAGCTGAGTGCTTACTGGCTTTTTTCTTAATATTTAACTTTTTCAGATTTTCCCAAAATCTCAAATCTCAAACACTCTATCTTCAGGTTTCCCGATTAACGTAGGGTAATAAAGCTACCGATCTAGCTCTTTTTATACTTTTCGTTAAATCTCTCTGCTGTTTTGAAGTTAAACCAGTGATTCTTCTTGGCAGAATTTTACCTCTTTCTGTAACATATTTCTTGAGTAGTTCCACATCTTTATAGTCGATTGGATCTCCTGGTTTAATTGGTGATACTCTTTTGCGGAAGTAATTCGCCATTGCTTATTCTTTGTTAGTTATTTTTGTTTAAGTTTTACCAAATAATTAATAATTAAATAATTAGATAATTAAACAATTCAGCTTTATTAGTCTCCCCTTTCAAGGGAAAAAAATAAATTCTTTCTTTATTTGTCAATCCTATCCCTAAAAGGGAGAGGTAATTATTCATTATCCATTATCCATTAATAAACTATTTACTGTTTTTAATACTCACTGAATTTTTACTTAATTTCTTTGTGAACTGTATGTTTATTACAGTGAGTACAGAATTTTTTCAATTCTAATCTTGAGGTTGTATTCCTACGGTTTTTAGTGGTTGTATACCTAGACACACCTTGTGAACGTTTATTAGAATTTGTTCTACACTCTGTGCATTCTAGTGTAATAACAATTCTGACTCCTTTAGCCATTTTTCAGTTTCCATGAATGTTAGACACAAATTACTATCTTCTCACATACCGCTTGGCTTCGTCAACTAGCCACTTTACCTTAATATCTAGAGAGTAACCACGCATTGTCCCTACTACTATTGTCTGGGCTATTCTGTCATGGAAAGCTTGTTGATATCTTTCAATATCTACTAAAGCTACTGTAAAGTCCAAAAATAAAGGCATTATTAGTAGTAATACAGCAGCATTTCCTGATGTTAAATGAGTAATGCCTAACATGGCCAAGGCTCCAGATAATGCTAAAATTCCTTCTCGCTTTGATAGTTCTAGGATACCTGGATTTCTTTGGTATCTAGTATCTAAAACTTTCATATCTAGAGCATAATGTCCTATGCTCTGACCATGGTTTTTATGGACAACTAGCACTCGTGTTATTATCCAAAGTACCATAAAAAATAAAATAAAAGTGAACCAATTATTGCTAATTATGGCACTCAAAAACCAAACTATTACAGCATCTATACTGAATGCTGCTACGCGACGGGATAGAGGTGCTTTTGGCAATTGGGGTATAATATTGTTACTCATTAAGATATAGCAATTCCCATATTGGTGAGGTAAAAAACTCGTTTGCTTTAGGTAACAGGCAACAGGCAACAGTGAAGTAAAGGCCAGAATGTACTTCACGCTTACTGACAAACGCTATAGACCCTAATTATTTTTTTTTGTCTGATTAGGAGAATATTTAACTGTTTTATTTGCTTCTGTTACTGTTCTATAATTTTATCATGCTTTTTATTTGTCAATTTTTCCGGGTTTTTCAGATAGAAGTTAATATACATAAATTATTACTGGTAGCCATACACAGGATTAATCTGAGTCTGATGGTTAAGCTACTAAGTAGTTATTAATTTGAAGATTAAATTCAATCTAATTCAATCAAAATTTTCACGAAAATTTAGGAATTACTATGATTCTATATTTATTTAAGATAAAATTAGATTTTTGCTCTGGTCAATAATCAGTATAACTACTCCATAAATTGGGCGCATCTCAATGCATGAAGAAAGCAAAAAATTTATTTATCGCTTTTAGGCAACAGCTCCGGAAAGGAACAGCTCCGTCAGGGAATATATAGGAAAAAAGTCTTTTTGTACATAAGAGATGCACCCCATAAATTCTTAAGCTTTGCTGTTAAATTTTAATTTGAAGTTTCAGCGAAAAATTGAGTTTAAAGCCTCTCATTTAAAGAATAAAAGAGGTATTTTTGCGCTTTGCAAAATAAAATTAAAGGCTAGTCTCTTACGGAAAAATTAAGGTTTAAAGCCTCTCCTTTAAAGGAGAAACAAGAAAAATTTTTCCTTTGATTCAATCCTATCTCTTTTAGGGATAAATAATTATCAATTATCAATTATTGAAAGAGTAACTCAAGCGATCGCTGATATAATAAAGTGCAGCTTAACGAAGTGAGAAGTCAGCAAGTCAGCAAGTCAGCAAGTGTACCCACCCCTAACCCTGACCGTGGAGAACCCACCCCTAACCCTGACCGTGGAGGGGAAGTAGGGGATTTGAGCAATTCTTCAAAAATATTGCGCCTTAAAAGGCGGGGTTTTAGACCCTTATAATTTTGATAAAAAACTGAAAAAGCGACTCTGCTTTGCATTCTGAGGATATACTTTCCCTACAGTCTCTAAGGGAACACTATATCCAATATACCAAAAGAAAAAAAGTTCCTTATAGTCAATACTCTTATTTTTTATTTTCAAGGAGAGTTCAAGAATTTAGAATTTAGAATGCGCGAATTTAGAATTACCTCTCCTTTAAAACGGATAGGATTGACTAATCATGAAAATTTTTCTTTTTATCCTCTTAAAAGAGGAGGCTTTAAACCACAATTTTTCGGTAATTATTAATTTTAATTTTTGAAGATTTTTCTTGTCGCCTGTGATTTTGTTATTGTCTACAGTTATGATATTGAAGATATTGAGGAAGTTTGTAGACGGTAGGTGAATATTTCAATTTAATGGTTAATGGGAATTAAACTCCAAAATTTGTGGAAAACGCAGGTGAAATGTGGAGTTTTCAACTTAATTATAAAAAGATGGCAAATAAATAGATTTTAAGTAAACTTTATTTCATCTACAAGCTCAAACTTAAAACCTAACACCTACTACCGAAAAACTAATGGAACTGTAGCAAAAAAAAAATAATATCGGCACCAAAAAACTAATAGTTAATGTTAATATTGTTTTACCTAAAAAAACACAACTAGCCTAGTACAAAATATCTTTAATTTATTATCTAATGAAAGTCAGTTTTAATATAGTTCGTCAGCATCAAAATACTACTCCTAAAGTTCAAACTTACACCTTAGAAGTTGAACCAGGTAATACAATTTTAGAATGCCTTAACCGAATTAAATGGGAACAAGATGGTAGTTTAGCTTTTCGTAAAAATTGCCGTAATACTATCTGCGGTAGTTGTGGAATGAAAATAAATGGTCGTTCAGCTTTAGCTTGTAAAGAAAATATTAGAAACGAAGTAGATAGACTACAAAAAATAGCTAATAATAGTAATAATAATTCTGCTAATACTACTGCAAAATCTATTCCAGAAATAACTATTGCTCCTATGGGAAATATGCCAGTAATTAAAGATTTGGTAGTAGATATGAACAGTTTTTGGGAAAATCTAGAAACAGTTGAACCTTATATCAGCACAAAAGCACGACAAATTCCAGAACGAGAATTTTTACAGACTCCCACTGAACGGGATAAACTAAATCAAACAGGTAATTGTATTCTTTGCGGAGCCTGTTATTCTGAATGTAATGCTCGTGAAGTTAATCCAGATTTTGTTGGTCCACACGCTTTGGCCAAAGCTTATAGAATGGTCGGTGATTCTCGTGATAGTCAAATTGAGAAAAGATTAGAAGAATATAATCTTGACACAGCAGGAGTCTGGGGTTGTACCCGTTGTTATTATTGTAACTCTGTTTGTCCAATGGAAGTAGCGCCTATGGATCAAATAGGTAAAATTAAACAAGAAATTCTCGACCGTAAAGACCAACAAGCAAGTCGTTCTATTCGCCATCGAAAAGTATTAGTTGATTTGGTTAAAGATGGGGGTTGGATTGATGAACGAAAATTTGGTATTCAGGTAGTGGGTAACTATTTTAGAGATATTCAAGGATTATTGAGTTTAGGCCCATTAGGATTAAGAATGTTGGCAAAAGGTAAGTTTCCTTTGACTTTTGAACCTTCTGAGGGGACTGAAATTGTGCGATCGCTGATTGAATCAGTCAAAAAAATGGACAATAAATCTCCTGAGATAATTCAGTAATTTTATCTATACTAAAAAATTTTAACAGCGTAAGCATTTCGGTCCGAATGCGGAGCAAACAGCTTTTGAATGAATGAACCAAGTATTTACTTAACTTCTACTAAATTTTTGAACAAAGAGTTGAAGTACAAGAACAACGCAGCTCTAATTGTCCACTCAAGGTAAATATTGCTGTTTGCGCAGCATGACAAACGGAATAGCTGACCGCTGACCGCTGTTTGCTTACTTAAAAGCTAATCAAATTTATTAATATCATGTCTGAAAATTTGACTTCTCAATCTACATCAGAATCTACTAAAAAAGTTGAAACTACCAAGTCTAATGAACCTGCTTTTGGTTGGAATACTTACGCAGAAAGAATCAATGGTAGGTTTGCGATGGTAGGATTTGTCATTTTGTTATTACTGGAATTATTTACTCATCAAGATTTTTTTTCTTGGTTAGGTTTGCGGTAAAAAATAAAGTTTAATTAATGCTAATAGCTAATCTTTAGAATAAAATTTGGCTATTAGCTATTAAAGAGTCATTTCAGTTATCAGTTATATCAGTTAACAGAACCTCCTATTAGACATTTCCAGAAAAGAGGGAATAGGGAATAGGTATGGAGGGGGGGAAAGAACTGATAATTTCTGTACAATAATTGATTTTATTTTTAATTTTTGGAGATGTCTATTAAAGCATGAGGAAGAAAATACTGAATTTTCTTTGTCTTGGTTGATTGGATATGGCGATTCGGAGCGGCTCTGCAAGAGCGGGTTTCCTAGCCATCCCACCCTTCGGGAAGCTCCGCTAACGACCGCTTTTTATCCCCTTTAAAGAGGAGAGTTGAAACCTAGTTTTTCGGCCAGAAAATTAGTATTTATCAATCTGAATATTTGACCTGATTCAATTACTTGGAGATTATATTTTATACTGAATTACTACTGTTTTATCTTTGGTATTTATCTATCTACAATTCTAATTCTGGTTTAGATTTACTTTCTACTTTATTTATTGCAAATTGCGATGCTTCTTGTTTAATAAATCGACGATTGTTTAAATTTCCCTACTCCCTCTATCATTACTATACTATGCACCACTACCAGATTTTTTTATTAAGTTTGTACTAGAAGAATTAAGTTTTATCTATTTTATTTATTGACAGCTAAATGCTAATGGCTAATCTTTAAATGGATTTAGATATTAGCCATTAACCATTAACTTTTTTCAATTACAAATCTGATGTTTGACCTGATTCAATTACTTGGAGAGTATACTGACCTCTACCTGTTTTATCGTAAGAGTTAACTATTACACGATATGTACCTGTAACAGTTAGAGTAATTGTTAGTTGAGAATTTGTATTTTTCTGACTAACATCATCATGTTCTCCTAGTAATTCACCAGTAGGACTAAATACTGCTAAATAAGTATCAAAGTCAGGACTTTCTAAGATTACAGTTACTACTTGACCTGTTGTACCTTCAAAAGTATGTTCATCATAAATACTTTCATCAGATGGAAGTACTAAGTCTCCATCACTAAGGGTCCCTTCTTGCTGTAATATTTCTTTTCCAACTTTTTGTTCTTGGGTAGGGGGAGTAGTTTCTGGAGTTGGAGTAGTTTCTGGAGTGGGAGTTTCTTCTAGACTTGGAGTAGTTTCTTCTTCTGTAGAAGGGGTAGTTTCTTCTGGAGTTGGAGTAGTTTCTTCTTCGGTAGAAGGGGTAGTTTCTTCTGGAGTTGGAGTAGTTTCTTCTTCGGTAGAAGGGGTAGTTTCTTCTGGAGTTGGAGTATCCTGAGCTAAAATTTCATTAGCATAGCTAGAATTGACAACCACCGGATGAAATAGAAGGATAGGGAAAAGTAAAGTTTTTCCCATAATACTTAGTAGACCAAAAGGAGCGATCGCCCAAAATCTTGCTTGACGCATTAATCACCTCAAATAAATATACTACTTAAATTCTCATTTCTAGCCTACTAGCATAGTCGGAAATAATCACAAATAATTATTAATTGAAAAAGTTTAGGGTAAATTTTAGTTAGTAATTACAGAGTATCAGTATCTCAGTATAATCATCTTTTTTTTATTTCAAAATCAATACTTGTACTGATGTTATTAACTGTTTGATTTTGCTGTAATACAATTTGTTAAACTTGCTATAAATTCATGTTTCCTATAAATAAATTTTTTGAGAAAATTGCTAGAATCCGCTCATTCTGACATTTCATATCAATTTTATATTTCATATAAATAAAGAATACGGTCTCTTAAATTATTCTAACCTCTAGCTCATCTCTAAAAAAGGGGAGGATATGTAGCAATAATTTTAGTATTTCATCTCAATAAACCTTGTTGGGTTTCCGCTCCTCAAGCCTACCTATACCTACTAACTGCTCAACAAAAATAGAAAAAAATACTGATTACTGACTACTTAAAAAGGGGAGAATATGTAGCAATAATTTTAGTATTTCATATTATTTTAGATTCAACCCTAGATATCCAGTCAATTTTTTGTAATGAGACATGCGTGAAAAAGATATATATTTTTTGTAGGAACAGGGAACAGGGAATCTGGGAACAGGGAACAGGGAATATATTTCGATCTAAAAGGTATAAAAAATGATTTTTATGGTGACTTTTACTTTCTTTAGCTGTCCTATGTAATAGTTAAATAAAAGGCTTGTTTATTTTCAACCCTATGTCTATTGCACATAAGAGTGTACTATATGGCTGCCTTCTAAAGTCAATTTTTTTTTCACTCTGCTTTGTCGATCTTTGTTGTCTAATCTAAATTTTTTTTAATCTTCATTTCCTTTCCTTTTTCCTTATAAATCAAATTTCAGACCATTTATCTATAGTATCTATGTTAATTTATCCCTTCACGTTCAAAGAAAGGTCTAATTCTAGGTGAAACAGACTCAATTTTCAACTCATATTCTCCTGACTCTCCTGCTTCATAAGAATTTGCTAATAACTTGTAAGTTCCATTTTCTGGTAAAGTAATCACAATTCTGGCATTTTTCTCTCCACCACTATCATCATCTTGAGCTAATTCTTGACCATTTGAACTTAACAAAATTAAGTAAGAATCTATTTTATTGCTGCTCATATCAATAGAAATCTTTTGACCTGCTGTACCCTCAAAAGCGTAAAGGTCATAGTAACTATTATCTACAGGCAATACATTAGATTCACTGTCCAAATTACCCTTGATTTCTATTAAACCATTAAGGTCTAATTTTTCAGCCTTCCTCTCATCAAACATTCCTGTTTGCTGTTGAGCTACTAAAGGCGCTCTTCCTTCTCGAACCGCTCTGAGAAACTCTGGGACTCTATCTATAGATATGGCAAAACCAATGCCAATATTACCCCCTAATTGACCACGAGTAAATATAGCAGTATTCACACCAATAAGTTCTCCAGAACTGTTCAATAGTGGCCCGCCAGAATTTCCAGGATTAATAGCTGCATCTGTTTGGATCAATCCTCTTTCTCGGTCTATACGACTAACTATCCCTACAGTAAGAGTACCTTGAAATCTACCAAAAGGATTTCCGATGGCAAAAGCTCGCTGACCTACTTTTGTCGAACCTGGACGAGCTATTCTAATAGTGGGAAGGTTTCTTTCTCCTCGAATTTTGAGAACTGCTAAGTCTAAATCTTCTTCACCAAAACCTATGACATCTGCTGTAACTTTTCTACCATCTGCTAAGGTGATTTTAACCACGCCACCTTGAGATACGACATGAGCATTTGTTAATACCATTCCGTCGGGACTGATAATGGCACCACTACCATTAGTTTTATCTGTATCTATGGAAACTACTGCTTGACTAGCTTGTTCATAAACACGAATATTAGTTTTTTCTTCTAGACTCAGAGAAAGTAGTGTTTCTTTTTGGTTTTTATTCAGGGGTCTGGGAATTGTATCTACTTTTATTTGAGCCTTGACTGGAGAAAAATTAGTTAAATTTACACCAACTGCTGCTACTACTATAAGTATTCTTAATGTGGTTTTTGACAAAAATTGGGCATTCATTGTTGCTTGTCAAGTCTAGTTTATATTTAATATTATGATGCAGTAATTTTTTGAAAAAAGAGCTAAAAAAGTGGTTAGCAGTCAGCACTCAGCAGTCAGCAAGATTATTTTTCGCGCATTTTAGAATGGGATTTCAACCCCTCCTAATTTTTTACTAAGTTGAAAACTGCTAAAATTTATTTCTATAGTTTTAGAGCAAATAATACCAATTCCCAAAAATAATGCTATACTTCCGATGGAACTTCAGTTATTAAGTAATAATAATGCTTCAGTAATGTTTGCATGGGATTATCGGCATTAAACCAAAATATCTTATGTCTTTTAACCCTACTCCCTACTCTGAAGGATATTTGGCAATAATGCGCGATAAATAAATGGTATAAAACAGGATATTTACTCAACTACGGCTTGATTTTACCAAAGAAAGTATTGGGTTATACTTCACTGAAAATGGATATAAGAATTTATCGCGCTTGAACCATTTGAACTATTATTTATAAACTCATAGAAAATTAGCAATAAGCTAAGAATCATTTAGACTCTATATTTCCTGCTCCCTTTGACAAAAAAAATTGGATATATAGTTTAAATACAAAACAGCCTATTAATGAATAGATTAGGAATTTTGTAATGAAGTTTTGATGATGATTTTTTAGATTCACCAAAAATTGATTTTCTACAGAGGTATTGATATTCAACTACTAAATATTGCTCTGCTGAATAAAGCTAAAAGTCAGGTAGCTTGCGTTAATTAATTGATAATGGATAATGAATAATGGATAATTACAAGAAGGTTTTAACCGTTACGGAATTGAATATCAGGAATTCTCTTGTACACTTTTTTATCCTTGCTTATGAGAGGATTTTTACCTAAAGCGCGATTAATTATCAATTATCAATTATCCATTGGTAATAGAGCTTTTTATATTAAGTCTATCTCCTACGTTTATGGCTTTTATTGGCATCAATTTACTGAAACCGTTGCCTGTTTCACCATCTCCGTGTCCCCCACAAATCGACCCGTCCCCGTGTCTTACCCCCACCAACCAATTTTTTCAGCAGAACCCTAAATAAATAATAGAGTGGGGGGAAAAAATGGAATTTTTTTATTTACTTTAAAAATCAAAATTATCCCCACCTAATATTCCTACTTATATTAGAAATATGAAATATATTTAACCATTAACATCACTATCAGTAGAATCCATAGGAGTAAACTCTACATAATTTTCTGATGTTCCTTCTCCATCAGTAGATGATGCTTCTGGTGGACGACGTTTTCTAGTTCTAGGAGATACTTCTTCCGAGTAGCTTGCTTCAGGAATGGGGCGACGAGTACGGTTATTAGATGGTCTTTCTTCAGTACTAGAAGTCTCCCAACTATCTCGACTACGAGGGCGAGGTAGTCTATCTTCTGGCCTATTAGCATCACCAAAATTACCTCGACTGCGAGAAGCAGGTCTCTTATTTTCTAAATCTACAGAAGTTTCCCAATATTCAGAAGACCCTCTAGTAGGATAATCTTCTGAACGAGGACTACGCTTGCGTAATCTTGGGTTTGTTTCTCCTGGTCTATCATAACTGCTTCTGCGATTGGGAGGACGACGGCGGTAGTCATCTTCAAAATTATCTGGCCTAGAAGAACCATAATCTTGAGTACCTCTGATACGACGGTTAGCGGGATACTCTTCATAAGGTTCTAGTTCGTCTAAGTCTGTTTCTGCATAACCATAAACAGGACTTACCGATCTTTCTTCATCTACAATAGGGGTACGTTCCCTAGCTTGCTTGGTTGTAAGACCTCTCATTCTGATAGATTCTGCTGCAAAGAATATGGCACTACCAGTTAACAAAAACTGACCGAAAGCTAAAATAGGGTCTAGTCTCCAGCCTTGGAATATGAGAATACCTCCACATAGTAAGCCAATGGCGGCAAAGAAAATATCGTGGTCTCTAGCTAGCTTTGGACGCCATGTCCGGAGGAAGTACAGTCCAGCTCCTGCTACGGCCAGGATTATTCCTAGCAAACTACTCCAATTTAATCCTAAGTTGACCATTCTAAATCTCCTAAGTAGTTCATCAATTAGTAATTCAAGTTTAAAATTTCTATCCTGGTTTGGTATCTAGACTTGAAGTTATTTGGCAGATATAAAGCTTATTTAATATTTAGTTGAATATTGTATAGCAGTGACCATTACTATATTTGACATATCAAAAGCTAAAAACTCAGACAACACCAGATTTTTCCTTCTGCTTTCTGCTATATCATCAATTTAACAAAGAAAAACCTCAGCTTGTTAGGTTTGGACAATTATATCACTGTCTCCCCTATTCTGTAGTCTGAGGCTTTCACTTTGTCTTTGTCGAAAAAAATTAGGTGAAGTTTAAACCTAAAATAGTTTGCTTTTAGGCTCTTCACATAACTTTTAGGTTATTGCAGAAAAAAGTTTATTCCTAAGAAGAATTCGTGATTGTTATACTTCTAGGAAATGGTATTCTGACTTAATCTTTGCTCCAAAAAGAAAGATGTCTACTATCTAGGGTTTAAGAACGGGTAACTTTATCCTTTTGGCTGACGAATATCAGAAAAGCTGTAGCAGGAATCACTACAATTAGAGTTCCCGACAATAGACTTAATAAGAAGTTTGATAAAGAAGGAGTCATGGATTATTGCCCTTTGCCACAAAATTTGATTTACTTTAATATTCAATATTATAGCGGTTTGCGATTTTTTTCAGTACAAATTTTGGTACTGGTTAACCAGTAATGACTTTATTACTTACTTTCTGACCATAGATATGAAAAGGATTTACTAATTAATATCCTTACATATTCAGGACTACCCAAATTTTTAGTGTGGCTCTATAGAAGTTGACATCCTCCCCCGGCTGAAGCACGGGAAATTCCCACATCACTGCGAGAGTTTCCTCTTTCTACGAGTCCTTCTAAGACGGGGCTTTAGACCAAATTTTTCGGTAACTTAAAGTTGATTTTTAACTTGACAAAATTTCATTTTTTTATTGTCTTATGGACTATCTGACATTAGCTAATTGGACTCTAGGTATTGCCCTGGGGTTAATGACTTTCTTTTTTATCTTCCGAATAGTTCTCACATGGTATCCCCAGGTAAATATTAATCAACTTCCATTTAATTTGATTTTTTGGCCGACAGAACCATTTTTAGCCCCCACTAGAAAAATTGTGCCTCCTCTTGGTGGAGTAGATATTAGTCCGATTATTTGGGTAGGTATTTTCAGCTTATTACGGGAGATACTTTTGGGCCAGCAAGGTTTATTGAGAATGATGCTGTAGCTAAGAATCAAAAATTATTTACTACTATCAGGTTTCATCACAGTCTCAACAAAGTTTGTATATACTAACCCCTCCATAAATTCCGGAGTCTCTAAAATTCTTTGATGAAAGCTGATAGTTGTGGGAACTCCTGTCACAGCACATTCCCTGAGAGCACGTTTCATCCTCTGAATAGCAGTAGAACGGTCTTGTCCCCAAACTATTAGTTTACCAATCAAAGAATCATAATAAGGCGGAATCTCATAGTCTGTATAAACATGAGAGTCCATCCTCACTCCTGGACCTCCCGGTGGTAGATAACCACTAATGCGACCAGGATTGGGACGAAAATTATGGTCTGGGTCTTCGGCGTTAATTCGGCATTCTATGGCATGGCCATTAAAATTCACCTGCTTTTGGGTTAGTCGCAGTTTCTCTCCTTGGGCAATTCTAATTTGCTCGGCAATTAAGTCAAGTCCTGTAATTAGTTCTGTGACTGGATGTTCTACTTGAATCCGAGTATTCATTTCCATAAAGTAGAATTCACCAGATTGGTCTAGGAGAAATTCTACAGTGCCAGCACCTATATAGTTGATGGACTTGGCTGCTTTGACTGCAGCTTCTCCCATTTTCTGACGTAGTTTAGGACTTAGTGCTGGACTTGGAGCTTCTTCTAGTAACTTTTGATGGCGACGCTGAATAGAACAGTCTCTTTCTCCCAGGTGAATAACGTTTCCGTAACTATCGGCCAGGATTTGAAATTCTATGTGACGCGGACGTTCAATGAATTTTTCTATGTAGACTCCAGAGTTGCCAAAGGCTGCTTCTGCTTCTCCTTGAGCTGCCTGAAGCAGTTTGGACAGTTCGTTTTCTTGGCGAACCAGTCTCATTCCTCGTCCCCCACCTCCAGCAGTGGCTTTGATCATCAGGGGAACGCCGATTTTTTTGGCGATCGCTACTGCTTCTTTTTGGTCTGTGAGAATACCGTCACTTCCTGGAACTGTGGGAACTCCGGCTTTTTGCATGGTTTCTTTGGCTGTGGATTTGTCCCCCATTGCCCTAATCCCTCCTGGTGATGGGCCAATAAAAGCAATGTCGTGGTCAGCACAGATTTCTGCAAATCGGGCATTTTCTGCTAGGAAGCCATAGCCTGGATGGATGGCAGAGGCACCCCGAGTTAGGGCTGCTGAAATAATGTTGGGAATGTTGAGATAGCTTTTGCTACTGGTGGGTTCACCAATGCAAACTGCTTCGTCCGCTAGTTGCACATGGAGAGCATGGCGGTCTATGGTTGAGTGGACGGCGATGGTGGCTATGCCCATTTCTTCGCAGGTGCGGAGAATGCGTAGAGCTATTTCGCCTCGGTTGGCTATTAGGATTTTAGTGAACCGCATTTCAGTTATCAGTTATCAGTTATCAGTTATCAGTAACTCTGGCTCAAGCCAAAGGGTTGAAATACTGAAGTTTATTTTCTCTTGGTCGATTGGATATAGCTTGGTTTCCTCAGCATCCCTCGACCGCTTTTTCATCCCTTTGATAGGGGGAAGCTATTGACCTGATTTTTTGTCATAAGTGATTGGGAGTGAATGACCCTTTCCCCATTCTTAACTGTGACTAAATTTGAGAGGAGGGATAATGTCCTAACCGACCTGATGGCTGCTACATTAAGAGGATTTTATAAAATTTCTTGTAGACATTCCAGAATTTTATGTTATTATTGTATATTGTTAGCTTAAATCCATAATTTTATTGAAGTTTAGTGGATAGATGCTAACTTAAGCGGATGTGGCGGAATTGGTATACGCGCACGCTTGAGGGGCGTGTGGCTTTGCCTTGCGAGTTCGAGTCTCGCCATCCGCATTGGAGAATGGTTAGGGGTGTGAAACTGTTGCCTATTTTCTACCCATAACTAGACATATCTTGCGGATTGTCCATATAATTAGGTGAAGTCTATACAGTAACTAATTATGGACAATCAAGAAGAAATGACGATT
>JAXHSW010000203.1:0-17159 GCA_034190295.1 Cyanobacteriota bacterium | reverse complement strand
TTGAGCATTATACTAGTCACGGGCGAGGGCAACAAAATTTGAGTAGACAGAGCCATGAGAGTTGTATCGAGACATATAATTAGACGAACACATCAGTATTGGCAGGTGTGCGATGAGTTAGCCTTTAAGTCGAAAAATTTATATAACTTAGCTAACTATCACTGTCGTCAGCATTTTTTCTCTACTGGTAAAAGTCTCGATCTAACTAAACTGTACCACCTCACCAAAGATAGCGATGCTTACAGAGCATTACCAACTAAAGTATCAAAACAAATAATAAAATGCTTGGTTGCAACTTGGCGTGGCTATTTTCAAGCTATAAAAGAATGGTCAAAATATCCAGGGAAGTTTTTAGGTAAACCCAAAATACCCAAATATAAGGACAAAAGCAAAGGTCGAAATGTAGTCATATATTCAAAGGAATCAGTCTATAAAGCCCCTCTAAAAGACGGTATTTGTCACTTATCCATGAGTGATATCAAAATACCAGTGGTTGTTGATACTGTAGTAGAAGTCAGAATAGTACCTGCTACAGGTTGCTATGTAATTGAAGTCGTGTATGAAAAAACTCAACAGCCACAAATACACTCAACATATTTAGCAGGTATTGATTTAGGGGTTGACAGATTAGTTGCTCTATCTACAAACAAGCCTGATGTCAAACCTATGCTTGTTAACGGGAAGCCACTAAAAAGCGTCAATCAACTGTATAATAAGCGTAAAGCTAAGTACCAAAGTGATATCAAAGGCAATAGAAAAACCAGTCGTAAGATTGAAGCATTGGGTTATCATAGAAATCGTTTTGTGGAGAATTACCTGCATAACACCAGCAAGTTAGTTGTCAATTATTTAGTGACTAATAATATTGGTACTGTAGTAATTGGAAAAAATGATAATTGGAAACAAGGTGCAAACATCGGTAAAATAAACAACCAAAAATTTACCCAAATACCACACTCTAAGCTAATTCAACAGATAACTTATAAATGTCAACTGGTTGGCATAAAAGTTATTGAAACTGAAGAAAGTTACACCAGTAAAACTTCTGCACTTGACTTAGAAAAACCTTGTAAGCATCAAAACTATGTAGGCAAGCGAGTCAAACGTGGTTTATTCAAAAGTTCAACTGGCAAGGTTATTAATGCTGATATCAATGGCAGTATTCAGATAATTAGAAAGAAATTCCCAGAGGCATTTACTGCCGAGGGAATAGTGAGCTGTGCCGTACAGCCAATATTGGTTAATCCAATATCAAGAATTTAGCTGCAACGATTTTCTACAGTTTTATTCGTACGGTAACTATTTAGGCTTTCAGTTAGAAATTCAGGGGCCTTGTCGTATAGTTTATCGACCATTAAAGCCAGCAAGTTGTGGCGCTCATTTGTGGATAGATACCTTTGAGCCAGTGCAGTTTGTAGATACTCAATTTAAACCTGTCATGGCAAAACGAGCCTATAAATATGTTTAATAAGTTTTTTCTACATTTAAACTAGATATATTAGACATCTTCTTTGATTGGTTAACTGAAAATATGGACGTATTTGCCCGTGACAAAGAGAGTTTAGGCTATATTAAAGCTCTAAAAATTGTGTAAGTCCCACTAGATAATTGTGTTTCGACAAACAGCCATCTCTACATTTGCTTCTTATTGTCTGAGCAAATCTCTTCACAGTTTTATACTTATTCTACTACCACTATATTTTTTCAAATTGGTATAAGACAGGGAAATATTTTTTCCACTGTTGCTTCACACCGAGTAGGCTACCAGGTAAGTTTGTCGTACCCTACGGAGTCGCACCACTGCTGCCTTTTCCCTCCTCTGAATAAATAAATAGGGTTTGCGCAAGCGCTTGTCTTTTAGTAGGGGTAGGAGACAGGAGACAGGAGGAACGGGGAATTATAGAGGAGATAGTAGGAAGAATCGTCCCTTAATTTTTCTGCCCAACTCTTGAGCAAAATCCGCTCCTAATTGAACCATTACCACCTAAAACCTCGCACTTTTTGATACTTAAAAAGGCTAAAACTTTTACATGTAAAGACTTTTAGATTAGATCGGTAAGCCCTAAATAAGAAAAAAAAATACGTCTGAGTCATGCCAGACGTATTAACAATATAAATAATTTTTCACTCGTAGCCTATTATTCTAAAGCACTAGCACCACCCACAACTTCCAGAATTTCTTGAGTAATAGCAGCTTGCCGAGCTTTATTATAGGAAAGAGTTAATGTACCAACTAATTCACTAGCATTTTCACTAGCATTACTCATTGCTGTCATCCGAGATGCTAACTCACTAGCAGATGATTCTTGCCACGCCCTCAATAACTGGTTAGTTAAAAATAATGGCAAGAGAGCTTCTAAAATTTGTGTTGGCTCTTGCTCAAAAATCATATCCCGAGGAAAGCTTTTAGTCGGTGATGTTACTTTGTCCCGTGATACTTCAAAGTGACCACCTTGAGTAGTTAAACGGAAAATTTCATCATCTTTAACTTCTAAACCTTGAGGGTCTAGAGGCAAAAGAGTTTGAATAACTGGTTTAGAGCTAATTAAGGAAATAAATTTAGTATAGATTAACTCTACTCTATCTATTGTTCCTGAGAGAAAACCAGCAAGTACTTCATCAGTAACTGCTGAAGCATTATCAGCCGTAGGAATTTTTTCAGGATTATCATAAGTGCTTAAAATCGGAGCTTCCCGACGTTGGAAATATTGAATCGCTTTACGTCCGACCAACAAATATTTATAGTTGATTCCTTGCTCTGTTAATTCACGAGCTCTGATTTCCGCACGTTTAATGATGCTGCTGTTATAGCTACCACACAGACCACGATTTCCAGAAATTACTAATAACCCTACTGTTTTAACTTCTCTTTCTTTTAGTAGGGGTAAATCTACACTTTCAAATTGTAAACGTTCGGCAAGTCCGTATAAAACTTGAGCAAGGCGGTCGGCAAAAGGCCGAGTATTAATTACTTGTTCTTGGGCACGACGTACTTTAGCAGCGGCCACTAGGCGCATTGCTTCTGTAATTTTTTTAGTGTTTTTGACTGTATTGATGCGATCGCGAATAGCTTTTAAATTAGGCATAATTTTTTGTAGGAAGAAAAAAAAAGTAACAAGGAAGAAATAAGAAGGGAACTCTCAGCCTTTTTTTCAATAAATCTATAGATATTGGCCTATAAATTAAGTGCGAATTAGTCTTAATTACTACATCTAATTAACTAGCTATCAGCTATTAGCTATCAGCCGAAAAATTTGTGCATATAATCAGGCATCCGTTTGCGGAGCATTGCGGAGCGTCCAAGCTTGGGTCAAACATCCCCGACTTCTAGCTTTTCGCTTAATTTTAGGAGGGATCGATCGTCCCCTTTCCTTACCGGAATGCTACACAAACGCACAAAGCTGACCGCTGATTGCTGAACTGCTGAACGCTTTTTAATAATTAGTGGCTAGTTGCTTTTGAGCATTAACAACTAACCACTAAATGGTAACTAATTTACTAAGCAGAGACCAAGAATGTTTGCTTATACTCAGTAATAGCTTCTTTTAAGACAGTTTGAGCTTCATCAGTGAGTACCTTTTCAGTCTTGATAATTTCACCGAACTTAGGCTTACTGTTGTTCAAGTAGTCCAGTAAACCAGAAATAAATTTAGTCACCTTCTCAAGAGGAATATCATCCAAGTAACCATTAATACCAGAATAAATCACTGCTACTTGCTCGGGAAGAGAGCGAGGCGAGTTTTGAGGTTGCTTCAAAATCTCCCGCAAGCGCTGACCTCTTGCCAGTTGGTTTTGAGTAGCTTTATCCAAATCTGAAGCAAATTGAGAGAACGCTTCTAATTCAGCAAACTGTGCTAGCTCTAGCTTAATTTTACCAGCAACTTTTTTCATTGCCTTGGTCTGAGCTGCAGAACCCACCCTAGACACAGAAACACCTGCGTTTACTGCTGGACGGAAACCTGCGTTAAATAAATCACTGGAAAGGAAGATTTGACCGTCAGTAATAGAGATAACGTTGGTAGGAATATAGGCAGAAACGTCACCAGCTTGAGTTTCAATAATTGGTAGAGCAGTCATGCTACCTCCACCTAAGTTATCATTGAGTTTAGCAGCTCTTTCTAGGAGACGGGAGTGGAGATAGAATACATCTCCTGGATATGCTTCACGACCTGGTGGACGACGCAGTAGCAAAGATACCTGGCGATAAGCTTGAGCTTGCTTGGAAAGGTCATCATAGATTACTAGAGTTGCTTTACCTTTATACATAAAGTATTCAGCAATAGTCGCACCAGTATAAGGAGCCAAGTATTGGAGAGTTGCAGGGTCACTAGCATTTGCAGCTACTACAACGGTATAATCCATTGCACCTTTTTCCTCTAGGGTACTTACTACCTGAACGACAGTAGAAGCTTTTTGACCAATAGCTACATATACACAGATAACATCTTCACCTTTTTGGTTGATGATAGTATCGATAGCGATCGCTGTTTTACCTGTTTGTCTGTCTCCGATAATTAATTCCCGTTGACCTCTACCAATGGGAATCATAGAATCTATAGCGGTGATACCTGTTTGCATAGGTTCACAAACAGAACGGCGATCGATAATTCCAGGAGCAGGAGATTCAATCAGACGGCTGTCATCGGTTTGAATATCTCCTTTACCATCAATAGCCCGACCGAGACCATCTACCACCCGGCCAACCATTGCCTCTCCCACTGGCACTTGAGCAATTCTACCTGTGGCAGTTACGGCAGATCCTTCTTGAATTTCCCGGCCTTCACCCATCAATACTGCCGCTACGTTATCTTCTTCTAGGTTTTGGGCAATACCTACTGTGCCATCTGAGAACTCTACCAGTTCTCCTGCCATTACCTTGTCTAGGCCATAAATCCTGGCAATACCGTCACCCACTTGTAGAACAGTACCAACATTAGATACTTTTACATCTTGGTCGTACTGTTCTATTTGGTCGCGAATAATTTGGCTAATTTCGTCAGGTCTGATTGATACCATTTTTCTTTTTTATTGTCCAGTCTTTATTACAAAAAATCCGTGAATTATCTTTTATGCATGCGGGTTTAACTTATTAGCTATTAGCATTTCCGTACCGGAATGCTCCGCAAAAAGCTAGCCTCTTGCAGAGGAACTACGTTAACAGCTTTTAGCAGCTCTGGGTCAAACATCCCCGGTTTCTATAAACCGGAAGGTGCGCGGAGGGGTAACAGTCCCCTTCTAAACGTTTATTGCTGACTGCTGACTGCTGAGGTGCTGACCGCTTTTTTAATACCCCACCGTCACTTGCGGTGCTTAAAATTGCTTGGGGTTTGTAGACACGGAGTTGCCTGTCGTTGACTCTCCCCATGCAATTCACCTTCTGCCTCCCCCCTTTCAAAGCAGGCAGAGCTGTTTCATTCTAAATTTTTGCGTTTCTCTCAAAGCCTGATGGGGAGACATTTGTGGGCAGTTCTACTTCTTTGGGTGAAAAGTCCACTTTTAATCATAAATTAAAAGCCTCCATCCCCGTGTCTCCGTGTCTGGTGCGTCCCCGTGTCTATCGAAAGCCCTGCTTGGGGGGTAGGGGGAGATACCTTCTGCCTTCTTCAAGCTTTGAGGCTGATGCCAATTCGGCGTAGTTGTCCTTGCAGACTAGAGTCAATTATCTGAGAGCCTATTTTGATAATGACACCACCGAGTAAACTTGAATCTATTTTTGTTTCAATATCTACATCCCTGGCATCAGTCATCGATCTGACTCGTTCGCGGACTGTATTTTTTTGGTCTTCGTTTAATTCTACTGCGGAGGTCACTTCTGCTAGAACAGTTTGATTTAGTTCTCGCAATAGTGCTAGGTATTTTTTCCCTATATCTTCTAGAAAAATAATCCGACCTCTATCAACTAGCAGCATTAAAAAATTACGCATATAGGGATCGATTTCATCCCCCGTCATGCGCTGCAGCACTGCTTTTTTGTCTTCTGGTTTAATAATTGGATTTCCCATAAATTGCTTCAATTCTAGGGATTCATCCATAATATTAATCAGGGAACGTATATCTTCCCCAAACCTCTCGGCAAGGTCTTTTGATTTAGCCAAGGACATTAGAGCTGCTGCGTAGGGTTCTACAATTTCACCAGCAATTACAGTCATGATTGACCTCCTAATAACCCCAGACTACGATCTATTAATTGTTGCTGGGAATTCTCATCTAAAGTTTCTTTGAGGCGAGATTCTACTTGTGCCAATGCTTTAGATGCTACAATTGAGCGCAGTTGGGCAATTGCTTTATCTCTTTCAGAATCCATTTCTTGGCTAGCAGTAGCTTTCATCCGCTCAATGTCTTGTTCTGCCTGTTGCTCAATTTTTTGCTTGACTTCCTTTGCTCTTGTTTCAGCAGTGGCTAGAATTTTTTCGGCCTCTAGTTGAGCTTGGGTCAACTTTTGTTGTTGAGCTGCTAGAGCTGATGCTGCTTCTTGTTGACGTTTTTCTGCTTCTTTGATTGCTTGTTCAATAGTGGCGCGTCTTTCACTAAGAATTTTCCCAATAAAGCCTCGGCCAAAATAAATTAAAACTACAATCAAAATTCCTAAATTAATTAGGTTAGTGTCTAAAATATCCAGGTTTAGACCAAAACCTTCTTCGGCGCTAGCTTCTGTGGCTAGCCATAAAACATTTACCATGATATCCTGTGATAGTTAGCCTTAAATTATCTTGTTGGATGCTGAGTTTTACGATCTATCTATCGCTCAACTTTTCCACCTGGAATTTTATTTGGCTATCTGACCAATTCTGGTCCTAATAGTTTTTCTAGAATTTGGTGGCTCAAAGAGTCTACCTGTTCTTCTAACTGTTGCAAAGCTGCTTGCTTTTGCTCTTCTATTTCTTGAGCTGCTTGTTCTCTTTTGGCTTGTGCTTCTTGTTGAGCTTTCGCCACTTTTTCGGCTACTATTTTCTGAGCTTGTGTTTGAGCTTCAGTAATAATTGCTTGAGATTTTTTACGAGTTTCTGCTAGGTCTTGCTCGTATTGTTCTGCTAATTTTTTTGTCTTTGCCAAACCCTCTTGTGCTTTGATTTGATTGTCGCGGATATAATCTGCACGAGAATCTATAGCTTTACCCAGTGGTTTGTAAAAAATTTTATCCAAGACAAAAGCCAGAATCAGAAACTGAATTGCCATTAAGGGTAGAGTTGCGTTAATGTCAAACAAACCACCCTTTTCTGCTACTTCTTCAACGGCTAGTAATATTGTCCAATTTATCATTTTCTCTAATCTTTAGGTGGTTCCCATAGTTTAAGTTGGGTTTAACTAGCTATCAGCTATCAGCCTAAAAATTTGCGCAATTAGGTATCTGTTTGCGGAGCATTCCGGAACGGAAAAGCTTGGATAAAACATCCCCAACTTCTAGCTTGTCGCTTAATTTTAGGAGGGGTTTAAATTCCCTTCTCAAAAGCTGACTGCTGAACTACTGAAAGCTTTGTTAAAGATTTTAGATTTTCGATCTTCAAGCATCAAAAATCTAAAATCCCTATTTTCTATAATTAGGGTTGTTTATGCAAAGGGGTTGGCAAATAGCAACACCAGTGATACCACCAAACCGTAAATTGTTAAAGCTTCCATAAATGCCAAACTTAACAATAATGTGCCTCGAATTTTTCCTTCTGCTTCTGGTTGACGGGCAATACCTTCTACAGCTTGACCTGCTGCATTTCCTTGACCAATTCCAGGACCAATCGCACCTAAACCTACAGCTAAGGCAGCAGCAACGACGGAAGCAGCAGCAATCAATGGATCCATAATAATTCTCTTTCCTTTTTTTAATCTAAGAGTACAAACTTGACTACTAGAGTTTCTTTTGATTACACTGTAGTGCAATCAATTACACAATTGTCACTTTTTTTGATGAATTGATGTGATGAATGCAGTGGAGTCTGAAACTTAACAAGTTCAAGTTTCATGCTTTTATTTCACATCACTCATCCATTCTGAACTTTACTTGTTTTTTGGTAGGGACTTTTTGCTCTACCATTTTCACCTTTGTGAATCTGGCGATAATTTACCCCACTAACAGCTTAGAATATCAGACTTTGAGTTATTTTTGAGCAAATTTTTTTTCTACTACTTACCTAACTCTTAATCGTGATGTTCTGCACCGTGTTCTTCTAACGCTTCTCCTATATAGTTAGCAGCTAGGGTTGCAAAAATTAGTGCCTGAATAGCACTTAAAAATAGACCCAAAACCATTAGTGGTAGTGGAATAAATAGAGGTACTAGCAGAACTAGAACTCCCACAACCAATTCATCCGCAAGAATATTACCAAATAAACGGAAGCTTAGGGACAAAGGTTTGGTAAAATCTTCTATGATCTTAAAGGGGACCATAAATGGTACTGGTTCAGCATAGCCCGCAAAATATCCTAAGCCTTTTTTGCTGATACCTGCATAGAAATATGCTAAGGAGGTCAGTAGTGCCAATGCCACTGTTGTATTAATGTCGCTTGTGGGGGCAGCTAGTTCTCCCGAAGGTAGTTCTATTACTTTCCATGGTACTAGCGCTCCTGACCAATTTGACACAAATATAAATAGGAACAAAGTACCGACAAATGGCACCCAAGGGCGATAATCTTTTTCACCAATTTGGTCTTTAGTTAGGCTGCGTATAAATTCCAGGACATACTCCATGAAATTTTGCATCCCACTAGGAATTCGCTGCACATTGGCTCTTGCTATTAAAGCAGCCAAGATTATCAGGGCAATTACAAACCAGGATGTGAGTAAGATTTGCCCATGTATTTTGAGGCTGCCTAGCTCCCAGTAAAAATGCTGGCCAACTTCTAGTTCGGCCAGAGGTAAATAGTTAATAGTACGCAAAATATCTAGCATTTTGATTCTCAGGCTTCCCGATTTATATCAAGTGGATTTTTCAATAATTAGAATTAGCTTGAATTGCTATGAGTTTGGCATCAAGGTAGTTCGCAGTACATGTATTATTAGTGCTGCTTTGTAAGTCAGAAACCCTAGGAAAATTGGCAAAATTTTGAGCTGATTTAACTGAGTTGCTAATATTATCAGCCCGACAAATATTGCTAGCCTTGTTTTACTTAGACTTCCTTTTTCTCTGCCAATACTCTCAACTTCTTTAGCTAACATTCTTAAGTAAACCACACTTGTCGTTGCTCCTATCAAATAATTAAGAGCAATGTTTAGGGAGTAAAAAACCCAGACAGAGATAAATATTATACCTGTAATTGTCAAGGTAATTACATATAGTTCCTGTTGTAGTTTGTAATACTCTTGCATTGAAGGATTTGGTTCTGTTGTTACAGTGCCAACTTCTGGAGTATTACTATCATCAACAGTTATTTGTTCTGGTGGTGTATCAGATAAATTCACAAAACTTAGATATCGATCGCAAGTTGCAGGCTTCTTTATATACCAAGCAAAGCATAATGGCTGGACTTTATGAAGTCACAAGTCAGAAGTCAGAAGTCAGAAGTTATTTTTGTAACGGGGATTTTGAACAACCCTCCAAAAATATTTCGCCATTTCCCGGCGAGGTAGCGCGACCCAATTATTTTGATAATAATAAAAGTCTCTATTTACAATAGCTAGCTTTCCTTTTGTGTCTTGTGTCTTCTGCCTCCTGCCTTCTAGATATACCAAAAGTCATCATACCATGCTGAAGTTCCCATATATAAATTTGGAATCTGTTTAAGTGGGGCCAAGAGTTAGTAGAATCAAAAGTTTGGACTGAAGCGATCGCACAACTTCTAATCCCACTGGTACATTCGCTAATATTTCTCCTACTGTGGATGGAGATTGGCCGTTAGACTCTGTATCACAAGCTTGGAGAAATTCATATTCTTCCCTTGACAAATTTACCAATTTATAGTCACCATCAAATATATTCTCGCTCGGCCATCCCTGAATACAAGGACTTAATTCAGGTATTGCTGCTAATAGAAGGCGATCGTCAGACCAATCAATTCTGGGCAAAGGCGGTCTACCCAAGAAAAACTCGTAATGACTAATCTGAGGGTCTAATAATTCAATCAAACGATAACGTTCTTGCTCGTCCAAACCAACAACTCTTTCCAGTAACTCGGAAGATTTGCCGATCAGTCTCTCTATATTCCAGTATTCACGATTAGAAAATCCTAGAAACTTTAAACCAGATGCTTCTATCAACTCAAATAGAGTATCAATATTATAATCAATCTCTTGGGGATGGACATACATATCTGCAAAACACTCATCTCTTTTATTTTCAAAAGCCCATCTTTCCCGTTCATATTTGACAAGACGGTTATTCTCTGGTAAAGAAGCAAAAAGTTGACGTCCGATTTTTACTCCATCTTTGTAATTTCTAGGTTGATTACCTTGAAGGATAGCGATCGCCTGTTGCATGAGTCTAATTTCCCAACGACCCAACTCTGCATAGACAAAGATGTGCATAATTCCACCGGGAGCTAATTTCAAAGCTAGATTTTGCATACCTCTAATTGGATCGGGTAAATGATGCAGTACTCCTACACAATTAATAAAGTCAAACTCTCCTTCTATTTGGCCTATATCATATATACTCAGATGATGAAATTCTACTCGTGAAGCTCCCGAACGACTACACCGTTCTTTGGCCACTCGTAAAGCACCACTACTCAAATCAATTCCCACCACAGATGCTTGAGGATTAAGATGAACCAAATAATCTGTACTAGAACCAGTGCCACAACCTGCATCTAAAATTCTAATATCTTGTTTTTGGGGTGTTTGACCAGTGCAAAAACTGTAAGCTACTGGCCAACTCCAGCGCCAGTTATATCCAGGTGGTGCTTCATCTACTAAAGGGTCTGGTGGAAATGGAAAAGTATCGTACAGTCCCTCTACAGCAGAACTAATATCTAATTTATCCTTCATCTTGTGTTGGTTTTAATAGTTACTAAATATATTTGCTAAAAATTATAGTGCTATATATATAGCAATCCCAAATGATTTGTCAAAAAATCTAGGGATAGATAAAAACTCTGAGACTTTTACCCGTATTCCCAGATTCGGTATTTTCTATTCCCTAAATTAAAAGATATTTTTACCCGCAACTGAAATAGGATTGCTATATTTCAACAATTAATAATTAATAATTAACAATTAACAATTACCTCTCCTTGAAAGCGGATAGGATGGGTGCATCTCAGTTTTGAAGAAAGCCAAAAATTTATCGCTTTTAGGTATGGAGGGAATAGGTATGGAAGAAATAGGAAAAAAGTATTTTTTTAAATATGAGATGCACCCGATAGGATTGACTAATTATGAAAAATTTTCTTTATTATCCTCTTAAAAGGGGAGGCTTTAAACCACAATTTTTCGGTAATTTCTTAAATTGATAAATTTGCAAATTATTGTTAGCTTTGCCGTTTTTATCTTGAAAAAAGTTATTACAAAGGTAAGCATTCAGTCATCAGCTATCAGCTATCAGCTATGAGTTATGAACTTACTATTACACCGAAGGAGGAATTAGTCTCCAAAGAGAATTAAAACTTATGAATGCGAGCGCATTCCGCAGGAAAAAAAAAGGTCATTAGCTAACTTTAGTAAGTTATTAGATTCATGGCTCTGAATGCGAGCGCATTCCCCAGGAAAAGCTGAATGCTACTCCTTTCTCGCCCTAAGAATACTGGTTTAATCAGTTGTAAAGTCAGAAGAAAAAGAATGTAAAGTCAGAAGAAAAAGAATAAATAATATAGGTAATATTCTGCCGGGAAGGGAGTAATAGCTGAATGCTTACTTACAAAGATACAATAATTGCGTCAATTCCTAATATTAAGTTATAGGTACTATGACAAACTCTTTCTTGCCTCTAGTACAAGACACGACAAAAGCTCAAAATGAAAGTATAAGAACTATTGTGGGTAAATTGGATGATAGAGAGGTATATATTCCTGATTATCAAAGAGATTCTGAACAATGGGATTCTCGTAAACAATCTCTATTTATAGAATCTTTACTAAATAATCTCACAATACCAGCTTTCTTTTTTTGTGAAGATGAAAACTTGAATGATGAGGTAGTCGATGGTCAACAACGTCTTAACACTATCTGGAAATTTTATAAAAATGATTTGACTATGAGTCCTAGTGATAAGGTTGATTATATAGCACCTCAATCAATCTTATACAGTGGTCATTTCAGTTATCAGTTATCACTACCTAAGGCTGTTTGCGCAGCATGACAAAGGTCAAGCAAGAGGCTTGAAATATAGAATATCCTCTTTTTTATACCCTTAAAAGGGGAGGCGCATACCCACAATTTTTCAGTAAAAAATTTAAGGATTTAGATCCAAAGCTAAGAAAATTTTTCTTAAATTATCCTTTGACTATTATTTATCTTCCCAAAGACTTAACACTAGAAACAAAACTGGAAATCTTCAGAAGAATAAATGAAGGTGGTACACCTCTTTCTGGTCAAGATATTAGATTAGCTTACTATAGTGAATCTAAATCAGTTACTTTGATTAGATTAGTGGGTATTCACAAAAATCCTACTACTATAAATGATGAGAATAGTGAAAATGATGAAGATAGTCCGAAGCAATTTCAAAGAATGGTTGAAATAGCTAAAAAACAAGGGCTATCTAATCCTTGGAATGATTTTATTAATGCTAGAGAAATGTGGTATCAATGGTGGGAAGGACAAAACATATCTAAAGTTCAAGTACCTTCTTTGATGTTTTTATGGTATCTAGTTTGTCTCGATCAAAAAAAAATTAATGATTTATTAGAAGATCCATCCCATCTTAAAATTAGATTTAGACGGTCAACAGAGAATGCTTTAGATATTTACTGCGCACAACTTAAATATCAAGACTTAAATAAAAATGGAATATTATTAGTTTCATCTTTTAATGATATTCAAAATCGCTACTTTCAAGAATTTGCTAAATAGATGGAGATGATTTTAAGTAGAAAATTACCAGGAATTAGCGTTAATAAATATAAACAGTTAGCTTTGTTTATTGCTGGAGCAGTTGATGTTTTCTCAGGCTTTAGTCGGAGGTACTGATAACTGATAACTGATAACTGATAACTGAAATGACCCCTGTTACTTGCTAATTATTATTTTTTTCACAACCATGCTGAAAACTGCTATATATGTGTAGCGCTATAGTTTTAATAACAAATTCATTTCTAAGTTGCGTAGAATAATATTTTGATCGGAGTTGACTGTCGATCGAGATAGACAAGTTAATAAATTTCATAATTCTTCTGTGGCACTTAACACCTAAGACCTAAAACCTAAAACCTAATTCTGTGCAGCCTCACATAACATTCGTATTAAGATAGCCCTTTTGTCTAAATCCCATTAAAAAAGATTGATATAACTTTTGACTATTAAATATTGACTTTTGACTCATGCCGATAATAGCAACAGTTACTTAACAAAAATTATTATTTTTTCTAAGATAAATGACCATAAATCTATAAAATAAAATTCTGTAAGGTTTTTAACAAACGCGGGTGAATTAGCCCAAAATATTTTACCTTTGAAACAAAGTAAGGAAAAGCTAGAACATAAAAATAGCAAAAATACCTACTTTCTTTTGCCTCAATATTTCTATCGGGTTAGTGTTACAAAACCTAGGGTTAAATAACCAAGCCAGGATTAGAAATAAAGCAGGTACATTGGGCTAGGCAATAGTTAATATAAATTCAGCCTAGTTTTTAAAGATGTTCTGTGAGAAGATCTGCAAAAAAAGGTATAAAATTTTAATGCTGATGTAAAAAACATCTGAACGAAAAATTTTGATGTAAAGCTACAGTAGTTTATCTGTGGAAATTAAGCAAGTATGTTGTAAAGAAAAATAACTATGCTTTCAGCAATAATCCAGAGGTAAGCAGAGAAAGTAGCTTAAATAAGACATAAACTTTGAGGTAGGGCACCGCCTTAAGTCTCAATTAAGTTGCTGATGAAAGTCAAAAAAACACAGATAAAGAATATTTTCTACTTTGTGGAAACCAGCTTTTACAGTAGGTAAAATTTTCATTGCAACTTCAGAAAAACCCATACTGACTCACTAGAGAATAATGTCTGGGAAATGTCATAAAAATTCAAGCTAACAGTCTCAATAGAAACTGTAAAAACTTTAAAATAGGGAGCGATAATAATCGAATGACTGTCAAAGCAAGTGGTGGAAGTTCAGTTGCACGTCCGCAACTATATCAAACTGTACCAGCATCAACTATTTCTCAAGCGGAACAACAAGACCGCTTTTTAGGAAAAGGAGAACTAGATGAACTGGCAACTTTTTTTAGTTCAGGAGCAAAACGTTTAGAAATTGCTCAGACACTGACTAATAATTCAGAAAGAATTGTTTCTGTTGCTGCCAATACTATTTTTACTGGTGGTTCGCCTTTAGCCTTTTTAGAAAAGCCAGATGAAGAAGAAATGGCCATGAGTGCTGTTACGGCTGCAACAACAGCAGTTTCTGAAGGCATGAAGCTAGGTACTGTTACTTATGTAGAGAACAAGAGTAAAAACAACAACCCACTTCAGGGTATACGCTCGCTGTTCACTAATTTAGGAGCTAGTAGTGCTGGCCCTGTACCTGCCGGTTTTCGGCCAATTAGTGTAGCTCGGTATGGTCCAGTTAATATGACCAAATCCTTGCGGGATTTATCCTGGTTCTTACGCTATATTACTTATGCTATTGTGGCGGGAGACCCTAATATTATCTCAGTCAACGTTCGTGGTTTAAGAGAAATAATTGAGAATGCCTGTTCTTCTGCAGCTACAATAGTAGCTATTCAACAGATGCGACAAGCTTCGATTAAATATTTTCAAGACCAGGAAGCAAAGGAAATCGTTGCCCAATACTTTGATGTCCTTTTGACTGAGTTCCGCGGCTCAACACCCTCTAATAAGCAACGCCGGGGCCAAAGTTCAAGCCAACAAGGCTTAGAACTACCACAAATTTACTTTAATGCTGCACAAAAGCGACAAAAATTTGTGATGAAGCCTGGTTTGTCTAACTTTGAGAAACAGGATGTCATTAAAGCTGCTTACCGCCAGGTATTTGAGAGGGATATTTTCCGAGCTTATAGTCTGAATATTTCCTACCTGGAATCTCAAGCCAAGAATTGCGAAATCTCCATGAAAGAGTTTATCCGTCGTTTGGGTAAATCTCCTTTGTACCGGAAACAGTTTTATGAAGGTTTTGTCAATAGTCGTGTTGTAGAATTGGCAGCTCGTCACTTTTTGGGTAGGGGTTTGAGTTCGCCCCAAGAGTTCAGCAAATACTTTGACATTGTTACTAAAGGCGGTTTGTCCGCTTTGGTAGATGCAATGGTGGACTCTCAAGAATACTCCGATTATTTTGGCGAAGAGACAGTACCATATCTTCGTGGTCTAGGTCAAGAGGCTCAGGAATGTCGTAACTGGGGACCACAAATCGACCTGTTTAACTACAGTGCCCCTTTCCGAAAAGTACCTCAATTTGTTACCTTATTTGCTGACTACAATCAGCCCTTGCCAGACCAACACGTTTATGGTAGGGGTAACGATCCATTAGAAATTCAGTTTGGGGCAATCTTCCCGAAAGAAACCCGTAGTCCCAAAAATCGTCCTGCACCTTTTGGCAAAGATACTCGCCGGATTCTCATTCGTCAGGGTGCTGGTATTGATAACCAGATTAGTAACCCTGCTGCGAGACCAAAAGCTCCTGGTTCTCTAGGTCCTAAAGTTTTCAAACTCGATCAACTGCCAGGAGGTTACGTTAGTAGTGGTTTCAGTAACTCTGGTGGTAGCAACGGTGCTAGTATCAAGTTCTCCGAAAGTTCTACTCAAAAGATCGTCACCGCCGCTTATCGTCAGGTCTTTGGTCGCGATGTTTACGATGGTCAACGTCTAAAGAGTGCTGAGAACAAACTTGAAAATGGTGATATTACTGTTCGCGAGTTCATTCGTGCTTTGGCAAAATCTGATACCTTCCGTAATATCTACTGGAGTTCGTTGTATGTTTGCAAGGCAATTGAGTATATTCACCGAAGGTTGTTAGGTCGTCCGACTTATGGACGTAAGGAAATTAATTCTTACTTCGATATTTGTGCCAAGAAGGGTTTTTATGCTCTGGTTGATGCGATTATTGATAGCAAAGAATATAACGAAGCTTTTGGGGAAGATACAATTCCTTATGAACGTTACTTAACTCCTGGTGGTTTGTCGTTGCGAAATACTAGGGTTGGTAGTATTGCTGACAAGAATCTACTTGTGCAGAAAGAAGTTACGCCAAGATTTGTGGAGTTGGGGACTCCTGAGGAAGTTCGCACTGAACCTGATGTTGAGTTCCGAGTTGGTCAAGGTGTTAACAAGCAACGGGAGCAGTCTAAGGTATTTAAGTTGACAAGTACCCAAGATAAGCAACAGGTGAAATTGATTATTGCTGCTGCTTATCGTCAGATTTTTGAGCGCGATATCGATCCTTACGTTGTTAAGAGTGAGTTCTCTTCCTTAGAAAGTAAGTTAGGGAATAATGAAATTAACCTCAAGGAGTTTATTGAAGGGTTAGGTTGTTCTAAACTTTATGTTAAGGAGTTTTATGCGCCATATCCTAATACTAAGGTAATTGAACTTGGTACTAAACATTTCTTAGGACGCGCTCCTCGCAATCAAGTTGAGATTCGTAAGTATAATCAGATTCTGGCAACTTTGGGTATTAAGGGTTTTATCAATGCTATGGTGAATAGTGCTGAGTATATTGAGATGTTTGGGGAGGATACTGTTCCTTATCGTCGCTTCCCGACTCTTCCTGCTGCTAATTTCCCGAATACTGAAAGACTGTATAATCAGTTAACTAAGCAAAATGATGATTTGGTTATACCCAGTTTTGAACCTGTAGGTACAGCTGACCGCAGTTAAATCAATTATTTTTCTGAGGTTTTAAATTGCGTTTATCCCTTGCTATAAAAATTTATAGCAGGGGATTTTTGATAGCAGAAGGAAGAAGGAAGAAGGAAGAGGAAAATAATATTAGACATCTCTAGAAAATAGGAAGTAGGACATCCCCGCTGCACGCGACCGCCTGTACGGTCGGTGGGCGCGATGGCGCCCATGTGGTCTATGGCGGCGGCGTCCACGGCCCGATCACGGTCTACCTGCTGCCGGGCCCAGCC
>JAXHSW010000202.1:0-17262 GCA_034190295.1 Cyanobacteriota bacterium | reverse complement strand
AAGGCAAGTGCTTTTTTAAGTATCAAAAAGTGCGAGGTTTTAAGTGGTAATATAGAATCCGGTTATACAGCATATGTTTATAATTCTATCCACACTTCAATATTAAATCCCCCCATCCCCCATCTCCCCATCTCCCCATCTCCCCATCTCCCCATCTCATATAATAAGTATTCAACAGGATTCTATATAATGGTTCAATTAGGAGCGGATTTTGGTCAAGATTTGGGCAGAACAATCTGGGGACAATTCTTACTCCTACCTCCTCTAAATTACCCTCCTGGGAGGGGTCAGGGGTGGGTTGTCTCCTGTCTCCTGTCTTCCCCTCCTGGGAGGGGTCAGGGGTGGATTGTCTCCTGTCTCCTGTCTTCCCCTCCTGGGAGGGGTTAGGAGTGGGTTGTCTCCTATCTTCCCCTCCTGGGAGGGGTTAGGGGTGGGTTGTCTCCTGTCTCCTGTCTTCCCCTCCTGGGAGGGGTTAGGAGTGGATTGTCTCCTATCTCCTATCTTCCCCTCCTGGGAGGGGTTAGGGGTGGGTTGTCTCCTGACTCCTGACTCCTGACTCCTGAATTCTTTCTCGATAAATCATGGAATTAATTGTTGAATTCGTGCCAAAGGAATTTCCACCCATTCAGGACGATAATTCAGTTCATAATCAAGTTCATAGACAACTTTTTCTAACAGATAAACATTTAAAAGTACCTGTATTTCCTCTTCAGTTTTAGGCAAGAATGAACTTGACATTGTATTGTTGAGGTAAGCTTTTAAAAAAGATATACTCACCCAGCTATACCAAAATGTAGACCATTGTTCCATAGTAAGGAAATTCTCAGGACGAATCATCCCATTTTTAATTTCTTCCCGGAGAGCAACATTAGCTGCATAATATAATGACTCCAACATTATTGCTATATCTCTAAGTAAAGAACGCTTCATGCGACGTTCATTTAAAGGTCGAACACCTTCCCCTTCAAAATTAATAACCACAAAATCTTTACCCGTAAATAAAACATTCTCTAAATGATAATCTCCATGACAACGAGTACGCATTGCAGTAATTTTTCGTTCTACAACAGAACCTAAATGTCTCATAACTTGGTCCTGACGATTAATCACATTTTTCGCTAACTGTTGTTTATCTTGTGGAAATTCTGATAAATGTTTTTTCAGCTTTAATAAAATTCTCCCCGTCTGATTTCTCATGTACTGATAAACCGACCTTTGATAAAAAGGTGTAAACTGTTCCGGAGCAAAATTTGGATTCTCTAAATCAGAAGCTAAAGCACGATGAATATCTGCCGTAACCTTACCTAAATTTTCAGCCACATTAATATAAGAACCAATCACATCGTAAACTGATTCAGTAATCTCAGTATTTAAACCATTACTAACAGTAACCTGAGGAATTTCTAACTCATTTACAGACTTATTTTCTACCATTATTCTGTCAAAATAATCTCTCAGAACACCAGAGGTATAAGACCAACCGTCCCTTGCTTCTGGAATAAATTCCTCTAATATACCAATAGTCATTAAATTAGTTCCCTGTTGGTGATATTCCAGATATCCTGCAATTTGAGAAATATTTCCTGCAATCTCTGAATCTTGAGACCTAGATTTCTCTGTCAAGAATTTGCCAACCTCTAAATCTGGATTAATACCAACCTCTAGTTTTCGTAATAACTTAAGCATTAATCCGGTACCGAAATTAATCAGAGTCTTATCATGTTTTTCAGAAGAAATCTGAGGATTAATATTCCCTGTATTTTTCTGCATTATCTCTACTAATACATCCGTATATTTTCCTCGAAGAACACCCTTATTTCCATGATATTTTTGGTTTTTGGCGATCGCATTCAAAGGCTTATGTAAAAAATCTCTATCTCCCAGAACATCAAACAAAATCCCAGGCTTTTCTTGCCGCTCTACTTGCAACTCCGCAACAACTTGTTCCCGAGGAATTTGAGGAGTTATTTCCGTGGGAATTAAATAGCTCAAAGCCATCAAAAATGTTTCTGCAAGCCCCTCTGTATAATTAAACTCTAAAAAAATTAAAGCAGTTTCTTTTTGTTCATAATCAACAGGAATAACCTCCGTAATTTCCGTAGATTGAATCACCTTACTTTTACCCCCAAACCAAGGGAAGCCACTCAAATAATTAGGTAAAATTGACTCTAATCTACCCTTCATTTCTGCCTGAGAAAATATATCCTTCCAATTACCCGCTACCGTCAAAACAGGAAATTTATTCAGAGGTCTTGGAGTCTCAATATAAGTTTGTTGCTGTTGTAAAGTAAACCAGTAAAAAGCATAAGGACTTAAACTAAAAAAGTATGGATGCTCCTTAATAGCTGGAAACTTAGTTCGACCAAAAATTTCCACAGGAACCATACCATTAAAAGCCGATAAATCTAACTCCACTATTTGCACAAAACGAGAGAGATTAGCAACAACTAAAATATGCTGACCAGCATAAGTACGAGTAAAAGCCAAAACCTTCCTATTTTCCGGGTGCAACAACTCAAACGAACCACGTCCAAAAGCCTGAAAACGTTCCCTCGTAGAAATCAAACGCTTCATCCACCACCACAAAGAATTAGAATTAGCCTGTTGAGCCTCCACATTAATAGTTTCGTAATGGTATTCAGGGTCAACAATAACCGGAGCATATAACCTTTGTGGATTAGCACGACTAAAACCAGCATTACGGTCCGCAGTCCATTGCATCGGAGTCCGCACACCATTGCGATCGCCCAAATAAATATTATCTCCCATACCTATTTCATCCCCGTAATACAAAACCGGAGTCCCAGGTAAAGACAACAACAAACTATTCAGCAACTCTATTTGCCTACGGTCATTTCCCAATAGAGGCGATAAACGACGACGAATACCCAAATTAATTCTAGCCTGTGGGTCTTGAGCATAAGCCTTATACATATAATCTCGGTCCTCATCGCTCACCATTTCCAGAGTCAACTCATCATGGTTGCGCAAAAACAAAGCCCATTGACAGTTATTCGGAATAGAAGGAGTTTGTTTGAGAATATCAGAAATCGGAAAATTGTCCTCCATCCGCAAAGCCATAAATAAACGAGGCATTAAAGGAAAATGGAAATTCATCTGACATTCATCTCCCGCCCCATAATACTTAGCCGCATCCTCAGGCCACTGATTAGCCTCTGCCAATAACATTCGGTTGGGATACTTAGCATCTATGTGTCCCCGTAACTTTTTGAGAAAAGCGTGGGTTTCTGGCAAGTTTTCGCAGTTAGTACCCTCTTTAACGCAGAGATAAGGAACCGCATCAAGGCGCATCCCATCAACCCCCATGCTCAACCAAAAATCTGCCAATTCCAAAACAGCATCTTGTACCGCAGGACTTTCGTAATTGAGGTCTGGTTGATGATAAAAAAAGCGATGCCAATAGTAAGCTTGAGCCACAGAGTCCCAAGCCCAATTAGAATTTTCAAAATCTTGGAAAATAATCCGCACTTCTGGGAATTTATCAGCACTGTCACTCCAAATATAAAAGTCTCTTTCTACACTACCTTTGGGAGCGCGACGTGCTCTTTGAAACCAAGGGTGTTTGTCCGAGGTATGGTTGACTACAAGTTCGATAATGACGCGAATACCTCTGTCATGGGCCGCATCTAGAAGTTGTTGAAAATCTTCTATGTTGCCGTAGATGGAGTTAATACTTCTATAGTCAGCAATGTCATAACCATCGTCTCTGAGGGGAGATGGGAAAAATGGTAGGGTCCAAATTGCTGTTACTCCCAGGTCTTGCAAATAGTCTAATTTTTCTGTAAGTCCCCGGAGGTCTCCAATACCGTCACCGTTACTATCAGCGAAGGCTCGAACTGGTACTTCATAAATTATGGCGTCTTTGAACCAAAGTGGGTCGTTTTTTAGCATGGGGTTATTTCAGTTATCAGTTATCAGTTATCAGTTATCAGTGGTAATTATATATGTATTATTAGTTACAAAGTTTAGAAGGTTTAGCTTTTCTGGTAAAGTTGAGATTGTTAAGCGTAATCAACATCTCCGAATATAGTTCTAAATCACTTTTCTTCACAAGATAGAAATAAACAGTTTAACTATTTTCACAGATGTCTAAAACTGGTTATTGAGGGATGTTGTCTTGCTCTCTAGGTTTGATGTTCTTCTATTGCGTATGTCGCAACAGAGAAATTTTACAATTAATTTTTCGATTCTTGATTTACTAATGATTTTTTTGTGACTAGAGGAAATTCTGGGTAGAGAGAAGATATTTTCTCAGATGTGGAAATCAACTCTGAGTTTCCTTGCTCTCTAGGTTTGATTTTCTTCTATTGCGTATGTCGCAACAGAGAATTTTTACAATTTATTTTTCGATTCTTGATTGACTAATAATTTTGATGTGACTAGAAGAAATTCTATGTAGAGAGATTAGAGTCAGATATTTTCTGGGATGTAGAAATCAACTCTGAGTTTCCTTGTTCTCTAGGTTTGATTTTCTTCTATTGCGTATGTCGCAACAGAGAAATTTTACAATTTATTTTTTGATTCTTGATTGACTAATAATTTTGATGTGACTAGAAGAAATTCTGGGTAGAGAGATTAGAGTCAGATATTTTCATAGTCAGTAGAAATCAACTCTCAGTTGCCTTGCTCTCTAGGTTTTATTTTCTTCTATTGCGTATGTCGCAACAGTGAAATTTGAGAATTAATTTTTCGATTCTTGATTGACTAATAATTTTGATGTGACTAGAAGAAATTCTGGGTAGAGAGATTAGAGTCAGATATTTTCTGGGATGTGGAAATCAACTCTCAGTTTCCTTGCTCTCTAGGTTTGATTTTCTTCTATTGCGTATGTCGCAACAGAGAATTTTTACAATTTATTTTTTGATTCTTGATTGACTAATAATTTTGATGTGACTAGAAGAAATTCTGGGTAGAGAGATTAGAGTCAGATATTTTCATAGTCAGTAGAAATCAACTCTCAGTTGCCTTGCTCTCTAGGTTTTATTTTCTTCTATTGCGTATGTCGCAACAGTGAAATTTGAGAATTAATTTTTTGATTCTTGATTTACTAATAATTTTCCTCTAATCACAGAAAATTCTGTGTAGAGAGATAGTCAAATATTTTCATAGTCAGTAGAAATCAACTCTCAGTTGCCTTGCTCTCTAGGTTTGATTTTCTTCTATTGCGTATGTCGCAACAGAGAATTTTTACAATTTATTTTTCGATTCTTGATTGACTAATAATTTTGATGTGACTAGAAGAAATTCTATGTAGAGAGATTAGAGTCAAATATTTTCTGGGATGTGGAAATCAACTATCAGTTTCCTTGTTCTCTAGGTTTGATTTTCTTCTATTGCGTATGTCGCAACAGAGAATTTTTACAATTTATTTTTCGATTCTTGATTAACTAATAATTTTGATGTGACTAGAAGAAATTCTATGTAGAGAGATTAGAGTCAGATATTTTCTGGGATGTAGAAATCAACTCTGAGTTTCCTTGCTCTCTAGGTTTGATTTTCTTCTATTGCGTATGTCGCAACAGAGAAATTTGAGAATTTATTTTTTGATTCTTGATTTACTAATAATTTTGATGTGACTAGAAGAAATTCTATGTAGAGAGATTAGAGTCAGATATTTTCTGGGATGTAGAAATCAACTCTGAGTTTCCTTGCTCTCTAGGTTTGATTTTCTTCTATTGCGTATGTCGCAACAGTGAAATTTTACAATTTATTTTTTGATTCTTGATTTACTAATAATTTGTTTGTGACTAGAGAAAATTCCGGGTAGGGATGTAGAAATCAACTCTGAGTTTCCTTGTTCTCTAGGTTAGATTTTTTTCTATTGCGTATGTCGCAACAGAGAATTTTTACAATTTATTTTTTGATTCTTGATTTACTAATAATTTGTTTGTGACTAGAAGAAATTCCGGGTAGGGATATAGAGTCAAATATTTTCTGGGATGTAGAAATCAACTATCAGTTTCCTTGCTCTCTAGGTTTGATTTTCTTCTATTGCGTATGTCGCAACAGAGAATTTTTACAATTTATTTTTCGATTCTTGATTGACTAATAATTTGTTTGTGACTAGAAGAAATTCTATGTAGAGAGATTAGAGTCAAATATTTTCTGGGATGTAGAAATCAACTCTGAGTTTCCTTGCTCTCTAGGTTTGATTTTCTTCTATTGCGTATGTCGCAACAGAGAAATTTTACAATTTATTTTTTGATTCTTGATTTACTAATAATTTGTTTGTGACTAGAAGAAATTCCGGGTAGGGATATAGAGTCAAATATTTTCTGGGATGTGGAAATCAACTATCAGTTTCCTTGCTCTCTAGGTTTGATTTTCTTCTATTGCGTATGTCGCAACAGAGAAATTTTACAATTTATTTTTCGATTCTTGATTGACTAATAATTTTGATGTGACTAGAAGAAATTCTATGTAGAGAGATTAGAGTCAAATATTTTCTGGGATGTGGAAATCAACTATCAGTTTCCTTGTTCTCTAGGTTTGATTTTCTTCTATTGCGTATGTCGCAACAGAGAAATTTTACAATTTATTTTTCGATTCTTGATTGACTAATAATTTTGATGTGACTAGAAGAAATTCTATGTAGAGAGATTAGAGTCAGATATTTTCTGGGATGTAGAAATCAACTCTGAGTTTCCTTGCTCTCTAGGTTAGATTTTTTTCTATTGCGTATGTCGCAACAGAGAAATTTAAAAATTTATTTTTTGATTCTTGATTTACTAATAATTTGTTTGTGACTAGAAGAAATTTTCAGTCAGGAAATTTAGTTGAATGTTTTCTCCGGTTTGGAAATCGACTTTTAGTCTAGTTATCCTCAAGGTTTGATGTTCTACTGTTGCGAATGGGGAAATAGTCAGAGAAGATTTTTAATTTTTCGATTCTTGATTTACTAATAATTTGTTTGTGACTAGAAGAAATTCCGGGTAGGGATATAGAGTCAAATATTTTCTGGGATGTGGAAATCAACTATCAGTTTCCTTGCTCTCTAGGTTTGATTTTCTTCTATTGCGTATGTCGCAACAGAGAATTTTTACAATTTATTTTTTGATTCTTGATTTACTAATAATTTGTTTGTGACTAGAAGAAATTCCGGGTAGGGATATAGAGTCAAATATTTTCTGGGATGTAGAAATCAACTATCAGTTTCCTTGCTCTCTAGGTTTGATTTTCTTCTATTGCGTATGTCGCAACAGAGAATTTTTACAATTTATTTGCTGAGAAAATATATTTTTCCAACTTTCAAAATCTTACTTTTGACTTTTGACTTTTGACTTCAGTGAAACCTATTTCTTACTTTCTGGCTGAGAAAATACATTTTTCCCACTGTTAAAATCTTACTTTTAACTTTTGACTTCAGTGAAACCTATTTCTTATTTTCTGCCTGAGAAAATATATTTTTCCCACTGTTAAAATCTTACTTTTGACTTTTGACTTTTGACTTTTGACTTCAATAAAGACTTCAGTGAAACGACAGCCATATTGTTACAATATTTAACAACCTATATAAAAAAAATCTGAAATTTTATGAATCTGGAAACAATATCATCTACTCCCCAACAAGAATATTTGAATTCACATAATAAGAAATTAGACACATTAGAAATAGAGGCAACGCCAGTCACAAACATAGATATGGTTAAGCCTCAAGATTATTCAAAACCAGTAGAAAGTAATGCTCTACGCTATGACCCAAAAGCGATCGCAGCCTTCTACAGTAAACGTCCTTTGCAAGTATGGAAAAGGCGCATCAGTGTTTTATGGACTTTTTTCTCATTTGCTTCTAGCTTGTGGTTGGACAAAATTACCGGTAATGCCACTAAAAATGAACTAAAACGGGCAATCTGGTTAAGAGAAATTTTGACAAATCTTGGTCCTGCTTTTATTAAGGTGGGACAAGCACTGTCTACTCGACCAGATTTAGCCTCTCCCATATATTTAGAAGAGTTGACTAAATTACAAGACCAATTACCCCCTTTTCCTAATGAATTAGCCTATCGTTTTATAGAAGAAGAATTAGGTTTCCCTCCAGAAGTAATTTATGCAGAATTAACACCTAATCCCATTGCTGCAGCTTCCCTTGGACAAGTCTACAAAGGCAAACTTAAAACAGGCGAACAAGTAGCGGTAAAAGTACAACGTCCTGGTTTAGCGGAAAATATCGCTTTAGACATCTATATATTAAGAACACTAGCTATTTGGGTACATAAAATAATTAAGCGACTCCGCAGTGACTTAGTAGCTATTATGGATGAGTTTGGAAATCGAATATTTGAGGAAATGGACTACACTCAAGAAGGTCGTAATGCAGAAAAGTTTAAACAACTCTACGGTCATCTTCAAGATATTTATGTTCCTCAAATTTATTGGCAATATACGGGTCGTCGTGTATTAACAATGGAGTGGATAACGGGTACTAAGCTAACTAATTTGGAAGCGATAAAAGCTAAAAATATTGATGCAAAATATCTGATAGAAGTAGGCGTGCAATGTTCTTTGAGACAGTTATTAGAACATGGTTTTTTTCATGCCGATCCTCATCCTGGTAATTTATTAGCTAGTCCAGAAGGTAAGTTAGTTTATCTAGATTTTGGCATGATGAGTGAGGTTAAACCTTATCAACGATATGGTTTATTAGAAGCAGTTGTACATTTGGTAAATCGTGATTTTGAAGCTTTGGCTCAGGATTATATTAAGCTGGAATTTTTGACTCCTGATACTGATGTAACTCCGATTATTCCTGCTTTAGCTGGTGTGTTTAATAATGCTCTTGGTGCTAGTGTGGCAGAACTTAATTTTAAGAGTATTACAGACCAATTATCAGCTTTAATGTATGAGTATCCATTTACTGTACCTGCATATTATGCTTTAATTATTCGTTCTTTGGTAACTTTGGAAGGTATTGCGATTAATGTCGATCCTAATTTTAAAGTGTTGAGTAAAGCTTATCCTTATGTGGCGAAACGTTTACTAACTGACCCTGCTCCTGAGTTAAGAACTTCTCTGAAAGATTTACTTTTTAAAGATGGTGATTTTCGTTGGAATAGATTGGAAAATTTATTAAGAAATGCTAGTAATAGTGATGATTATGATATTAGCAAGGTGTTAGACCAAGCTCTAGATTTCTTATTGTCTGAACGTGGTGATTTTATTCGGGTGCGTTTAGTTGAAGAGTTGATTAATAGTCTAGACTTAGTATCCAGAAATACTTTTTCTAATGTGAGAAATAGAGTGGGTGAATTTTTGGGTATGAAGGAAGAAAAACCGACCAGAATTACATCTACAAATTCTCCAGAAGAAAAAAGAGCAGAGCATATTAAACGTATTTGGCAAATTATTCAAGATACTCCAGGTTTTGATGCTATGGAGTTGGCGCAGTTAGTACCAAATTTGTTGGTTAAACCAGAAATGCAAAAGATGGGGCAACAAGTTGCAAGTGGTTTGACTCAACGGGCGATCGCTCGTTTGGTTCGTCAAGTATTATTGTCTCCAGAGCATTCTCATAATAATGGTAATGGTCATCAACCAGATACTAAACCTCAACTTTCTTTGCCTGTTCCTAGGTAATATCATGTCCGGTTGAATACTTATAAATAAGGGAGTAGAGAGTAGGGAAAATAAGGAGATTTACTCTGTGTAAGAAGATAAGTTTTTTATCATACTTTTATCAGGAGTTGATATTAATAGTTGATTATTATTAGTTGTTAGGAGGAAAAGTTTCTACCGGCAACTAATTTTTTTATGGGAAAGAGTTGAATGATTTTTTTATGAAGTAGTTTACAGCAGAAGGAAGAAGCAAAAAGAAAGAAGGAAGAAGGAAGAAGGAAAAGTATTACGTTGTCTGAATTTTAAGCTTTTTATCTGTCCTAACCTTTTCTTCCACTGCTAAATACTATTTCTCAAAAAGTTTTCTACATTTTATCAAAATCATAAGGGTCTAAAACCCCGCCTTTTAAGGTGCAATATTTTTGGAGCGGAGCTCAAATCCCCGTTACAAAAATAACTTCTGACTTCTGACTTGCAGACTTGCTGACGCACGTTAATGAGCAGGGGACCCACCCCTAACCCCTCCCTGGAGGGGAAATAGGGGAGTGGGGGAGAATTCAACAATTAATAATTAATAATTAATAATTCTTGAAAAGAAGAGGATTGATTCAACAGAAAATTTTTTCTTTTTTCTCCTTTAAAGGAGAGGCTTTAAACCAAAATTTATCGGTAAAAAAGAATAATAATTAACATTAACAGGGCTATTTTTAGCAAAAAAGTAACTCTACCTGTTTTAATTAATTAATGACTGAAGTCTTACCAAAATATAGCGTTACTTTTAGGAATTGGTATAAGTAGCGAGGAAGTTATTCTGTAATAGTTCAGCTATTAGCTATCAGCTATCAGCAACAAAATTATCTCATATAAAACAGTTTTTAAATTAATATAGACTTTAGGGCAAGGGAAGCAACTTTTGTAGTAAGACAATGAATAAAGCTTTTATCCTAAGCTAAATAAGATAACTGCTATATTGTATCCTTTTAAAGAACATATCAATTCTCAATATCTGAATTTCTGATTACTATCAAAGTACTGATAACTGATAATTGAAATGACCTTCTATCTATTCCTTTGTTCCTTAATATTTAACTAGACATAATATTACTTTATCCTTCTTCCCTCTTCCCTCTTCCTTCTTCCTTATTCCTTATTCCTTATTCAGCAATATGATTTAAGTTGTGAGATATTGAATACTTTTAGGGAACACCGGAACAGGGAACGGAAAAGAAGAAAAAAATGAATATATATGAATAAGATAACTGCTATATTATATCTTTTTAAGGAACATATCAATTCTCAACATCTGAATTCCTGATTACTATAAAAGTACTGATAACTGATAACTGAAATGACCTTCTATCTATTCCTTTGTTCCTTAATATTTAACCGGACATAATATTACTTTATCCTTCTTCCCTCTTCCCTCTTCCCTCTTCCTTCTTCCTTATTCCTTATTCAGCAATATGATTTAAGTTGTGAGATATTGAATACTTTTAGGGAACACCGGAACAGGGAACGGAAAAGAAGAAAAAAATGAATATATAGCAATCCTATTTTATTCGTGTATAAAAATCTTACCGCTTTTAGGCAACAGGCAACAGGCGGGAGTTTCAGTTTTTTTTCTACTTTTTGATTTGTCGCAACCTATTTAGGATTACTATATATGAATAAGATCACTGCTATATTGTATCTTTTTAAGGAACATATCAATTCTCAACATCTGAATTCCTGATTACTATAAAAGTACTGATAACCGATAACTGAAATGACCTTCTATCTATTCCTTTGTTCCTTAATATTTAACCGGACATAATATTACTTTATCCTTCTTCCCTCTTCCCTCTTCCTTCTTCCTTATTCCTTATTCAGCAATATGATTTAAGTTGTGAGATATTGAATACTTTTAGGGAACACCGGAACAGGGAACGGAAAAGAAGAAAAAAATGAATATATATGAATAAGATAACTGCTATATTGTATCCTTTTAAGGAACATCTCAATTCTCAATATCTGAATTTCTGATTACTATCAAAGTACTGTTTAATAATTAAGAATTAAGAATTATTGAAAAAAAGAGGATTGACTCAAAGGAAATTTTTTTATTTATTATCCCCTTAAAAGGGGAAGATTTAAACCACAAATTTTCGATAACTGATAACTGAAATGTACTTCTATTTATTCCTTTGTTCCTTAATATTTAACTAGACATAATATTACTTTATCCTTCTTCCCTCTTCCTTCTTCCTTCTTCCCTCTTACTTCTTCCTTCTTCCTTCTTCCTTCTTCCTTTTTACTTATGACTAAAAAACGCGCTGAAGCTCTAGATGCTCTGCGAGGATTTGCTATTTTAATGATGGTATTATCTGGCATAATTCCTCGTGATGGAACATTACCTGCTTGGATGTATCATGCTCAAACACCACCGCCAACTTATGTATTTAATCCTAATATTCCCGGATTAACTTGGGTAGATATTGTTTTTCCAATTTTCTTATTTTCTATGGGAGCATCTATTCCCCTAGCTTTATCTCAATTAATAAATAAAGGATGGCGATACAGTCAAATATTTTTATTTATACTGAAAAGAGGTTTTTTGTTAGGCACATTTGCTATAGTGCTTCAACATTTTCGACCACACATTATTAATAATGCAGAGGAAATTCCCGAAAAGTGGAAATTGGCTTTATTAGGATTTTTAATCTTATTTTTAATGTACAGTCGTTTACCTAAATTTTTCCCCAAGTTTCTAAATCAATTTATTAGTATAGCTGGGTGGAGTATATGTATTTTAGTTCTGAGTAGATTAACATATCCAGATGGTAGTAACTTTTCATTAGAACGCAGTGATATTATCCTCATCGTTTTAACTAATATGGCTGTTTTTGGTTCGATAATTTGGTTACTTACTAAATCTAATTGGTGGTTACGTTTAGGATTATTGGCAATATTATTAGGGTTAAGATTTTCTGCCGCTGATGATGGATGGGTAAAAGACTTTTGGTTTAACTCTCCTTTACCTTGGATTTTTAGATTTGATTATTTGAAGTACTTATTTATTGTTATTCCGGGTACTATTGGCGGAGATTTAATTTTAAAATGGATGAAAAATAATGAAAGTAGCGATCGCGATTCTATATTAGAAAAATGGCCAGCTAGTCGTTTTTTTATTATTGCAGTATTAATGCTAACTATTGACTTGGTATTATTGATTGGATTACAATCTAGGCTAGTTTTAGAAACAACTTTAATCAGCGGACTTTTATGTGCTTCGGGTTGGTTATTATTCCAACAACCAAGTAATCAGATAGAAAATTTACTCAATAAACTTTATAGTTGGGGGATTTATTGGCTAGCATTAGGATTAGCTTTTGAACCTTTTCAAGGTGGAATAAAAAAAGATAGTGCTACCCTAAGCTACTTTTTCATTACTACAGGAATGTCTATTTTTTTGTTAATTCTATTCACTGTTGTTAGAGATTATTTTCAGCAAAAAAGTATTCTCAAATTATTTATCTATAATGGTCAAAATCCAATGATAGCTTATGTAGTTTTTGGTAACTTACTCTTACCTATCTTGAAATTAACTGGATGGTATGAAGAAATTACACAAATGACTCAAACAACAAGGTTAGGATTATTAACGGGATTTATTTATACATTAATAGTGGCATTAATAGTAAGTATTTTCAGCAAATTAAAGCTTTTTTGGAGGACTTAAAAGAAGAAGGAGTCAGGAAGACCGAGTCAGGAGTCAGAATTTAGGAGAAAATCATAGCTGCATTTTTTGTAACTATTAGAATATTACTATTTGTATAGCGCTACGCATAAAGGTGTTTGACATTTATAAACCCTTTTTTCTGACGGATTCCAGACCGAAAACCCTTTAACAGTTTACTATTCCCTATTCCCTATTCCCGATTCAAGTAGCGCTATACAGTACTACTAAACTAATATTTATTAACAAAAGAAGGAGGATGTGATGAGTAGTATAGTCCCAGTTATTTTCGTATGGTTTGTCACATTATTTGGGGCTTGTTTAGGTATTGTTATCGGAGGTACTATTGGGGGAATTGTTGGTGCAATTACCAACTTAATAACTAAATTTAGATGCACGATGAGAATATTCAATGCAGCAACTTTTACTTCACTTTTGAGTATGTTCATCTTTCTCGTTGCAGCTCATCAAAAAATTCAACCTCTAAATTGTGCGGATGGTTTAGATGGATTATATGCCTGTTTCAGTCCACTACTTATCCCGTTTTGGGGAGCAATTATTGGAGGAATATTTGGCTCATTCGTAGGAGTTATAGTGGAAATATATACTAAATCTAATCGTTAAATTCAAGAGTGTATTGAAATATCTTGTATTGATTTTGAATAAATTAGTTTTGAAGAAGGAAAAAAGCTTTAGTTATATGGTAGGAAAAAAAGAAAAAAGTACATGGGGATACTGAAAAATTTCTAAAATTACCGAAAAATTTGGGTTTGAAGTAGCACTCAACAATCAGCGAGCCTCCTCCGGAGGAACTGCGTTAACGGTAATCAGCTTCTCAAGGTGTATAATAGGGGTTTTAATCCACCAGAAAAGGCGCACCATGCACTTTTTCAAATATAGTGGGGGACGCCGAACCCTAGAATTTTTAGCGATCCAGCTAAATGCTGGCAAGCGCAGCATTCCGGAACGTCCAAGCTGATAGCTAGTTAAAGCCTCCTCATTTGAGCTATCCCTTGATTCAGATTCAGAGAATAGATATTTCCAGAAAAGAGGGAGTAGGGAGTAGGGAGTAGGGGTGGGTTAACTTCTGACTTCTGACTTCTGACTTCTGACTTCTGACGCGCGTTAAGGGGTTTCTTTTTTCCTGATTGAACTTCAACAAAAACTATGTAACATTGTTCTCTATAATTTTCTAGACATCAGATCAAGTAACTAACAAGGAATATGGTTTCTAACAGTCTCATCTTTATACTTTTTCTCATCTTTCTTATCCTCCTATTTTTTGGCTCTTCTCTCTAGAGTATCGAGTCGATCGGGAAAGATTAGAGATTTATAGTATAAATAATGGTCATATATATAGCAGTCGGAAAAAAATTTTCCTGTCTGAGCTTCATCATCAGCATAAGTCCTAACTATCCCGTTCTTTGCTATATAGCGCTACAGATTAAGGTGTTTATTTCTAAACCCTGTTTCCTGACGGATTCCGCACCGAAAACCCTGATTCAGTTTACTATTCCCTATTCCCTATTCCCTATTCCCTATTCAAGTAGCGCTATAAAATCCAATAAATATAAAATTTCAACAACTTTTTTGAGACATCTGGCATTATAATATTAGACACATGACCTTCAAAGGATGTCCAGATGTTATCTCCAGATCAAGTTTCTCAGAACTCAGAAACTGAAACCATCCCCAGAATCTATCAAATTTTAGGATTTGAACAAATACCTCAAAATATTTTGGAATTGCCCCAAGAACTACAAATAGTCAGTATAATTCGTCAGGGATTTTCGATAATTTCTGTGATTAAAGTAGCTGAATATTGTGGCATTTCTGAGTCACAAATGGCGGCTTTATTAGCAACTTCTGAACGTACTATATCTAGGCGTAAGAAAGATCAGAAACCTCTAGATCTTTCAGAATCAGATAGACTTTATCGTGTTGCTAGAATTTTTGCACAAACGTTAGATATATTTGAAAATGTAGAAATAGCAAGAGATTGGCTGAAAAAATCAAATCGTGCCTTGGGTGGCAAAACTCCTTTAGAATTATTAGATACGGATGCAGGAACACAACAAGTAGATGAACTTTTGAATAAAATAGAGTATGGAATATATAGCTAATTATTCATTATTAATAGTTCATTTCTGTTGGTCGTGAGTAAAAACATACAAAAAGGCAGGTTAAAAACCTGCCCATAGGTGTTTTTTTAAGAAAATAATTCAGGATTTACAAGCCGAAAAAAAATAGATAGATAGTATAAGGATTTTTATTCTATTGATTCTGTGGCGCTGTCATTTCAGTTATCAGTTATCAGTTATCAGTTGTCAAAATGAATCAAAGAATTGAATACTTTTTATTATCAACCGAGCTTATATGAATCTTGAAAAAGGAGTCATTTCAGTTATCAGTTATCAGTTATCAGTACCTCTGCAATAAGGAGGCTTGAAATACCGAAGTCGATCTTTTTCTTCTCCTTAAAAGGGGAGGCTTGAGACCTTATTTTTTGGTCAGGAAAAAAAATTAATTAGGGAATGCTCTTAAAAGTATTTTTCAGGAGTAGGGAAGTGGGGGAGTAGGGGGAAGGAATTGATAATTGCTGTGCGATAATTGATTTGGTTTTTTATTATTGGAGATGTCTAATGAATAAAGCAAGCATTCATTTAATTTCTACTACATTCTCAACCAGATATTCGTACTCTGAAGCTTTGATAAAATTGCTTTTTTCTCCTTTAAAAATAATCAAGCTGTTTGCGCAGCATGACAAATGGAAATTCTTACATTCTGAATCTTTAAATCATTTATTCCAAACCCTAAATTCTTCTTCAATTTTAGTCGTTAACAAGATAATAATTATGAGTTTAATAGTATGGCGAATCTCTCATAAAAAACATATTAATAGTGTTTTTAAAACTGAAGCTTCTACTTGTAGCGGAGGGCGCTGGAATTCTAAAGGTACATCCTTGATTTATACTTCAGCCACATTATCTCTAGCGACATTAGAAACTTTAGTCAGCATGGAAATAGAAAATTTTGGCAATATATTTGTATCTATTGGTGTAAAAATTCCTGATAATTTTCCGATTAAACAAGTAGATGAAAATTTATTACCCCATAACTGGCGTGATACTTCTCCGCCTGCAATTTTAGCCTCAATTGGAGATAAATGGTTAACTGCTAAAACAACAGCAGTTTTAAAAGTTCCTTCTGCTATTATTCCTCAAGAATATAATTATTTGATTAATCCTTTACATCCTGATTTTGAGAGAATTTCAATTTATCCACCTCAATCTTTTACATTAGACCGCAATCTAAAAAATATTGAAAAAAAATTATTGACGGAATCTTACTCCTGACTGCTACAAAAATACTTTTAAGAGCATTCCCTATTTAGGACTATCTCTTATACCATTTCTTTGTGACACGCTTAATAATTTTTGCTCGGACTTTATTGCACTGATTATTTTCATCTTTTATTGAGTTTGAGTTTAGCTTCATAGAGAAATGGTATTAGTATTTGAAATACTAGAGCTGATTGGATAAAAATTACTTTTTTGTCTATATAGTTATTTGTGTTATACCAAGGGTGAAAAAAGAATACTATACTTAAATGGTGCTTCAATTATTAAGTAATTAACACAGACATAAGGAACTTTTTTGATAATTAGCACCCTAGTTATTGTTAATTATTCTTATATTTACCGAAAAATTGTAGTTTAAAGGCTCCCCCTTTTAAGCTATCCCCGATCGGGAACTTCTGAAAACCTTGTGGGAAGCAGGGGAGCAGGGGAGAAGGGAGAAAGTCTATAGATAGGTTGCGCGATCGCTACTTAAGTTCTCAAAAAAATCTATTTTTGTAAGCATTCAGCAGTCAGCATTCAGCGGTCAGCTATTGCTTTTATCACTCACTAAAAGCTTTATTAATTGAGCTATAAAAATTTTACTATAAAAGTCAACTCTAAAGTCTATATTCA
>JAXHSW010000201.1:207-17450 GCA_034190295.1 Cyanobacteriota bacterium | reverse complement strand
GGGGAGATGGGGAGATGGGGGGATGGGGAGATGGGGGGATGGGTAGATGGGGAGATGGGGGATTTAATATTGAAGTGTGGATAGAATTATAAACATATACTGTATAACCGGATTCTATATTAAAAGGAAAAGAAATAATTACTGCCATTCGTGCTAAAGTAACCAACCGTCTGACGACTAATGAAATTATGTAACTAACTCGCGAGACTTACAGCACTTTTGAGGAAGCGTGAGGTACAGCTATCAGACTATTTATTCCTATATTCCCTTCCGGAGCTGTTGCCTGTTGCCAGATGAGCTGTTGCCTAAAGCAATAAAACTTTGTACCTCATCAACTAGAAAACTGCTGTATGAGTAAAATTCTAGTGGATAGTAATGTTATCTTTAGATGTTCTCACCGAATGCTAACCCGCGATATCAACCGTTATTGCACATACTTCCCATCCGTTAAATTAATTACGCTATAGGTATCTAGTGGAGGACGGCAGAAATAACTAAAAGGAAATTATTAATATTAGCCCTTAATTATAGCATAAAAAAATCTGGAAAGCAAAACTGATTTGGCTGGAAAAAAATTTAATTTTTCTGTAACTAAATTTACAGGATTTGAGTCAGATTGAAAATATCGTAGTCTTAAGTTTTAATTAAATATTTAGCTCTTAGAGAGTTGAGGTCAAGTATGACTATAATTTCCTCTAATCCTCTAATTAAATACCTATAATCTTTTGAAATTCAGATACATAGCCATTACAGAAAATATCTGTAATTCTAAGGATGGCAAGATATACCGATTATGATATCTTTTACCTTTTAAGAATAAAAATAGTTTAGTTAATGATAACAAACCGTAAAATCCCCCAAAAAAATAATGTTGTCTTAACTACATTACTTTTTCACTTTGATTAAAGAAAAAAAATGAGTATGTCTTGAGAAAAACTGTGAGAATTGATACGGTAAAAAACACACAGATTCTATAAATTCAGTTAGAATGTTGTGAGAAAAAATTGATGAAAATATTTGCCTGTAGTAACTCGTAAAGTTGACATTTTTTTCAGACATATCTACTTATCTATCGAAGGAGAAGACTATGTGGGAGTATCTACCACCATTAAACGATCATAACTTGCCCTATCCAGATACAGTACATCCCATCGTTGTCCACTTCGTAATAGCGATGGTATTATTTGCTTTCTTATGCGATCTTATCGGTTATTTTACTCGTAATTACCGTTTATACGAAGTAAGCTGGTGGAATATGTTTTTCGCCACAATTTCTATTTTTATCGCTATAATATTTGGTCAGTTAGAAGCTGGTCTGGCACAACCTTATGAAGCAGTAGAACCAGTACTCAATTTACATACATTGATTGGTTGGTCTCTTTCAGGAATCATTGCAGCACTGACTGGTTGGCGGTATGTGATTCGATCGCGTACTCCCGAAAAATTGCCAATGCCATACATGGGACTAGGAGTGGTGCTAGTAGCGATCGTATGCTTTCAAGTATATCTTGGAGATGAACTGGTATGGGTATACGGACTCCATACAGTACCAGTGGTAGAAGCAGTCAAGGAAGGAATTTTACAATGAACCCAGAATTAATAGATAGTTTGAGTTCTCAACTAGGAGCAAATGGACTCCCTTACGCCATCCCTATTCATCCAAATCTAGTTCATCTGACTCTAGGTTTATTTATTATCGGGATTGCTTTTGATATAGTTGGCGTACTTTTCCCTTTAGAAAAACCAGTATTCAAATTTTTGGCGATCGCCACTACTCGTTCCAACTTATTCGATGTAGGTTGGTACAATATGTTAGCCTCATCAATAATTACATTTTTCACCGTAGCAGCAGGTTTTTATGAAATCATGCTAGCAAAACCATCCGCAGAACTCAAAAGTGCCTGGGGATTTGGAGCAATGGATACTATGGTGTGGCACGGGGTAGGCGGTGTCTTACTGTTGGCCATGATTGTAGGTATGACAGTCTGGAGAGGATTTCAACGTTATGTATGGCGCAGCGATAAAATTCAACAAGTGCAGTGGAGTTATTTAGCAGTGGCCTTGGTAATCATGTTTATTATGTATGTTCACGGGACTCTAGGAGCGCAGTTAGCTGCTGAGTTTGGAGTACATAACACTGCTGATGGTTTACTGCGACTAGGTGAAAACCCTAACGCTGTCCTGAAGTAACCGATTAACTTATTAGGATATTGAATTGATATGAAAATCCGGACTATTTTAATATTGGGAGCGATCGCTCTGGTTTTAACTGCTGTTAGTATTTGGGTAGGGAAATTATCCTACTCATGGCTACCACCCCAAGCTGCAGCGGAATCTCTATTAATTGATGACCTATTTAGTTTTCTCGTCACCCTGGGTACATTCATTTTTCTGGGAGTAACGGGAACTCTAATGTATTCAATTATTTTCCAACGTGCTGCTAAATATGACTACAGTGACGGCCCCCATGTCGAAGGCAACATCACCCTAGAAGTTGTCTGGACAGCAATTCCTATTTTTCTGGTATTTTGGATTGCTACTTATAGCTACAATGTTTATAGAGAAATGGCTATTCAGGGGCCGATGGAATTAGTACATCTGCATACACCATTAGAAATGGAATCAGCTTATGCAGCACCATTAAAACCTGTAACTGAGCCTGTAGAAGAAATTGAAGTTATTGCTAAACAATGGTCTTGGGTATTTAGATATCCAGAAAACGGCGTGACTAGCACCGAACTACACTTACCAGCAAATAAGCGAGTACGGGTAGCATTAAATTCAGTAGATGTAATTCATGGATTTTATATTCCTGCATTCCGACTGAAGCAAGACTTGATTCCCAACCATGACATTAATTTAGAATTTACTCCCATCCGCGTTGGCAAATATAGTCTAACTGACTCCCAATATAGCGGTACTTATTTTGCCACAATGCAAGCAGATGTAGTCGTGGAATCTCCTGAAGATTACCAAAACTGGCTTGCTGAAGCAGCAAATACCGAACTTTCGGCCGCAGCAAATCAGGCAGTCACTGAATATATTGAAAAATCAGACGGAAAAGTAGAAGCAGGCTGGCCCACAGTTAAACCCGCTGCACCTCCTATGGTTAACTATCACAGTTAAGAAGTCAAAAGTTAGATCGGAAAAAAAATATTCCATGAAAGAAATAACCATCGACAGTATCAGTAGTAACGTAGGTTGGGTAGACGTGAAGGAAACCCAACATCATATAGGCGTTATCAAACAGGATTGGGTCGCGCCACTCCGTCTTGACTGGCGATGGGGTTTTTGGAGAGTTGCTCAAAATCTCCACCTGCAAAAATAACTTCTGACTTCTTACTTATTACTTCGTTAAGTACCCGTTTTGTTGGGTTGCGCTCCGCTTAACCCAACCTACAGAAATTTAGCTTTAGATACTCAAGGGAAAAAAATTATTCCATGAAAGAAATAACCATCGACGGCATCGGTGATGTCACAGAAAAACCAGAACACGAACAACCGCCTAACTGGCGACGATATTTCAGCTTCAGTACCGACCACAAAGTTATCGGTATCCAATACCTAGTCACCTCTTTCATCTTTTTCCTAGTAGGCGGAATATTTGCCATGGTAATTCGTGGCGAACTAATGACACCAGAATCAGACCTCGTAGACCGCACAATTTACAACGGAATGTTCACCATGCACGGCACAATTATGCTGTTTCTATGGACATTTCCATCTTTAGTAGGTCTGGCAAACTATCTCGTACCCATAATGATTGGAGCGCGAGACATGGCATTTCCCCGTCTGAATGCTGCTGCATTTTGGATGGTGCCAGTAGTTGGCATTCTAATGATTGGTAGTTTCTTTGCCCCTGGTGGCCCCGCACAAGCAGGTTGGTGGTCATATCCTCCAGTAAGTATACAAAATCCCACGGGTAGTTTAATCAACGGTCAGGTAATATGGATACTTGCCGTTGCCATTTCCGGTGTTTCCTCCATCATGGGGGCGGTCAATTTCGTCACAACTATTGTGAGAATGCGGGCACCTGGGATGACATTTTTCCGGATGCCAGCTTTTGTTTGGACAGTATTTGCTGCTCAAATTATTCAATTGTTCGGACTGCCAGCACTAACAGCAGGTGCAGTGATGTTACTATTTGATCTCACAATGGGAACTGGATTTTTTAATCCTGCTAACGGAGGAAACCCCGTTCTCTTCCAGCACTTTTTCTGGTTTTACTCCCACCCCGCAGTTTACGTTATTATTCTGCCTGTTTTTGGCATTTTTTCCGAAATATTCCCAGTCTACAGTCGCAAACCTCTATTTGGTTATAAAGTCGTAGTAATTTCATCAATGCTCATTGCTGCGGTAAGTGGTCTGGTTTGGGTACACCACATGTATTCCAGCGGTACACCTCCTTGGATGCGACTGATTTTTATGCTTTCAACTATGTGTGTTTCCGTACCTACTGGTATTAAAGTATTTGCTTGGGTGGCAACTATTTGGGGAGGAAAAATTCGACTGAATACTCCCATGTTGTTCGCTTTGGGTGGGTTGATCATGTTTGTGTTTGCTGGTATTACTGGCATCATGCTTTCTTCTGTTCCGGTAGATATTCACGTTAACAATACTTATTTTGTCGTCGGTCACTTCCACTACGTTCTCTATGGCACCGTGACCATGGGAATGTATGCTGCTATTTATCACTGGTTCCCCAAAATGACCGGGAAAATGTATTACGAAGGTTTAGGTCAGTTACATTTTTGGCTGGCATTTATTGGTACCAACCTCAACTTTTTACCCATGCACCCATTAGGTTTACAGGGAATGTTACGCCGAGTTTCTTCCTACGCTCCTGAATATACTTTCTGGAATGTGGTTGCTAGTCTGGGGGCGTTTCTGTTGGGAATGTCTACTGTGCCGTTCATTTTAAATGTTGTCAGTTCCTGGATACAAGGTAAGGATGCACCTGCTAACCCTTGGCGAGCGATCGGTTTAGAATGGATGATTTCTTCTCCACCAGATGTAGAGAACTTTGAAGAAATTCCGATAGTTATTGCGGAACCCTACGGTTATGGTAAGTCGGAACCTTTGACTTCTAATGACCCCAACGGACATCATGCAGAAGTTCCCGAACCTGTTAATTAGGTTGTAGGTTGGGTCAAGCGAAAGTGCAACCCAACAAAACTCGACCCAACCTACGGCAACTGTTGGGTTTATCCTGCGGATAAGCTCCGCTAACGCGGACTCAACCCAACCTACGACTACTAACCCTTCGGAAAATAATGAAAATAAAGCCAGTAAATTAAAGGAGAATTAAAACATGGATAGTTCGATCGCATCAGAACAACTACAGGAACCTTTGCATTCAGCAGTTGCCGAACATACTCACGACGAAGAAGGTAATAGTATGTTCGGGTTTATCGTTTTCCTACTTTCGGAAAGCGTAATTTTCTTGAGTTTCTTTGTCGGATACATCGTCTACAAAACAAGTGCCACTGACTGGTTGCCAGAAGGTGTGTCTGGTTTGGAAATTAGAGAACCTGCTATTAATACAGTGATTTTGGTTTCGAGTAGTTTCGTAATCTATTTTGCTGAAAAAGCTTTAGAAAAGGATAACTTGACTTGGTTTAGAATATTTCTGTTTGCCACAATGGCAATGGGAACTTACTTTGTAGTCGGTCAAGGAATTGAGTGGAATAGTCTAGAATTTGGTTTCACAACAGGAGTATTCGGTGGAACTTTCTATCTATTGACAGGTTTTCACGGTCTGCACGTTATGACGGGTATTTTGTTGCAGGGTATCATGTTGGGTCGCTCTTTCATTCCTGGTAACTATGATAACGGTCACTTTGGCATCAATGCTACTTCTTTATTTTGGCATTTCGTTGATGTAATTTGGATTATTTTGTTTGGCCTCATTTACATTTGGCAGTGAAATAGTAGGGGCGAATGGTATTCGCCCTTGAATGGTATTCGCCCCTACAGGAGTTAGGAGTCAGGAGTCAGAATAAATTTTTTGTGTAGCGGTCTATCCAAAGAATTTCAAATATTCACATAAATAACACAGAATATTGACAACAGGAGACTCTCGCTTAATAAAATCTTACTTTTGACTTTTGACTTTTGATTTTTGACTTCTTAAATCAGAAGTAGCGCTATAAAATCTTACTTTTGATTTTTGACTTATTAAATTAGAAGTAGCACTATCAAATCTTATTTTTGACTTTTGACTTTTGATTTCTTAAAAAGGAACGGGCAAGATGCCCATTCCACAAAATTATAACAGGAAGAAAAAATGATTATTGATGACCAACATTATGATGTGATTATTGTCGGTACAGGTGCAGGAGGAGGAACATTAGCCTATAAACTTGCTAATACCGGAAAAAAAATACTCATCTTAGAAAGAGGTGATTTTATGCCTCTGGAAGTGCAAAATAGAGCTAATGTCGATATCTTTAAAAAAGAACTTTATCGTGTCCCGGAAAATTGGTATGATAACGCAGGGGAACCATTTTCTCCTCAGACAAATTATGCCGTAGGTGGCAATACTAAAATATATGCTGCTGCTCTACTAAGAATGCGAGAAAAAGATTTTGAAGAAGTAAAACATCAAGAAGGTATTTCTCCAGAGTGGTGTCTCAAATACAAAGACTTTGAACCTTATTACACTGAAGCAGAAAAACTGTATATGGTTCACGGTCAAGCTAAAAATGACCCTACCGAACCAACCCACAGTGCAGAATATCCTTATCCAGCAGTCGAACACGAACCACAAATAAAACAAGTTGTCGAAGCGATCGCCGGACAAGGACTACATCCAGAAACTTTACCACTAACATTAACGCGTCAGGAAGATGATCCTACCGGAGACTCAGAAGTATTTGGCATCGCTCCACTGCTCGACTCTCCTAATATTACTATCAAAACTGCTGCCAAAGTAGTTCGGTTACTCACTAATACTTCTGGCAACACAGTTAAAGCAGTGGAAACAGAAATAGGCGAGCAATCATTTCTATTTTTTGGCGATATTATCGTACTTGCTTGCGGTGCCGTCAACTCAGCAGCTTTATTGTTGCGTTCTGCTAACGAAAAACATCTGAGGGGTTTAGCAAACAGTTCTGACTTAGTAGGTCGTAATTTGATGAAACATCAGATGACCGCTATTGTCCAACCTAGTCCTAAACCTAATTCTGGCAAGTTTCTCAGAAGTGTGAGCATCAATGACTTTTACTGGGGAGACGGCGACTTTCCTTATCCTATGGGTCATATTGAAAATACGGGAGGGATACTGCAAGATATTACTTTTTCTGAGTCTCCGCCAATTTTCTCTGTGCTAGCAAAAGGAATGCCAGGAGCTGGACTAGAACAGTTGGCAATGCGGTCAATGGGTTGGTGGACATATACTGAAGTATTGCCTGACCTCAACAACCGAGTTGAAATGAAGGGAAACAAGCTTTTCTTCAATTACACTGCTAACAATACCGAAGCACACGATCGCTTAGTTTATCGTTGGATAGAAGTGTTGAAAGCTGTAGATAAAACATTGGGAAGTTCTGTCTTAGCAAAAACTGGAGGAAATCTTTATCCTCGTGGAGAGGCGCCTACCGAGGTTGTAGCAAACCAGTGCGGTACTTGTCGGTTTGGAGAAGACCCGAAAACCTCGGTTCTGGATATTAACTGCCGTACCCATGATGTGGATAATTTATATGTTGTGGATAGCAGTTTTTTCCCATCAAGTTCGGCAGTAACTCCTGCATTGACTATTATTGCTAATGCTTTGCGGGTAGGGGAACATTTGAAGGAAAGATTGCAGTAGCAGAGACTGTACTTATGGCGAGGGCGAATACAATTCGCTCGTAGTTGTGCTTTAGCACCTCAAATATATCTAGCAGCGCTGAAGCGCAACTACAAACAAAGACTTTATTATCCGAATATAATATTACTCAAGAATTATTCATCTGTTCAAATAACTGTTGAACTGACAAAATAGGCAGACTTGCACCAGTAAAATCATCAGCATTACGAGTAATAATAGCATCAACATTCTTAGCATAAGCACAAGCTAATTGCACTGCATCTTCAAAGTCTCTCAAATTAGAAGCAAAAGCAGTTTCTAAAATATTACGATTAACGTTGCAAATTTCTAATGCTAATGTCATAGCAACTGCTTATCTTGCTCGTTCAATACTTTTGGTTTGTTTTCTGACAATGTAGAAAATGTTAGTTAAAGTTGTTGCTGTGACATATCCTTCTATTTTATGAAGTCTTAGAGCTTCAAGTAAAGCATTAGCATCATTTAAAAAAGGCTCTCTCTCTAAGAGAAAATCTAGGACAATATTAGTATCTATTAATACCCTCATTTTAAATATTTCTCGACTAGACGTTCTTCAAGCATCGCTTCAACTTCAGCATCAGTGGGAGGTGGGTCATCATTTTTTGCTATACCTCGGAACTTGTCTAAGAAATCAGGAGGTAATTCTGGCCGAGGGCGAAGTTCTTCGTTCAAAGAATCTGTAATGGCTTTGAGTAATAACAGTTGATCGCTTACTGATAAATTCAGAGCTTTTTTTCTTAATTCTTGTAATTCAGACATAATTTGTATTCCTTCAAAAGATTATTTTTATCTACATATTATAGTATATATTTTACTCAGGATTTTAAATATTTCTCCACTAAACGTTCTTCGAGCATCGCTTCAACTTCAGCATCAGTTGGAGGTGGGTTATCTGTTTTTGCTATACCTCGCAAACCTTCTATAGCAGTTTTGAGGTTTGGGCGAGGGCGGAGTTCTTCGTTCAAAGAATCAGTAATGGCTTTGAGTAATAACAGTCGATCGCTTACTGATAAATTCAGAACTTTTTTTCTTAATTCTTGTAATTCAGACATAATTTGTATTCCTTCAAAAGATTATTTTTATCTACATATTATAGTATATATTTTACTCAGGATTTTAAATATTTCTCCACTAAACGTTCTTCGAGCATCGCTTCAACTTCAGCATCAGTTGGAGGTGGGTTATCTGTTTTTGCTATACCTCGCAAACCTTCTATAGCAGTTTTGAGGTTTGGGCGAGGGCGGAGTTCTTCGTTCAAAGAATCAGTAATTGCCTTGAGTAATAACAGGCGATCGCTTACTGATAAATTCAGAGCTTTTTTCCTTAATTCTTGTAGTTCTGACATAATTTTTATTCCCTTAAATATTCTGCTATAATATTAGCAAAAATTAATCTAAAATATCCCCATAAATTATGACTACAAAAGTTAATTATCCTCATATAAAAATAGAGGAAAATCAACCGCCACGACTACAAAGAATACCCAGGGTGCGTGTTGCTCAAATTGTTATGGATTATTTAGCTTATGGATGGTCAGTTGATGAAATGTGTCGCCAACATCCTTATTTAAGACTTTCGGAAGCTCATGCAGCAATGGCATATTATTTTGACCATGAGGATGAGATGAATGCAGAAATTCGTCAGGAGTGGGAGCAAGTACAACGGGAAAAATCTGCTGCTGCTCCCTCGCCCTTTTTAGTACGGATGCGTCTCAAGGGGTTGGTATAAAAATGTCTGTTGGACTTTATATGGATGTTCATGTTCCCCTACCTATTACTCAACAACTACGTCGTCGTGGAGTTGATGTTATTACCGCAATAGAGGATGATGCTGCAGAATTACCAGACGACCAACTTTTGGCACGAGCAACTTTGCAGGGTCGAGTTTTATTTACTCAAGACATTGGCTTTAAGGTACTCGCTGAAACTTGGCAACGTCAAGGGAAACCATTTTCTGGTTTAATATTTGGTCACCAACTTGGAGGTACGATAGGAGAGTTTGTTAAAGATTTGGAATTGATTGCTTTAGGTTCTGAACCTGATGAATGGTTGAATACAGTTGAATATTTGCCTTTTTAATACTACTATGACTGGTAAATTTTGTGAGCGATCGCTCACTGATAAATTCAGAGCTTGTTTTCTTAATTCTTGTAGTTCAGACATAATTTTTATTCCTTCAAATTGCTTTGATATAAATATTATAATTAAGGAGACAACAAATTAGATAAAACAACAACATGAATACCAGAAAGTTCTTCTAACCGTTTATCATTAGTTAGAAAAGTTGTGCATCCATTTAAAATAGCTGTTGCTGCATGAATGGCATCTGGCAATCTTATATTAATCGTGCTTCTTAATCGAGCTGATTCTCTTAAAATTGTCCGATTAATTGGTACTACTTCAAGAACTTGGGAATTTTGGATAGCATTTTCATAAACTGAGCAAACTTTTGCGTTGTTATCAATTAAGGGTTTTACCAAAACTTCTGCTAAAGTTAACTCGCTGGTAATGGCTTGCAAATTTCCCGTATCGAATGCTTCAAATAATTCGTTTAATTCAGTTTCAAATTTGGCATATCCCTCGATTGCATAAATAAAAATATTGGTGTCTAAATAGATTCTGGTTCCAGCGATCGCTTCTAAGATTGCCATTGGTCTCGCTCCTCACTAATAAAATTATCTGCTGCTTCTGGAGTGGCAAAACACCCTTTTCCAGTGCCGATGATACTTTTTAATGAAGGTTTTTTGTCTGATGCAGATTGAGATTGCTGAATCTTGCGGGCGATATAAGCCATGAGTTCTAACTGTTGGTCGAGGGTCATGCGATCTATTTGCCGAGCTACATTTTCTAAGGACACAATGTTTTGGCTCACTCTATAATTTCCTTTTTTTCTATGTTGTTTGGGTTATGGTTTTGATAGTAACATAAAAAATGTCTGTTGAGGAGCGATCGCTTATAGCGTAGGTAGAGTTAAGTGGAAGCGCAACCCAACATATACAAGATTGTTGTTGTGTTTCCTTAAGGTCTTCTTACGAAAATTGTTCATGGGGGAAAACCCCGATATGACACTTTCGGGCAACGCAACAGATACATCTTGGTGTTGGGTTTCCTTTCGTCAACCCAACCTACAAACTTGCTGCTTCGGACTGAGCAACTGCTGCGGCAAATTCTGGATTTTGTTGTAGGTCTTCTAGAACTCCTATTGCTTCATGTAAACCGATAGTATTTGACCATTGAGTGTAGTTATCCCATTTGATATTACTGAGGTTGGCACCGCTGAGGTTGGCATCTCTGAAGTAAGCACCGCTAAAGTCGGCAGCACTGAGGTCGGCATTACTGAGATTGGCAGCACTGAGGTCGGCATTACTGAGGTAAGCACCACTGATATTGGCATTACTGAGGTCGGCACCACTGAGGTCGGCACCACTGAGGTAAGCATTACTGAGGTAAGCATCACTGAGGTCGGCATTACTGAGGTAAGCATCACTGAGGTCGGCATTACTGAGGTAAGCATCACTGAGGTCGGCATTACTAAGATTGGCATTACTGAGGTCGGCACCACTGAAGTAGGCAGCACTGAGGTAGGTATCTCTGAAGTCGGCATCTCTGAGGTTGGCACCACTGAGGTTGACACCACTGAAGTCGGCACTACTGAAGTCGGCATCTCTGAGGTAAGAACCTCTTAGGTAGGCACGACTGAGGTTGGCACCTCTGAGAAACTTACCTACTATTTCCACAAAAGCACTAACCTCAAGACATTGACTATAACCAATAATCCGCAACAGACGAGTTTCCTCAAAATTTTCACCACCAAGTTTACCACAAGGATAAAAATGCAACTCCTCCCGCAATTCCTCCTGAGACTGCCCATAACGATGCAACTCAAACAACAAAATCAGCACATTCAACCCCGTATAAATATCCACCCGACGTTGCCCCGACTCAAGACCCCACTGCTGCAACTGCCTCCCCTTCTTCTGAGGTAAAGTTTCCTCCGTTGCCTCAATAAATGTCCCATCACACCAGTCTAGATAAAACCCATGCAACCGCTCAAACAACACCACCAACTCAACCTCACTCTTCACCAACAATGCCATCAAATATTCCACAACTTCTACTGTCAAACGGCCATAACCAAAAAGATCGTAAACCCGCCACTCCAACTCCTCATCAGACACCGCATAAGTCTTACCTCGCTTCCCAGTTTTCTCCGTCAAATCTTCCAGACTTTCCACCATCCGTTTTGCACAGAGAAACTCACCAAAACTCTTGTGGAAAAACTCGACCGAATTTTCTGCCGCTGCTGCGGACTTCAAATAAAAAGCAGCTAAAGCATTTTTCAATCCATCCTCTCGCTTATTTTGCCGAGCATTCTCAATTAAATCCTGCAACTCCTTATATCCCTGTTTCAGCAGTCGGTCTTCAATCATTTTTATAGCAGCATATTCTCCACCAGACTGCACCACACACAACCCCGCTTCTGCCAACAAAATTTCTAAATCTTCTGGGTCTAATTTGGTAATTTCTGGATTAAGATTTCTGCCATCTTCTACTCGCTGCTTCTCCAGCACCCATTCCAACGCTTGCTCATAGACCGAGACTTTCGCCCCACCAACATCAGCATTAGCAAACATCTCTACCTTTAACTGCTTATCCCGGTGCATTGCAGCTAGCAAATACAACAAAAGTGGTTCCCGTGCCAACTCCTTAACCTGCTTCGGACATTCTTGACTCTGCAAAAACTCCTTAAATTTTGTTGTTTCCTCTTCCGCAACAATAGTCTGCCACTTATTAAACCACCGTTGCTGAATTTCGTCATCCATCGGCAAAATACTCACCCGCTCCAAGTTAGGAGGCATCAACCTTTCAATTCCATAAAGTGCCAACGGTCTTCCAGTAATTAACACCCGATGACCGCGCTCGTTATTTTCTGATCCCCGTTTCTGAAACTGTGCCACCTGGTATAAAAAATCTTTCAACTCATTACTGGCGCCACGTTCCAACAACAATTCATCAAACCCATCCAGCAAAAACAGAAATCGAGTATTGTGGTCTGTCAACCAACCACTATCGCTAGTAACAAAATTCCAACCCACCGCATCAGCTAAAGTTTCATCAATATTTGCTGCAAAATTTCTGACATCCCGCAACCGAATTAAAATCGGCGTATATATAGGATGTAATTCCTGACGTACCCAGTCGGCAAACATTCGGCAAAATACACTTTTTCCTCTTCCTGGCCCCGCTTGAATAAATAACACCTGTTTGTGTTTCTTTTCATCCAACAAAATAGTTTTTGCCCACTCCTCAATATTCTGGGGCGTTGCTGTTGTTTTAATCTCCCCATTAGAGTTAACAGGCTTAACTTCTAGTGGCACATAAATTTGTCTAAAAGTGAATTTTTCATCAAATACTTCTTCGTCTGGTTTAGTAGCAATATTCTTCTCTAAATATTTATCAATACTGCCATAAATTTCCAAATCTTGCTGCCACCCATACCCATAAATTCCGGCTAATTTTTTAGCATTGTCTTTCACGTCTACCACTGCTTCTTTCATATAACGGTGGGTATTGCGAGAAATTCTTTCAGTAACTATTTTGGCTTGATTTTCAGCTAAACCAGATTCTTTAAGACGTTTAACCAAAATTTCATCAAACTTTTCCCTCAAAGGTGAATCATAGAAACAAATCAAAGTATCCTTAGCATATCGGTCATTAAAATCAATTTCTTCATCCAATTTTTTAATCTGTTTTTTTACCGCCTCCGATGCCTCAGTTTCTGTCAGTTTTTCCGATATTTCAGGATGGTCTATTAAAAATCTTCGTAAACTTTCTAAATAAGCTACCTGAGCCACCAATTGTACTTCATCTTCTAAAGTTGGTTCTTGACGAGTTTTTTCAATAATAAAAGTAATAATTCCAGTTGCAATAGGCAAAAAAGGTAAACCCGCCCCGGCAACTTTTCCCAGGGGAGAATTTAACACATCTAGAACAGAATCAATATTTTCAATAAAAGGTTTTAATTCTTTAGCATCCTTATTTTCTTGTAGAGCTTTTGCTATTTCCAAAACCGCCTTACCAGACTCAACCCCACCTTTAACAGTTTCCGATAAATTCAATTCTATTTCTGTGTTGAGAACTCGCCAAATATTCCGCCAGAGTTTACTTGCCATAGTTAATATTTTCTCCTTTAATTTTTGCTCAATATATTTGTATATCTACAGTTAAATTTCTGTAAATTCCCGATGTTAAAAGAATTGTAGTCCAGTAGGGTGTGTTAGCAAAGCGTAACGCACCGTTTATCATCTAACATGAAAGGCAGCATAAAAAGCTGTAGTGCAGTCCAATATATACTTATTTTTGTTGGGTTTATCCTCCGGATAAGCTCCGCTAACCTGGCGTCAACCCAACCTACAAATTTACTAGAATATTAGTCCAGTAGGGTGTGTTAGCAAAGCGTAACGCACCGTTTATCATCTAACATGAAAGGCAACATAAAAAGCGGTAGTGCAGTCCAATATATACTTATTTTTGTTGGGTTTATCCTCCGGATAAGCTCCGCTAACCTGGCGTCAACCCAACCTACAAATTTACTAGAATATTAGTCCAGTAGGGTGTGTTAGCAAAGCGTAACGCACCGTTTATCATCTAACATGAAAGGCAACATAAAAAGCGGTAGTGCAGTCCAATATATACTTATTTTTGTTGGGTTTATCCTCCGGATAAGCTCCGCTAACCTGGCGTCAACCCAACCTACAAATTTACTTTTCCTTATTCCTTCTGCTATAACATAATTATCTTTGCCCCATCAGGAGTTAGATTATGTCCAAAATCAGAGAAGAAATGCCCGTATTAGTGCGCCATGAAGGAGATTGGAAAGGAACATATACAATAGTAGATAATGAGGGAAATATTATCGATCGCCATAATTCTCATTTAACTTGTCAATTTCCAGATAATGGAGAATATCCCTATTTTCAAACTAATCGTTATCAGTGGGAAGATGTTCAATAATTAATAATTAATAATTAATAATTATATTACCTCTCCTTGAAAAGAAGAGGATTGATTCAAAGGAAAAGTTTTTTATTTTTTCCCCTTAAAAGGGTCGGCTTTAAACCACAATTTATCGGTAAAAAAGAAGAGTATAAATTTCCTGGAATTTATGGGGATAAAAAGATTTTGTTTGATACAGAAAGGTTGGATGGTTATGCTTGGGAAGTTGATGATTCAACAATTATTTTGTGGATTACTTATAAAGGAATGCCAGATTTCTATATCTATGAAATGATTAATATTAGTCCCGATAATAATCATCACGCTAGAACTTGGCACTGGTTTAATAATCATCAAATAGTTAAACGAACAATAATTAAAGAAGAAAGAGTAAGTTGAATAGTTATAAATGAGGAGTCAGTTCTCAGGAGTCAACCCACCCCTAACCCCTCCCAGGAGGGGAAGAAAGAAGAAGAGGAGGAAAAGGAGAAAGTTTTTTTTATCACTAATTAACCGGATTTTATATTAAACTCCTAATAGATGGATTTTTCATTTAACTAGCTGTCAGCTAAAATTTCAAGGGAACAGTCCTCTTATATACCTTGAAAAGCTGATAGCTGATAGCTGATAGCTGAGTGCTGAGTGCTACTTCAATTATTATCTAAAAAATCAACAACAACTGTAGATATTTCTTCTGCCATTTGATTAATCATCCACAGGTTTCCTCCTTCAATTTCCACCTTTTTGCTATGAGGAATTACTTGTGATAACCAACCTTGATTTTCTGCTTTTACTAAACCATATTTGTCTAAAGTTTCTAAAGCTTTAGTGCCGTTACAAACCAAGGTAGGACATTGAATAAGTTTAAATCTTTCTTGGGCAGAAACACAATATTTCCCCACTGCTACCCCAGGATATACAGTCCCTCCAAAAGCTTTTAAATCATCAATAACACAACGGTGATTTAATTCCCCATTTCCCACATAATCAACTCTTGCTAACCATCTTTCCATGAGGTGGGAACCATCTTCTTTGAGCGTAAATCCTTGAGTATATATTTGAGTAATTTTTTCAGCTTCTTCTGCATCAAAACTATGTACATTACAAAGGATTAATTTATTCAGGCGATCGCTATAAGATACGGCAATTTCTCCAGCAATATAACCCCCAGTTAAACTTCCCAAAATACTACATTTTTCAATGCTTAATTCATCTAACAATAAAATAACAGTTTTAGCATAGTCTGAAACAGAATATTCCCTTGGGGGTTTATCTGAATTTCCTAACCCCATAAAATCCATAGCAATAACACAATATTGTGGGGCTAAAATTGCCATTAATTCTTTAAATTCATCGCTACTTCGAGGATTCATGTGAAGTAAAACCAGAGGTTCTCCTTCTCCTCCTATTTGGTAAAATATTTGTCCGTCTTCTGTGTCTAAAAAGGCTTTTTTAATTGTTTTTTTCACATCTTTTTTCCCTTGAGTTATGTATATGAAATCAATTTCCGTATTCGATCGGGACTTACGCAAATCAACCTTTAAAACGCTATATGTAGGGGCGAATGGCATTCGTCTCTTTGTATGTAGAGTCTGTGCGTAAGTCCTGTTTATATTAGACATCTCCACCAAAAGAGGCAACAGGCAACAGGTCATCTGGCAACAGGGAGAAATAATCAATTATTATCCATAAATTATCAATTATATCGAATTAAGTGGATTTGATATAAAAAAATTTTCTATCTGATACATAATCCGATTATAAGTAGGTAGGTGGGAAAGTTTACAACTACGTCCGAAACGACTGGAACGGAGTGGAAGGTTTGCGGAGCATTCCGGAACGGAAAGCAATCTCAAGAGTATAATATAGAATCCGGTTATACAGTGTATGTTCATAATTCTATAATTACTTCAATCTCCCAATCTCCCAATCTCCCAATCCCCCCATCTCCCCATCTCCCCATCTCCCCATCCCCCCATCTCCCCATCTCCCAATCTCCCAACAACTCTAATAAGTATTCAACCGGATTTGATATAAGGTGCATAAACATTTTGTTACATAGTGACGTTTATTCGCGTCTACCTACTTACAGTATATGTTGGCTTTGTTGCATGAAAGTAGCGTTCTTAACATCCATTCGGCAGTTATATCGCCCTACGAAAGCAATTATTACTATTTATCTATTGGACAATAGTTATTGCTCTGCTGATGAGCGATCGCTTTCTTTGGCAATGATTACTATTGGACAATAGTTATTGCTCTGCTGATGAGCGCCATTCGGAGTAAGTGCGGCAGCTTAATCGCTTTCTTTGGCAATGATTACTATTGGACAATAGTTATTGCTCTGCTGATGAGCGCCATTCGGAGTAAGTGCGGCAGCTTAATCGCTTTCTTTGGCAATGATTACTATTGGACAATAG
>JAXHSW010000201.1:0-107 GCA_034190295.1 Cyanobacteriota bacterium | reverse complement strand
TTATTGCTCTGCTGATGAGCGATCGCTTTCTTTGGCAATGATTACTATTGGACAATAGTTATTGCTCTGCTGATGAGCGCCATTCGGAGTAAGTGCGGCAGCTTAAT
>JAXHSW010000200.1:0-17499 GCA_034190295.1 Cyanobacteriota bacterium | reverse complement strand
TATTAATTTAACTATTGTCCAATAGTAAACAGAGGAAATTGACAAGGTAGCGATCGCCTAATTATTCAGTCTCAATTATTAATTTAACTATTGTCCAATAGTAAACAGAGGAAATTGACAAAGTAGCGATCGCCTAATTATTCAGTCTCAATTATTAATTTAACTATTGTCCAATAGTTAAGGGAGGAAATTGACAAAGTAGCGATCGCCTAATTATTCAGTATTAGACATCTCCAAAAATCAAAAATAAAATCAATTATTACCCAGAAATTATCAATTATTCTTCCCTGTTCCCAGCTCCGGTGTTCCCTCTTTTATGGAGATGTCTATTGTGATGATTGACATCAGTTTTGCCTCACTTGCCAACCTACGGTATTATGACTCAATAATATTAAGATTACTTTTAACTCTTAACTTTTGACTTTTTATTTTTTATTTTTTATTTTTGACTTTTTATGTTAACTCCAGGAAAAATTTTAAAAGAACGTTACCAACTACAAAAACAATTAGGTCCTGTTGTAGCAGGTCGTAAAACTTGGCTAGCATTTGACTCCCAGTCCCAAGAACAAGTAACCATCAAAATGTTAGCTTATAGTCCAGAAATGTTAGGGCAAGAATTAAATTTATTTGAGGCAGAAGCCCAAATATTACAAGCCCTAAATCATCCTCGCATCCCTAATTATCGCGATTATTTTTTATTATATAAAGAAGCTGATGCAGGTTTATCATGGTTTGCATTAGTACAAGATTATATTCCCGGTTTTTCCCTCCAAGAATTATTAGATAGAGAGAAAAAATTCACAGAAGAAGAAGTAGAGAAAATTGCCAAAGAAATATTAGAAATTCTGATTTACCTCCACGAACTAGAGCCTCCAGTTTTGCATCGAGATATTAAACCCAGTAACTTAATTATGGGTGCAGACCAACAAATTTATCTGGTAGATTTTGGCGGAGTCCAATCTAAAGGTAATGCTAATGGAGCAACTTTTACTGTTGTAGGAACTATCGGTTATGCGCCCCTAGAACAATTTTGGGGTAGAGCAGTTCCAGCTTCAGATTTATATGCTTTAGGAACAACTTTAATTCATTTACTAACTGGAATTATCCCCGCAGATTTACCACAAAAAAATTATCAGATTCAATTTACTGACCAAGTTGATATTAGCTATAGTTTAGCAATATGGATTAATAAAATAACAGAAATGGATTTAGAAAGACGTTTTAAAAATGCTCGTGAAGCATTAGTCAGCCTCGAATCAGAAGCTAAATCTCAATCCAGATTGCAACCAATATTTGTCTCTGCCAAAAAAACTGTAAATTTCAGCAGTATTATTAGCATTAATAAATCTTCAGATATGATAGAAATATATACTCATGCTCCTAGCTTTAGAGAACTAAAAGATTCTGGAATTATTGGTGGAGCGCTTTGTCTATTTTTGGGTTTAGTGCTAACTAATCCAATTTATGGAATATTATTTTTTATCATTATTTTTGTCGGAACATATATACTCTTTGGAGAAAAAAATTATATTTATATTGACCGTAATATTTTTCAGGTAGAACGACATTTATTTGATCTTGTTTATGGGAAATTTCAGGGAAATACTAGAGATATTTTACAGGTATTATCATCTAAATTTGAATCTGGTTATCAAGTTACAATTCAATCTAAAATAGATAAATATCAACTCGATAGAGCTATGAACCCAACAGATAGCACGCGATTGGCTCAGGAAATTAATGAATGGTTGAATCAAAAACCAGATTGAAGAAGAGGCAACAGCTCCGAAAGGCAACAGGGAATAGGGAATATATAGGAAAATAGTATTTTTGCAGATATGAGATGCACCCGAAACCTGCGCCATATCCAATCGACAAAGAGAAGAAAAAATTTTCCTGTCTCGTCAATCCTCTTGTTTTCAAAGGAGGGGTAATTATTAATTATTAACTAGCTATTAGCTTTTCCTAAGCTCATGCTGCGCAAGAAGCATTTAGCTAGAGCGCTAAAAATCCAAGGGTTCGGCATCTCCCACGTGACCGTGAAAAAGCGCGTGGTGCACCTTTTCTGGTGGATTAAAACCCCCACCCCATTATACACGCAACTTGAAGCTGATAGCTGAGTGCTGAGGTGCTGAGTGTTATTTCAATTGCTGAACATCTCCCCTACTACCCTACTTCCCTACTACCCTACTCCCCTACTACCCTACTCCCCATTACAAAGATATGTAGCCAACTTTTTTTTATATTTGATATACAGCAGGTTGCAGGTAAATGAGGTACAGTAGTATTACAGCACTTTTGAGGAAGCGTGAGGTACAGCTATCAGACTATTTATTCCTATATTCCCTTCCGGAGTTGTTGCCTGTTGCCTAAAGCAATAAAACTTTGTACCTCATCAACTAGAAAACTGCTGTAACTACCTTAACAGGTGTATAATCAGACATAACAGATGTTGCAACTCCGCCACGAAAAACCAACCAGAAATACGCACCACACGCTTTTTAACTAGAAGTGTGGAGATCAATTATGAACCTGTTAAAAAGATTAATTGTTAACTTATGACTGATGTTTAAGATTAAAAAATTTGAGTTTATTTTGACAAAAAATGAATTATGAGGTATAATAAAAATATTGTATGTCTGTATCACAAATGCAGGTCGATATTGATTTAGTTATACATATTAAATTCCCAAAAGTTTCTAGAAGTGACTGCCAACATTAATGCTATTACCGCACAGGAACTAAAGTATGCTATTATTAGAAAACCATTGATTATCTCGCCTGATACAATGGTTATAGATGTAATTGCAAAAATGAGTGGTGTTCGATTGTGCTGTAACATCACAAGAACAGTGAAAAGTAAACTAGATGGACTCTACTTAGAAGCACTGTCAAGCTGTGCGATCGTGGTAGAAAATGGACGAACAATAGGTATAATCGCGGAGAAAGATGTAATACGCTTAAGTGCCCAACAGCAATCCTTGGATTGTTTAGTGGCACGACAAGTAATGTTACCTCCCGTTGTCACCATGGGTGAGTCTGAACTCACCGACTTGTTTTTTGCTATTAACCTGCTCCAGCAACATCATATTCGTCATTTACCTATCTTAGATGAGCAGAAACAACTGGTGGGAATTGTCACCAAAGAAACACTAGGACAAATCTGCCGACCAATGGATTTATTGCGATTGCGTCAGGTGGCAGAGGTGATGAACCGTGATGTGATTTGTGCTACCCCAGATAACTCAATGCTGAATATCGCTCAACAGATGGTAGATCGCTGCGTTAGTTCCATCGCGATTGTAGAAGCAGAAGAAACTCCTCAGATACCCCAGAAAATTCCAGTGGGGATAATAACCGCTCGAGACCTGGTGCAGTTTCAGGCATTAGGATTGAATCCAGAATCCTACACAGTCTCAGCAGTAATGAATACATCAGTTTTGACAGTAAAACCAGAAGACTCTCTCCACAAGGTACAACAAATAATGGATCGGCATTTAATCGGCGAGCTAGTGGTCACGGGAGAGCAAGGGGGTCTATTGGGTCTTGTCACTAAAACTAATTTGCTGGGAAAAATTAGCAAACGAGAACTATACAACCTAGCAGAGGTTATGGAAAAAAAGATAACAAACTTAGAAACAGAGAAAGTAACTTTACTAGAAAGTCGGATTCTTGAACTAGAGCAACAGTTGGAAAGCAGAACTGCAGCTCTCAACGCTAGGGCAAAACGGGAAAAGTTACTCTTAGAATTGGCCACACAGACCGGATCGTCTCTGAGCCTACAAAATATCCTAGAGACAACTGTCAAAAAAATAAGGCAAGTGCTAGATTGCGACCGCGTTAATATCTGGCAGTTTGAAAATGACTGGCAAAGCATTGTTGTGGCAGAGTCCACTGACTCATCACTATCCCTTGTAGGGGAACATATCGATAACAACTGGTTCAAATCGTACTCAAGTCATATTCGCCTGGGTTGGGTTAGCATAGAGTCAGATATTTATACCACACAAATGTCAGAGTCTGACAGAGAAATGCTCATCCGCTTACAGACACGAGCTAAAATTTGGGTGCCGCTGCTGTGTGGCAAGAAGTTGTGGGGTTTGCTCAATGTCTCCGAAAGTCATTATCCTCGTCAGTGGCGATCGGAAGATGTGGAACTCCTGCAAAAATTATCAATACAACTAGCGATCGCTATTCAACAAGCTCTTACAGACGAACAATTGCAGGCCGAACAAAAAAAACGAAAGAAAGTTGAAGCACGGCTGCAAGAAAGCGAACAACGCTATTCTTGCCTAGTCAAAGTGTCTAATGAAGGGATATGGGCCACAGATGCCGAGAACAAAATCAGCTTTGTCAATCTCAAAATGGCTGAAATGTTAGGCTATAAAATAGAAGAAATGCTCGGGAAATCTCTTTTTGATTTCATGGATCGGGCAGGAATTGCCATTGTTAAGCAAAATCTAGAGCATCGCCGTCAAGGAAATGTCAAACAACAGGACTTTAAATTTCAGCACAAAAATGGCAGCGATGTGTGGGCAAAGGTCTCTGGAAACCCTATTTTAGATGAATTAGGAAATTACGTTGGGGGACTTGGCACGATCGCAGATATCAGCCCCCGCAAGCAAGCTGAATTTAGTTTGCAACAGAGCGAGCAGCGCTACGCATCTCTGGCAATGGCAGTTCCGGTGGGAATTTTTCGTACTGATGCTATGGGAAACTACACATACATCAACGACCGCTACTCTCAGATCGGTGGATTATCTGCAGAAATGGCTATGAAAGATGGATGGCGAAAAATCATCCACCCTGAAGATCGTGACTGGGTTGTTACTGAATGGAATAAATTTGTTTTAGAGAGTAGTCAATTTCAGCTTGAATGTCGCTTTATGCAACCAGATGGTACGATAAATTGGGTCTATGCACAGGCAGTTTCTGAACGAAATGCTGATGGAATAGTAGTCGGATATGTGGGCACTATCACAGATATTAGCGGTCGCAAACAGGCTGAAACAGCTCTAAAAGAGAGCGAGCAGCGATTCCGCAACCTTTTTGAGTTGACTCCTAAAATTGCGGTTCAAGGATACGACCGCAACCGTCAGATAATTTACTGGAATTATGCTAGTGAAGAACTTTATGGATATACAAAAACAGAGGCGATCGGTCAGAGAATGGAAGATTTGATTATTCCTCCAAAAATGAGGGAGTGGATGGTCGATGTTACAGATAGTTTTTTTGCCAAAGGAGACCCAATATCAGCAGGGGAATTCAACTTTATATGCAAAGATGCTTCTAGAGTTACAGTATTTTCTAACCACATTATCATAACTAATGCTGAAGGTCAGCCAGAAATGTATTGTGTGGATATTGATATTAGCGAGCGAAAAAAAGCGGAAATCGCTCTACAAAACCTGATTAAGGGGACTGCTGCAACCACTGGCAAAGACTTTTTCCCCGCCTTAGCAAAACACATTGCAGAAGCTCTGAATGTCTCCTATGTCATCGTAACTGAACGGGTTGACGATCTGCTTCAGACCTTAGCTTTTTGGGCAAATGGTTCCTTGCAACCAAACATTTCTTACCACCCGGCAAAAACTCCATGTGAACGAACATTGCGAGACGGAAAATATTATTGCAAAGGCTTGGTGCAACAAGAGTTTCCTGAAGATTTAGACTTGGTAGAAATGGCAGCCAATAGTTATCTGGGTATAGCCTTACGAGATAGTAATGGCAAGGCAATTGGCAATTTGTGTATCCTCAATCAGCAGACCATTCCAGACTCAGAGCGAGCCGAACAAATTCTACGGGTTTTTGCATCTCGTGCTTCCGCAGAGTTGGAACGTCAACGGGCAACAACATTACTAGAGCAACTAAATCAAGAACTAGAAACTAAAGTCAAAGAACGCACAGCCAAACTACAGGAGCGAGAAACACGCTATCGTGCCCTAATGGATGGAGCTAGTGATGCTATTTTATTGGCAGACCAGCAAGGAAATCTACTGGAAGCAAACCATAAATTTGAAGAAATGTTGGGCTACACTTCTACAGAAATCACCTCTATGCACTTTACTCAGCTACACCCACCAGAAGAATTACCGCAAATAATCGCAGCATTTGAGTCTGTAGCTAACCAAAAGTGTTCCAGAATATTGGATATTAATTTTCTCCGCAAAGATGGTAATATAGTTCCTGTTGATATTTCAGCTTCTGTCATTGATATTAACGGTGAAAAAATTATCCAGAAAATTTTGCGAGACATCAGCAATCGCAAAGCAGCAGAAAAAGCCGTAATGATGACCCAGTCAGCAGTAGACTTTGCTGCAGATGGAGTATTTTTTATGCGTTCAGATGGCAGTTTTTGTTATGTTAATCAAGCAGCTTGTTCCATGTTGGGGTATAGTGAACAAGAACTACTTAATTTGTCGGTGTTTGACATTAACCCCAAGATGTCCCGTGACTATTGGATTAAACATTGGCCAAAGATAAAGCAAAAAAGGAACTTCACAATTGAATCTCGACATCAAGCCAAAGATGGTCGCGTCTATCCTGTAGAAATCAGCATTAATTACTTACAATTTTATAGTGAAGAATACTGCTTTGCCTTTGTCAGAGACATCAGCGAGCGCAAAGCAGCAGAAAAAGCCCTAATGATGACCCAGTCAGCAGTCTACTTTGCTGCAGATGGAGTATTCTTTCTGCGTTCAGATGGCAGTTTTTATTATGTTAATCAAGCAGCTTGTTCCATGTTGGGTTATAGCAGAGAAGAACTACTGAATCTGTCGGTATTTGACATCGATCCCAAAATGTCCCATGACAATTGGATTGAACATTGGCAAAGCATCAAGCAGAATGGTAGCATCACAATTGAATCTCGATATCAAGCCAAAGATGGTCGCATCTATCCTGTAGAAATCAGCATTAATCACCTAGAGCTTTACGGTGAAGAGTATAACTTTGCCTTTGTCAGAGATATCAGCGAACGCAAAACCGCAGAACGCGCCCTACGTCAATCTCAAGAGTTCTTACAAGCTGTTCTCAATGTGTTGCCACTTTACGTCTTTTGGAAAGATAGAAATTTGCGATATTTAGGCTGTAATCAAAACTTTGCTGAAGTAGCAGGGTTGCCTAACCCAGAAGCAATTATTGGTAAAACCGATCGTGACCTACCCTGGAAAAATATAGACGCAACCGCTTATCGTGCTGCCGATCTGGAAGTCATGGAGTCCGGTGTAGCTAAACTTGGGACAATCGAATACCAGTTACACCCTGATGGTAATCAAAGATGTTTAGAAACCCACAAAGTTCCTCTCTATAGTGTTGACAGGGAAATTATCGGCGTTTTAGAAGTCTATCAAGATATTACTACTCGCGAACAGGCAGAATCAGACCGGAAACAACAACTTGCTGCCATTGAAGCGGCAATTGATGGCATAGGTATTCTCCAAGGAAACAACTACGTTCATCTTAACCAAGCTCATGTGAATTTGTTTGGCTACGAAAACAGGGAAGAAATTGTCGGCAATTCCTGGACTATTTTTTATTCTCCAGAGGAGATCCAAAGGTTTGAGCAAGAAATTTTTCCAATATTAGAGCGCGATCGTGCCTGGCAAGGAGAAGCTATCGGTACTCGTAAAGATGGCTCTACCTTTGCCGAAGGTCTATCACTAACCCTGACAGACGATGGATTATTAATTCGTGTATGTCGCGATATTACAGAACGCAAACAAGCTGAAGAAAAACTTTCCAAAAGTGAGGCAGCATTAGTTGAGGCACAACGACTTGCTCATATTGGAAATTGGGTGTTTGATGTCGAAACTCAAAAATTTACCTGGTCAAAAGAACTTTTCCGGATGTTTGGACTTGACCCAAATCAACCGGAACCTTCCTATGCAGAATATCTTCAAATGGTTCATCCTGACGACCTGAAACTGCTGCAAGACAGGGTAGAATCAGCATTCGCCAATGGAACTCCCTACAAAATTGACTATCGGATCGTCTATCCTGATGGCTCCACTCACTACCATGAAGGACGTGTAGAAATTGAGCGAAATGCTCGGGGGGAAGTAATTCGCCTGTTTGGCACAGCCTTAGATATTACTGCTCGCAAGGAAGCAGAAGAGGAGCTGCGGGAGTTGTCTACTCGGCTAAATCTGGCAGTAGATTCTGCTGGTATCGGTATTTGGGATTTCGATCTTATACAAAATATTCTAATTTGGGATGAACGTATGTATAAACTATATGGCATGACTTCAAATAGTGTGACTTATGAAGCGTGGTTGAACAGGTTACATCCTGACGACCGCGCTAAAGCAAAAACTGCTTTGATGCAAGCTCGGTATAGCGATCGAGACTATAACACAGAATTTCGAGTTGTTCATCCCGATGGCACTGTTCATTTCATTAAAGCCAATGCTCTAGTACAACGTAACCTCGAAGGAGAAGCTCAACGGATGATCGGGATTAACTATGACATCACCGAACAGAAACAAGCAGAAGTAAAACTCAAACAAACCAACGAGGAACTTGCCCGCGCCACTCGCCTCAAGGACGAATTCCTGGCCAGTATGAGCCACGAACTCCGTACTCCCCTCAATGCCATCTTAGGCATGAGCGAGGCGCTCCAAGAGGAAGTGTTTGGCACGATCGATGAGCAACAACTCAAAGCAGTACAAACTATTCAATACAGTGGCTCTCATTTGCTGGAGTTGATTAATGATATTCTTGATGTCGCAAAAATTGAATCAGGTTGTATAGAACTTCACTGCACCCAAGTGTCAATCTATCATCTTTGTCAATCTAGTATAACCTTTGTTAAACAACTAGCACTGAAAAAACAGATCCAGCTAGAAACAAAACTGCCACCAAATCTACCCGAGCTATTAGTCGATGAACGGCGCATTCGCCAAGCCTTAATTAACCTACTCAACAATGCCGTCAAATTTACTCAAAATGGGGGACGCGTCACCCTCAGTGTTAGCTTTAAGCAGCCCCTTACTTCTCCAGATATTTCCGATTTTCCTCGGCAAAACTATATTCAAATAGCTGTCATGGATACAGGTATCGGCATCACTGCAAAGAATATCAAAAAATTATTTCAGCCCTTTATTCAAATCGATAGTGCCCTGAATCGTGAATATAATGGAACAGGTTTAGGGCTGGCCTTGGTGAAGCGTATTGTCGAGCTTCATGGCGGGCAAGTGGGAGTTGAAAGTGAAGTCGGGGTGGGTAGTTGCTTTACCATGGATCTTCCTTGCTCTGCTACGGTACTTTCTTCTATTGAATCAGAAACTCATCCTGAAACCACGAGCGAACCTAGCCAGTCAGAAGGGAATATATCCCCGTTAATACTACTAGCAGAAGACAATGAAGCAAATATCACTACTGTTTCGAGCTACTTGAGAGCCAAAAATTATCGCCTGATTGTGGCCAAAAATGGAGAGGAGGCAATTGCCCTTGCCCGGTCTCAAAACCCTGACTTGATTTTAATGGATATTCAAATGCCTGGAATGGATGGGTTAGAAGCCATGAAACATATCCGTAAAGATCCAAATTTGGTTGATATTCCGATCGTTGCCCTGACTGCTTTGGCTATGACAGGCGATCGCGAAAATTGTCTAGCTGCTGGAGCCAATGATTATTTAAGCAAACCCGTTAAGATGAAACAATTAGCAAATACTATTCAAGAACTTTTAACTGCTAAAGAGGATAAATGATTCCGTTTCGCGGAAGTCTGCAAGTCAAAAGGAAGTCAAAACTCAGCAAGTCTGCAAGTCTGCAAGTGAAAGTTGATAGACTTAAAGTATTGACTCTACTATAATTTCAGCCTATTATTCCACATTATCAGTTGCTGACTATTTTTCAGCAATTAACAATGAACAATTAATAATTAGGGAATGCTCTTAATAGGAGACAACCCACCCCTGACCCCGACCGTGGAGAACCCACCCGCGGGTGGGTAGACTCGGTCCGACTGACTCCTGAGGACTCACAACAGTTATTTATAAGTATTCAACCGAACATGATATTAACCGTTACGGAATTGAATATAACCAAATCTGATTTTTTCACAGGAGTCGATGGTCGGCAAGCGAAAAGACCTGAAGAGTGCAGACCCGCTCCGCGCTCCGCTATGCCACCCAACGGGGAAGCTCCGAAGAGAGAACGACCGCTTTTTTCTCCTTAAAAAGAGAGGATTTTTACCTGGTGGGAATTAATTATCAATTATCAATTATCAATTATCCATTGGTAAGAATTGTCCCAAGATTTTTCTGCCCAACTATGAGCCTCAAATACGCTCCATGCATGAGCTCCAACAGCTGAAACAGGCGCACTGCAATTCGACCCAAAAAAGCCTAAAGTCTTTATATTTCAATGCTTTTAGAAAGCGATCGGTAGAGCAATAATTATTAACTATTAATTATCAAAATCATAAGGGTCTAAAACCCCGCCTTTTAAGGCGAAATATTTTGGGAGCTTTTCTCAAATCCCCTATTTCCCCTCCCAGGAGGGGTTAGGGGTGGGTACACTTGCTGACTTGCAGACTTGCTGACTTCTGACGCGCGTTAAGTGGTGACATCCTTAGAGTGAATTGGTATGACTAAGAAACTATCCATAGTCAATTAAAGCCACTCACCCGAAAAAAAAACCACACTCAATAATAATTCTAATATATGACTTTTTTCCCAACCCATAACTATATAATAATTAATAGTGAAAATCATTATTTGTTTACTACTATCAAATTGATAAAACTAATAAGACTAATCTTAATTACTAAATATCTTAATGAAAGGTACAAATTCTCGTGACATACTCCCACACTATAGCGTCAGCTTATTGTGGGCTTCTCGTTTCGCAGTCCTGCTACTGCATGGGACCAGCGCGTGCTTTAAGGACGTATGGGCCCCGCCGCCCTTTTTGCAAGTTAAAAAACTACTCACCCAGTGCCACAATAAGATTTTACGTTTTCCCACGGCTTGCTAGGAATTTAGGATCGCAACCCCATATCTGATTAAATTTTCATGGTTCATCACTGGCGGTTGTTAACTCTTTCCCAGCTATAGGTAATTATAACATAAAATTTGTAAATTAATAGGACGTTGAGTCCCATTAATTTACCGTCGATTCATCCCACGCTCCGGAACGCAGATTATGACGTGCGGCTTCTCGACAATCATGCTAAATTAAAGATTCATGTCTGTCACTCATCAACCCAATCACTTATCCCCTAGCGATCGCCTTCTACAGGGAATTGCCATCGCTACTAACCGCCTATTAACTGTTAAAAATCGCCATGAGTCAGTCCAGGAATCCCTAAATGCCCTTGGGCCAGTTATGGATGTCGATCGGATCTATATTTTCCAAAATCATCCTCATCCTGAAACTGGGCAACTTGCTAGTAGTCAACGTTGGGAGTGGGTAGCTCAGGGGGTGCAGCCAGAAATTGACAATCCCGGGTTGCAAAACCTTCTCTATCCAGAAATTATGCCCCGTTGGTATAATACTCTCTCCCAAGAACAGCCAATTTTAGGTATAATAAAAGACTTTCCAGAAGTAGAAAGAGAGCTGCTAAACTCCCAAGGAATTTTATCTATCCTGGTAGTGCCTATTTTTATCCGGGACTACTTCTGGGGATTTGCCGGGTTTGATGACTGTCACCAAGAGCGCCAATGGGATGATAATACAAAAGCAGCATTAATGGCGATCGCTGGAAGTATTGGTGGCGCCATTTCCCAGTGGCAAACTGAAGCTAACCTCAAGCAACTAAACGAAACTCTGGAGCAGCGAGTTCAAACCCGTACTGCTGAACTCGAGCAGGCAAAGAACGCTGCTGAAGCTGCTAACTATGCTAAGAGTCAATTTCTGGCTAACATGAGCCATGAACTTCGTACACCACTCAATGGTATTTTGGGCTATGCTCAGATCCTCAATCGTTCTAAAGAATTAGGGGAAAAAGAACGCCATGGGGTTCAAATTATTCATCAGTGTGGCTCTCATTTGCTAACCTTGATTAATGATATATTAGACTTGTCTAAGATAGAAGCTGGCAAACTGGAACTTAATCTCAAAGAGATTCACTTTCCTTCTTTCTTGCAAGGAATTGTAGAAATTTGTCGCGTCCAGTCTGACAAAAAAAGACTTAACTTGATTTATCAGCCTGATGTCAATTTGCCCATAGGGGTAATTACGGATGAAAAACGACTGCGACAATTGCTGATCAACCTCCTTGGTAATGCTGTCAAGTTTACAGAAAAAGGGAGTATTACTTTCAAAGTTAAAACCGTAAAATTACCAGGCAAAAATGTAGAAGATGGTATTGTCAGGATTGGGTTTCAAGTTGAAGATACAGGAGTTGGTATTGCTGCGTCCAATCTGGAGAGTATATTCCAATCCTTTGAGCAAGTTGGTGACAAAAAACGTCAATCAGAAGGTACAGGTTTAGGTTTGGCAATTAGTAAAAAAATTGTTGAGTTGATGGGCGATACAATTAAAGTCAAGAGCAAACTGGGGATAGGTAGTATTTTCAGTTTTGAGGTAGATTTGCAGATTGCTGATAACTGGATACAACAGATTTCGACGAGCAATGGGGAGCAAATTATTGGTTATGAAGGAGCAATTCGCCACCTGCTCGTGGTAGATGACCGATGGGAAAATCGCTCAGTTTTGGTAGAATTGCTAGAACCACTAGGGTTTAAACTAACCGAGGCAGAAAATGGTCAAGAAGCATTAATCAAAGCCAAACAACAAACATTCGATCTGATTATAACAGATATACAGATGCCTGTAATGAATGGCTTTGAAATGCTCAAACTGTTACGCAACGATAATACCCTAAAACATATAACCGTAATTATCTCATCTGCTTCGGTATCAGATATGGATCGACAAATGAGCTTAGATGCAGGAGGTGATGATTTTTTACCCAAACCTATAAATACCGAGGAGATGTTCGCTCTACTTACTAACCATTTACAAATTACTTGGAAATATGAAACAATTAAGTCAGTCTCAACTTCTACTATCACTCACGATGATAGTCTCGAAATAGTTGCACCGCCACTAGAGGATTTACAAATGCTCTTTGAGTTGGCCCAGGATGGCTTACTGCTCAAGCTAGTAAAAATGACTGAAGAAATTGGGCGAAAGAGCGATCGCTATCTGCCCTTTACCCAGAAAATCTCACAACTGGCAAAGCAATTTCAAACAGAAGAAATTGAAATATTAATTCAAAAGCACCTTAATTTTAAGCAGTCTCTAAACTATCCTAAGCCATGAGTAAAGAATTAGCAAAACAAATAGTCATTTTAATCGTTGATGATATACCAGCAAATTTAGATGTCCTCTCACAAACACTCAGTGCAGTAGGATATGATGTGGCGTTTGCCACCAGTGGAGAACGAGTGTTCAAACAACTAGAGCGCAAGTCAGCAGATTTAATTTTATTAGACATCACAATGCCTGACATGAATGGCTTTGAAATCTGTAAAAAACTCAAATCTAATCATGCAACTTGCAATATCCCCGTAATTTTTATCACAGCTTTAGCAGATGCAGAAAGCAAAATTAAAGGTTTTGAGCTAGGAGCAGTAGATTACATTACGAAGCCATTTCAAGAGCAAGAAGTCCTCGCCAGAGTTAAAACTCATTTGCAGTTAAGAAGTCTGACTCAAAACTTAGAACAAGAAGTCGCCCTAAAAGTCTTTTCATTAGAGCAAGCAAAGCAAACTGCCGAAACCGCAAACAGGGCTAAAAACCAATTTCTAGCCAACATGAGCCACGAGCTCCGCACCCCCCTAAACGCAATTCTCGGCATTTCAGAAGGGCTGCAAGAGGGGATATTTGGCGGTATGAGTGAGCCACAGATCAAAGCAATACAAACTATTGAGAGCAGTGGAAACCATCTTTTAGAACTCATTAACGACATTCTGGATGTTGCCAAAATTGAATCTGGTCAGCTAAAGCTAAACTATACAGTCACTACAGTTTATTCTCTGTGCGAAGCTAGTCTAGCCTTCATCCAACAACTTGCCGAAAAGAAAAACATTCGACTAGAAGTGAAACTGCCGCAAAACCTGCCCAAGTTATTCGTGGATGAACGACGCATCCGCCAAGTCTTAATCAATCTACTCAATAATGCTGTCAAATTTACCCCAGATGAAGGATGTATTTCCCTGGAAGTCCAGGTCAATCACCAGCAGCTTGACCCAGAGGTCGCTAATTCTCAAAACTTCCTCAGAATTGCTGTTAGTGACACTGGCATTGGCATTGCTCAACAAGACTTAAACAAACTATTTAAGCCTTTTGTGCAAATTGATAGTGCCCTAAATCGACACTATCAAGGGACTGGTTTAGGACTTGCCTTAGTGAAACGTATTGTTGAACGTCATGGGGGGAAAGTGGGAGTTAAAAGTGAAGTCGGAGTCGGTAGTTGCTTCACTATCGATCTTCCTTACACTGCGACAAAAGATACCTCCGACGAATTGAAAGTGCAGCCTGAAGTTTGCACTAAACCTCATCAATATCTACAGCAAACATCCCCATTAATTATGCTAGCAGAAGATAACAAAGTAAGTATCAGTACAGTTTCCAGCTATCTGAAAGCTAAAGGCTATCGAATTATCTTGGCTAAGAATGGAGAAGAAGCAGTTACCTTTGCTGAGTCGAAAAACCCCGATCTGATTCTGATGGACATTTCAATGCCAAAGATAGATGGCCTCGAGGCTATGAACCAGATTCGCCGTATTCCTAAATTGGTCGATGTGCCCATAGTTGCACTGACTGCTCTAGCGATGGTAGGCGATCGAGAACGTTGTCTGGCTGCTGGAGCTAATGATTACTTGAGCAAACCTGTTAAACTAAGAGAACTGACAACCACTATTCAAAAACTTTTAAAAACAAAATAAATGAATTTACCATCTATTTTAGTGATTGATGACCAACCCAATAATTTTGATGTGATTGAAGCTCTTTTGAGCGATCGAGACTATGAGTTATATTATGCTGCTAGTGGTGAAGATGGGATCGATAACCTAGAAACCTACAACCCAGACCTGATTTTACTTGATGTGATGATGCCGGGAATTGATGGTATTGAAGTTTGTCGGCAAATTAAAGCCATGTCAGAATGGCAAGCTGTTCCAATTATTATGGTGACAGCATTAACTGCAAAGTCAGACCTGGCAAATTGTATAAATGCTGGAGCTGACGACTTCATCAGTAAACCCGTTAATGCAATTGAACTAAGAGCGAGAGTTAGCTCCATGCTACGAATTAAGCAACAGTATGATAACCTACAAACCATGCTCAAATTACGGGAAGACATGGTAAAAATGGTCGTTCACGATTTACGAAATCCTTTGACTATTGTTTTGTTTGGCTTAGACCTGTTGAAAAATCCTAATTATCCTAAAGATAAGCAAAACATTAAACTAAATCAAGTTTATTCGTCAGCACAAAAATTACAAGTATTAATTGACGATCTATTAAACATGGCTTTACTAGAATCTGGTCAAATTCGTCTCAATTGCACAAAGGTCGATCTATCCAGTCTGATCGAATCTGCCGTCTCAAACTTTGAAGCGATCGCCAATCAAAAAAATCAGTCCCTAGTTAGTCAACTCCCAGAAGTTCCCTGTAAAAAAGTTAATATCGATCCCACTCTGTATCATAGAGTGTTGGATAACCTGATATCAAATGCTATTAAGTTTTCTCCACATAAGAGTAAAATTATCGTGAGTTTAGAATTGCTCAATTCTGGAGATTGTAGAATTCAGGTAATTGATTCCGGTCCGGGAGTTCCAGAACAATTGCGACAAAAGATTTTTGAGAAATACGAGGTGGGAACTATGATGTCTGGTGTTTCTCAAATAGGATTGGGTTTAGCCTTTTGCAAAATGGTTGTTGAAGCACATGGAGACAACATTTGTGCTAAAAGCAACGAACCCCAAGGAGCCATCTTTGAAATCATTCTGACATCCAATGAAGAGAATGAAGAGGGATTCAATAATGGATAATTGATAATGGATAATTGATAATTACCTATCCCTAAAAGGAAAATTTTTTCTTGTTTCTCCTTTAAAGTCTCTCCTTTAAACCTTAATTATTAGGTGAGATTTTGAAATCAAGTTCTGCCAAACTGTTATCTGAGAAAGCAAAGAGAATATTTCATTTTTCAAGCTTCCTTATTGCAGAGGTACTGTTAGCGTAGCTCCTCCGACAGGAGGCTAACTGAAATGACCAATTACCAAAATTTTACCAAATGATTGACTACATTCGCAATGGCGCAGAAATTTACCGTAAATCTTTTGCTATGATTCGCTCTGAAGTTAACCTAGAAAGATTTTCTCAAGATTTAGCTCATGTTGCAGTTAGACTGATTCACGCCTGCGGTATGACAGATATTGTAGAAGATTTAGTGGCTTCAGAAGATGCAATCAAAGTAGGACGTGCTGCGTTAATTGATGGTGCGGCAATTCTGTGTGATTCTCAAATGGTAGCTAATGGAATTATGCGTCATCGGTTGCCAGCTAATAATGAAGTTATTTGTACTCTTAATCATCCACAAGTACCTGAGATGGCTCGACAAATTAACAATACTCGTTCTGCAACAGCGATAGAATTATGGAAACCTCTGAGCAAGAATTCTGTTGTAGTCATTGGTAATGCACCGACGGCACTATTTCACTTACTAGAAATGCTGGATGAGGGGATGGCAAAACCTGCCTTGATTTTAGGTTTTCCTGTGGGATTTGTAGGTGCAGCGGAATCAAAAGCTGAACTGGCCGCAAATAGTCGAGGAGTTCCATTTATTACTCTCCATGGAAGACGTGGAGGTAGCGCGATCGCAGCTGCAGCGGTGAATGCTTTAGCAAAGGAGAGCGAGCTATGATGGGGTGATGGGGAGGACCGGGAGTGGGGGAGTGGCTCACACGGATTATGGCACGGATACACGGATAGCTCAGGGACGACCGGGAGTGGGGGAGTGGCTCACACGGATTATGGCACGGATACACGGATAGCTCAGGGAGGACCGGGAGTGGGGGAGTGGCTCACACGGATTATGGCACGGATACACGGATAGGTCAGGGAGGACCGGGAGTGGGGGAGTGGCTCACACGGATTATGGCACGGATACACGGATAGGTCAGGGAGGACCGGGAGTGGGGGAGTGGGGGAGTAGGGGTGATGGAACATTTTTTTATACCGAATTATATCATGTTCGGATAATTAGTTATAAATAAAATTTCAGAACTGACAGTACCTAATAAATACTGAAATTATCTTGAAATACTGAAATTATCTTGATTTTTCTCTTTTCTTCCCCTCCACGATCGGGGCCCGCGGGTGGGTTTACTCCTGACTTCCCCTCCACCAGAGAGGTTATATAGAATCCGGTTATACAGTATATGTTTATAATTCTATCCACACTTCAATATTAAATCCCCCATCTCCCCATCTCCCCATCCCCCCATCCCCCCATCTCCCCATCTCCCCATCTCCCCA